>NZ_JBITGV010000013.1:0-301353 GCF_044457385.1 Streptomyces sp. NPDC050548
CCCAGCCTTCGGCCGGGGGGACCCCCAGAGCACGCACCGGACGCCGCGGGGCCCGCCCTCCGGGCGGACGACGGGACTTTGCGGACACGACCTAGCTGCCGGAGAGTGTCCGAGCCGCCTGGCGGATGACGGCCGCCACAGCGGCCGGGTTGGACACATGGACAGCATGGCTGCCCGGTGTCTCGGTGACGGTGGCGCCGGCCCGCTCGGCCATGGCGCGCTGGGCAGTCGGCGGGATCATGCGGTCGTCGGTCGCGACCAGATACCAGGACGGCTTGGTCTGCCAGGCCGCCTCGGTGACGACTCCACCCAGCGCGGCGAGGCCCCAGGGAACCTGCGAGTCGGCCATGAACGCCGCCAGATCCTCGGGCACGTCCGCGGCGAAGGAGGCAGCGAACTTGTCGCGGTCCAGGAACAGGAAGCCGTCCCGGGGCGGCAGGATCGGCGGTACCGGGTCCCCCTGTGCGGGATCGAGGACCTGCTCGACACCATGGAGGACTGGCGCTACAGCGCCGATCCGTGGCTGCGGGTGTGGGGCGTGAAGTTCGCCCTCGACGGCGGGCTCGAAGCCGGGGCCACCGAAGAGCCCTACGCCTGCGACCACGCCTTCTCCGGCATCCTGACCTGGGATCCCGACGCACTGGCCGAGTCGGTCGAGGCCGTGGTCCGCCGCGGCTGGCGGGTCGGCACCCACGCCTACGGCGACCGCGCCGTACGCATCCTGCTCGACGTCTACGAACGGGTCTCGCCCGCAACCCCGGACTGCCCGCCGGCACACTCGTCATGGAGCACGGCGGTCTCGCCGGACCCGAACAGCGCGCCCGAGCCGTCCAGTTGGGCATCCCCGTCACCATCCAGCAGCCGCTCCTGCACGACACCGCCGAGGTCGAGCGGGGGTTCTGGGGCCCGGAGCGGGTCGCCGCGCTCTTCCCCGCCCGCGGCTGGATCGACCAGGGCGCCCAGGTCACCGCCGGATCGGACTTCCCCGTCGGCCAGTTCGGCGCCATGCGCTCCGTCTGGGGCATGACCACCCGGCAGACCGTCATCGGTGTCCAGGGACCCGAGCACGCCATCACCTACGACGAGGCCGTCGCCCTGCACACCACCATGGCCGCCCGCCTGCACGGCGAGGAACACCTGCGCGGCACGCTCACCCCGGGCCGTCTCGCCGACCTCACCATCTGGGACCGGGACCCCGCCCAGTGCCCGAGCGACGCCCGCCGCGACCTGAACCCCACGCACACCCTGCTGGGCGGCCGTTTCGTGCACAGCCCGAAGTCCACCGGCTGACCCCGGCGACAGGCGGCCGGGGCGACCGCACCCCGCGAGACCACCCCCCGGTTCCTCCGACAGCCGCCGCATCGGCACGAAGAACACCGAGAAGGGAAGCATCATGAACGACTCGACAGCAGGCATTCAGGTCGCCACGACAAGCGGCCTGGTGCGAGGCGCACACCAGGACGGGCTCGCCGTCTTCAAGGGCGTGCCCTTCGCGGCTCCCCCGGTCGGCGACCTGCGCTGGCGCCCCGCTCGGCCCCACCCGGGATGGGACGGCGTCCTGGACGCCACAGTCGCCGGGGCGAGCGCACCTCAGCCCTATGCGGAGGGCGGAGACCCGGTACTCGGCGGTCATGGTTCCCCGCCCTTCGACGAGGACTGTCTGACCCTCAACGTCTGGACACCGGCCGCCGACAGCGCCGCGCGGCCGGTCCTGATCTGGATCCACGGCGGCGGGTTCGTCTCGGGATCGGCCAACGTGCCCTTCTACGCGGCCGACACCTTCGCCCGCGACGGCGACCTGGTCGTGGTGACGGTCAACTACCGCCTCGGAGCACTGGGTTTCCTCTATTTCGGGTCGGAGCACGGCGGTTCGGACACGGAACCCGGCAACTACTGGCTCACCGACCACGTCGCGGCCCTGCAATGGGTCCGGGACAACATCGCCGCCTTCGGCGGGGACCCCGACAACATCACCATCGGCGGACAGTCCGGCGGCGCCTACTCCGCGGTCGCGCTCGCCGGGCACCCGCAGGCCAACACCCTCTTCCACCGCGCCATCCTGCAAAGCACGCCCTTCGGTTTCCATCTCCCCGACCGCGCCGAATCCCAGCGGATCACTGCCACGTATCTGGACATCGTCGGCGCGAAGGACCTCGACGAACTGCGTCAGGTCCCCTGGACACGCCTGATCGAGGCGTGGCCCGAGGTGTTCGAACGCGCCGACAAGTGGGGCCACTTGCCGGTGCCGATCAAACCGGTGCTCGACGGCGTGACCATGACTCGCGACGCGGTGGAACTGGTCCTCGACGGAGCCGCGCTCGACATCGACATCCTGATCGGGTGGGACCCGGCACTGGTGGTGACCCACGCGCACCTGGATCACCTGGGAGGCGCCCACGAGTTCGACAACTGCTACGCCCACGCGGCGGAGACCGTCGACACCCCGGCACCCGGCACCCGGCACCCTACGGACCGAGCGGCTCGCGAGCACGCTCGGCCTGCGGGCGGCGTACGCGGCGGAGTTTCCCCGGCTGATGGTGGACGCCGCGCCCGTCCCGGGATTCGACCCGGACTCCTATGCGCTGCGCCCCCCGAAGTCCTGTCTGCCCGTCGAGGACGGAGACGTCATCGACCTCGGTGACCGCACGCTGACCGTCCTGCACCTGCCGGGTCACAGTCCCGGCAGCATCGCGCTGTTCGACCCGGACGAGGGCGCCTTGTTCTCAGGAGACGTGGTCTACGACCTTCGTGAGGGCGAGGAACTGCTCGACGCGATCAGCGGCGCGAACGTACCGGACTACGTCGACTCACTGACACGGCTGAGCGAACTGCCCATCTCCATGGTCTATCCGGGCCACGGCGAACCCTTCGGCCGCGGACGCCTGCTCGAACTGATCCATGGTTACGTCGACTCCCGCACCCGCCCGGGAACGATCTGACGGAGCCTCACGCACGGTCGGACAGGGCACGGCGCCGCGCCCTGGTCGGCAGCGCCCCGGGCGCCCTGGAGATGCTCATCGCGCTGTGTGCGCAGGTCACCGTTGCGGTGACACGAGACGGCAAGAAGGCCGGCACCCGAAGTCGAGGTGATCCACGTCCGGCCGCTGGGCGCACCGGCGCTGACACACTCGTGGCGCCAACGACGTGCCGTCACCCCCGACTCCGCCGACACCATTGGTGACGGGCTCGTCGGCCGGCCGACCCGTCCCGGCTGTCCTGGACGACCTCCTCCTGGTCTCTGACGACGCCGTCCTGGTCCAGGAAGCGTCGATCATCGCCGGTATGCGGATGCTCCTCGAACACGTCGGCCTCGTCGTCGAACCGTCGGCCGCGCTCGGCGTCGCAGCAATCCTCGAAGACCGTGTCCGCTTCGCCGGCCGGCACGTGGTCACCATCGAACCGCAGGCGGCTTCTCATGCCGTGGCCCGGCATGACGACAGGCGCGGTGCCGCCCGTCCGTGACATACGTGAGGTCCATGACGTCTGCGAGGTCTGTGACTGCCGTCGGACCACGCTCAGCCGCGCGGTGGTGTCCAGTGCCCCACCGTCATGGCCACGGCTTCGTTCGCGTCGAGGGACTGGAGGCGGTCGGCCACGTCGGTCAGCATCTCCGTGATGCCCGGCCAGCGGGGCGCCCGGTGGTGTCCGGTACGGGTGAAGGGGACGACGCAGCCGTGGAGTTGCCCCGGCCGCAGGTCGGTGAACAGGCCGCCGCCTCCACCGTCGACGGCCACGGGCAGCCACTCCGGCAGCCATACGGGTACTGCTTCCGTGGGGTACAACGTGCCCGCGGGATCGGCGCTGCGAGCACGGGTGTGATGTTCCCAGGCTGCCGCGAGCGGCGGGGGCACGATGTCCTGCGCCGCCTGGAGGTGGATCGTCCGGCGTTCGTCGGCCTCGGCCGCGCCGCAGGGGTCGTAGAAGTCGGGGATCAAGTGGCCTGCCGGGGGCGGTGATTCGGGGGCCGGCGCACGGTCGAGGCCGTCCGTCCGGGCCCACCAGCACAGCAGGGCCGGGGGCAGTTCGGCGCCCGCCGAACGCTCCGCGACCCGGCGCAGCACCTCGCTTTCGGCGGGCGGGCGCAGGCGGGCGCGGTAGCCGGGGGCGTGGTCGGACAGCCAGCGGTCGATCCGGTCCCAGGCGTCAGCCGGTGCATGAGTCACGGTCACCGCCTCCTTTCCCATCGCAGTTGTGATCGTCGGCCTCACAGGTAGGTCACAACATCTCCCCGCGCACATCGGGGGTTTCAGCCAGTGTGCCCCTGTGCGTCGTCGCAGGTGCCTCGCGGGTGTCCGGTGAACCGTATGGTCACAGCGGACACGCACCCTGCCTGGTTATCGCGCGTACCCTTCCCGGCCCAGCCGTGATGATGGCCGTGTTCGGTCAAAAACGGGGGCCGCTCCATGCGTCACATCTGTACGCGAGTGCACAGCCTTGCCCTGACGGGGTGGCCCCTCTTGCATCGAGGGGGAACACCCGCATGTCGTTGTCTCGCATCAGGAGGCGGTTGCGCTGGTTCGCAACCGGGCTGCTGATACCGCTGGCCATCGGTCTGTCCGGCCCTGCGGCACACGCGCAGGACGCCAGGACCGCAGCCACCGCATCCACCGCCGGCACGAAACTGATCGGCGAACCCGTCCTCCTGCCGTACAAACTCGGCAAGGTCCGTCCGGGCGAGAAGGTGGGCAGGCCCGCGCCCGCCGCGCAGCCCGACCGTACCTCCGCGCTGTCCGCGAAGACCGTCGCGAACGCGCTGCTCAACGCGGGCAAACAGGACCAGCACAGCTACGCCGACACCTCCGAGGTGCCCCTGACCAAGGACGCCACGGTGCCGAGCTCCGAGGCGGCCGCCGCGGCGGCACCGCCGACCGGCTGGGGTGACGAGCCGCCCCCCGACAGCGCGGCGTGCCTGGACCGGGACGGTTCCGAGACGGCCGCGGGAGAGACGTACAACCGCTGGCTGTGGTGCAAGAAGGGCCGGCTCGGCATCGACTACTACACCGTCAACAGTGACGGCACCCGCGAGTTCCACGGCACCGCCAGCGTCGCGTACGACGCGGTGACCGTGGGCAACGGCAAGGAGCGCGCGGTACGCACCTACTTCCAGGCGCAGTACGGCTCCGTCTCGTACGACGGGTGGAACCCCCTCGACGGCTGGATCTGGGAGGTCGACGACCTGTCGATGTACGTCCTGTCCGACTGCACCCAGGACGCGACATTCTGCTACGGCACCGGTAGCGGGATCGAGCACACCTGGGACGAGTGGGACTACCACGACGAGTGGCTGCACTGGGACATCTACTCCAACGAGACCGCCTCCACCGCCGCTGACAAAGTCCTGTACCACCAGTGGCACTTCCGCTTCGGCGGCAGCGGCGGCGACTACGTCTACACCACCGGCACGACCGAGAACCACACCATCCGCTGCGACTCCGCCAACTACTTCACGTTCTTCCAGGACTATCCGAAGGCGTGCGTGAACTACGACGTCATCCCGCATCTCCAGTACAGCGTCGGTGACAGCCGGGTCACCTCGGTCGCCCAGCACATCCGGTTCGCCCAGAACGATCCGACGCGTACCTATCCGATCGAGATCGAACCCAAGGACATCCCGGGCAAGTACACCGGCTCCCGCGACGAACGCGGGCTGCACCGGGTGCCCGCCGGGCCGATCACCAGTACCAACAGGTACTACAAGGACGCGGCCTGCAACCGCACCACCCCGTACAACGACCAGACGGGCCTGCCCGCCTACGACACGGCGACGCGGGACTGCGACGAGTACCCGTTCCAGTCCACCGACGAGGGTGCGGGCAGTCCGGTGTGGGACTTCTCGGTACGGGCCGTGCCACGGACCGAGAACCAGGCCGCGGGCGGACTGCTGATCTGGTACTACTTCAGCGACCGCATTCTGTACAACACGGACGAGTTCTGGGTCGACATCACCGACTGACCGCCGGCGAACTCCGTCCACGCGACAGCGCCGACAAGAAGGACGGGCCCGTCCGGCACCTTGCCGTCCCGGACGGGCCCTACGCCGTGGCTCCGGCGTCAGAACCCCGCACGGCCTGAGACCGGCCGCCGCGCGCTCACGGGTTGCCATCACGCCGCCGTCACGTGTCCCACGAACGCAACCAGCGGGCCCGCCGTTTCCGGCAGACCCGCTGGTGAACACGGTCGGGACGACAGGATTTGAACCTGCGACCCCTTGACCCCCAGGAGTAAGGGTCAAGGTGATTTTCTGGATATATCGGGCCTAAGCTGGGCACGTGCCGTACCTACGACGGTACGTCGTGCATCATCGGGCACACCGTGTGGTCCCCAACTGGTCCCCAGAGCCATTGCTCTGCAGGCAGCCCTTCGCAGGACAGGGAATAACCTGCACGCCAATCAGCCGCGAGCCGATGCACTCCAGTGGGGCGCCCTAACCGGATCTGCCATACCAGGAGGTCACGTTCAGTGAGTCTCGCTGAGCTGAGGGCATCGCGGCGGAGAAAGCAACCCGTTCGAGACATCGACCTGTGCAATCAGATACTTTTCCGCCTGGCACTGGTGACGCCCCGCAGCACGGTCGAGCGCCCGGTGGACGGTTTCGGTGAGCGGGACCGGATCGGGAAACGCCTCACGCTCCATCGGCCCGATGCCCTCCACAGGGCCGCCGTGTTCCAGTGCCCTGCATACAGCCCCTGCCAGCAACGCTGGATCAAAGAACTGAGTAGCAGGGCCGGCCATGACGGGCGGAGCGCCATCGGAATCTCCGTCCTTGATGCCCCTCACCACACTGGCGCACGCAACTCGACCGAGCACCCGCTTGACGCCGCCCACCGTCACTGCGGCCCGGCCCGCCAGCAGTTGTCCTCCGGCCGAAAGATGGGGAAGTGCGTCCAGCAGGCCACGACGACCCGAATCGGTGCGCAATAACAGGACGACGTCAGTGACGGCCGCCGCGTAGGCCGTACGCCATGGCGTACGGCCCGGCGAGCGGTGCGGGGACCCTCACTGTGGTCAATGCGACCACGACCGCCATCGCCCCAACCAGCAGCATGACCCGTTTCGGCAGCGGTGTTCCGAGCACGGCCCACAACCTCAGTCCGTCAGCGGCGGGCGTACCGAATAACCCGGCGATTAACGCAGCCACCGTCCACAGAAGTGCCGACCGACGGGCCCGGCGTCCCAACCACGGTGCTCGTGCCAGAGAGGCACGGGCGAATGACAGCACCTGGGGAGCCCACGGCAGAACTCAAACCAAAGTCAGGGCCACAGCCGCTGGCAGGCCACCGGCTGGCCGACTCCAGCACCAGCAGGACAAGCCGCCACACCCCTTCGGTATCCAGCCGCTCGGACAGTCCCGACGGGATGTTGACCTTGCCAGTGGTGACGGACCCGGCCAGCCGTGCGCGACCGGCCTCTTGGCCAACTCCCGCTCCAACTGGGCGAACTGGGCCTCGCTCAGCCTCGGTGGCGAGGCCGAACCTGCCGAACGCAAAGCCAACGGACCGCCCCTGCCCCAGTCGCGTCGCCATCGCTGCATCAACCGGACACTGACACGTACCTCCTTCGCGCTCACCGAACTCGGTTCGCCCAGGGCGAACCGCTCGGCTGCCATCATCCGAATCCCTTCGCGGAACTGTCGGCGCTCATCCGACAGACCGCCTTGCGCATACCTGATGCCACTGGCGTACGGCGACGATCAAGCCCCGTCAGCAGCTACGACAATCCGAGTTCAAGGTCAGTAGTTCGGCCAAGACGTCATCGGCTCGAACTACCGCCCCGCTGGCTTCACACCGCCGCCGCGCCATGGTCAGCATGGTCTAGTGATGGACCATCACGATCTCGACGCCAAACTCAGCAGCCAGACGCACACAGAACCACCGCCCCACGCGAGGCATCCAATCTCCGCCTGATGCGCGGCCAGTTGACGGACGAGGCGGCGCAGATACGCGGTGAGCCCTGGTCCCCAGACCGCTGATCAGCGATTTCCTCGTCAACGGCTACCAGTCCAACGAGCACTTCTAACCGGCGAGATGGGGTCAGGTCAACGTGATAGCCGACACCCTTGACCTCCACGATCAGTCAACACATGATCCTCACAGCTTTCTGTAAGAAAAAGTTAAGAAAACGGGTGGGGTGTGGTTTCACAACAACGGCGGCACAGCTGGCGCCAGACGGTGCGAAATGGGGCGATAGCCGTCGCGCTCCTGGCATGTGCGGTTCCGGTGGCCGGGGCGTCCCCGGCGCTCGCCGATGACAAGGCGGTCTCGGAAACGGCTGACGGGACTCCTGAGTCGCAGGCGAGTTCTCTCGCGACAAAGACCGGCGACCGGGTGATCGTGGACGCAGCGACCACTGAGTCGTCCCAGGTGTTCGCCAACCCCGACGGCACCTTCACCCAGGAGATGAACGCGGCGCCGGTCCGCGCCCGCAAGGACGACGGCACCTGGGCTCCCATCGACACGACCCTCGTGCGTGAAGCCGACGGCTCTGTGCGGGCGGAGAACACCACGGCCGGTCTCACCTTCTCTGGCGGCGGCAGCGGTGACGGGCTGGTCACGCTGAAGGACGAGGGGCACGCGCTGCGGCTCGGCTGGCCCACCGCACTGCCCGAGCCCCGGCTCGACGGCGCCACCGCCACCTACACCGGTGTCCTCCCGGACGTGGACCTGAAGTTGACCGCGCTGGACTCCGGCTACACCTCGGTGTTCGTGGTCAAGACCGCGGAGGCGGCAAAGAACCCGGCGCTCGCGACGATCAGGATGACGGTGTCGGGCAGCGGTCTGGACATCGCCCCGACGGCGGACGGCGGATTCGTCGCGCGTGACAACGATGGCACCCCGGTCTTCGAGAGCCCGGCGGGGCGGATGTGGGACTCGGCCGGTGACACCCCGGCCACCAACGTCACCACTCAGCTCTCCCGCGTGGCCACTTCGGCAGAAGCCGAAACCCCGGACCCGGAGCCGACGGACGGCACCCCGCTGCCCGCTGCCGGCGGCGAGCCGGCCCCTTCGGAGGGCCCCGGCAGCGGTGACACGGCGGCCGAACTTCCCCTCAAGGTCGCCGGCTCCACCCTGGAGATCACGCCCGATCCGGCGCTGCTCCACGGCAAGGACACCGTCTTCCCTCTCTACATCGACCCGCCGACCAAGGGCATCGTCCTGGGTGACTGGACGGCGCTGGCCTCCAACGGCACCAAGTACTGGGAGTTCGACGGAGACAAGGGTGTGGGCCGCTGCTCCAACTACGCCGGCTACCTCTGCTCCAACACCCCGTACACCCAGCGCATGTACTTCGAGTACCCGCTCTCGTCGATCCACGGCAAGAAGGTCCTGGACGCGACGATGGAGGTCTACCAACTTTGGACGTTCAGCTGTGACCCGCACTGGTACGACCTGAGCCATGTCACCAAGGGCATCTCCTCCAGCACCACGTGGTCGACCCGCCCCACAGCGGACGACCTGATGGGCGACCGGAACGTGGCTTACGGGCGGGGCAGCCTGTGCAGTCCGTCGCAGCCGGCGAACTGGGTGCGCTTCAGCGACAACGTGGCCGAGGAGTCCAACGAGAACCTGACGACCACGCTGGCCTCCGCCGCCACCAACAAGGATGCGCAGATCACCTTCTCGCTGACCGCGCACGACGAGTCGGACGCCGGCGCGTGGGCGCGGTTCCGCAACGACGCGAAGCTGTCGGTGACCTATGTGTCCTACCCGGGCAAGCCGACCTCCTACGGCGTCCAGCAGGGCACCACCGGGCGTGCCTGCAACGCCTCCTCGCTGCCCTTCGCCACCAGCGCCACCAAGCCGAAGATGCTGGCCACGGTGCAGTCTGCTGACGGCTCCAACGCCCAACTGCGGGCCCTGTTCGAGGTGTGGAAGGCCGACGGCTCCAGCCGTGCCTGGTACGCGGCCTCGCCGGACGGCGCCTGGGTGGCGGACAACGCCACCCGCGACGCATCCTCCAGCGCGCTGCCGCCGCAGACCGACTACCGGATGCGGGTCAAGACACAGGCGTATTACAAGACGGACCGGGGCGTCACGGGTGTCCTGGACTCGTCCTGGTCGTCCTGGTGCTACTTCCGGGTCGACACCGATTCCCCGCCACCTCCGGTGGTGACCAGCGCGGACGGCGTTTACCAGCCGGCCGAGACCGATCCGGCCGCAGGCGGGGTGGGTACACCGGGCAAGTTCACTTTCACTCCCGCGGACACCAACCCCACCACTGCCGGTATCCAGTCGGACGTCGTCAGCTACAAGTGGAAGCTGAACAGCGGCGCTGTCTCGTCTCCGATCACCGTCGCCAAGGGCGCGGCCACCACCCAGACGATCACGCCGAACCAGGCCGGTGAGAACACCATCCAGGTCTGGGGTTTCGACGCGGCAAGCCACAGCTCGCTCACTGGTTACTACAGCTTCCTGGTGAAGGGCGCTGAACAGCCCTCGGGGATCTGGCATTTGGACAACGGCCTCACCGACTCCACCACTGCGACCCAGCACCCGCTGACCTCTTCGGGGACCACCTGGGACACACTGGCCCGCAGCGGCTCCGGCGCGGCGAAGCTGAACGGCACGACCGCGTACCTCTCCACCTCCGGTGCGGTGCTGGACACCACCAAGTCCTTCACCGTGTCGGCCTGGGCGCGCCTGACGAAGAAGGACGTCAACTACACCGTCCTGACCCAGGCGGGCACGAACGCCTCCGGGTTCCAGCTCTACTACTCGACGGCCTACAACGCCTGGGTCTTCAACCGGCACCAGACCGACGTCGCCAGTCCGGTACTCACCCGCTCGATCGGAACCAAACCGCCGGTTCTGAACGCCTGGACCCATCTCGCCGGTGTTTACGACGCGGCGGCGCAATCGATCCAGCTCTACGTCAACGGTGTCCCTCAGGGCGAGCCGACACCGTTCCCCGTGACCCCGTGGAAGGCGTCCGGCGGACTGCAGGTCGGCCGACTGCTGGCTTCAGGGACTGGCAAGGAGAACTTCGCCGGCACCATCGACGAGGTCAAGGTCTGGTCCCGCGCTCTCGCGGACACCGAACTCGCCCACGACGCCTGGCTGGAAGACGAGGATCTGAGCGACGGTACCGCCGGCGACCCGGTCCCCGCGCTTGTAGCCAAGTGGGACGCCACGGACATGGCCAACGCGACCGGCACCACGGTCAAGGACACCAGCGGCTTCGGCCGGAACCTCACCCTCAACGGCGCAGCGCTCACCCAGTTCACCACCGGCGACCCGGACATCGGCGAGGAGGTGACGACCACGCAGGCCATGACCTTGAACGGCACCAGCGCGTACGCCACCGCCACCGGTCCGGTCGTAGACGATGCCGGTTCGTTCACCGCGACCGCCTGGGTGACGCTGGACCCCGCCAAACTCGCCGACACCAGCAAGTCGTACGCGGTGCAGGTGTTCGGCCAGTCGGGCACGAGCCAGTCCGCCTGGGGCGTCTGGTACGAGCAGCCGGCCGGCAGCACCCAGGGACGGTGGACGTTCGGCCGCCCCGACAGGGACGGCACCGGAGCGGCCTGGACCAAGAACGAGTCCAACGCTTTCACCACAGCCCAGCTAGGTGTCCCGGTCATGCTGACGGTCGTCTACGACGCCCAGTCGGCAGCCGACGCCGAAGACACCTCCAAGCTCGGCGGACTCAAGCTCTACGTCGATAGCGCCCTGATGGGCGACGAGGACGGCGTGCCGTACTCCGCCCCCTGGCAGAGCGCCGGGGCGTTCGAGATCGGCCGGGCGAAGATCAACGGCGCCGCCGCACGCTACTTCCCCGGAAGCATCGACAGTGTCCGCATCTGGGCCGGAGCCACCTCCACCGACACCATCGCCAACCGGCGCAACACCGAGCAGCACTAAGAGCAAGGCGGGACAGGGCGGGCCAGTTGCCTGCCCTGTCCCGCCTTGCCTTCTTCCGCTCTTTTCCGTTCCGCCCTCGACGCTCCGCATGTCTGCGCGGATACGCGATCGAGATCCGGCGTCTCGGGCACCGACACCGCCGCCCGAGCGCCTCCTGCCCATTTCCCTTTCCGAAAACGGGACATCACCGTGTCTTCAACACCCTTCCGCACACGCTTGCCAGGGGCAGTCATACGCCGCTGGCTGGGCCGTGGAGCACTCGTCACCTCACTCGCTCTCCTGCCGCAAGTCGTGGCTCCCTCGGGCTTCGACTTCGCCGCGCAGGCCCAGTCCCAGACCGCCCGTAAGCCGCTGGAGGACCGGCCCGAGGCGAAGACCGACAAGGTGGGCGTGCTCAAGCCCGGCACGTCCAGAGCACCGAAGGACAAAGCCGCGTCGGCGGCCCGCGAGACTCGTGAACGGCTGAAGAAGGCCGCCTGGCCGAAGCCCGGAAAGGCCACCGCCGCGGTCGCGGCGACCGGCAGGGCCGCCGTCACCGTCGGCGGGCTCGGCATGACGCTGGCCCAGCAGCCCGCTGCCTCGGCAGCCAAGTCGGCGAAGACCTGGAAGAATGCGAAGGCCACCGGGCCGGCCGAAAAGGTCGCGCTCAGCATTCACTCCGAGTCGGCAGCGAAGAAGGCGGGCGTCAACGGCGTCCTGCTCACTGTGGACCCGGCCGGAGCCACTTCCGAGAACTTCAGCGGTGACAGCGACAAGCTCCGGGTCTCCCTGAACTACTCCTCTTTCAACGACTTCTACGGCGGCAACTTCGGCGCCCGTCTGCACTTCGTGACTCTCCCGGCATGCGCGCTGACCACCCCGCAGAAGAAGGCGTGCCGCACCCAGACCCCGGTGACGGGCGCGGACAACGACACCCAGTCCCAGACCCTGAACGGCACCCTCCCCGCCAGCACGCTGAAAGCCGGCACCCCGATGCTCCTGGCAGCGGCTCCCGACAGCTCCGGCGGCGGGGGCGACTACGCCGCCACCACACTGTCCCCCACCGCGACCTGGGAGGCCGGCGGCAGCACAGGTGACTTCACCTGGAACTACCCGCTGCGGGTTCCTCCGGCGACAGCCGGCCCGGCCCCCAGCCTGTCGATCTCCTACAACTCCGCCTCGGTGGACGGCCGCACGGCCGGGGAGAACAACCAGACCTCGGTGATCGGCGAAGGCTTCTCGATGACCGAGTCCTTCATCGAGCGCAAGTACGCCCCCTGCCGTGACGACGGCCAGTCCGGCAAGGGCGACCTGTGCTGGAAGTACGCCAACGCCACCCTTGTCCTCAACGGCAAGGCCGTGGAACTGGTCAACTCCTGCGCCGACAAGGCCGCCTGCGACACCGCGGCTTTGTCCCAGGCATCCGGCGGCTCGTGGAAGCTGAAGAACGAGGACGGCACCCGCGTCGAGCACCTCACCGGAGCCACCGGCAACGGCGACGACAACACCGAATACTGGAAGGTCACGGACGCCTCCGGTAACCAGTACTTCTTCGGCAAGCACCGGATGCCCGGCTGGAGCGACAACGGCACCGCCGCCGACGACCCGGTCACCAACTCCGTATGGACCGTGCCGGTCTTCGGCGACGACTCCGGCGAGCCCTGCTACAAGTCCACCGGCTTCGCCGACTCCTTCTGCAACCAGGCGTGGCGCTGGAACCTGGACTACGTCGTGGACACCCACGGCAACGCCTCCACGTACTGGTACACCCCGGAGACGAACTACTACTCCAAGAACGCCGACACCGCGGTCAACGGCACCGGCTACACCCGGGGCGGCTACCTCAACCACATCGACTACGGCCTGCGCAGCGACCTGATCTACAGCAAGCCCGCCGCCCAGCAGGTCCGCTTCACCTACGCCGAGCGCTGCGTCGTCTCGGACGGCTGCTCCAGCCTGACCAAGGACACCAAGGCCAACTGGCCCGACGTGCCCTACGACATGATCTGCGCGGCGAGCACCAAGTGCACCACCCAGATCGGCCCTGCCTTCTTCACCCGCGAACGCCTCACCGACATCACCACCTCCGTGTGGACCGGCAGCGGCACCACCCAACGGGACGTCGACACCTGGCACCTGGAGCAGAGCTTCCCCGACACCGGCGACGCCTCCTCGGCGAGCCTGTGGCTGAAGTCCATCCAGAACACCGGGAAGGCCAACACCACCACGGCCGCCATGCCGGCGATCGTCTTCGGCGGCGTCCAGCTCTCCAACCACGTCGAGGGCAGCGGCCCTGACACCCTGCGCTACCTCAAGTGGCGCGTACGCACCGTCAAATCCGAGACCGGCTCGACCCTCACCGTCAACTACTCCGACCCGGACTGCGTCTGGGGCTCCGGCATGCCGGCGGACGTCGACAAGAACACCCGGCGCTGCTACCCGGTCAAGTGGTCCCAGTCCGGGGCGACCCCGGTCACCGACTGGTTCCACAAGTACGTGGTGACCTCCGTCTTCCAGGACGACCCCTACGGCCACGGTGACACCGGCGAGAAGTACTACGACTACCAGGGCGGCGCCGGCTGGGCCTACGCCGACGACGAGGGCCTGACCAAGCCGTCCAACCGCACCTGGTCCCAGTGGCGTGGCTACGGCAAGGTCGTGGAGACCTCCGGCGACACCGACGGGGGCCCACGCTCCAAGAAGTCCACGCTCTTCATGCGGGGCCTCAACGGCGAGAAGGAACTCGACGGCACCGCCCGGGTGGAGAAGGTCACCGACTCCACCGGCACGGCCATCGACGACACCCGCCATTACGCCGGCTTCGTGCGCGAGACCATCGTCTACAACGGCACCGACGAAGTCACCGGCACCATCAACACCCCCCTTTCGTACAAGACCGGCAGCCACGCCTACAGCTGGGGCACCACCGAGTCCCGGATCGTCCAGGCCGGCGAGACGGTCACGCGCACCAAGACCTCCACCGGCACCCGCACGGTCAAGCAGAAAACCACGTACGACTCCGTCTACGGCATGCCACTGACTGTCGAGGACAGCGGCGACACCGCCAAGTCGGGCGACGAGTCGTGCGTGCGCACCAGCTACGCCCGCAACACCTCGGCCTGGCTCGTGAACACGGTCTCGCGCACCGAGACCTACTCGGTTTCCTGCGCGACCACCCCGGTGGTCCCCGACGATGTCGTCTCCGACATCACCACGGCCTACGACGGCCAGGTGGTCGGCGCGGCACCCACCATGGGCGAGATCACCTCCTCCTACCGGGTCGCAAGCTACGACGCCGACAAGAAGCCCGTCTACCAGCAGGTTTCCGGCGCCACCTACGACAGGTTGGGCCGCCCGCTCACAGCGGTCAGCGCCCTGAACCGCACGGTCAAAACCACCTACGTCCCCGACGACACCGGCTACGGCCCGCTGACGTCCAAGACCACGACCGACCCCAAGCTGTACACCTCTACCACCGAGGTGGACCCGGCCTGGGGCACGGCCACCAAGACAACCGACGCCAACGGCAATGTCACGGAGTGGTCCTTCGACGCACTCGGCCGTCTCAAGTCGATCTGGAAGCCGGACCGCTCCCGCACACTGGGCGACGCCGCCAGCATCGGCTACGCCTACAGCATCAACAACGACAAAGAGACCTGGGTCCGCACCGACGCCCTCAAGGCCGACGGACAGACCTACAACAGCTCCTACGAGATCTTCGACGGCCTGCTGCGCTCCCGCCAGAAGCAGACCCCCGCGCCGAGCGGCGGCCGGGTGATCTCGGAAACCCTCTACGACGACCGCGGCCTGGCCTACATGGCCAACAGCCAGATCCACGACGACAACGCCCCCTCGGGCACCCTGGCCAACACCTTCACCGGCTCCGTCCCCGCCTCCACCGAGACGGTCTTCGACGCCGCCGGACGCGCCACCGAATCGATCTTCCGGGTCTACGGCCAGGAGAAGTGGCGCACCAAGACCGACAACCAGGGCGACCGCACCGCCACCACCGCCGCCGAGGGCGGCACCGGCACCCTGACCATCACCGACGCCCGCGGCCGGACCACCGAGCGCCGCGAGTACGGCGGCCCCGTCCCGACGGGCAGCGACTACACCCTCACGCTGTACGAGTACAACCCCGGCGGCCAGATCAAGAAGATGACCGGCCCGGACGGGGCGGTCTGGACGTACGACTACGACCTGCGCGGCCGCAGGACCACCTCGACCGACCCCGACAAGGGGAAGGTCGACACCACCTACAACGACGCCGACCAGCCACTGACGGCCACCTCCACCCTCAATGGCGCCTCCCGCACCCTTGTCACCGACTACGACGAACTTGGCCGCACGACCGGCACGTGGGACGGAGTGAAGGACAACGCCCACCAACTGACCAAGTTCACCTACGACTCCCTGGCCAAGGGCAAGCCGACCGCCTCCATCCGCTATGTCGGCGGCACCACCGGCAAGATCTACTCCCAGGTCGTCACCGGCTATGACGCCCAGGGCCGCTCCAAGGGCACCAAGACCGTCATCGCCGCCACCGACCCCCTGGTCACCGCCGGCGCGCCCCAGACCTTCACCACCTCCACGGTCTACAACATCGACGGCACCGTCCAGAACACCTCCATGCCCGCGGTGGCCGGCCTGCCCGCCGAGACGGTCACCAACAGCTACAACGGTCTCGGCATGCTCACCGGCACCGACGGCATGACCGACTACGTCCAGAACATCGGCTACTCCCCGTACGGCGAGATCGAGGAAACCCGCCTGGGCACCTCCACCGCCGCCAAGCAGCTCCAGGTCCTCAACCGCTACGAGGACGGCACCCGCCGCCTGTCCAACACCCACACGGTCGACCAGACCAACACCGGGAACACCAGCGACGTCGACTACGTCTACGACACCTCCGGCAACGTCAAGTCGGTCACCGACAAGGCGGGCGGCAAGGACACCCAGTGCTTCGCCTACGACGGCTACCGCCGCCTGACCGAAGCCTGGACCCCGTCCTCCAACGACTGCGCGACCGCCCGCTCGGCGAATGCCCTCGGCGGACCTGCCCCGTACTGGACCAGCTGGGCCTACAAGCCCGGCGGCCTGCGCGACACCCAGACCGAGCACAAGGCCACCGGTAACACCGCCACGGCCTACGGCTACCCCGCCGTCAACGCCTCCGGCACCGGCCAGCCCCACACCCTGACCTCGGTCACGGTGAACGGCACCGCCGCGAAGCCGTACGCATACGACGAACAGGGCAACACCACCAAGCGCTACGGCTCCACCGGCACCGCACAGAGCCTCGTATGGGACATCGAGGGCGAACTCACCCGCCTCACCGAAGGCACCAAGACCACCGACTACCTCTACGACGCCGACGGCGAACTCCTCATCCGCCGCGGCCCCGTCAATACCGTCCTCTACCTGGCCGGTCAGGAACTCCACTACGACACGGGCGCCAAGAAGTTCACCGCCCAGCGCTACTACCCGGCCGGCGACGCCACCGCCGTCCGCACCGAGGCCGGCCTGTCCTGGATGGTCGACGACCACCACGGCACCGCCTCGATGACGGTGGACGCCACCACCCAGGCCGTCACCCGCCGCTACAACAGGCCCTTCGGCGAAGCACGCGGTGCAGCCCCGTCGGCCTGGCCCGACGACAAGGGCTTCCTCGGCAAACCGGCCGACACCGACACCGGCCTCACCCACGTCGGCGCCCGCGAGTACGACCCGGCCACCGGACGCTTCCTCTCCGTCGACCCCGTCCTGGCCCCCGAAGACCACGAGTCCCTCAACGGATACGCCTACGCCAACAACACGCCCGTCACCAAGTCCGACCCGACCGGCCTGCGGCCGATCACGGACTGCGAACGCGGGTGCAGCGACGGCAAGGGCGGCAGCTACCACGACTACATGACGATGGGCCCGGGTGGCACCTGGGTCTACCACTCCAGCAGGACCTACACCCAGACCTTCCAGTACCAGAAGACGGGCGGCGGCACCGGCAGCGGCACCATGACCGTCACAGTCCGCACGGACGGGGGCCACAAGTCAGCCCAGGTGGTGTTCAAGAAGGGACCCGACCCGAAGCCCAAGAAGGATGACGGCTACTGCAACGCCTGCTGGGCGATGGGTACGAATCCGCACTACGACCCCACCGCCAACGACCTACCGGACACAGGAAAGCTCGCAACCTGGCAGAAGGTCGTACTGGGCGCCGTCACAGTCGTGGCAGCAGTTGTGGTCGCCGCCCCGGTCGCCGTCGCCCTGGGCGAAGGCTGCCTGGCCACGGCCCCGGTGTGCGCCGCGGAAATCGCGGAGATGGTGACCGGTGGGGCGTCCGGCGGAAGCGCCACAGTAGGTGGAGCGGCGTTGTCTGCTGCAGGAGCTGCCGCTCTGCGGCGGGATCTCGCGGCAGCTGAAGTTGCGAACGATACGCTGGGGAGTCTCGTAAGCACTGGAAAACTTCCCAGCAACTACGTAACCAAAGCGGAAGCAATGGCGCAGGGCTGGAAGCCTGGAAAGGCGCTTGGGAACAAAATACCTGGCGCACAGCTTGGGGGCGACATCTTCGAGAATTCGGATGGTAAACTCCCATCTGCAAATGGACGAGAATGGTATGAAGCTGACATTGGAATCGATTCCACTCGGACGCGAGCTAAGCAGCCGGGTACTCGACTTCTCTATTCAAACGACGGACTCGCCTACGTCACAGCCGATCACTATGAGTCCTTCTACCAGTTGCCCAAATGGAAGTGATGCCGATGATAATCGAAATTGACGGAACGCGAATCGGCAGCGTGGATGACTTTCATGCCGCGATGGCTGGAGCGCTGAGCCTCGGCTCGTACTATCGCCCGAACCTGGCCGCCCTGTGGGACATTCTGTCGGCGGACGCCGAAAGGCCGATTCAGATCGTCTGGCGTGAATCAAACGAAAGTCGAATCGCTATAGGGAAGCAGGACTTCGATCTGATTCGCGACCTGTTGCTGCGGGTTCAGGCACAGGACGAAGAATTCGGATGGGATGAGCGGTTCACTGTTCGTTTCGAATAGACGATCAGGCCGCGTGCCATTCACAAAGCGGGCGTGTCGGCCGAGTGCCACCTGACCGACACGCCCGAACGGGCAATAGACCAGGCGCACAAAGGGTTTAGGGCTGACAATGTCCACGTCTTCACCTTGCCGGGAGATTGAAAATGGGAGATGGTTTCATTCGCTGATACGGGGAGTCGCGAAAGGATCCAGCCTTTCCCGACCAGGTAGCTGCATTCGATCGGCGCGGCGTCGCGATCGTTCACCCGACGACGGGTACCGCAACGGTGATCGATGTGGACGGCGACGACGTCCCCGTCACCCTTGAGGCGCTTGCATGGGTGATCGGCATAAGAGCATCGTCAATCACTGTGACCTGGTGGCTCTCACCTGACGTCAACGTGGTGGGCGAGTACTCGCACGAACCGCTGGGGTGTGAAATGCAGACCTTCTGGCTGGATGGTCTGAGCCTCGAAGAGGCGGAAGTGGTCAGGTTGGCCGTCAGGGGCTGGTGCACGATCGGGTGACATCTTGACCTGCACCAGCCCCTCATGTCCGCAATCGATGATGTATCGACACCGACGCGTGCCCTGGTGTGCGATGTCAAGGGAGCCACGGACGCCGACAGTTGGGATTCAGTGATCCTCTACGAAGGCACTGAACTTCCCGGCGTCGTCGATTCACTGCTTACGGCCCCAGAAGTCACGGACCGACTTCTCCCCGCTTCGAGGCTTCTAGCCCCGGCACGTTATGTCGACATCGGCCCTCCGATCACCCTGGATCCGCCAGCAGGCCCGCGGAGCGAGCCCGCGCAGGTCAGCAGCCCGAAGCCACCGTCGCGGCAGGTCACCAGGCTCGCAGGTCTCTTCCGGGACATCTGACCCCGAGGGCGCCCGAGTGCTGCGCTCCGGCACAGTCCCTTTAGTAGTGCACCGGCACCTTCCGTCCTGGCGTCGCTCACGAAGCGTGACCGGCACACTCATCCGGCGAGCACTCAGGATCACACTCAACGACTGTCATCACAGCCATCCTTGGGAGAATCCGGGGAGTCTGCGCCGCGCCGGGGAGCGCATGGAGCGAATCAACTGCGCAACGTGGCACGACACCGAAAGAGCCTGAAAGGACTATCCACGCAGGTCAGAGTAGGTAATTGCCGCATCGCCGCAGGTCAGCGTTACCAGGTAGACAACTTCAAGAAGATCTCAAGCTGAGCGGCGATTCTGTTTGCTCCCACATTCGTAGAGCTCGTAACACGATCTTGTCGGTGGCATTGGTGAGGTACGGGGTGCCGGTCGGATGCGGCTGGGATGAGCACCAGGTCCGCCGTTACCCTTCCTGGAGCCGCTGGGGTCACTCTCGCGATGCTCGCCCACGCCTTCCTTGCCGTCGAACACACCCGTCGCCCCGGGCCCGCGTCTCCAAATCCGCAGGCACATCACGACAATTCACCAACTCCCGCAACTCAGCGGCCTGTTCCACGAAAAGGTCCATGCCAGCACCAACTAGACACGCAAGATCACGAAACGTGAACGTGATCACGGGACACTAGGGAGTCGACATCTCGCATGCGAGGTCAACGATCCCGGTCATGCTCCGTCATCCATCCCCGTACAGCCCACCGGCCGTCGCGACAGCCAGTGGAGTCAAAATGCCCGAGCCATCTTGAAGCGCCGAACACCGGCAACGTCAACCGCTCCGAATCGAAAGGATATATTCGATTCTGCAGCACAAAGATGGAAAATATACCGACCAGCAGGATCAACGTCCGCCCGCATGGATCCGATTCCATTAAATCCGCGAACAACCAAGTCATCCACCTCTTTGAAAACGACACTGAACCTCACTGCATTCAGCTCCGTGTCGTCATCGGGGGCTGGCGATTCGAAAGTCATCACGAGTTCGTTCGGATCAGGACCAACATACACCGAGATTAGATTGAAATTGGACAGCGCGACAAAGGAATTCGATCGGATGCGCTCGTCAGTTAGCTTTGCGGAAAAACGGACAAATTCATCAAAGCTTCCCATGAAATGCCTCATTCCACGGATCAGGAACCGTCTGATAGAGCTTGCTATCTACCGCTCCCAGGAAGTAATGCCGCCGACCTTCTTCGGCATCCCCAGGGATTTGGCGTCGATAGGCACTCACATGTCCCGCGCGCAGTCGTCCGAAAGCACGAAACCGTACATCGAGGTCCTGGCCCGAGACCCTGAAAGCAGCCAGCTGCTCGCCCAGGTGATATCCAGAGATTTCAACTTGCCTGGGTAGCTGGGGAAGCGACACACGCACCTCGTCTGCGGCGAGGAATTCCAGCGTCACCTGCACCGTGTCACAGCCAGCTAGGGCCCATGCAGCCGGAACTTTCTCAGGAAAGACGGGAAGATCCAGTCTCATAAGGATCGTCGGCCCCGCAGGTCTGAGGCACAACGATTGGAGTTGCACCTCAGACCGCTCGGGAAATTTCCCATAAAGATCCCGAAGTCGACTATTAGGATCCAAGAACTTAACCCAAGGATGGATCATAGTAATAATGCTCCTGTGCGCCTGGGGCTATCCCATTACGCTGCTCTTCGTAGGGACGGACATGCACATGGGGAGGCTGATCACCAACCCCGCCTGCACCATAACTATGGCCTGTATAGTGATCCTGATAGACCACGATTTCCCCACCCTCCGTGAGATAGAACTCCTCAGGGAAGAAAATGGGCTGATAATTCTCGTCAAATAGTTGTTTATTTCCTTGCGACTCTTTGGTTGTCGACGCAGTGGCCCCTGTCTCGAGTGGCTCCGTTCCGTGCGGAACACCAGCATCCGAAAGGGCCTGCGCCTTCGCCGTGGACCGTGAGATTCCCTCGCCCGGTCCACCGGCGGCCGGCACAGAGCAGGCCATGCTCGGGCCACCGCTGTTGTGAACCAAGATCGGGACGCCGCCCGCCACAACATAGTACGTGTGCTACGCGAAGCCTTCGACCTGCCTTTTCGCAGGTCAAGCGCGGTTTGCTGGTCCGGTGACGTGCGTGGGTGTTCGTGGTTGTACGGGGTTGTTGCCGTCGCTACTGCCGTCAGGCGGTTCAGCCCAGGTACGGCTTCTCGCGCTGTTCCAGGAAGTGCCGGAGCCTGAGCCGTTGGGTGTGGTGTATCGGCAACTGCTCGATCTCTTCCGGCGGTACGAACCGGAGTTCGGTGGACTCGTCGGAGATCTCCAGCTGGCCGCCAGTGATGCGGGCGGTGAAGCAGACGTTGAACTGGCGGCGGACCTCGCCGTCGGTGTAGGCGATGATGTGTTTCGGGTCGGTGTAGGTGCCGACCAGGCCGGTGATCTCTACGTCGAGGCCGGTCTCTTCCTTGACCTCGCGGACGGCCGTTCCTGGCAGGGAGTCGGTGAGGTCCATACCGCCTCCGGGCAGGGCCCATAGGTCGTTGTCGCGGCGGCGCTGGAGGAGGATGCGCCCGTGATCGTCGGTGACGACGGCGGAGGCGGCGACGACCATGCTGTTCGGCTTGGGCGCATTCGGGTCGTCGTAGTACTCGGTGCGGGCCACGGTCAGCCTTCCTCTCGTACGGGGGTTGCTGTCGTCCACACGGCGTCGAAGCTCTCGGCGTAGGTGTCGAACATGCCGCCTGCCTCGTGTCGGCGAAGATGCCATACGGGGGCGGCGTACGCGTTGACGCCCCAGACATGGGCGTTGACGAGTTGCTGGTCGTCGGCGCGGTAGAGGGAGTTGTAGAGCGTAGTTTCGTGGGTGCGGACTGCGATGCCCGGGGTGCTGGCGAGCGGTCTGTAGTGCATGAGCGCGAGGCGGCAGCGGGATTCGATGCCGTGGCCGAACCGCTCCTCTTGGCCGCGGGCTTGGACGTTGTCGCTGTCGGCGTCCCCGATCGCGATGCGGACGGTGCAGCCTTCGGCGGCACGTTCGGAGAGGAGTTCGTTCAGCCGCGGGTACGCCTCGTGGAGGAAGACGGCCGCGTAGACGAGGATGTCGATCCGTTCCCGGGCCTGGGCCATCAGGTCGGTGAACGCCGAGACGGGGAGGTCGGCCCGCTGCTCGTAGAGCGCCACCAACTCAGGGCTGATGGCGCGGGCGGGGCGGGCCTGGCGGAGCGCCGGCCAGAGTGCGTGCACATCTTCTCCCAGGGCCTTGGCCGCCTGGAGGGCGGTGGCACGACGTGGGATACGCCCGAGGTTCACCCAGCGCTCGACCGACTTGGGGTCGACCTCGACCTGCTGGGCGAGTGCGGCGTACGTCCAGCCTCCCGCCTCCATGACGGCTCGTAGTCTCTCGTTCGGCACGAGTCTCCCCCTCGTCTCAGGACGGCACTAGGGACGTTCTACACGGTGCAGGACGTCCCGAAGTGGGGTTTGGTGGAGGTTCCTTCGTCCCGGTGACCGGCGTGAGTATCGGTGCCGACCCTGCGGCACCGACGGGCCCAGGGGCACGCATCAACGCCGCCGAGGAGCGTCACCGTGCGAATGAGCGCCACCCCATATGTTCCCGCCCTGCGACTGGACGCCCGGTCGCGCGCCGCCTCGCCGGGGTGGTCACGATGACGGCCCCCACCCCTGATGCCTACGGGCACACCGTCTCGCCCGATACCGGCGCCCTGATGGTCGACCGGCGGAGCGGCAAGGTGGGCGTGGTGATGGGGCATGTGGGGCCGTACGTGCAGCTTCGACCGCCACGCGGTGGCCTGGAGTGGGACGTGCCGCCCGAGGACGTTCGCCCACCGACTCCGACGGAGGAGTTAAGCGCGAAGGTGGCCGTGGCCAACCGGAGGTGGGGACGGTGACCCCTCGCTCGGTCCTGCGCTACGAGACCTGGACTCTCCAGCCCGACCGCGAACCGGACGCGGAGCCAGTCCTGTACGCGATGCAGTGCGCCGTGGACGGAGAGACCTCACCGACAAGCAAGGACTTCGCCGAACCGCAGAACTGGGTGCTGCGGCACTGCGGCCAGAACCCGTCCCACCACACCTACCGGGAGATCATCACCCGGCCCTGGCGGGCCTGGCGGCGGATGTGACCCGTCCCGCTCGCTCAGGAGCCGCACCGCGCTGACCTACCCAACTCCCGTCCCTGCCGGGCACGGCCGATCGAGGCTCCCCCTCCTCGTCAGCCCTGGCAGGGGCGGGCCCTTACGTGCGTGCCGTGCCCATGGCCATGAGGTTCTGGCCTCAGCCGCAGAAAGTCAGCCACGACGGCGGGCGCCCCGACCGATCACCCGTCACGTGTGTCTCGCTCAACCCCGCACCGGCATCAGCCCAGTTATCTCCATCGTCACGGTGCCAGCCAGGCACAACGGCCGCGTTCCGGACGACAGCTCCGCCGGGGTGTCGACGCCGCACGGTACGAGCTCGCCGGACGGCCTCTCGGGAACCCAGCCGGTCCGCTGCTGAGCGGTCGGACAGCGGGGCTTCCGATTGACAGTCCGGCCTATGCCTCTGGGCCCTGCGCGCCGAGTGGTCGGCGGCCGTCGCCAGCGGGGCGGCAGACAGGAGCGGGCGGCGGTCACCGACCGCCGGCGCGCGGCGGCCCGCGCAAGCGGGACGCCCTTCTTGATCAAGTAAAGAAACTCTGAACAGCTCACCCTCTGGTCGATCTGTCAGACTGTCGATCAGGGGCGCTGCTGCCGGCGCTTCTTCGACTCGGCCAGTGCGGCCTCCAGCTTCTCGCTCGGCGACACGTCCGGATCGGTGTCGTCGTGGAGGGGTGGCAGGAACAGGCCGCGGCGACTCTTCTCGCGTTTGATCTTCCGGCGCTCGTTGAAGACTCGCTGGTGTTCCTCGCGGATCGTGACCCATCGCTGGTCCAGCTCGGCTTCCCGTTCCAGCAACTCGTCATCGCTGAGGTCGGCGAACTCGGCGGCAGCCGCGCGGGCCTCGCGGGCGATCTCGTCTCGCAGCAGGTAGTTCGTGATCGGCCCGTGGTGCTTGCCTGGCTCCGGGGTCTGGCGTACGAAGACGCCGCGCCCCTTGACCGCGTACACGAGTCCGGCCTGCTTGAGATACCGGTAGGCGTTCTGCGCCGTGGAGTTGGCAACCTTGAACCGCTCCTGGATCTCACGGGCCGGAGGGAGCTGGGATCCCGGGGGGTAGGTACCTTCCGTGATCTCGCGGCGGAGGATGTCCGCTACCTGGGCGTATGGAGGGCGGCCGTCGTCGTTGCGGATGACGTCTGTCGGCCAGTCCGGGCCTTCGGGCTCGGCGTCGCCGTGGTCGTCGTCAGCTGGGCCGGTGCTCTGGCCGACGGAGGCGCTGACGTAGCTGCCTCGGCCGAGCTGGGAGTAGACGAGCCCTTCTTGCTTGAGCACCCGCAGAGCGTTTTGGACGGTGGAGCTGGAGACGCCGAACCGCTCCCGCAGCACGTTGGCCGAGGGCAGGCGCTCGCCGGGGCGGTACTCGCCGTTCAGGATCGCGTCCCGCAGGGCCTCGGCGGCCTGGAGGTACGGCGGCCGGGAGTCCTCGTCCAAGGGCAGGGTCATGGCCCCACGGTATCGCCAGCAAGCCTTAGCGCTACAGGCACATCCGCGCGTTCCCCACCTGACCGCCTACCAACCTGATCGAGTTCACAAGCTAATCGACCTTGCAAGATGAGCGATCATCTCCCTATGCTCATAGCGAGTCGATCAAGCGGCTCCATCGATCAAGGAATGTGATGGCATGGCCATGTCTCGAATCCGTGTTGCTCTGCTGCCGTCGGCGGTGTGCATCGCGGGCACCGAGCCGGTACTGAAGATCAAGGACCAGCAGACCGGGGAGGTCGCCACCGACCGGGAGACCGGAGCGTCGCTGTACACGGTGACCGTGATGCTCATGGAGGACGGCCGGGCCGAGGTCCTGAAGATCACGGTTCCGGAGACGGGCCTGGCGGCCGGGCTCAAGCCTGGGGCGATGGTGCGCCCGGTAGAGCTGTTCGCGACCCCGTGGGCGCGGATCTTCAACGGTCAGCTCTCCGACGGTGTCGCCTACCGGGCCGCCCGTCTGGAGCTGGTGACGGTGGAGGCGGCTCAGTGAACCGCTTCGAAAACTCCGTGCCGGAGCGGGAGTTGTACCCGCTCCGGCCTCTGCCGGGGACCGAGGGCAAGGCCACGTTCGCCGCCTCGGCCTCGGTGCTCGATCTGCTCAGCCTGAGCCCGGAGCAGGCGGGCCGCCTGGACCTGGGCCACATGCTCCGCCTGATACGCGAAGAGGGGGCCTGACGTGGAGGCCGTGACGGGATACGCGCCGGACACCTTGTTGGCCGTGGTCGTGCTGGTCGGTGTGTGGCTGGTGGTGACGGTGGTGCGCTATGCGCGGGCCGACCGGGGCACGCGGGTCAGCATGCGGCAGGCCGTCCGGGTGCGCTGGGGCTGGGTGCGGCTCGCTCGGATGGCCGGGCTGACAGTCACCGACAAGACGCCGGGACTGCTCGCGCAGATCACCGCGCAGAAGGGCAGCACGCCACCGCCGCGCGTGCTGACTCCCCGGATCAAGGTGAAGGCGGACCGGTTCGGCGTGATCGTCCGGGCGCGCACGCTGCCGCAGGTCGGGCTGGAGGAGTACCAGAAGGCGGCACGCTTCCTGGCCGACGCCTGGCGCTGCACGCGTGTGTCCGTGCTGCCGGACGGGCCTGGCAAGGTGGTGATCCAGGGCGTGCGCTCCGACCCGTTGACCACGCCGACTGAGCACCGGCCCACCGGCCGCCCTCCCACAGACCTGACGCGCTGGGAGCTGGGTGTGGACGAGTACGTCGCCCCGGTGTGCGTGTCCCTGGCCAACGTGCCCGGGGTGACCGTGGCCGGCGTCCCCGGCGCGGGCAAGACCTCGGGGATCAACAAGTTCGTCTGCGACTTCGCCCCGTCGGCTGCCGTACAGATCGCGACTGCGGACGGGAAGGTGTCGCGGGCCTCGGAGGGCGACTACGCGGACCTGGTCAAGCGGATGTTCACGTTCTGTGGTGACGACCTGGACGAAGCGAACGCGCTGTTCAAGCGGCTGGTGGAGCTGCGTCGGCAGCGGTCCTCGGTGATCCGTGACGTGCTGGGCGTGAAGAACATGTGGCACGTCGGCCCCTCGCCGCAGTGGCCGCTCACGGTCCTGATCATCGACGAGGCACACACGTTCTTCCGCGAGTACAAGGGCAGCGACGCCGAGACGAGACGTTTGGCCGCGCTGACGGCGGAGAACGCCCGCCTGGTGGAGGACCTGGTCAAGAAGGGTCGCAGCGTCGGGATCCTGGTGATCCTGATCAGCCAGAAGACCACCGGCGACGCGATTCCGACCTTCATCCGCGACGTGTGCCCGATCGGGCTGTCCTTCGCGCAGAAGACCGTGGAAGCCGCGGTGGCCGCACTCGGTGACGACATCCGCAACTGGCCCGACGCCAGCCCGGTCACCTTGCAGGACCCCGTCTACGTCGGCGTCGCGGTGATGGCGATGCAGGGCCGCCCCGGTTACACCCGCATCCGCACCCCCTACGTCTCCGACGCCGACGCCGCCCGCATCGCCGAGGACACCTCGCACCTGACCGCCGATCCCGCCTTCCTCCTGGACGCCCTCCTCGACACCGCTGGCCGTACGGCACCCGACGACACCCCTGTTCCGCTCACCAAGTAGTCCCGAACACCCCGTATCCGAGAGGAGGTTGAGGTCATGACGGAGGAACGTTTCACCCGGCGCACCGTGACCGTGGTCATGGCGGTCATCGCGGCCCTGGCCTTCGTCTTCTCCTTCGGCAACGTCTGGGCACTCGCCCTGCGCCTCGGTGTTCCGCACCCGATCGCGCCGCTGATCGCTCCCATGGTGGACCTGTCCGTCGTCGGACTCCTGGTCGCCCTGCGGTTCCTGGCCCTGCGCGGCGTGTCCAAGGCGGAGTTGCGGGCCGGTACCAAGCTGCTGCACCTGTGCGGACTGCTCACCCTCGCCCTGAACACCGCCGAGCCCCTGCTGACCGGACGCTACGGCCGCGCCTGCCTGGACACCGTCGCCCCGCTCCTGCTGCTCGGCTGGGGCCACGTCGGCCCCGCCTTCCTCGCCCAGTTCCACACCCTCACCCGCCCTGTCCCGCCAGTGGAGGCCACCGCCCCCATCTCTGAACCGGTTCCCGACGAAGCACCCGCATCCGAGCCCCCGACGCCCGGCCCGGTCGTCGCCACCTCCCCGGCCGAGGAGCCGCAGATCGCCCCGGCGCCGGCCGCCGCTGTCGCCAAAGTGGCCCAGCCCGCCGCTGGCCCGACCCTGCCGGCCGCCCTGTTGGACGCGGCCCGGCGCATCGCGGACACCCACCGTGCCGAGCACGGGACACCGATCACCGCCGCTCACCTGGGGACGCGCATGGGCGTCGCCCTTCCGGTGGCCACCGCAGCGCTCGCTCAGCTCTGAGTCCCAGCCCTCGCTGCCCGAAACCCCTCGTTACACCACGCCCGCCCATGGGCCTGGTTCGTCATGCCCCGAGCAGCACCAACACACCTCCCTGACTGGCTGGTTGCTGTTCGGGGCCGCCACCCCGAACAGAAGGGACACGCCCCGAATGGTCACCCTGGACCTGCGCCACGTGGCAAGCCCCGCCGTGCGGGATCTGCTCCACCTCGTCAACCACCCCGACTTCGACCGCGCACAGCAGCAGATCGAACACCTCGGCGGCTGCACCGAACCCGTCCGCCTGACCGGCCACACCGCCGCCGTCGACACCACAACCGGTGAGGTGCTGCGCTCCTACACCGCCTCCGACGAACCCACCGGCAGCCTGCTCACCACGTGCGGCAACCGCCGCGCCTCCCGCTGCCCGGCCTGCTCCCGCCTCTACGCCGCCGACACTTACCACCTCATCCGCGCCGGCCTGTCCGGCGGCAAGAACGTCCCCGACACCGTCCGCACCCACCCCCGCGTCTTCGCCACCCTCACCGCGCCCTCCTTCGGCCCCGTCCACAACCGCCCCACCACCCCCGGCGGCGAGACCCGGCCCTGCCACTGCCGCAACCTCCATGAACCCACGGACGCCCTGCTCGGCACGCCACTGAACCCGGCAACCTACGACTACGCGGGCGCAGTCCTGTTCAACGCCCACGCCTCCACACTGTGGGCCCGCTTCACCACCTACCTGCGCCGTGAGATCGCCGCCCGGCTCGACATGACGCAGAAGGCCGCCCACTCTGTCCTACGCGTGTCCTTCGCGAAGGTCGCCGAGTACCAGAAGCGGGGCCTGGTCCACTTCCACGCGGTGATCCGGCTCGACGGCCCGGACGGCAGCACCCAGCCCCCACCTTCGTGCGCCACCGTCGCCGTACTCGCGGACGCCATCAGGGCCGCCGCCGCACGGGTCCGCATCACGGTCGAGTCGAGCGCGGTCGGGGAACGCGAACTCGTCTGGGGCGAACAGCTCGACGTGCGCGAGATCGCCGTCTTCGGCACCGACACGGAGCTGACTGATCAGGCGGTCGCCGCCTACGTGGCCAAGTACGCCACCAAGTCCGCCGACGCCTCCGGCACCCTCGACCGCGCCCTGTTCTGCCGCCCCTGCCAGGGACGCGGCGCCACCCTCCTGCCCCGGGGGACCCCGCTCCCCTGCACCGCATGCGATGGAACCGGACAGGCCCGGCCCCTGCCCCGGCTCGCCGTCGCCCGCCATCTCCGGCAGATGATCCGCACCTGCTGGGAACTGGGAAGACTGCCGGAGTTCGCCGGCCTGAAGCTCTGGAAGTGGGCGCACATGCTCGGCTTCCGGGGCCACTTCTCCACCAAGTCCCGCCGCTACTCCACCACCCTCGGCGCGCTGCGCGCCGGCCGCCGCACCTGGCGCACCGAACAGGCCCGCGCCCACACCGGCCTGCCCGATTACGACCCGGCCACCACGCTCGTCGTCTGCCACTGGGCCTACCAGGGATCGGGTTACAGCCCCGGTGGCGCCCTCCTCGCCGCCGCCGTCTGGCACCGCAGAGAACTGGAACGGCAGTTCGCGGCAGAAGGGGGCTGCTGATGACCACGGCCTCCGAGGGGGCGCCGGAGGAACTGCTGACGGTGCCACAGGTCATGGCCCGCCTGCAGCTCGGCCGCTCAGCCGTCTACGACCTCCTCCGCACCCGGCAGCTCGCCTCGATCACTCTCGGCCGCGCCCGCCGCATCCCCGCCCACGCCCTGACCGACTTCATCCGCACCCGCCTCGAACAGGACGCTGCCTGATGACCATGTCCCGCGACACCCCCGCCTCCCGCCGTGTGCGCGCAAACGGCGACGGGACCGTCTACCAGCGCAAGGACGGCCGCTGGGAAGCCGCCGGATACGTCCTCGCCCCCGGCAACACCCGCAAGCGCATCCGTGTCTACGGCACCACCCGCAAGGAAGCTCTGGCCAAGCTCACCGAGAAGATCGCCGCCAGCAACCGCGGCCTCCCCGTCCCTTCCGCTCAAGGTAGCGTGGCCGCGTACCTGACGTACTGGCTGGAGAACGTCGCCGTCTACCACCTCCGCGAGACCACCCACACCCGCTACACCGCCGTCGTAGACCAGTACCTCATCCCCGGCCTCGGCCGGAAGAAGCTTGCCAAGCTCACCGCCAAGGACGTGCGCACCTGGCTGAACGCCCTGCGGACCGTCTGCCAGTGCTGCGCACGTGGCATCGACACGGGACGCGACCCGCAGGCCCAGGCCAGCCGCCGTCCGCGCTGCTGCGCGATCGGCCAGTGCTGCCGCAAGCGCCTCTCCCCACTCACGCTCATCTACATCCACTCCGTGCTCAAATCTGCCCTGGAGCACGCCGTGCGCGAGGAGGAGATACCCCGCAACGTCGCCCGCAACGTCCGCACCGGAACACCCCGCCCCCGCCGGTTCAACCCCCTCACCGCCGACGAAGCCCGACGCTTCCTCACCGCCGCCCAAGGCCACCGGCACGTCGCCCTGTTCGAACTCGCCCTGCGCACTGGCCTACGCAAGGGCGAACTGCTCGGCCTGCGTTGGGAAGACCTCGACCTCGACGCCGGCACCGCCACCATCCGCCGCACCCTTCAACGCACCCGTACCGGCGGTCTGGCCACCCTGCCGACCAAGACCATCAGCTCCGAACGGCGCATCGCGCTGCCGCTCTCCTGCGTCACCTCGCTCCGTGCGCACCGCCAGGATCAGGCAGAGGAGAAGGAGGAGGCGGGCTCGGACTGGCAGGGCGGCGGCCACGTCTTCACCCGGTCCGACGGTCATCCGATCGAACCCGCCACCCTCACCCGCCACTTCAACGCCCTGCTTCGCGACGCCCGCCTACGGCCAATCCGGTTCCACGACCTCCGCCACTCAACGGCGACGCTCCTCCTGGAACAGGGCGTCGAACTCGTCGTCATCAAGGAACTCCTCGGCCACGCCCACATCGGTGTCACCGCGACGGTCTACGCACACGTCCGCCTCCGCCTCCAGCGCCAAGCCATCGACCTCCTCAGCCACAGCCTCCAGGCTCCGCAGGAGCCCACCACCGAGCCAGACGACGGCGACGACTCGACCGCTTGTGCAGCACCCGTCCACTGACGTTGCCGTCAGCTACTGCCGTCAGACCCCCTCAGCACGCCACAGCGGTCCCACCGGAAACAAATCCGGTGGGACCGCCAAGCTACTTATTTGAGAACCCGAAGAACTCCATTACAGCTCGACGTTGATCTTCGACCGTACCCACCTCGGAAAGTTTAGCTGGCGCGAATATGTCCACAAGATCCGCGTCGGTCAGAGGCGGATCGCGCCGCAACGGATAAGCAAGCCTCCCGTTTGACATCTGACGTCCCATCCCCGATGGAAATACCGTCGGTCGTGATCCTTGACAGCAAACGAGGAGACCTTCCGCCTCAAGGTGACGGCGCAAAACCTTGAGGCACTCGAAGAGATCTCCGCCTTGATGGACGCTAGTCATCCTATTGGCGCGGACTAGCTTGATGCTCGGCGTGCCTGAGTCATCGACTTCGAGGTCAATCTCCTCGCGACGGCCATCGTCGCTGGCAGCGGTGAGGTTCAGTACATCCATCACTTCCCCAGAGGAACATAGTTGGGATTGTCCATCCAAGTCCCATCACGCAACCGCACGCCGATGATACGGCTCGGATCAATGCGACCCGGAACAGCAATTTCCTGTTCGTCGGCAAATGGATTGTCTGGCCACTCGCCATTCACATCGAGGCCCTCGACCCCGTCTACGTGATAGACGTTTCCGCCGCGCCCGATGGCTATGCTCTCGTGTTTAGTCGTCGCCACATAACCGGAATCTGTCGACCAACCAGAAGCGTGCTCCATTAGGTCCATATTTGATCCACGCGGCTCGAACCCATTCTTGAAGATCTCATCCGGGCCACGCGTATCACTCCGATACGTGGTTTTAGGTCCACACGTATTGTGGACCAGGACCGGCGTGGCCCCCGCCATCACATAGTACGTGTGCAGTTCCTGGACAGTAAGGTTCCACCGTCTCGCCGAGCCAGGTGTGGGCTGAGCAGCAACGACGTAGGCACGGCCGTTGGTGACGGTGTTGAGGGCGTCACCTCGGTGGAGTTTGCCTGCGGCTACCCAGGTGTGGGTGGTGTCGTTCCAGAAGGGGTGGTTGGCGGTGGTGTGGAGAGTGGCGGTGTGTCCGTGCTTGGTGCGGATCTTCAGGTCGAGGAGGTCGTTGTCATGGTTGATCCACACGTGTTGGACGGTGCGGGCGCCTTGATGCTTTCCGCTCTTGGGGTCTGCGGCTTCGACCTTGTCACCGGGCTTGATGGCCCCGATGGGCTTGGTTTTCCCGTTGGTTAGGAGAACCGGAGTGGCAGGCGCGAAGCTGCAAGCCTCGCTCGCGATTCTGGCTTCGCTCGCTTCTGCTTCGACCTCTTCGCCAGCGCCCCTCGTGGCGAAAAGCAGGAATGCATCGAATACCAGCTTTCCGGTGCCTTCGGCGCTTCTGCCGTGGGCGAAATCGCCATAGATCTCAGATCCGCGTCCCACTACCGCATTAACGAGACCGAAACCGGGGTTGATCTGAGAAAGCAGGGTTGTGCAGTTGGCGCCGCTGGTAAGGCACTGCTTGTCTGCTTCGTACTGGGTGTAGGGGGACTCGACCAGTCCGACGACGGTCTTCTTGGCTTGGTCGACCACGGTGCTGACCACGCCACCGAACCAGCTCCCACCCTTATTGGTGTTGCTGTCAGTGCTCGGCGAGCCGTCGAGAATCTCCGCGGATTTTGTGCCGTCTCCGCCGCCCTCGGTCCATTGCAGCATGAGCCCGGTCGGGTCGCTGCCGGTGACAGGATTGTCGGCCGCGTAGGTGTAACCGCCCATCTGCTGTGGGCTGGTGGCTTCGAAGACGGGGTCGGCGCTGATGAAGCTTCCGAGGCCGGGGTCGTACTTGCGGGCGCCGACGTCGGTGTAACCGGTAGTGGTGTCCTGCGGTTTGCCGAGGTAGGAGTGGGTGGGGTCGGGCCAGGTAACGGTGTTGGCGCTGCTCCGTGGCTGGCCGTAGGGCGTGTACTGCTGGCGGGCGACCTGTTGGGTGGTGGTGTCCATCGCCAGGGTCGACGTGCCGTGGGCGTCGTTGAAGAGGTACTTCACTCCGCCGCCTGTGAGGCTGGAGCGCATGGCCACGGGGGTACCTGCACCCCCGTGGCTGTAGGTGCGGACGGCGCCGAGCAGGGTGTTGGGAGTGACGCTGGTGTTGACGACGATCTCTGTGTCGCCGACAAAGAGCGTGGTCTGGCCGGGGTCACGGCGGATGAGCTGGTTGCCGTCGGCGTCGTAGAGATACTTGGTGGACGTGGGGCTGGAGCCCGTGGTGTCCACCTGGGCCAGGTGGCCCTCGTCGTCCCAGGTCAGGGTCTGGCCGGGTCCGGTGGTGGGCGTGCGGGTGTGCAGGTTGCCGTCTTCGTCGTAGCCGAACGCCGTCGGGTTCGTGCCGCCGGTCGTGGCGGTCAGGGTGTGGGGCTGGGCACCGGTGGAGTTGCAGTTGGCGGTGCAGCCGTCGGCGTAGGTGGTGGTGACGGTGCTGCCTGTGGTCCCGATGGCGTGGTCGATGCTCTGGCGGCGGTTGCCGATGGCGTAGTAGCCGAAGGACTGCCAGTAGGAGCCCGGCGCGGTGGTGAGGGTGCTGCTGGTCGGTGGCCTGGCGTTGCAGTTGTCGTTGGCGGTCCAGGCGTCGGTGAGCCGGTCCAGGGCGTCATAGGTGTAGCACTGCTGATCGGTGACGGTGTTTCCGGTCTCCGACTGCTGGTCGATGGTGCTGGTGGGATTGCCGGACGCGTCGTATGAGTATTTGGTGTCGTCGACCGTCGGGCCGGGTGCCTGGGTCCGGCTGATCACGCGATCCGTCAGCCGGAGAGTCTGGTCGTCGTAGTCGTAGGTGGCCGTTGCCGGGTTGGTCGAGGCCCCCATGGTGACTCGGGAGAGCTGGCCGAAGTCTGTGTACACCGTCCCGCTGACGTAGGCGAAGGCGCTGCTGCCGGAAGCGGTCGGATTGCCCAGTGCGTCGCGGTCGTAGGTGATGAGTTCGCTGGTGAGGCCCTGGGTGCGCGGGTCGGTCTGGGTGGCGAGCAGCTGGTCACGGGTCGTGTAGGTGTAGGTCGTGGTGTAGGTCGAGGGCAGCGGTGTCTCGGACGCCGGCAGGGTGATCTTGGTGCCGGTCGACCTGCCGAGTGTGGTGTAGCCGGTAGCGGCGATGGTGTAACCGCCGGTGGTGCCCTGGACGTAGCGAGTGGAGGAGGTCGGCAGGCCGATGCGCAGGGTGTCGTAGGTCCAGGACGCGAACTGGAAGTTGGACTTGGCCTTGTCGGTGGCGGTGAGCTTGCGGCCCAGGAGGTCGTAGGTGTAGTCGAGTTCGACCTGTTTGGCGTCGGTGGTGGAGAGCAGGTTGCCGGCGTCGTCGTAGTGGTAGCTGCTACTGCCCGTGTCCGGGTCTGTCTGGTGCTCTTTGCGGCCCAGCAGGTCGTAGTCGAATGTCCACACCGACTTGTCGGGGCCTGTGATTTGGTGCTGCTGGCCCGCCGCTGCGTAGGTGTAGGTGGTGGCGGAGGTGGTGCCGCCGGTGGCGGTGAAGCCGGCAGCCGCGGTTCCGGACATGGTGGGGAGTGCGGTGTACTGGTCGAGTTCGGTGGTCTGGCCGCGTGCGTCGACGACCTTGGTGGAGGCCACTCCGCCCTTCGGCGGCAGAACAACGGTCCTGTCCCCGGTGTAGGCGGTGGTCGTGGTCCAGGTCATGAGCCCGTCGTGTTCCTCGGTGACCAGGTCGGCCCGGCCCTGTCCGTCGTAGTCGGTGACGGTGGTGTCGGGGATGGAGACCTGGGACACGGGGATCAGGCTGCTGCGGGGGCTGCCCGAGACGCTGTAGTTGTTGTTGGTGGCGACCGTCCAGCCGTGGGAGTCGTACTGGGTGTCCGTGACCGCGGTGCTGGAGTTCTCCGCGGTCTTCTGGACCTGCAGAGGTCGCAGCATCGCGTCGTACAGCGTCTCGCTGGTCTGATAACTCCCGCTGTCGAGCAGGCTGTTGGAGGTGACGATCGACGGTGTCGACTGGGAGATGCTGTACGTGTAGGTCGTGTTCGCCGGCGCGCTGTTGGCCTTGATCTCGTTGGGCAGCCACACGCCGGTCAAGCGGCCGAACGCGTCGTACGTGAGTGAGGTGAGTTTGCCGGCCACGTCCGTCTTGGCTATGGGCAGGCCCCGGGCCGGATCCAGGGTGTTGGTCGCCAGCTGGCAGTCCTTGGACGAGACGGTGACCGTGGAGCAGTCCACGCCGGGCGTGACCTGGGTGATGGTCGTGCTGCCGGTGGGCAGTTCGCCGCTCGCGGGGGTGTAGGAGGTGAAGACGCTCTGGGCGAGGCTCTTGCCGTCCGGTGAGGTGGAGTTGGGGGTCCGGGTGGCCTTGGTCGCGCGGCCGTAGGAGTCGTACTTGGTGGCGGTCTGGTCGACGAAAGCGGTGGCGGTGGCGCCGCTGGCGGCGGACGCCGTCTGGACGAGGGTGGCGTCACCGGTGGTGGGCAGGGAGGGGTTTGTCTGCCCGTCGCCGTCGTAGGCGAAGCCGTTGGTGTCGTAGGACGTGCGGGTGTCGGAGATCAGAGTGCCGCTGGGGGTGGCGCCCGCGGTCGAGCAATCCTGGGCGGTGGTGATGGTCTCGGCGGCCACCACCAAGGTGGCGACGCTGCCCGTGAGGTAGCGGTTGTAGGTGCATTTGGCGACGTTGCCACTGGCTGTGGTCTCACCGCGGTCGTCGACCTGTACGGCCATGCCCGTGGTCGACTTGCCCAGGGCCGTGTTGTAGAACGTGTCGGTCTCGGTCTTGCGCCAGCCGTAGGACACGGCCTGACGGGTCAGCGTCTTGGCGGGGCGGGCCATCTGCGCCGTCAGGTCCGGCAGGCCGCTGCGGCTCCGACTGGCCGTGGGACCGATGACCGTGGGCACGGTGACCACGGCCTTGTCCAGGCTGCCCGTGGCACCGGTGTAGGTGTCGGTCTCGAAGGTCTGCCCCGCCAGGGCGTTGTCATCGGCTACGGAGGTGGCGCCGTCCTGGCTGGTCAGTGCCGGAACCGAGCGGGTCTTTCCGCCGGGCAGGGTGTCGCCGTTCATGCCCAGGAAGTAGTAGGTCTTCGTGAGCGTCTTCTGGTCGTGGACCGCGGCGCCATTCGTGTTGTGGAAGACGGTGGGGTCGCCGGTGGTGACGTCGACTTCCGGGTAGCCCCGGAACTGGCCCCAGGTGCGGTTCTTGGCCTTGACGGTCTCGTTGTCGTCGTAGTGCCAGCCGGGGTTGCCCTTGTAGGTGTAGTCCGTCTCCAGCTTGGGTTGGGTGCCGTCCTGGTAGGAGTTGTTCGGGTCCTCGGTGAGGACCGATGTCACCTTGTACTTGTAGAACCAGTCCATCCACGGTGCGGGCTGCCCGTCGGGGGTCCAATACACCGGGAAACAGGACAGCGTATTGGTGGAGGCGAAGGTCTTCGCTGCCGCGTCGGTCGGGTCGTCGGGGTCGCTCGCCGGTGCCTTGGAGCAGTCGGGGCGGTCGTAGGTGACCGTCGTCTGCGCGCCGGACTCGCTGGTGACCGTCTGGATCCGGTCGTGGTACATCAACGGCATCTGCGGGATCGTGCCGACCCGGTTGGCCAGTTGCAGCGGCGGGTCGAAGCTCACCGCCGGGGTGGACGTGCTGCCCGTCGCGCCGCCGAGGGTGTCCAGGCCGGTGTGTTTGATGGAGTCCAGCCACAGAGTGGGGGCGTGGTCGCCGCCGTCGGGGAAGGACTGGGTGAAGGTGTACCTGTCGACCTGCTGGGTCGCGCCGCCCGTCTGGATCTGGGTGGTGATCGACGTCAGGCGCTTGCGGGACCAGAAGCTCGTGCCGTGGTTGGTGCAGCTGCTGTCCTTGGCGCAGTTGAGGTCGATCGGCACGTCCGGCCAGTACGCGGCGTTGGCGGCCGTGAACTGGCTGTCGGCGCAGGTGTTGCCGGACGGTGTGCCGGCGATGCAGCGTTCGGCGGTCGTGTCGAAGAGGATCTGCTCCGGCGCGGTACCCGAGTAGATCGTCGAGGCGGTCATCCCGTAGTCGACCCGGGACAGAGTTCCGCCGCGGGTGTACGGCACCGCGGTGTTCTTCATGTCCGCGCCGTAGTAGCCCGTTTCCGGCGCGTAGTACCAGGCGGTGGCATTGCTGTGGGTGTCGACGACGTAGTCGAGGTTGAAGCGGTAGCCGAGTGTGCAGGAGGTGGCGGCGAAGTCGGTGCTGTCCGGGCAGTCGGAGACTCCGCTGTGTGCGTGGTAGACCGGTTCGGTCCACACGGACTTCGTCTCGTCCTTGCCGCTGGTCCAGCCCGGCAGGCGGTTGCGGCCGAAGAAGTACTGCACTCCTCCCTCGGTGACCTTGAAGTACTCCCCGTTCGCCGTGCCGTTCGTGGCGCCGGTCAGATTCTCGATCTTGATGGTGGAGCTGTCGTCCGTAGAGTGGAACGTCTTCGTCGAGTCGTCGTAGACGATCTGCGTGGACGTGCCGTTCAGGGAGAGTGTGAGGATCTGCCCAGCCCAGCACTGGTCGCCGTCGTTGTCCGGGGCCCCCGACGACGAGTCGTCCTTGCATGACTTGTACGTGCGCTCGACGTAGTTCTCCGCCGAGGTCCAGCCGTCGCCCAGCCACGAGGACTGGTTGTTGGTCCCCGCGGTGCGCGCGTCCTGGCTGGCGGAGTTGTAGGAGAGATCGACGTTCGGGACCGTGCCGCCGATCGCCGGCGGCACCGAGATCGGGTAGCTGTAGGTGAACGCGCCCGTGTTCCCCGAGTTCGACCAGGATCCGCCCGGTGACAGGCTTGTCGCCGAGTAGTCACCCGACGAGCCAGAGGTGCCCGAGGTCGCCGCCATGACCACCAGCGCGCCGGAGGACGCCGTCGCCGAGCGGGCGGACCCGACGGCATGGGCGGTCGCGGTACTCGGGGCTCGCATGGTGACCTGTGCGGACAATGGGGTTCCGGGGGCGGTGCGCACGGCACTCTGGGTCTGGCACTTGGACAATGTCGGCGTGGTCAGGGCGCAGGCGGGCAGTTGGACCAGGTGCAGACGCGAGGCGAAGTCACCGCCGAAGGCGTTGCGGAACGAGGAGTCGTCGACCCGCAGGGCGACCTTTCCCCCAGCTGGGCTGGTGCGTTGGAGAGTGAAGAGCACTCCGTGGACGCCGGCCGCCTGCGTGGCCTTCTGATCCAATACGCTCACCCGCACGCGCTGCGAACCGGTGACGGAAGTCGCCTTGGCCCCTGCTCCTGCGACGGCACCCAGCAGGACGGGAGTGCCCTTGGCCCGTACCTCGGTCGCCTTCGCACTTAGCCGTGTCGAGGCGGTGGCGACCGGCAGGGTGACTACCGCGCTGCCCGGCGCGGGGAGCTTCGCATGGCCGCTGGGATCGAAGTGTTTGAAACTCTTGGACGCGGAGCCCCACTTGGGCCTGGAGTGGGTCAGGGGGACCCGCTTGTTGTGCGGAGCGGCGGGAATCGACACATGCCGCTGCGTCGCTGAGGCCGCTGTGGCCACACCGGCGGGCAGCAGACCCACCACCAAGGCGCCGACCATCACTGCCGCCGTACGCCGAACCCTCCGGGCACCCCACGCCGCCCGCCCGCGTCTCCACCCCGAAATCCGCGCCATGCTGTGCGTCCCCTCCCGATCCCAAACTGCTCAAGTCCCCCTCGACCAGGGCAGTTTGAGAGAACGTCAGAACGGAGGCACACGTCGGTCAAGCCCCCCGCAGAGGATCACGCTAGAGCCAGCGGCCGACCTGAAAGCAAAGCGTTTTCCGAGGAAAAGCAAAGGAAGCGCACAGACTCGAACGCATTTTGACCTGTATGCGTCAAAAACGGACTACACGTGGGCACATGTCGACCAATTGACGATGGACCGGGCTCACGCCAGCCACACAGAATGCACACGGCGCGGGGCCCACGGGGGGAACCGCCTGACCCCGCGAAGGACCACAACCTCGATGTCCTCCTCTCGCACAGCCATGCGCGCGTCCAGACGCCCCGCGTCAAAACCGATCGCGACCGCCATCGTCGCCGCCCTGGCGGCGAGTTCACTTGCGGCCACCGCACCCGCGCACGCTCTGCCCAGCACACCGACCACACCACAGAGCAACGATTCCCCGACCGCCGCCAGGCGTCTCAACCCCACGGAGTCGGCGTCCGCGCAGGCGAAAGCAACGGGCGAGCCGGTGACCGTCGACCAGCTCACCGACACGAGCACGGAGGTGGTGGCCAACCCGGACGGGACCTTCACCTGGACCGACTCCTCGATGCCGCAACGCGTACAGCAGCAGGGCAAATGGGTCCCCATCAACACGACCCTGGTACAACGGGCAGACGGGACCTGGGCCCCGAAGGCCGCCGTCACACAGGTGGCCTTCTCCGACGGTGGCTCCGGCGCTCTGGTCACGATGCGCAGCGGGGCCGACAAGCTGGGCTTCTCCTGGCCGGGTACACTGCCCAAGCCGGTGGTCGCCAAGGACACCGCCACGTACCCCGAGGTGTTGCCCGGAGTCGACCTCCAACTGACCGCCGACGCCTCCGGTTACTCCTCGATCCTGGTGGTCAAGACCGCCAAGGCCGCCGCCGACCCGCGTCTGCGGAGCCTCGCCCTCAACACCGCGTCGACCAACCTCAAGCTGACTGCCACGTCCAACGGCGGTGCTCAGGCCACCGACAAGCACACCGGCAAGACGCTGTTCCACAGCGACACCGCACTGATGTGGGACAGCACCGGCCAGAAGCCCAGCAGCGCCCCCCTCACCCGGACGGCGACCGTCTCGGCCGCCCGCGCCGAGCACACCGCGGCAGCCAAGGTCGGCAAACACCGTGCCCAGGTCCATGTAACCCTCAAGAGCGGCAAGCAACTACTGGGCCTGGACCGGTCCTTGCTCACCGCCCAGACCACCACCTATCCGGTCTATGTGGACCCAGAGTGGAGCGGCAGGCCCTCCCAACTCGACTGGGCCCGGATCTCCGACAACGGGTGGAACGTCTATAACTCGACGTCCACCACAGGTGCGACCAACGCCCGCGAGGGATGGGACAACAGCACCCCAGGCAACGGCGAACGCGCCCGCACGTACTACCAGATCAACACGGGCGGCATCAAAGGCGCCGTGGTCAGCCACGCCTCCCTGTACGTGAAGCAGCTCTCCGCCGCTTCCTGTTCGGACACCCCGGCCGCCGTCTACGGCACCGACCGCCCCGTCGGCTGGGGGTCGTCCTCGCTGTACTGGGGCCACGAGCCCGGAGGACGCACCGGTGCGCTCGGCACCAACCCCAAGAGCCACGAGGCCGGCACCTGCCCGGTAACCGACGGCTCCAACTCCTGGGTCAGTCCACCGTCGTTGGAGTTCGACGTGACCTCCCGGGCACAGAGCGCGGCGGCCGGCGGCTGGAGCAGCATGACGCTGATGGTCCAGTCGCCCAACATGGATGACGCCTCCCAGTGGAAGCAGCTCGCCTACGGCGGCGGGGCCACCATGTCGGTCACCTACAGCTACCGCCCCAAGCTCAAGAACGGCACGGGAACGCCCGCGATCAAGCCGTCCATCGTGAGCTCGGGCAAGACGATGACCACCACGCACACCCCGACGCTGTCCGCACGCGCGGTCGACCCCGACCTGGCAGGCGGCAGCGAACTGCTACGCGTCGACTACCAGGTCTTCAACTCCTCGGGCACCATGATCCACCAGGGCTACGGCCCCAACCTGGACTCCAAGAAGCGCGCACGCTACAACACCAACGGCAGCGACTGGACGACACCGAGCCTGCCGGACGGCACGTACACCTGGAAGGCCACGGCACAGAACGCGGCGGGCTACTGGGCCGGCACCGGCTCCGGGATCTGGACCAAGACCCAAACCTTCACGGTAGATACCAGCGCGCCGCCCGCGCCCACGGTGACCTCCAGTCAGTTCCCCGCCAAGCAGATCGGCGCGGCATACGGCGACTCTGGCACGTTCGTCCTGAGCAACAACCACACCAACAACGTGACCGGATACCTATTCGCCCTGGACGCCACGCTCAGCAGCACGGTGTACACCAGCAGCGGAGTCACCCACCTAGTAGCGGGCACCAAGATCGCACAGGGCCACATTTACTACGCCACGGCCGACAACGGACCCGGCACCGGCACCTCGGCGATCAACGGCAGCGCCTCCCCCGCATTCGCCCCGGGCGTGTCCGGACCGCACACCCTCTACGCCAAGGCGGTGGACCAGGCCGGATCGACGTCCATCTCCCAGACTGCCTACGCCTTCTACGCCGGAACCAGCACTCCGACATACGCCTACGGCGACAAGATGATCAGCGGCTGGACCGCGACCAACACGGACAGCACCACCAGCGTCGTGCCAAAGGCCACAACCACCAGCACCGGCGGCCAAGTGGTCAGCCAACCCGCCCACAGCGGCTACGAGTTCGCCGACGGGTACCAGGCCATGCTCGGCGACAAGAGCACGACGTCGAAGGTCATCAGTGGAGACAGCGCCACCTTCAGCTTCGACATCCCCAAGGCAGGTCCCTGGGGATTCGGCGCCAACCTCACCAAGGCCAAGGACTACGGCATCTATCGTCTGGTCCTGGACGCGGGCACAAGCACCCAGTCCACGTTGATCAGCGGATTCGACGCCTACAACTCGTACACCACCACTCAGTTCCTCAACCTGGGCATCCCCAAGGACGCGAGCGGCCAACTGCTCACTCTGAGACAGGGGGTGCACACTCTGACCCTCACTCTGACCGGTAAGAATCCCAGCTCGGCCGGCTATCAGGCCGGTATTGACGTATTGCGTCTCGCACCGGCGCTGACCTGCGCGATCAACGCCACCGGCAGCTGCCTGAACAACACTGCCACCAGCACCTTCACCACCACGACCAGTGCGGCCGACGCCGACGGCTCCGGCGACAGCATCAACTCGGCCGATCTGACCAGCACTTCGGGCTGGCAGAGCAGCAAGACGGTGACCGTGGACGGCGCGACCGTCACGCTGCCGAAGTTCGGCACCGGCACGTACGACAACATGCTCGCCTCCGGCCAGACCGTCACCCTGCCGGGCAGTGGCGTGGTGAACACCGGCGACGCTCTGGTCTTCCTCGCCTTCGCCACCGGCGGAGCTGCCAAGGGCGCCTTCGGCACCGTCACCTACGCCAAGAACAACTGCCTTGACCCGAACGGCGACCCTGCCGACCAGGTGTACCAACTGGACACCGTGCCCGACTGGCTCTCCGGCCCGGCCTCCGCGGCCTCGATCACCCTGATCCACGAGAACCACAGCAACAACACCCAGAACAGCCCGAGTTCCGGCCCGAAGATCTACGCGATCAGCGTCCCCCTGCAGTGCCCCGGCTCGGTCATCAACAGCATCTCCCTGCCCCTGTTCACGAACGGCGTCCAGACCGGTCAGCCCAGCCTGCACGTCCTCGGAGTGGGTGTACGGCCCATGGCGGTCACCGGGAGCGGATCAAGTGCCCAGCACTGGGTCGGTACCTGGTCCTCGGTCCAGGACACCGCCAAGGTGCAGCTCTCCAACGGTGGCACCGCGACAGCCAATGGGCAGACGCTCCGCATCCCTGCGCACATCAGCGTCGGTACCGATGACGGCAATGGGGTACGCATCCACCTGTCCAACGCCATGGGCACCACCCCGGTGACCTTCGACGCTGCCTCCGTCGCCCTCCAGGACACCACCGCGGGAGGGGCCGGCGCAGCTGCGGCCCCGACGCCGCTGAAGTTCGGCGGCTCCGCCTCCATCAGCATCCCAGCGGGCGGCGACGTCACCAGTGACCCGGTGACCCTGGCCGTCGCACAGCAGTCCACTGCTCTGGTCAGCCTCCAGGTGCACGGCTCAGCGACCGCGATGTCGGGTCATGCCGCGGCGCAGACTCCCGTCTGGGTCAGCGATGCCGCCAACCGCACCGGCGACACCGCTGCCACCAACTACACACAGTCCACCTACACGGGCCTGCCCTACCTCGCAGGCATCGACGTCACCACTCCCACCACAGCGCCCACAGGCTCGCTGGTCCTCTACGGCGACCAGAGCGTCAACGGCGACACTGCGAGCGGCGACGGCCAACACCATCTCAGCGATGCCTTCACCGACGCGCTGGTCAACGACTCCGTCGGAGACAACTCCGTGGACTACGGCGTGCTCAACGCGGGCACCAACAGCGGCAGCCTGAGCAACAACCTGCTGCCGCAGATCACCAACAGTTCCACTCCAAGGAACGCGCTGAACCCTCTGGACCGCAACGTACTGACCCAGGGCAACGTACGGACCGTCCTCGTCTCCACCGGTGCCACCGACCTGCTCAACTGCACCGGCGACGCCAACAGTTGCGCCACGAACGTGGAGAACGAACTCGCCTCGCTCAACAGCCAGTTGAGCTCGTACTACACGGACGACAGTCAGTCCTACGACGCCTCAGGCAACCCCATCACCCAGAACTCAAACATCACCGTCTACCTCGCCACCATCCCACCCTTCACCGCCACCCACCCGGGCACGGCAACCCAGGAGGCCGCACGCGAGCAGGTGAACACAGACCTGCTCAACAACCCGGGCCAGGTCATCGACTTCGCCTCGGCGGTCTCCACGGACGGCACCGCCACCTCCTCGACCGTCAAAGCAGCCGACCTGTCCAACGGCAACCCGGCCAACGCCTACTACACAGACCTGGCAGCCCTGTACATCAGCGTCACCGACAGCGGCAGCTTCACGCCGAACCTGGTCGTCCCGCTCGCCACAGGCAGCGACACTCCCGAGGACGAGTGGCAACTGGACACGGACGGCACCGACAGCCAGGGAGACAACCCGTTCACCGCCGTCGGCGGCGCGACGCTCGGCTCCGACGGCCCCGATGCGGTCAACGCAGGATCAGGCTCGGCGTCCTTCGACGGCAGCACCGGCTTCCTGGAGAGCGACCACACCGCCGTCAACACCCTCGGCGACTACACCATCTCCGCCTGGGTGAAGATCAACTCGGCAACCAGCGCCACCGCCATCTGCCAGGGCACGAGCCAGCATCAATCGTTCTACGTCGGCTACGACAGCGGCAACAAGGGCTGGATGTTCCAGACCACCACCACCAACGACGACAGCGCCGACTTCCCCACCGCGGAAGGCGACACCAACACCGGCGCCGTGGGCACCTGGGCACACCTCCTGGTCACCTACACCGCGCCAGTCGACGGCGACTCCAACACAGGAGTGATGTCGATCTATCAGAACGGCAGCCTGATGGGCACGGCCGCCAACCTCACCCCGCAGTACGACTCCTCCATGCCCCTGACCATCGGCGGCTGCGTCAACAGCGTCGACGCGACCACGCCGTACTCGGCCTTCCCCGGCTCCGTGGCAGACGTCCACGTCTACCCGTACGCGATGCCGCCCAGTCAGGCGAGTGCCACCAGCGTGATCGTGCCGACAGGCTGGGAGAACGGCATGCCCGAGGACGAGTGGAAGCTCGCCGCCAACGGCAGTGACACGGCCACCCTCAACCCGTTCACGGCCTCCGGCAGCGCCACCTTCGGCACCGACGCACCGAGCGGGGCGGCCGGCAGCGTCGCCTTCGACGGCAGCACCGGCTTCCTCAAGAGCAAACAGAGCGCCGTGAACACACTCGGCGACTACACCGTCTCCACCTGGGTGAAGATCAACTCAGCCCTCGGCACGACCGCCGTCTGCCAGGGCACCACTCAACACCAGGCTTTCTACCTCTCGTACGACAAGGCAAGCAGCGCCTGGATGTTCCAGACGACCACCACCAACGACGAGAACGCCGACTTCCCCACCGCGGAGGGAGACAACAACTCCGCACCGATCGGCACCTGGACCCACCTCGTCGCCGCGTTCCGCGCACCGGTCGCCGGAAGCTCCAACACCGGCAACATGGCCCTCTACCAGAACGGCACGCTGGTGGGGACAGCCACCAACCTCAGCCCCCAGTACGACTCTTCGATGCCATTGACCGTCGGCGGTTGCGTCAACAGCGCCTCCGCCACAGCCCCGTACCTGGCGTTCCCCGGCTCCGTGGCGGACGTCCACGTCTATCCGCGGACACTGTCGGCGAGCGAGGTCGCCGCGTTGCACTGAGCCACCGGCCGTGAGCCCCGCCGCCCCCATCAGGAGCGGCGGGGCTCACGCGTCGTAACCACCAGTAGCTGTCGGACCTGCATGGGCACCGCGCCGCGCGCGCTCATAAGCAGGGTCTCCCACGGGGAGAATCTGGGGAGTTCGGACGGCACCGAGGAGCACGTGGAGAGAATCGACTGCGTAACGCGAGACGATCCTGAACGACACCGAAAGACTCGTCTGCGCAGCGCAGAGGCGGAAGTCGGCGCATCACCGCAGGTCAGCGCCCCCAGGTAGACAACTTCAAGAATATCTCGCCCCCCTCCAGCTTGGGAGACCCCGAGTCAGCTCACACAGCCCACGTCCCACCCCGTCGGCGGCCGACTCCGACCAAGATCCGGACCAGGTACGGGCCAGAGACCGCCCATCCCTCCCACGGGTCAGCGTTTCCCCAGGTCACGGGGGGGGGTGCGGCCTATACCACCAGCAGACGAAGAACCTGTTGGGCATTCTGCACACATGGCTGAGCACCACCTCTGACATCACGAAATCCTCAGCGACATCCCTCAGCCAGACTGCACACCACATCGCCTGACCAGGGATGCTGCGCGACTGACACCCCATCAGGACGAGCGTCACGAGCGTCATTTCAGCGTCAAGATATCGCCCGTAACGCCCACACCGCACATGATGCGCACGCACAAAACCGCAGGTCAGGACAGCTTGGCGACCGGTTCAAGGATCGCGACGCACTCCACATGGTGCGTCATCGGAAAAGCGTGAACGGCACGACATTTGACACATCAGGCATGTGTGCAATCGTCGACGCATCCGACGAATCTCATCGCCCTGCGGGAGCCGCGCTCCGGCGATCTCGTCGTGAGCGAGGGGAACATAGCCGCACATCGCCGGTTAGCCAAACCGGCGTTTCTGCAGACGATTGTTGTCCAACGTCTGCCCCGAGCACCACCGCGGATTGATCCATCGGCGCGAATTTACCACCGCCGCAGAGGTGGAGTCCCCTGTTCCCCGATTGCGCGACGTCCGTCGCCGGAGGTTCCGCTCCTCCCGTAGCCGATTGGTGCTGCATACCGCCCGGAGATCCACCACACTTGCGCCCCGAAGCAATAACAGATTCGACAAACCGTCAGCCGCGTAAGCAAAGGGAAGGCGCTCCGCACTCCGTAGCCAGATGCACCGCCGCCACCTCAGCTGACAGCCGTTCGCCCCTCCTGACCAACGCCTGGTATTCGACGAATGACCTAGCCACCCGCCTGCACGTGGACGCCTCGACTCTACGTCGCTGGCGCACCGCTCGGCCGCCGCATGGCCCGCCGTTCGTCTCCGTTTCCGAGCGCGTGGTCATGTACAGCGCGCTCGACGTCGAGGAATGGCTGCGCAGCCGCCGAACCGTCCCGAGCAGGGAAGCCTGATGGCCGAGAAGGCCATTGTTCCGGTCGGCGTCAAGCTCTCCACCGACATCGAATACCGGCCCGATCGCCCCCGCCCCTACCGAGCACGCGTCCGCTGGTTCGATCCCGCTACGAAACGGCGCATGTCCCTGTCGGAGGGAAAAGCCGACGAGGACGAAGCGCAAGAGTGGCTCAAGGACATCATCGAGGCCGCGCAGGCCGGGCTGTCCCCGTCGCTCGCCACCATGAAACTCGCCGAATACGGCGACGCGAACATGGATCTCACCCTGCGCGGGCTGGAGTTGAAAACCCTCGACCCGTATCTCGCGGGATTGCGGGTCCGCGTGGTCCCCGCCCTGGGCCACCTCGCCGTACGGATGATCACCAACGGCGTCGTCGACCGCAGCGTGCAGAACTGGATCGTCGACGACCACAGCCGCTCCACAGTCAAGAACACCATCGCCGTCCTGGTCCGCGTCATGGAGCAGGCCGTCCGCGACGGCATCATCAAGGTCAACCCCGCCCGAGTCAGCGGCTGGCAGAAGCTCTACAAGCAGGCCGAGGACGAACTCCGCGACCCACGGGCCCTCGCCCTGCCCGACTGGGACACGCTCGTCCAGTCGGCCGACGCACTCGTGGCCGCCTCCTACAACCAGTACCGCGGCTGGGGCGACGTCGTCCTCTTCGCCGCGAGCACCGCCGCCCGGATCGGAGAAGTCTCCGGGTGCCGCGTCGCAGACATCGACACCAGCCAGTGGATCTGGACAGTACGGCGTCAGACCACACCCGCACCCGGCGGGACTCACCGACAAGGGCACCAAGGGCAAGCGCGCCCGGAAGGTTCCCATCATCGAGGAGATCCGCCCGCTCGTGGCCCAGCGCATCCTCTCCGCCGGCCCCGACCCCGATGCGCGACTGTTCACCGGCCCACGCGGAGGACGCATCTCCACCGCAGTCCTGCGCGACGCGACCCACTGGGACGAGGTCGTCACCCAGCTCGGCTACGAGCACCTGCGCCGCCACGATCTCCGCCACACCGGACTGACCTGGTTCGCAGACGCCGGAGTCCCCCTCCACGTCCTGCGCAAGATCGCCGGCCACGGTTCGCTGACGACCACTCAGCGCTACCTGCACCCAGACGTCCACAAGGTCACAGCCGCCGGTACGGCACTCTCCGCGCACCTCAGCGTGCTGCGCGCCCCGCGTTCCCTTCCCGCGACGGCTGTCCTCACCCGCTGACACCGGTCAAGGAACGCTAGTCCCCATCTGGTCCCCAGAAATGATCGAGGGGCGGTTTCGGATTCCTCCGAAACCGCCCCTCACCTGCGACTCTGCCGAGTCGGGACGACAGGATTTGAACCTGCGACCCCTTGACCCCCAGTCAAGTGCGCTACCAAGCTGCGCCACGTCCCGTTGCCCGTCTGACCTGGGGTTTCCCCTGGTCGAACGCGCATGGAAACAATACCGCACTCCCGTCGGTGATCGCGCACGCCTTTATCGGGGGCCGGCTTCCGGGCGACTCGTCCCGTGGCGCTTGACCTGAAGTTTGGTTGAGGTTGCACGATCGTCCGCATGACCATCACCACGGAACTCAGCCGCCCGTACACACACGGCGACCTGCCCCGGCTCATGAGCCTGATGACCGGCGACGAGAAGCACGGTCCGGCGGCGACCTCGACGCTGGACGTGCTGTGGGTGCTCTACGACCGGGTGCTGCGGGTCGGCCCGGAACGCATGGGCGACCCGGGACGGGACCGGTTCCTGCTCTCCAAGGGGCACGGGCCGATGGCGTACTACGCCGTACTGGCCGCCAAGGGATTCGTCCCGGTGGAATGGCTCCCGGACTTCGGCTCGTACGACTCTCCGCTCGGGCACCACCCGGACCGGGTGCTGGTGCCGGGTGCCGAGATCGGCAGCGGGTCGCTGGGGCACGGGCTGCCGATCGGCGTCGGGACGGCACTGGGGCTGCGCGCACAGGGGCTCGCCGAGCCGCGGGTCTGGGTGCTGGTCGGGGACGCCGAGCTGGACGAGGGCAGCAATCACGAGGCCATCGCCTTCGCCGGGCCCGCCGGACTGGACCGGCTGCACACCGTCGTCGTCGACAACTCCTCGGCCACTCATGCCCGGCCCGGGGGCATCGCCGCCCGCTTCGAGGCCGCGGGCTGGTCGACCATGACGGTCGACGGCCGCGATCACGAAGCGCTGTACGCCGCTTTCACCGCGCCGCATCCGGGCCGGCCTCATGTGGTCGTGGCCCGGGTGGAGCCCAAGTCCGCCTGATCGTCCGTCCGTTCACCAATCCGCTCACCAGTGGCTCAAGAAGGGCTGTCTCTCCATGGACACCATGCGTGACCGTTTCGCCCCGGTCGTCTCCCGGCTTCTCGACGAGGATCCACGCGTCGCGGTCGTCCTCGCCGAGATCGGCGCGGTCAGTCTCGAAGAGGCACAACTCCGCCACCCGGACCGGGTGATCAACGTCGGCATCCGCGAGCAGCTCCTCGTCGGGGCGGGCGCGGGACTCGCGCTGACCGGGATGCGCCCCGTCCTGCACACCTTCGCCAGTTTCCTCGTCGAGCGACCCTTCGAGCAGGTCAAGCTGGACCTCGGGCACCAGGGCGTCGGCGCGGTGCTGGTGAGCGCGGCGGCCTCGTTCGACTGGCCCGCCGGCGGGCTGACGCACATGGCTCCGGGCGATGTGGCCCTCCTCGACACGCTCGACGGCTGGACCGTGCACGTGCCGGGCCACCCGGACGAGGCCGAGACCCTGCTGCGGCACGCGGTCGCCGCGGGCGACGACAAGGTGTACGTACGGCTGTCCGTCCAGGCGAACGCCGACGCTCTCCCGGTCGACGGCGAGCGTTTCCTCCCCGTCCGCGAGGGCCGCTCCGGTGTGGTCGTCGCGGTCGGGCCGATGCTCGACGCCGTGCTCGACGCGACGGAGGGCCTCGACGTCACCGTCCTGTACGCCACGACCGTACGGCCCTTCGACGCGACCGCGCTGCGCCGTGCCACGCGGACAGCCGGGACGGACGTCGTTCTCGTCGAGCCGTACCTCGCGGGCACCTCGACGGCCGCCGCGAACGACGCCCTCGCCGACGTGCCCCACCGGGTACTGGGCCTGGGCGTGGCCCGCCCCGAACTGCGCCGCTACGGCACCCTCCCGGAACACCTGTCCGCCCACGGCCTCGACGCCCGGACACTGCGCGAACGGATCGGGAGTTTCGTCGGGCGCGGGCACGCCGACCCGCGGCGCTGAGACCGGCCGGCCGCCTCCGGCGGCTCAGCCGTCGGCCGGCAGGCCCAACTCCGGGTAGGACTCCAGGAGTCGGGGCGGGGCCGCCTGGCGCCAGGAGTCGGCGAGGATGTCGCGCAGTTCCTCCTCGCTGTCCAGCGCGGCGAGCCGGGCCCGGACCCAGGCGAAGCCCGCCTCGTGATCGGCGACCCAGAACTTCTCGGGCTCGGCCAGGACGAGTTCGTCGCGCTCCTCCTTGGGGCAGCGCACGGCGATGGAGGTCTCCTCCTCGGGCAGCGTGACGAACATCTTCCCGGCGACCCGGAACGTGGGCATGCTCCAGGCGATCTTCTCCGTCGTGTCCGGGAGGGAGAGGGCGATACGGCGTACGTCTTCGGCATCCGGCATGACACGCAAGATAGCGGCCGGCACTGACAATCACCTGGTGGGAGTGTGTACCCCCGCCCCCACCCGCTTGTAGTAGAGCCTCGTCGGCCGCAGCACCCCCGCCGGGCTCGCCGCGTAGTCGGGGATCGTGCCGGCCCGGGTCCAGCCGGCCGAGTCGTAGAGGCGTTCGGCGGTGCTGTCCGTCTCGGTGTCCAGGTGGAGGAGGGTGATGCCGGCCGCCACCGCCGCGTCCTCCGCGACGGTCAGGAGCCCGCGCCCGAGGCCCTGTCCGCGGGCGTCCCGGTGCACCATCAGTTTGACCAGCTCGGCGCGGTGGCGGCTGTTGGGTTTGTCGGCGAAGGCCAGGCTCACGGTGCCGACGACCCGTTCGCCGTCCCACGCCGCCCACACGGCGAGCCGCCCGGCGCTCACCGCGTCGGCGCGCTCCCGCCACCAGGCGACGGCCTCCGCCCGGTCGAGCGGCGCGAGGAATCCGACCGACGCCCCGTCGTGCACGGTGTGGGTCAGCAGGTCCGCCAACTCGTCGAGTACGGCGAGCAGTTGGGGCGCGTCCAGTCGCTCCGTCCTCGTCCTCACGGCAGCACCACCGCCAGTACGTAGCGGACCCCGTCCGGACCAGGGCAGCGGAACCGGGTCGGGCCCCACACCCGCAGCCGTAGACAGTCGCCGGTGTCGAGATGGTGGTCGGTGTGCCCGGCCGTCACGTCGAGGGTGCCCTCCAGGACCCAGATGTGCTGTTCGAGGCCGGGGACGGGCGGGCGGTCGTAGGCGATGTCGGCGCCCGGTGTCAGTCGTCCCTCGACGAGTTCGCCGCGCAGGCCCGTGTGCGGGGGCGACACGGAGCGTCGTACGAAGCCGGAGGTGCGGTCCTCCCACACGGGCTGGTCGGCGGTGCGCAGCAGCGGGGTGGGTTCGGCCTCCACTTCGCTGAGGAGTTGGGACATGGTCCGGCCGTAGACGCCGCAGAGGCGGTTGAGGAGGGAGGCGGTGGGGCTCGTCTCGGCTCGTTCCGCGCGGGACAGGGTCGACCGGCTCACCCCGCTGCGTTCCGCCAACTCCCCGAGGGACCAGCCGTGTTGGGCTCGAAGTTCGGCCAGGCGGGAGCCGAGGCGGACGTCCACGGGGTCCGGAACCTCGTCTTCGTGCTTCATATTCGGGACGGTATCCCGGATATGAAACGCCGAGGTTACGTCCGTGCCACTTCCGCCAGCGCGTCCAGGACCGGGCGGATCAGCGGGTGCTCCTCCGTGCCGCGTCGTACGGCCGCGAAGACCCGGCGGGTCGGCGCCACCCCGTCGACGGGCCGGACGACGACTCCCGTCAGGTCCATGCCGCGCAGGGCCGAGCGGGGGACGAGGGCGACGCCCACGTCCGCCGAGGCGAGGGCGACCACGGCTCGGAAGTCGTCCGAGGAGTGTTCCAGGCGGGGCTGGAATCCGGCGTTCTCGCAGGCCAGGACGACGACCTCATGGCAGGGGTTGCCGGGGTAGGGGCCGATCCACGGGTCCTTGGCCAGTTCGGCGAGGGGAACCTCGTCGGCGCCGGCCAGGCGGTGGGCGAGCGGGACGACCGCGTCGAACGGCTCGGCGTAGAGCGGGACATGGATCAGTCGCGGGTCGTCGGCGGGCGGGGCGCCCCGGTACTCGACGGCGACCGCGACATCCACCTGCCGGTCAAGGACCATCGGCAGACTGGCGTCGCCCTCGGCGTCCTGGACGCGGATCCGGATGCCGGGCGCCAGCGAAGAGAGCCGGGTCACTGCCGGTGCCACGACCTGTGCGATACCCGTCGCGAACGCGGCCACCGTCACCGTGCCGGCCTCGCCCGAGCTGTAGGCGGCGAGTTCCGCCTCGGCGCGCTCCAGCTGGGCCAGGACGACGTTGGTGTGGCCGAGCAGGATCTCGCCGGCCGGGGTCAGCCGTACGCCCTTGGCGCCGCGCTCGACCAGGCGGTGGCCGGTCTCCTGCTCCAGGGCGGCGAGCTGCTGGGAGACCGCCGAGGGGGTGAGGTACAGCGCGGCGGCCGCCGCCGTCACGGTGCGGTGGTCGGCCACCGCACGGAGGATATGGAGCCGCCGCGCTTCGATCATGGGACCGATTATCGCAATATGTCCGAGCCTCCGGACGAACCCGGGCCCGGGACGAACGAATCAGCCCTCCAGTTCCGCCCGCGCCGCCACGAACGCGTCCACCGCGCGGTTCACGTCGTCCGTCGAGTGCGCGGCGGACAGCTGGACCCGGATACGTGCCTTGCCCTGCGGGACGACCGGGTACGAGAAGCCGATCACGTACACGCCCCGTTCCAGCAGGAGTTCCGCCATCCGGCCGGCCACCGCCGCGTCGCCGATCATCACGGGGGCGATGGCGTGGTCGCCGGGGAGGATGCCGAAGCCCTCCTCGGTCATCCGGCGCCTGAACAGGGCGGTGTTCTCGGCGAGTTGGACCCTCAGGTCGTCCGCCGACTCCAGCAGGTCGAGCACCTTGAGGGAGGCCGCGGCGATCACCGGGGCGAGGGTGTTCGAGAAGAGATACGGCCGTGAGCGCTGGCGGAGCAGTGCGACGATCTCGGCGCGGGCGGCGACGTAACCGCCGGAGGCGCCGCCGAGCGCCTTGCCGAGGGTGCCCGTGATGATGTCGACGCGGTCCATGACGCCGTGCAGTTCGGGGGTGCCCCGGCCGCCGGGGCCTACGAAGCCGACGGCGTGGGAGTCGTCGACCATGACCATCGCGTCGTAGCGGTCGGCGAGGTCGCAGATCTCACGGAGGGGGGCGACATAACCGTCCATGGAGAAGACGCCGTCGGTGACGATCAGCTTGCGCCGGGCGCCCGCCGCTTCCTTCAACTGCTGTTCCAGGTCGGCCATGTCGCGGTTCGCGTACCGGTGGCGGCGGGCCTTGGAGAGGCGGATGCCGTCGATGATCGACGCGTGGTTGAGGGCGTCGGAGATGACCGCGTCCTCGGGGCCCAACAGGGTTTCGAAGACACCGCCGTTGGCGTCGAAGCAGGAGGAGTAGAGGATCGTGTCCTCCTGGCCGAGGAACGCGGAGAGACGGGCCTCAAGTTCCTTGTGCACCTCCTGAGTTCCGCAGATGAAGCGCACGGACGCCATGCCGTAGCCCCAGCGGTCGAGGGCCGCGTGGGCGGCGGCGACGACCTCGGGGTGGTCGGCGAGGCCGAGGTAGTTGTTGGCGCAGAAGTTGAGGACCTCGCCGGGGCGGCCGCCCGAGGTGACGTTCACCGTCGCGGACTGCGGGGAGCCGATCACCCGCTCGGGCTTGTGGAGTCCGGCGGCGCGGATCTCGTCGAGGGTGGTGCGGAGGTCGTCGCGCACGGAGTCGAACATCATCAATTCCCTTGCTACAGAGTCCAGTCGAGGATGACCTTGCCGCCGCGTCCGCTCGCCGCGTCCGCGAACGCCGCCTCGAAGTCGCGGTGTCCGTAGCGGCCGGTGATCACGGGCGCGAGATCCAGGCCGCCTTCCAGCAGCACCGACATGGCGTACCAGGTCTCGAACATCTCACGGCCGTAGATGCCCTTGATGGTGAGCATCGAGGTGACGATGCGGGACCAGTCGACGGGGAACTCCTGGGAGGGCAGTCCCAGCATGGCGATACGGCCGCCGTGGGTCATGTTGGCGATCATGTCGCGCATGGCCTCGGGGCGGCCGGACATCTCCAGGCCGATGTCGAAGCCCTCGCGCAGGCCCAACTCCTTCTGCCCGTCCGCGATCTGAGCGTCCGTCACGTTCAGGGCGAGGGTCACGCCGATCTTGCGGGCCAGGGCGAGGCGTTCCTCGCTGACGTCGGTCACCATGATGTTCCGCGCGCCGGCGTGCCGGGCAACTGCCGCCGCCATCAAGCCGATTGGCCCCGCCCCGGTGATCAGTACGTCCTCGCCGACGAGCGGGAAGGACAGCGCGGTGTGCACGGCGTTGCCGAACGGGTCGAAGATCGCGGCGACATCGAGGTCGACGGGGACGCGGTGCACCCATACGTTGGCGGCGGGCAGCGCCACGTACTCCGCGAAGGCGCCGTCCCGGCCGACGCCGAGCCCGACCGTGGCGCGGCACAGGTGGCGGCGCCCGGCCAGGCAGTTGCGGCACTTGCCGCACACCAAGTGGCCCTCGCCGCTGACCAGTTCACCCACGGCGATGTCGGCGACGTCCCGGCCGGTGCCGACCACCTCGCCGACGAACTCGTGCCCGAGCACGAGCGGTGTGCGGATCGCCTGTTGCGCCCAGCCGTCCCAGGCCCGGATGTGCAGGTCGGTGCCGCAGATCCCGGTGCGCAGCACCTTGATCAGTACGTCGCCGGGTCCGACGGCGGGCTCCGGGACGTCCACGAGCCACAGCCCGGGCTCCGCCTTCTCCTTGACCAGCGCCTTCAACGCTACGGCTCCTGTGCGTGAGGCCCGGGGCCGGGCTCGGTCCGGGCATGCCGGACGAGCCCGTTCCGGGGTGGGGGGTGGATTGTGCTAGCAATCTGCCCTACCGGAGCGCCCGGGTCCATCGAGGTTTTCTTAAGCGGTGTCGCAGCTTTCCTTCACACCTGTCACCCGGCCGGCCGCGAGACCTGGTAGTGGGCGATGTACCAGCCCTCCCCCAGCCGCCGCACCAGCACGGCGAGCTTGACGTCGACCGGCGGCCGGTCGGTGAACGTGAACTCCGCGTCCAGGTAGCCGAGTACGAGGTCGTCGGCGTAGCGCCGGGTCTCCAGGACGTCGTAGGCCGCCTTCATACCGAGCGGCTGGGAGGCGTAGTACTCGGCGACGCCCGCCCGTCCGACGCTGAAGGGGTGCAGCCCCTGGAAGATCGCGTCCTCGGTGAAGAGCCGGGCCACCGCCTCCGGGTCATGGGCGTCCACGGCCGCTTTCCAGGGGTCGAGGACACCGCGCAGGACGAGTTCGTCGTCGTCGCCGCTGTTCATCTCCGTCGACCTTTCTCAGTGACCGGCGCTCATGCCGCCGTCGACATGGAGGATCTCGCCGGTGACGAAGGGAGCGTTCTCCAAGAAGACCACGGCGTCGACGATGTCGCTCACTTCACCCATCCGGCCGACCGGGTGCAGGGCGGAGAGGAAGTCGTGGGTCTCCTCCGCGTGCATCGGGGTCTTGATGGTGCCCGGCGACACGGCGTTGACGCGGATGCCACGGGTGGCGTACTCGATGGCGAGGGACTTGGTGGCGGACTGGATTCCGCCCTTGGTCAGCGAGGCCAGGACGGAGGGGACGCGGGCGTCCGCGTTGTCGACGAGGCTGGTGGTGACGCTGACGATGTGGCCGCCGCCCTGGGTGAGCAGGTGCGGGACGGCCAGCTGGGTGAGCCGGAAGAACCCGGCCAGGTTGATGCCGAGCACGCTCGCGTAGTCGTCGGCCGTGTAGTCCGTGAAGGGCTTGGCGACGAAGACGCCCGCGTTGTTGACCACGGTGTCGATCCGGCCGAACCGCTCGATCGCGGCGGCCACGACCCGCTCGGCGGTGGCCGGGTCGGCGATGTCGCCCCGGACGGTCAGGATGTCCGCGTCGTCGGCGGGGGCGATGGTGCGCGAGGTGGCGACGACCGAGTAGCCGAGCTTGCGGTAGGCGTCGACGACGCCCGCTCCGATGCCCTGCGAGGCGCCGGTGACGATCGCGACCTTCTGGTTCCGAGTGCTCATGACGACCTTCTCCGAAGTGGTGAGTGCGGTGCTCCCGGTTGGTCGTTTTTACTAGCCGACCGGTCGCCTATGAATGAACGTAGGCGACCCGGAGAGATGAAAGCAAAGGTCAGATGGGCTTTCCCCAGGACCGGAATCCTCGCTGCTGGGAGGCCTGGCCTCCCAGGCCACGTCAGCGGTGCGGGTCGCCCTCGGGCAGCCAGGCGTCCGGGGCGCGCAGCCCGAGGTCGCCGACGCCCTCGCACAGCGCGTCCACGGCGGCGAGCACCGCGGCCCGCGTCTCGCCCTCGCGCCACACCAGCGACCAGGTCCAGTGGACCGACGGTCCGACGACCTCGCGGCGCACGAGGTCGGGCGGCAGCGGAGTGGTCTGTCCCTTGGGCGAGTTGACGACCGGGCGGCGGCTGCGGCGGACGTGGTCGAAGAAGGCGGGTCCTGTGATCCCGCCGTCGGAGATCGGCACCGCGTGCGCCCCGGTGTCGTGGGCCAGCTGCTCGGCGTAGACGTTCCAGGACGACCAGGACTGGGTGTCGTCGTCGAGGAGGACGGAGGTGTCCCGGGCGCGTACGTCACCGGTGTCGGTGCCCGTGGCCACCGCGTACAGCCGGTCGGCACCGAGCAGACGGGCCCGCAGTCCGTGCCGCTTCAGGTCCTCGTCCCGCACCCAGCACACCGCGAGGTCCAGACTGCCGTCCGCGACCCGGGCGGCCTGCGTGTGCGAGGGCGCGATCCAGGCGTCCACATGCACCTGGGCCACACCCGCGGTGCGCGCGGTCAGGTCCGCGGGGAGCCAGTTGACGTACCCGAGCCGGACCGCCTCCGAGCCCGCCAGCCGGCCGGCCCGGCGCCGGAGGTCGTCGGCGCGCTCCAGCAGGGCGCGGGTGTGCGGGAGCAGGGCGGCACCGGCGGGGGTGAGGGAGACCGAGCGGCGGTCGCGGTCGAAGAGCCGTACGCCCAGATCGCGTTCGAGGGCCTTGATCTGCTGGGAGAGGGAGGGGCCCGCGATCAGGAGGCGATCGGCGGCCCGGCCGAAGTTCAACTCCTCGGCGACGGCGACGAAGTACCTCAGTTGGCGCAGCTCCACGCCCGTCATGCTACGCGGACTGGGAGGCCGGAACTCTCAGCAGGGAGCGAGCCCGTCGTGGCGCCCGCGCCGGACCCGGGCCACGATGAGGGCATGGAGACCCGGCACCCTGTCGCCTGGCCGGGCGGGCCCGAACGGAGCGAGGTCATGCGAGAGTTCCTGGTCGAGATCACCACCACCGTCCCCGAGGGCACCCCGAAGGACGAGGTCGACCGGCGTCGCGCCGCCGAGGCCGTCCGCTCCCGCGAACTGGCCGTGACCGGCCACCTGGGACGGCTGTGGCGCCCGGTCGGCGAGCGGCGCAGCATCGGCGTCTGGCTCGCGGACGACGAGGACCAGCTGCACGAGAAGGTGCTCGGCACGCTGCCCCTCGCCCCGTGGATGACGTTCGCCGTCACTCCGCTGGAACCGCACCCGAACGACCCCGGCCATGCGGAGTAACTCGCCCTGTCTGCAAGGGATTTGGCCGTCATGAGCCCCGGCGCTCCGGGCCCCGCGGCCCGGGCGGACGGCCCTCTCCTGTCGCCCTGGGCGCATGTCGTCCGGGTCGCCGCGGCGCTCGCGGCGGGCATGGGGGTCGGCCGCTTCGTGTACACCCCGATCCTCCCGCTGATGCACGCCCAGGCGGGCCTGTCCACCGACGCCGGCGCCCACCTGGCCACCGCCAACTACGTCGGCTACCTCGTCGGCGCGCTCGCGGGCACCCTCTCCCCCGCCCTGGTCCGCTCGCGCGCGACCCTGCGCGGCGCACTCGTCCTGCTGATCGGCACGCTGGCTGCGATGCCGGCCACGCACAGCACGGAGCTGTGGCTCACGCTGCGACTGCTGGCGGGCGCGGCGAGCGCGCTGATCTTCGTCGTCGCGGTCAACTCGCTCCTCGGCCACCTCCGGGACCACCCGCCGCACCTGTCCGGCTGGGGCTTCGGCGGTGTCGGCGCCGGTATCGCGCTCTCCGGCCTCCTGGTCCTCGCCCTGCGCCCGACCGCGGACTGGCGGACCGCGTGGTGGGCAGCGTCCGCGCTCGCCGTCGTCCTGGCGGCGGCCTCGTGGAACCTACGGCCGGAGGTGGCGGCGGCGACTGTGTCTGCCGCGTCGCCGGACGACATGGCGTCCGCGCACATGCCGGAGGCCGCTACGGCGACGGCCGACCGCCGTTTCGTCGCCCTGTTCGTCAGCTACAGCCTGGAGGGTGTCGGCTACATCGTCGCCGGGACCTTCCTGGTCGCCGCGATCGCACAGGGCTCCCCCGGCTGGATCGGCGGCGGCGCGTGGGTGCTCGTCGGGCTGGCCGCCGTACCGTCCTCCGCGCTCTGGGCCCGGCTCGGCCGCCGCTGGTCACGGCCCGGGCTGCTGCTGGTCGCGCTGGTGATCCAGGCGGTCGGCATCGCGCTGCCCGCGCTGGTCGGCGGGGTGGCGGCGGCCCTGGTCTCGGCGCTGCTGTTCGGCGCGACCTTCATCGGCGTCAGCACCCTCGCCCTGGCCACCGGAGCCCAACTGCGCTTCCCGCGCTCGGTGGCGCTGCTGACCGCCGGCTACTCCGTCGGCCAGATCCTCGGCCCGCTCGCCGTCGCCCCGCTGCTGCGCCACGGCTACCGCCCGGCCCTGCTCCTGGCCGCCCTGGTGGTCCTCGCCGCGGCCGTCGCCGCCGCCGTCCTGCGCGCCGGCTTCCCGCACCACGCGGTGGCGGTACGACAGTCCGTGCCGGAGCAGGAACGACGGCCCGCGCCCACCGACGCGGGCCGCTGATCGGGCGGGGTGGACCCCAGCAGGGCACGGCAGTTGACCCACAGTGGGCTCAGCCACCCGTCAGGATCGACGCACCGCACGCACCGACACCGGGCCGCCGTTCAAGCGGCGCTCGCCCCCAGCAGGGCGCGGCAGTTGGACCAGAGGGGGGTCAGTCGCCCGGTGTTGTTGTAGAGCTTGGCGAACATCACCTGGCCCTCCAACTGTGCGACGACGGACCGTGCCGCCTCCCCGGTGTCGGTCACGGTGACGTCGCCGCGGTCGCGGGCCTCGGTGACGACCGCGTCGACCATCTCGACCTGGGCGTCGAAGATCTCCTGGAGCCGGGTGCGGACGGCCTCGGTCTGGTTGCTCATCTCCAGGCTGAGATTGCCGAACAGACAGCCCAGTACGGTCCCGCAGCCCTGCTGTCCGGCGCGCAGGCCCGCCTCCGTCTCCTCGAACAACTGCCGCAGCCGCTCCAGCGGTTCGGCGTCCCCACCGAGGACACGGGTCCACTCCCGCCGCTGCTCCGCCCAGTGCTCGTCGACGACGGCCAGCGCGAGGGCCTCCTTCGACTCGTAGAAGTAGTAGAAGCTGCCCTTCGGCACCCCGGCCGCCCGGCAGATCTCGGCCACTCCGAGCGCCGAGTAGCCGCGCGCCTCGAAGAGCGCGCGCCCGGCGGCGAGGATCTTCTCTCCGGCATCACTGGTCCTACCCATACGGCAACTATACGACCGGTCGGCTATGAGCCACCGAGCCCCTCCAGCCGGGCCACCAGCTCCGCCGCGGTCGACTTGATCGTCTCCAGCCCCGGCCTCCCCCACGGCCGCGGCTCCGTGTCGACGACGCACACGGTGCCGAGCACCATCCCCGTGGAGTCGATGAGCGGCGCCCCCAGATAGGAACGGATGCCGAACTCGTCGACGACCGGGTTCCCCGCGAACCGCGGATAGTCGCAGACATCCTCAAGAACCAGCGCCTTGCGTCGCACCACCACATGGGGGCAGAACCCGTATTCACGCGCCAGCTGCCGCCCCACCTCGGGCTTGGCGTGCTCCCCTCCCTTGGCGGCCCGGGGCAGCCCCGCACCGCCCGGAGTGTGCAGACCGGCGAAGAACTGCCGGTCCTCGTCAATGAAGTTGACCATGGCGTACGGCGCCCCGGTCAGCTCGGCGAGATGGTCCGCGAAGGCGTCGAGCGCCGGGTCCGGGTGCTTCCCCAGACCCAGCCCCCGCAGCCGTCGCACCCGCCCGGGTGCCTCCTTGTCCTCGGGCGTGAGCAGCAGACGACCGGCCGGACGCGGCGGGTCGTAGCTCATGGGCGTACTCCGTCCCTGTGGACGTATGTCATAGAGGAACTCCGTGAAGGGTGTGCGGGGATCACATGTGGGCCCCATGGCTCGGCGCGTGCGCCGGGGCGTGTTCGATGAGATGGCGTACGAGGGTGAGCAAGGTCTGCACCCCGGAACTGGAGATCCGCGCGTCGCAGCGCACGACCGGGACCCCGGGGTCGAGATCTATGGCGGCCCGCACCTCCTCGGGGTCGTAGCGGTAGGAGCCGTCGAACTCGTTGATCGCGACGATGAATCCGAGGCCGCGCTGCTCGAAGAAGTCGACGGCGGCGAAGCACTCCTCCAGGCGGCGGGTGTCGGCGAGGATGACCGCGCCGAGCGCGCCCTCGGACAGTTCGTCCCACATGAACCAGAACCGCTCCTGTCCGGGCGTGCCGAACAGATAGAGCACATGTTCCGGGTCGAGGGTGATCCGGCCGAAGTCCATCGCCACGGTCGTCTCGACCTTGTTCTCGATGCCTTCGAGATCGTCGGTCGCGGCACTGACCGTGGTGAGCAACTCCTCCGTGCTGAGCGGCGCGATCTCGCTCACCGCGCCGACGAAGGTCGTCTTGCCGACGCCGAAGCCGCCCGCCACCAGGATCTTCAGTGCGGTGGGGAAGGGATCGTGGCCGCTCACGTAGTCAGAGCTGTCGTCGTAGTCCATCGAGCACTGCCTCCAGAAGAGACCGGTCAGTGGGGTTGTGGTGGAACTCGGGCGGCTTGGTGGTCAGCGCTCCGCAGTCGACCAGGTCCGACAGCAGCACCTTGGTGACCACCGCCGGCAGCTTCAGGTGGGCGGCGACCTCGGCGACCGAGACGGGCGCGCGGCACAGGTCGAGCGCCTGCGCGTGCTCGGGGCCGAGATAGCCGAGGGGGGTGGAACCGGTGGCCATCACCTGCGACAGGAGATCGAGCGCGATGGACGGCCGGGTACGGCCGTTGCTGACCGTGAAGGGGCGCACAAGACGTCCGGCCGCGTCGTCCAACCAAGGCCCGTCGCCGGCCGTCGCCACGCTCAAGGCCTCATCGCAGGGGATTCGACGGCGTGCTGGCGGGGCGCGGTCACGAGGTAGGGGCGGACGCTCTTGACCAGCATCGCCATCTCGTAGCCCAGCACGGCGGCGTCGGCCTCGCGGCCGGCCAGCACGGCGAGACAGGTGCCGGAGCCCGCGGTGGTCACGAACAGCAGCGTCGAGTCGAGCTCGACGACGACCTGCCGGACGTCCCCGCCGTCACCGAAGCGGACGCCCGCGCTCCGGCCGAGGGAGTACAGGCCGGAGGCCAGGGCCGCCATGTGGTCGGCGCTGTCGGGGTCGAGCCCGTGGACCGACTTCACGAGGCCGTCGCAGGAGAGCAGTACCGCGCTGGTGGTGTGCGGTACGCGCTGCACGAGGCCGCTCATCAGCCAGTCGAGATCGGATACATGGCCGGTCGGCGCGTCGCTCGCCATGGTGGATCGACTCCTTGGGGTACGAAGGTCTGCGGGAGCGCGGGTGGGGGTGGAGGTGGGGGCGTGCGTGGTCATCCGGCTGATGCGCTCCCGTCGTGCCGGGCGGTGAGGTCGTGACCGGGCGTATGCGCGTGGGCTTCGGTTATGGGGGCGGCGTCCATGTGGGGGGCGAGGAAGAAGCTGTCCGCGCCGGTGCCGGTGCCTGCGTTGGTGCCCGCACTGGTGCTGGTGCCGGTGCCCGCGCTTGTGTCGAAACCCGTGTGGTCGGGGCCCGAGTGGTCGGAGCCCATGTGGTCGGAGCCCGTGTGAGGCCGGCTCATATACACCCCGCCTGTGTGCACGCCGTTCGCATGCGCCCCGTTCGTGTGCGGGAACTCCGTGTGGCTTGCCTCCGTGTGGGCCGACTCCATGTGTGCCGTGTCCATGTGTGGGACATCCACGTGAGGCAGCTCCGCATGCGGCACCTCCACGCGCCGGACGTCCATGTGCGGGACCTCCACGTGCCCGACGTCCACGTGAGGGACCTCCACGTGCGGAACGTCCACGTGAGATGACGCCATGTCGGTCGCCTCCTCCACCAACTCCGTCGCTTCCATGTGCTGTTGTGCCTCCGCGAGGCCGATCCCGCGTTGGAAGGCCGCCATCAGGTCCGGGTCGTGGCCGACGGGGTGTTCGGAGTCCTGGCGGGGTGCGGGGCCGTCGCGGAGTTGGGGTGCGATGTGTTCCTGGGCGCGGCGCCGGGGCAGTTGGGGCGGCTTGCCCATGGTGCCGCGTACCGCGCCGCCCCGCGGGACGGGCGGCGTGGCCGCGTTCGCCGCCACGGTGTGCCGGTCGTCGGGCCGGATGCCGGGTACGGCCTCCGCCGGGTTGGCGCGTTCCGCGTGGGCGCCGCGCACGGGCAGTGGTACCGGTCCGCCGCCGTTCGGCACCGGCGCGACGGGCGGTGCGGAGTCCCGTCGTTGATGCCGTCCGGGCGCGGCGGGCGTCGCCCCGGGCGCACCCCTCCGGCCGGCGGTCCGCCGACCGCCTTCGGCACCTCCCTGGGCCCCGCCCGTCCCACCCTGCGTCCCGCCTTGCGATCCGCCCTGCGGGGACTGCTGCGGAAGCAGAAGTGGACGCCCCCCGCCCATCGTGTCCTCCGGCCGGCCTACGGCTCCGGAATCACCCGGCGCCGTACCCAACAAGGCCTGTGGCACGACGAGTACGGCCTGTACGCCGCCGTAGATGTTGTTCTGGAGACGGACGTGGATGCCGTGGCGGCGGGCGAGTTGGGAGACCACGAACAGGCCGATGCGGCCGTCGGCCAGCAGGCTGGCGACGTTGACCTGGTCGGGGTCGGTGAGCAGGGCGTTCATCCGGCTCTGTTCGCCGACGGGCATGCCGAGTCCGCGGTCCTCGACCTCGACGGCGAGCCCCGAGGTCACGAGGTTGGCGCGGAGCAGGACCTGGGTGTGCGGAGCGGAGAACACCGTGGCGTTCTCGACGAGTTCGGCCAGCAGGTGGATCACGTCGGCGACGGCGTGGCCGCGCAGGGTGCCGTCGATGGGCGGCACGAGTTTGACGCGGGAGTACTGCTCGACCTCGGCGATGGCGGAGCGCAGCACCTCGGTCATGGAGACCGGGTTGCTCCACTGTCTGCGGGAGACGGCGCCGCCGAGGACGGCGAGGTTCTCGGCGTGGCGGCGGATGCGGGTGGCGAGGTGGTCGACGTGGAAGAGGCCCTTGAGCAGGTCGGGGTCCTCGATCTCGTTCTCCAGCTCGTCGAGGATGGAGATCTCCCGGTGCACGAGGGACTGCAGGCGCCGGGCGAGGTTGACGAAGACCTCGACCTTCTGTTCGCTGCCGGCCTGGCTGGAGAGCTGGGAGGCGGACACGACGGCGGTGACGGCGCCGTCGTGGGCGCGTGCCAGGTCGGCGGCGAGCAGGTCGAAGTCGTCGGCGTCCCCCGGCGGCCGGCCGCGCGGCTTGCGCTGGGGCGGGCCCTCGCCGCGGCGCAGCGCCTCGACCAGGTCGCGCAGATCGGCCTCGCCGCGCGCGCTGTCGCGGCGCAGGGCGCCGACGCGGTCGCTGACGGAACCGGCCGCGCGGCCCGCGGCCACGGCGGCGATCAGGATGCCCGCGCAGGTCACCGCGGTGGCTCCGGCGAGGACGCCCCAGAGGGTGAGGCTGGTCCGTGCTCCGGTGGAGCGGACGGTGAACAGGACGGCCGCGCTGGCGCTCAGCGCGACCGCGACGGGCGGGAGCACGGCGAGGCGCAGGAGCTGGGACCGTATGTGCGTCTCGGGCAGCGCTGGCACGGGTCGGGCGGCCGGTCGCCCGTGCCGGCCGCCCTCACGGCGGTCTGCGCGTGCGGCCGGTGCACGGAGTTGAGACATCGGCGTCCTCGTACTGGTGCGTCGGACCTGTTTGCTCGCGCGGGGTGCGCGATTCGGGCATACGCCATCGCGGTGCCGGTCGGGAGAGCCGAAAAAATCGGCCCCGCGTCGCCCGGCGGACACTCACAGTAGTCGTCAACGCATCAGGTGCGGTGGGCAGTTGACAAAGTCCCCCGGAGAGCGTCCCGCTCTGGTATGAGGCTTCGCACGACAGACCGATAACTCCGACGGCCGCATGCCGAAGAAGGACAAAGAACCGATCGCCCCTGATCGGAACCGGTCACGAACGGGCGCCGGGGGCCGGGGAGTTCGGTGCCGCCCGGCTCCGCCGTCCGACCGCTCCGGGCCCGGCGGCCGGGCCGGCCGAGCGATTTCAGGCGATCCGTCCCATCGTCCGCCGCGGCCCCGGCACATCACAGGCAGTGTCCGCCGGAGGGCGTCCGCTGAGCATGCGGAACCGATCCTGTCCGGGCGTTGTCCGGGCAGTAGTGGCGTCTCTTCTGTTTCTGATCCTGGTTCTCTCGCCGTTCGTGACACCGTTCGTGTGCGTGGCCGCGGCCGCGGGACTCGCCTGGCGGGCCTGCCATCGGCTGCCGGTCAGCGGGTGGCGGCGGCTGCCGAGCGTCGGGACCTGCGCGCTGGTGGCGGTGCTGGCCGGCTCGGCGGCGCTCGGCGCGTACACGTGGGGCGCCATGTCGGGGTTCTACATCCTGGACCCGGGCCAGATGTGTGCGGCGATGGGTGCGGCGGGCGACCACGTCGTGACACGGATGACGCTGCCGGTCAGTTCGCAGTGCGTCACGTCGGGCGGCGTGGGCACCGAACTGGTGCCGGGCTGGGTGAACCCGGTGGTCTTCCTGGGACTCTCCCTGCTGGTGCTCGCGTTCACGACGGGGACCTACGCGGGGGTACGGCGGCTCCGCGCCCTGCAGTGAGACATCCCCCTCGACGACGCGGCGCACCCGACCGCCGACGCCGTCGAAGGGACTGTCGCCCGTGTCAGCGTTCGCTCGCCAGGTCGAGTTCCGCCTGGGGCTCCGCCGCCTTCGACTCCGGCTCGGACCCCGCTCCCGACCCCACCGGCTCGGCCCCCCGCCAGGGACGCGCGAGCGTGCCCCCGAAGGGCCCCCACCAACGGTCCGTCGTCAGTTCGGCACCCGGTTCGAACGGCTCGCCCGGCCTCGGTGTCGCCACCGCCTGGCCCGCCGCTTCCGCCGCGTCCGCGGTCCACTCGCCGGGCTCGGCCCACGCGTGCAGCGCCAGATTGAACGTGGCCCAGTGGATGGGCAGCAGCACCCCGTGCGCCTGCCCGCCCTGGAGGTCGAGGTGGGCGCGCATGCCCTCCTCGGGTGTCATGTGGATGTCGGGCCAGAACTCGCTGTAGGCGCCGATCTGGATCATCGTGGCGTCGAACGGGCCGTGCGCCGCGCCGATGTCCTTGAAGCCCTCGAAGTAACCGGTGTCGCCGCTGTGGTAGATCCGGTGCTCGTCACCGGCGACGACCCAGGAGGCCCAGAGGGTGTGCTGGGTGTTGCGCAGGCCCCGGCCGCAGAAGTGGCGGGCCGGTGTCGCGGTGAGGGTGAGGCCGCCGACCTTGGTCTCCTCGTTCCAGTCCAGCTCGCGCAGCCGGTCCGGGGAGACACCCCAGTGCTCCAGGTGGGCGCCGACACCGAGCGGCACGGCGAACAGGGTGTCCGTGTCGGCCAGTGCCTTGATCGAGGGCATGTCCAGGTGGTCGTAGTGGTCGTGCGAGATGACCACGACGTCGACGGGACCGAGGGCGGCCAGTGGCAGGGGCACCGGGTGCAGCCGCTTGGGGCCGGCGAACGGGAACGGGGAGCAGCGTTCGCCCCAGACCGGGTCGAAGAGGACCCGGTGGCCGTCGATCTCCGCGAGCACGCTGGAGTGGCCCATCCAGGTCAGGCGCAGCCCGGTGGCTGCGGGCCCGGCCAGGTCGGCGAGGGTGGTGGCGTGCACCGGCAGCGTGCCGTCGGGGGCACGGCGGACGCGCGCCTCCTTGTCCAGGTAGGCCTTGCCCATCTCGCGCATCGTGCCGCCGGACGGGCGGACGTTCGTGTTGCCCCCGGGGTTCTGGAAGACCCCGTCCTTGAAGTGGGGCGATCTGCGGATGCGCGCCAGGCGCTCGCCGCTCGGGTCCGCGCCGAAGGCCGCGGGCTGCAGCGCGCGGAGCCCGGAGCTCAGGGTACGGATTCCGGTCACGGTGCCTCCAGGTGGAGTCGGTCAGGCTTTCCATTATGGTCGACCCCTGTGACAACGCCGGTGCATCGGCTTCGCGGGGCCGTCATTCCAAGGAAAGACCAAAGTTCCGCGCCCGGGGTTGACACCGCGTCGCTGAATTCGATCTTCCGTTGACAGGGCACGGCCCCACTTCCGATACTGACTCGCCGTTCAGTACCCGAGGAGTCCGTATGACCGCCCCCTTGATGTCGCTCACCTGGACCGACCACGTCACCGGCCGCCGGGGCTTCCTGGTCGTCGACCGGCTGGTGCGCGGGGTGTCCAGCGGCGGGCTGCGGATGCGGCCGGGCTGCACCCTCGACGAGGTGGCCGGACTCGCCCGCGGCATGACCATGAAGGAGGCGCTGCACTACGACCCGGCGGGCCGGTACATCCCGCTGGGCGGCGCGAAGGGCGGCATCGACTGCGATCCCCAGGACCCGGTGTCGTACGGCCTCCTCGTGCGCTATCTGCGGGCCATGCGGCCGTACGTCGAGAGTTTCTGGACGACGGGTGAGGACCTCGGGCTCAGCCAGGACCTGGTGGACCGGGCCGCCGCGGAGGCCGGGCTCGTGTCGTCGATCCAGGCCGTGTATCCGCTGCTCGACGACGAGGCCGCGGCGCGGCGGCGGCTCGCGGACGCGTTCGCGGTCGAGGTGGACGGGATCGGTCTCGACGAGCTGGTCGGCGGCTGCGGGGTCGCCGAGTCGGTGCTCGCGGCGCTGGACCGGGCGGGCGTGCCGTACGCGGGGACGCGGGTCGCCGTGCAGGGTCTGGGGACCATGGGTGGGGCCACGGCACGGTTCCTCACGCGCGCGGGGCTGACTGTGGTGGCCGTCGCCGACGTCAAGGGGACGATCGTGAACCCGGCCGGGCTCGACGTGGACGCGCTGCTCGCGGCGCGGGACGCGTACGGCACCGTGGACCGGTCCGTGCTGCGCCCCGGCGACCGCGAACTCCCGGACGGGGACTGGCTGTCCGTCGAGGCGGAGGTGCTGGTTCCGGCGGCGGTGTCGTACGCCGTCGACACCACGAACCAAGCAGCTGTCACCGCGCGCTGGATCGTCGAGGCGGCCAACATGCCGGTGCTGCCGGAGGCGGAGGAGCTGCTCTCCGCGCGCGGGGTCGTCGTACTGCCGGACGTGGTCGTGAACTCGGGGACGAACGCCTGGTGGTGGTGGACCCTGTTCGGCGACATCGGCGCGGACGCGGACGAGGCGTTCGCGCACACCCGGCGTTCGATGCGCGCCCTGATCGAGCTGATGCTGGCCCGCGCGGAGGCCGACGGGACGACACCGCGCGCCGCCGCGCACGCCATCGTCGCCGACCGGCTGCCGGTCATCGCCGAGCGGTTCGGCTGGTACCGGTGAGGCACGGGGCAACGCGTTCGCGGGCCACGGAATAGGGTGGCCGCGTGGCGAGAGTGCGGTTGAGTGTGGCGGAGCGGCGTGCGGAGTTGCTGCGGGCCGCCGTGGAGCAGATCGAGGCGCGGGGTGTGGCGGCGGTCAGGATCGCCGACGTGGCCTCGGCGCTCGGGGTGAGCAACGCGCTGGTGCTCTATCACTTCTCGACCAAGGAGAAGCTGGTCGCCGCCGCGTTCACGTTCGCCGCCGAGGACGATCTCGCACATCTGCGCAAGCTTCTCGGCCGCCGTACGACCGCGCTGCGCCGGCTGCGGGCGGCGGTGCGCTGGTACGCGCCGACCGGGCAGGCCAAGGGCTGGCGGCTGTGGATCGAGGGCTGGGCGGCGGCGCTGCGCGAACCCGCGCTGCTGGAGGTGACGCGCGATCTCGACCGGCAGTGGAAGCGGGCGCTCGCGGAGGTCGTCGCCGAGGGAGTGATCGCGGGCGAGTTCCACTGCGCGGACCCGAACGCGGCGGCCCTGCGCCTGACGGCCCTCCTGGACGGCCTGGCCGTACAGATGACGGCTTACGGGGGCGCGGTGTCGCGGACGCGGGCCCTGGAGTGGGTCGACGAGGCACTCGCGCAGGAACTCGGCCTGGAACGGGCGGCGTTGACGACGCCCTGACCCGCCCCTCCGTGGACGGCGGCCCGTGGATCGGTGCGGCCACGCGCGCGCGGACGCACCGATCCACGGCACCTGGGCGCCCTGCGTGTCGGCCGCGGCCACGCGCGGACGCACCACCCCGGCCGAAGGAACGCGCGCCGTCACGTGCGGCCACACGCGTGCGGACGCACCGCGGTCGTCGTCGCCGCGCTCGGTCTCACGACACGTGCGGCCACACGCGCTCGAACGCGCCGGCGCCCCGCGAGCCCTACGCCCCGTCAAGCCACCCAGTCGATCCGCATCTTGATGTCGTCGGGCGACAGCGCGCCCTTGGCCTCCACATGGTCGCCGGAGGACTCGCCGCGCAGTCGGCGGCCGATCCACGGCACCAGGTACTCGCGCGCCCAGTGCACGTCGTCGCGGCGAATGTCGAGCGTGCCGCGCGGCGGAAGCGGCGGCCAGGGCTGGTCGGGGTCGGCCGGGACCTCGACACCGAGGACCTGACCGGCGCGGAGCGCCACGCGCGTGTGGCCCTCGGGAGAGAGGTGGAGCCGGTCGCCGTCCCAGGCCCGCCGGTCCTGGACCGTCTTGAGGGACCACAGGTCGAGCACCGGGCAGCCGTAGCGGTCGGCGATGGCCCGCACATGTCCGTTGTAGGTGGCGATCTTGCCGCGCAGATGCTTGAGCACCGGCACACCGCGGGTGTCGAAGCCGGTCGTCACCAGGACGGTGCCGACGGCGGAGGTGAGGTCGGCGACCGCGCGTTCGAAGCGCTCGGCGACCTCGTCGGGGTCGGTGCCGGGCCGGATGATGTCGTTGCCGCCCGCGCAGAAGGAGACCAGGTCCGGGCCGATCTCCTTGGCCCGGGTGAGCTGGTCGGCCACGATCTGGTCGAGCAGTTTCCCGCGCACGGCGAGGTTGGTGTACTCGAAGTCGCCCTCGGGCCGCCGGTCCGCGAGCAGTACCGCGAACCGGTCGGCCCAGCCGACCATCGCCCCGTCGGGCCCGGGGTCGCCGACGCCCTCGGTGAAGCTGTCCCCCACCGCCACGTACGACCCGATCACTGATCTGTTGTCACTCTTCGAATCGTTAGCCACAGCAACCATAATTCACCTTGGACTGTGACCTACGCGATCGTATTTTGGGGTTGACGAGCGGTGAGATAAGCCACTTGTAAAGGGTTGTCCAAAGTCGGAATAAGCCCCTGGCCAGGGGCGTTGACCCCGGGAACTGCCCTGCGCCGGGCCCCGACGTCAGCCGACGGTGACGCCGTGCGAGCGGAGGTAGGCGACCGGGTCCACGTCCGAGCCGTAGTACGGAGTGGTCCGGATCTCGAAGTGCAGGTGCGGGCCGGTGACGTTGCCGGTCGCGCCGGAGAGGCCGATCTGCTGGCCCTCGGTGACGGTCTGGCCGGCCGAGACGGACAGCTGCGACATGTGGGCGTACTGCGAGTACTCGCCGTCCGCGTGCCGGATGACGACCTCGTTGCCGTAGGCGCCGTCGTAGGCCGCCGAGACGACCGTGCCCGCGGCGACCGCCTTGACGGTGGTGCCGGTCGGGACGACGAAGTCGACGCCCGTGTGATAGCCGCTGGACCACATGCTGCCCGCGACGTGGTAGCCGGTGCCGATGGTGCCGCCGGTCACGGGGAGGGTGTATCCGCTGGAGGTGCTGGTGGTGTCGGCGCTCTGGGTGGCGGTCGACTTCTTCGACGACGAGGAGGAGGACGACGACGAGGACGAACCGGCCGACGATCCGGACGACTTGGTCGTGCTCGTCGTGGCCTTCTTGCCGAGGGAGAGCTTGAGGCCCGGGTGGATCAGCGACGGGTCGGCGCCGATGGCCTCGCGGTTGTCCTGGTAGATCTTCTTCCAGCCGCCGGTGACGTCCTGGTCCTCGGCGATCTTCGCGAGCCAGTCGCCCGCCTTCACCGAATACGTCTTCACGCCTTCGGTCTTCGCGGTCGCCGCCTTCTCCGTCACCGTTTTCTCGGCGACCGGAACCGACTGAACGGCCTTTTCCGGAGCGGAAGTCGAAGGGGCGGCATGGGCGCCGGTGGCCCCCATGAGCGGAAGGGCGAGCGCGGCGCCGCCGGTTCCGGCTGCGGCTATCGAGCGGCTGAGGCGCTGGGACTTGGGGCGGCGGTGCTTACCCTTCGCGGGCATGACGAATTCCTCTCCGGCGCCTGCGGGGTGAGCTGTCGGGTGCGGGCTGGAGATGCCCGGCCGCGCGCTGGTCGCGGCTTTACCCCAAGCCCGTTCCGGAGACCGGAACAGGCGTCCTACCTGTGGGTCCCCCGCTCCTGCCGCATACGGGTGGGTGTGTGCGGAGTCCGGTCGGCGGCAGGATTGGGCGTCCGTCCGGATTGGTGGCGAACGTAAGCGAGGAAGACGCAAAGGGACAAGCAGGAGGTTCCACGGTTTTGGGTTTCTTGTGACTTCCTGTGGGAATTCACAGTCACCCTCCGTGAATTCCCACAGAACTTCCCCCTCAATTACCCTGGAAAAGCACGTCAATTACGTGAACATGACCAGCGACGTACGGTCACGGGTATGACGCTGCTCACGTACAAACTCTCAGGTTCCCTTATTCCAGAGCGAGTTGTAACGAAGGCTGCAATTCGGGCAGAAGGCTCAGATGCGACGCAGCCGGAGAACCGTCGCATCGAGGTCACCGCGCAACCCTGTCCGCAGCCCGTGGTGCAACAGGACGGCACCCCGGTGGACTTCACCCGTTTCGAGGCATTCGTACGACGCCGTCGGGTCGAGCCCGCGCAGCCGGAGCGCCGGTACCGGCTCGCCGTAGTGCTGCGCCTGGAGCAGGGCGAGGACGACGCTCTCGTCGCCGCGCGTGTACTGCACGGCGCTCAGTCCGCCGGTCGGCGGGCGCAGCCGGTGGAGGTCGCCGCGCTGCACGAGCGGCCGAATCTCCTTGTAGAGGGCGATCCACTCGCGGGCCTCGGCGAGTTCCTCCTCGGTCCACTCGGAGAGGTCGCCGCCCACGCCGAGCACCCCGGCCATGGCGCTCACGAACCGGAAGCGCAGGCTGCTCACCCGGTCGTTGAGCTGGGTGTTGGGGCTGTCGGTGACCCAGGCGGCCATCACGCGCGCGGGGTGGATCTGGCTGAAGCCATGCTGGATGGCGAGCCGGTCGAGCGGGTCGGTGTTGTCCGAGGTCCACACCTGGTCGGTACGGCTGAGGATGCCGAGGTCGATCCGGCCGCCGCCGCCCGAGCAGGACTCGAAGGCCACACCGGGGTGGGCCTCCCGCAGCCGGTCCAACAGGGCGTACAGGGCGCGCACATGGTCGACCCAGAGGCGCTGCGGATAGGCGTCGCCGGGCCAGCCCGCGTCGGTGAAGCAGCGGTTGAAGTCCCACTTCACATAGTCGATGGGGGCGCTGGAGAGGAGCCCGTCGAGCTGCTCCCAGAGATACTCCTGGACGTCCTCGCGGGCGAGGTTGAGGACGAGCTGATTGCGGAACTCCGTCCGCTTTCGTCCCTCTTGGTACTGCACCCAGTCCGGGTGGGCGCGGTACAGGTCGCTGTCCGGGTTGATCATCTCGGGCTCGACCCAGATGCCGAACTGCATGCCCAGGGAGTGGACGCGGTCCGCAAGAGGCTTGAGGCCGGCGGGGAAGCGGTCCGGGTTGGGGGTCCAGTCGCCGAGTCCGGCGCGGTCGCTGGTGCGGGCGCCGAACCAGCCGTCGTCGACCACGAACAGCTCGACGCCGGCCGCCGCGGCGCGCTGCGCGAGCACCTCCTGCTGCTCCTCGGAGATGTCGAACTGCGTGGCCTCCCAGGAGTTGTAGAGCACCGGGCGGTCCTTGTCCGCGTCCGGGACGACGTACGTCCGCTGGTAGGCGTGCCAGGTGCGGCTGGCGCCGCCGAAGCCGGCGTCGCTCCACAGGGCCGCGAAGAGGGGTGTCGTGAAGGACTCCCCGGGCGCGAGGCTCAGCAGCCCCGACTCGTCGTACCCGGCGCCGCCGGTGATCTGCACGCGCGCGTCCGGGAGTTGGGCCACGGCGATCCGCCAGGACCCCGACCAGCCGAGGGCGCAGCCGTAGACCTCGCCGCGTTCCTCGGTCGCGTCGGTGTCGAGCGCGACCCAGGGGAGGTACTGGTGTCCGGTGTGGCCGCGGCGGCTGCCGATGACCTTCTCACCGTAGGTGAGGGGGGAGCGCACCAGCCGTGACTCGGCGGCCCAGCGTCCGTGCACGTGCGACAGCTGCCACTCCTCGCGGTCGGGCAGGGTCCAGGTCGCGGAGTCGGCGCGCAGCAGCTCCAGCGGCTCGGTCCCCTCGTTGTCGAGGACGGTCCAGCGTTCCACGACGTCGCCGCGCGTGCGGTAGTGCAGGGTGATCGTCAGTCCGGCGTCGCGGAAGCGGAGCCGCAACTCGTCGCCGTCGGTGTCGTAGCGGTCGAAGGTCCACTCGGTGCCGCGCCGCTCGGCCGTGCGCACCGACAGGGCGGGGCGGACGAAGCGGGGGCCGCCCTCGACCGGGTACTCCTCGTGTCCGTCGAGCGGGGACTCGAAGGAGGAGCCGCCGGGGAGCGGGCGGGCGGCGAGTTCCTCGGCGTCGGCGAGCGCGATACGGGGACCCCAGTGGAGATGGAGCAGTTCGTCGCGCTCGGTGAGATGGACGGCGTAACTGCTCGTGGGTCCGGACAGCACCCACGTACGGCCGTTCTCGGCGGTCTCCAGCATCAAGTCCCTCACAGATTCGAACAAGTCCACTCAAGCGCCAACATCATCAATGGTGCGGGACCTGCGAGGCAACGCCTGTGGAGAACTCATAACCTGTGGAAACCCGTGTCACGCGTCCGGGTCAGCGATGCCGGCCCGGTCCGGTCAGCACTCCGCTGAAGCCGGCCAGCACGGAGGGGTTGTCGACGAGCCAGGCCCGTACCCGGTCCGCCCCGTGCCCGTCGGCCGGACCGGACCGGAAACAGGTGTCCAGGGTGTCGAGGAGGGCGCCGACCGCGCGGCGGGCCAGTGGTTCGCGCACCCGGTCGTGGGCCTTGGCGGCGCGGTCCCTCCACATCCGGGTCTCGTCGGCCGCCGAGGGGGTCGGCGGGCCGAACGCCGCGACGACCGTCAGACCGAGGGCGGACATCGCCCTGCGATCGAGCGGTGCCGTGGAGCTGTCCCACACTCCGGCGAAGATCGTCCGGGCCTCCGGGAAGCGGTCCCCGTGGAAGGCGAGCGCTCCGCGCAGGATGGCCGCGGCGGCGCGGACGTCGTCCGCGCCCAGTTCGTCGGCGAGCCGCGCCACCTCCGCGAGCCGGTGTTCGGCCGTCGCGATCGCGCCCTCCCCGATGTCCAGGCACACGATCCGCAGCGCGGTGTAGGCGTAGAGGGCGCGCGCGCCGATGGAGCGCAGGACGAGGACCGCCTCGGTCCAGTGCTCGCGGGCCCGGTCGCGGAAGCCGCCGCTCTCGTCCGCGTCGCCGCAGAGCACGAGGGAGAACGCCCGTGCGTAGTCGTCGCCCGCGGCGCGCGCCGCCGCGACGGCGGTCCGGCCGTGCGCGCGGGCGCCGTCGATGTCGCCGCGCTGGAGGCAGTACGTCGTCCAGTTGGTCTGCAGGACCGCCCGGTCCCAGTGGAAGGCGGTGCCCGCGATGCCGTTCTCGGCCCGTACGAAGAGTTCCTCCACGTCGTCGTGGCGTCCGCTCAGCATGGCGTGGAACGGTTCGTGGCAGGCTCCCAGGACGCCGACATCGGGGTTCTTCGCCCGCCGGCACGTCACCTGGTACTGGTCGATGAAGAGGCCGGCCTCGGCGTGCCGGCCGACGACATGACTGAGCCAGACGAGCCAGGTGAGCGCGCGGAACAGCGCCAACTCGTCCTCCTCGGTGGGCTCCAGGACGTCATAGGCCCGCAGACTGCGCCGCAGGCGGTCGATGCCCTCCTCCTCCCGACCGCTGATGGTCCAGTAGTAGGCCCGTCCCGCTTCCAGGGCCAGGGCCTCGGCCGTTCTCGACCGGGCCATCAGGAGGTCCGAGGCCGCCCGGACGTTGGCGGACTCCGCGGTGTGCCGGCTGATCCACTCCCCTTGGCCGCCCGGCGCGCCGTCGTGCACGAAGCGCAGGGCCCACGCCATGAAGCGTTCCTCCGCCTCGGCCTCCCGCCCTTCGGCCCGGAGCCGGTCCAGCGCGTACTCGCGGACCGTCTCCAGCATCCGCAGCCGGCTCCCCTCGGGCGTCGGAACGGTGAACAGGAGGGATTTGTCGACCAGTTGGGCCAGCACCCGCAGGGTCTCGTGGCGGTCCGCCCCGGGGAGGGAGAGCGCCGTCTCCGCGGTGTCGAGGGAGCAACCGCCGACATACAGGGCGAGTTCGGTCAGCACCCGCTGCTCGGTGGCGTCCAGGAGGGCGTAGCTCCAGTCCAGGACGGCACGCAGGGTGCGGTGCCGGGCGGGCGCGGTCCGCTTCCCCTTGGACAGTAGGGCGAAGCGGTTGTCGAGGCGGCGTTCGATCTCGCGCACAGGCAGCAACCGCACGTGCGCGGCGGCGAGTTCGACCGCGAGGGGCAGGCCGTCGAGTCCCCGGCACAGCGAACGGACGTCGTCCAGCTCCGTTCCCTCCGCGCTGAAGTCCGGGTCGTTCATGAGGGCCCGGATGCCGAACAGTTCGGCCGCCTCGCCGTCGGGCATCGGCGCCAGCGGGAACAGCCGCTCGCCCGCGACGGCCAGCGGCGCCCGGCTGGTGGCCAGGACGGTCAGTGCGGGGCACCGGCCGAGCAGGACCGCCACGAGCGGGGCGAGCGTGTCGAGCAGGTGCTCGCAGTTGTCGAGCACGAGCACGGCCTGACGCTCCGTCAGGAACGAGGTGAACCGGTGTACATAGTCGTGCGGCGGCTGGTCCGGCCGTACCGAGGCGTCCGACAGCCCGAGGGCCGCGGCGATCGCCGGAAGGACACCCGCGCCGTCCGCGGAGGCCAGATCGACCCACCACGCGGCGTCGTACGAGGACGCCATCGACGCACAGGTCTCCAGCACCAGCCGCGTCTTGCCGACACCACCGGGCCCCACGACGGTCACCAGCCGTTCCCGCTCCAGGGCCGCACGCAACCCGTCGAGGTCCGCCCCACGACCGACGAACGGGCCGAGGGGATGATCTGGCCCGCCCCGGCCGGGCGCCGGACGGGAGTCGACGGATGCCGGGACCAGTCGTACGGCGCCCCTGGCCGCCGTCCCGGGGGACCGGTCGCGGGCGAGCAACTCCTCGTACAGGGAACGCAGTTCCGGGGAGGGATCGACGCCCAGCTCGGAGCGGAGCAGTGCGCGGCCCGCCTCGTACACGTCCAGGGCCTCGGCGTGGCGACCACAGCGGTGGAGGGCGAGCATCAGGCGGGCCCGGGACCGTTCGCGCAGGGGCGCGCCGGCCACAAGTGCCGTGAGTTCGGGGACCAGTTCGGCGGCGCGGCCGAGTTCGAGACCGGCGGCGGCCGCGTCCTCCCGTGCGCCCAGGCGCAGTTCCTCAAGGCGCAGCCGTTCGGCGTCGAAGACCCGGCCCTTCAGATCGTCCAGGGCGCGGCCCCGCCACAGCTCAAGTCCCCGCCGCAGAGCGTCTTCCGCCTCCCGGTACGCGCCCGCCGCCAGCCGCTCGCGCCCCTCCTGGAGCGCCGCCTCGAAACGGACCGTGTCGAGTTCGTCCTCCGGTGCCAGCACCAACTGGTAGCCGCCGTAACGGGATTGGAGGCGCCGGTCCCCGCCGTGCGTCGCGAGGGCCGCGCGCAGCTTCGTCATCTGGACCTGGAGCGCGTTGACCGGGTCCTTCGCGCCGCGCTCCTCCCACAGTTCGTCGATGAGCGTGTCGCGGTGCACGACGGCTCCGCCGGCCAGCAGGAGCCGGCCGACGACCGCGCGGGAGACGGCACCCGGCAGAGCGACGGCACCGCTCGCGTCGGCCAGTTCCAGGCGGCCGAGGAGTCGGAAGCGGATGCCGTCATCGTTCATGTCTCGACCTTCGTGCACGTCGGCCACCGTACGGAAACGGAGGCGGTTACCCGCAAGGGCTGCTGGTACCCGTTGGGTACCATCGCTGGATGACGAAGACTTCGAACCTCTGTGACGACCCCAAGAGCGTCTATCTTGCCGCCTGCCCCTGCCGCGACATGCTGGACCTGCTCGCCAACAAGTGGAGCGCCCTCGCTCTCGGCGCCCTGGAGGACGGCCCGCAGCGCTTCGGCGCGCTGCGCTCCCGGCTCCAGGGCGTGAGCCCCAAGGTTCTCACCCAGACGCTGCGCCGTCTGGAGGACTACGGTCTGGTCGACCGCCGGATCTACGCCGAGGTGCCGCCCCGTGTCGAGTACAGCCTGACCCCGCTCGGCCTGGACGCCTGCGCGCCGCTCGCCCATCTGCGAACCTGGGTGGAGCAGAACATCGACCGTTTTCCCGACGCCGCCTGATCCGACCTGGACACTTCCCGACGGGAAGTAGGATCCCTTGCAGGTTACTACCTCCCGATGGATACCGTTCGGAGCGTGGCCGCGGCCCTTCACCGGCCACCGCACGAACCGAGGAGATCCATGATGAGCGTGACCCCGAAGACGATGCCCGCCGTCGGCTACCTCAAGAGCCTGCCGGTCGACGACGAAGAAAGCCTGCTGGACCTCGAACTGCCCGTCCCGGAGCCAGGTCCGCACGATCTGCTGGTCCAGGTCGAGGCGATCGCGGTCAACCCGGTGGACTACAAGGTCCGGCAGGGCAACGACCCGGGCGGCGAGCCCAAGGTGCTGGGCTGGGACGCCGCCGGCACGGTCGTCGCGGTCGGCGACAAGGTGGAGCTGTTCGCGGTCGGCGACGAGGTCTTCTACGCCGGCGCGATCGACCGGCCGGGCACCAACTCCCGCTTCCACACCGTCGACGAGCGCATCGTCGGCCGCAAGCCCCGCACGCTCTCCTTCGCCGAGGCGGCGGCGCTGCCGCTGACCTCGCTCACCGCCTGGGAGGGCCTGTTCGAACATCTGGGTCTGCGCCAGAGTCCGGAGCAGACCGGCACGCTGCTGGTGACCGCGGCGGCGGGCGGGGTCGGGGCCATGGTGGCCCAGCTGGCCCGGGCCCTCACCGGCCTGACCGTGATCGGTACCGCCTCGCGCCCGGAGACCGTCGAGTTCGCCCGCCGTATGGGCGTGACACATGTGGTCGACCACCATCACCCCCTGCCCGCGCAGGTGGCCGAGGTGGCGCCCGGCGGGGTGGAGTACGTCTTCGGCACGGCCGGCACGGACAAGAACTTCGCCGTGTACGCCGAGATCCTCAAGCCGTTCGGCGGACTGCTCGCCATCGACGACTTCGGTGCCGTGGAGATCGGTCTGCTGAAGTCCAAGAGCATCTCCTTCCACTGGGAGTTCATGTTCACCCGCTCCCTGTACCGGACCCCGGACCAGGTGGCGCAGCACCGCATCCTCGGCGAGATCGCCCGGCTGGTGGACGCCGGCAGCCTGCGGACCACGGCCACCCAGGATCTCGGCACGATCAACGCCGCCCATCTGCGCGAGGCGCACCGCATCCTGGAATCCGGCGCCACCATCGGCAAGGTGACGCTCACCGGATTCTGATCGGCCTGTGAACCTCCTCGTCCCTCGTCCCGTTTACCAAGCGGAAGAAGAAAAGGCTTTCCCACAACCACGGAAAGATGACGAGCATGCGGGTCATGAGGTTCACGCCGGAGCAGCGCATTGATCACCTGCTCCGCTGGGCGGCGGAATGGAACGGGACGCGACGGGGCCGAAGTATGTGGGCCTACTCGCTCAGCCTCGGGGGCTCCCACGCCCTGCTGAACGACTGGGTCAACAACGAGCGGCTCATGGATCTCCTCACCTTCGAGGAGAGGAGATCCGTGGATGAGGCACGCAAGCGGGCGAGACAATAGCCTTCCCCAGCATTCCGAAGAGCGACGGGCACCGGATGTCTCCGGTGCCCGTCGCTCTTCTCCGTCCTGTTCAGCAATTCCCGCTGCGCCTGCGGTACGACTCGGCGTACGCCCGGGCTCGAAAGGCGAGCACCGGGTCGTCGGACAGCTCGATCCCGGCGGTGACCCGGGTGGGGTCGAACCGCTGCGCGGCCCAGTAGTCCTGGTCGTCGACCGGCGCGGTGATCTCCAGGCGTCCGGCGGTGATCTCCTTGCGCCGCTCCGGCCAGGCGACGGCGGGGTCGTGCGTCGGATCGTCCTCCTCGGCCGGCTGGACCTGGAGGGTGAACGCCACCGGGCCCTGCCGTAGGCGCTGGTGGAGTTCGTCGGTCAGGTACTGGTCCGGGCGGCCGGCCGCCTCCTCGGCGGACAGTTCCGCGCGGCCGGCCTCCGGCTCCCAGCGGTAGCGCACCGGCTGTCTGTTGCCCGCCGCGTCGGTCCAGACGAACGCGTGGATCGCCCAGTAGGCGGCGGTGCCGTAGCCGACCGGAATCGGCGGGACCTGCGTCACGGCCCCGGCGAGGTGCGGATGGGCGGCGACATAGGCCTGCACCTGGCTCATGTCGGGCGCCCCGGTGGCGGGGTCCGGCCGTAGCGCCTCGGTCAGTTCGAGGAACTGTGCCGGGGTGGAGGCGACGAACAGCGGCACCGTCATGGCGACGAGATCGGTGTCGCCGCCGTCCGGCAGCTGGAACCGGGCCGCCATCCCGCGGGCCACCGGCACGGTGTCGCGTGAGCGCGGATTCCCCTCCGAGTTGGAGAACCGCACGACGACAGGGGTCGGCGGGCCCTGGAGATGGACCGCCGTGGTGAGGCCCGCCGCGTCGCCGGTCGGGGTGAAGGTCGCCTTGAAGCAGACGCCCCGCGCACCGGAGCGCCGGTGGCCCGGATACAGGCCGTGCATGCGTTCCATGCTGTCGACGACCTGCTCGGCGGTGGGCAGGGCTGCGGGGATGCTCGACATTCGTTCCTCCACGACGGAAGTGAGGTGCCGCCGACCCGGTGCCGGGCCCCGGGGGCGTCCGACGCGGCGGCGCGGACGAGCCGGTCGCCGGGCCCGTCACGTGCGGTACACGAGGAGAACCGCGGAAACGGTTCACGCACCCGGGACGCACGCCCGGCACGGCCTACGGCGTGTAGCCCCGCTCCGTGAGTGCGGCCCGAAGTGCCTTGAGGGCCAGGTGTGTCCGGGACTTGACCGTGCCCGGCGGGATGCCCAGCATGCTCGCCGTACGGGCCACGGACTGGTCCAGGAACTCGACGTGGACGAGGATCTCGCGATGCTGCAGCGTCAGGTCCGCCAGGGCCTCGCGCACGATCTTCCTGGTGAGCGCGGGGTCCATGTGTTCCGGGCCGGGCAGGTCCTGGAGGACGGTGTCGACCGTCTCCGGAGGGCGGGCCTGCCGGGCGCGGTAGCCGTCGATGACGAGGTTGCGGACCACGGTGACGAGCCAGGGCCGGATGCCCTCGGCCCCCGGGTCGAGGATGTCGGCGTGCTGCCAGGCGCGCAGGACCGCTTCCTGGACCAGGTCCTGGGCCTGGTGGCCGTCGCCCCGCAGCAGTCCGGTGGCCACGCGCAGCAGATACGCGCCGTGCTTGTCGTAGACGGCGCGGATGAACGCCTCGTCCCGTGCCCGTTCACGCGTCCCGCCGTCCGGGCAGCCCGGCCGTGTGTCCCGGATCGCTGTGCTGTGTTGCCTCATTGCCACGTTCCCCCAGTGCGCCGTGGGTCCTGTGCGGCGCACCAATTCGTTGAAAGCTGAACGGGGAAACCTTGGGAGGGGCCTCTTGCCGGCCGCTTGATCTCCGCTTTCCTCGCCCGCGCCCCCGAGGACAGGAGCGGGAAAGGAGACGGACAGCGGGCACGCGCGCGTGCCGGCTCACTGCTGACGGGGTACGGGCGGGCTCTCGGCCAGGGCGGCCCGGACCGCCGCCTCCCGCAGTTCGAGGAGTCTGCCGGACCAGTCCCCCAACAGCTCCTCGTCGGGCAGCAGTCGGACGGCGGCGAGCGCGGTGCGGATCTCGTCCACCTCGCCCGCGCAGCCCGGGCACGCCCGCAGATGGCGGCCGACGCGTACGGTCTCCCCGGGATCGAGGGCCGCCATGGCGTAGGCGGCCAGTTCGGTTGTCTCCTGCTCGCATGTCACCGCGGTCTCCAGCCTTCCGACGCCGTCCGTCCCTAGGCCGTGGTGTGTTCCGGGCCGACGGTGTGGTTGTTGACCCGGAAGAGGTTCCGCGGGTCGTACCGCCGCTTCAGGCTGCGCAGCCGGGCCAGGTCGCCGTCCGTGAACACGTTCTCCGCCCGGTCGTCACGGCCCGCGAAGTTCGTGTACGTGAGCCCCGTGGACCACGGGCGCAGCCGCTCGACCATCCCGCCCAGCATCGCCATACCGGCCTCGACGACCTCCGGCGGGCCCACCGTCGCGCCCCACACGGTGAACACCGCGTCCCGCGCGGCGACGGGAGCGGCGGCGGCCGGCTGGGCCGACAGGGCCCCGCCGAGATGCCTCAGCTCCAGGACCGTGACGAGACCCCCGGCGGCGATCTGGGCGCTCTCCACCAGGGAGTCGACGGCGGCGGCCGGCAACTCGGCCAGCAGGGCGCCCTGTTCCTCGTACGGGAAGGGTTCCGCCGGGTCGGTGTGGACGAGGGCGTACGAGCCGTAGGGGTGCCGGGCGATCGTGTCGAGGATCCCCGAGCCGATGGCCCGGAAGGGGGCGATGAGCTTCTCGGCCTCCTCGTCGGTGCCGAGGTGGGTCACCCGGACGTGGGCGAGGAACCGGCCGCGCAGCGGTTCGGGCACCTGCGGGACCGGCGGGAAGTTCAGCAGCGCCACCGAGCAGGTGAAGGCGTCGGGCGCGTCGCGGACCACCTCGGGGAAGGCGCGGAGCACGGCCTCGACGTCCTCGGCGGGGAAGTGGATGCCGCCGCCGTAGAAGGAGGTCACCGGGAAGAGCCCGATCTCCAGCGCGGTCACGACACCGAAGTTGCTGCGTCCGCCGCGCAGGGCCCAGAAGAGGTCCGGTTCGGCCTCCGGTGACACCCGGCGCAGTACGCCGTCCGGCGTGACCACCTCGATGGCCACGACGTGGTCGGCGGCCCAGCCCTGGGACCGGCCCAGGAAGGGGCTGAGTCCGCCGCCGAGGGTGAAGCCCACGACCCCCACGTCCGGGCTGGACCCGTTCAGCGGTGCGAGCCCTTCCTCCTGAGCCGGTCCCACGACGTCCGACCAGCGCGCGCCCGCGCCGACGCGGGCCACCCCACGCTCGATATCGATGTCGACCGTGCGCATCGCACCCGTCGTGACGAGCAGGAAGCCCTCCTCGGCCGGGAACGGCTGGTGTCCGGTGGCCATGACTCCGACGGGCAGGTCGTGCCGGGCGGCGAAGGCGACCGCGGTCTGCACATCGGCGGCGCTGCCGGCCGCGACGACTATGCGGGGCCGCTGCCGCGACCGCAGGTTGAACCCCGCGACCGCCTCCTCGTAGCCCGCGTCGCCCGGGACGCCCGGGACGAACACGGATCCCCCGATCCGGTCGGCCAGTTCGGTGACGGCTGCCGCGCCGACAACGGCCCGGCCCTGGTACTCGGTCATGCTGCTGTGCCTTTCGTCGGAGCGTCGGCCGCCCGGAAAGCAGGCGGAAACGGCTCCCCGACGCGACCGGGTGCCGTCCGATGGCTGCTACGGCGCACGCTCCGAAGAGGTTCACGGCGTGCGCGTACCTCTTGGCGAAAGGGTGAAGACGGTCAGCAGAAGGCGGCGAACACCGAGGGACCGCCCGCGAGCCAGGCGCAGACCTGGTCCGGGCCGCTCTGCCCGCTCCCCCCGGAGCGGTGGATGTCCAGCCGGTCCAGCAGTACGCCCACCGCGTGCCGGGCCAGCGGCTCCAGCAGTCCGCCCTGGGTGCGGCGGGCCCGGTCGGTCCAGGTCCGCACGTCGGCGGCGGCGGTGGGGCCCGGCGGGCCGAACGTCGCCAGGAGCGCGCGTCCTACGGCGGAGACCGCTCTGCGGTCGGCCGGTGCCGCCGGAGAGTGCCAGACCCCGTCGAAGACCGTCGCCGCGTCCGTGAAACGGCCGTCGTGGAGGGCCAGCACTCCGCGCAGGTTGGCCACGGCCGCCTGGAGGTCGTCCGCGCCGAGTTCGTCCGCGAGCCTGCTCACGTCGACGAGCCGCCCCTGGGCGGTGGCGAACTCCCGCTCGGCGATGTCCAGGCAGGCCAGTCTGAGCACGGTGTACGCCCAGCGGGTACGCGCTCCGACGGCGCGCAGGATGCGGGCGGCCTCGGTCCACTGCTCGCGGGCGCGGGCGCGGAGGCCGTCGCTCTCGTCCGCGTCTCCGCAGAGGGTGAGGGAGAAGACCCGGGCGAAGTCGTCCTCGGCCGCGCAGGAGGCCGCCACGGCGAGCAGACCGTGGCGGCGGGCCCCCTCGATGTCCCCGCGCTGCAGGCAGTAGGTCGACCAGTTCGTCTGCAGGACCGCCCGGTCCCAGTCGAAATCGGTGTGCGCCACGGCGGTCTCGGCCAAGGCGAACCGTTCCTCCACGTCGTCGCGCCCGTCGAGCATCGCGTGCAGCGCGTCGTAGCACCGGCCCAGGACCACGAGGTCGGGGTTCTTCGCGTGCCGCCAGACCGCGGTGTGCCGTTCCCCATAGGAACCGGCTTCCGTGTGGTGCCCGGCGACATGGTTGAGCCAGGTGAGCCAGGCGATGGTGTAGAAGAGCGCCCACTCGTCCTCCTCGGCGGGCTCCGCGGTCCGCCGGCCGGCCGCGGCGTCGTAGGCGAGCAGGGTGCGGTGGAGGCGGTCGATGCCCTCCTCCTCCCGGCCGCCGATGAACCAGAAGTAGCCCAGTCGCGCCTCCAGCAGCAGCGCCTCGGCCTCCCTGGACCTGGCCGTCATCAGGTCCGAGGCCGCCCGGATGTTGGCGGACTCCTCGGTGAGCCGGCGGGCCCACTCCTTCTGGGCTGGGGACGAGAGACCCGCGCTGCCGTCGCGGACGAAGTGGGCGGCCCAGGCCATGAGCCGTTCCTCGGCGTCCGGCGCGCGGCCTTCCTCATGGAGCCTGGCGAGCGCGTACTCGCGGACCGTCTCCAGCATCCGCAGCCGCGTCCCGTCGGGGGTGGAGAACGGGACGACGAGGGACTTGTCGACCAACCGTGCCAGTACGTGCAGCAGTTGGGCGCCGTCGGCCCCGTGCAGCGCGGCGGCGGACTCCACCATGTCGAGGGAGCAGCCGCCGACGTAGAGGGCCAGTTCCGTGAACAGGCGCTGTTCGGAGGTGTCGAGGAGGGCGTAGCTCCAGTCGAGGACGGCGCGCAGGGTGCGGTGTCTGGCCGGTGCGGTGCGGTCCCCCTTGGTGAGCAGGGCGAAGCGGTTGTCGAGGCGGGCCTCGATCTGCCGCACGGACAGCAACCGGACGTGGGCGGCGGCGAGTTCGACCGCCAGCGGCAGCCCGTCGAGCCTGCGGCACAGGGAGCGGATGTCGCGCAGCGCCGCCTCGTCCGGGGCGAAGGACGGGTCGATCATGGCGGCGCGGGCACCGAACAGGTCCGCGGCCTCCTCCTCGGCCATCGGCGCGAGGGGATACAGCACTTCGGCCGGGACCTCCAGCGGTGCCCTGCTGGTGGCCAGGACGGTCAGCGCGGGGCACCGGCTCAGCAGTGTCGCCACGAGCGGGGCGACGGCGTCGAGGAGGTGCTCGCAGTTGTCGAGCACGAGCACCGCCTGACGGACCGTCAGGAACGAGGTGATCCGGTGCACATGGTCGTGCGGCGGCTGGTCCGGCCGGACGGACGCGTCGGAGAGCCCGAGCGCGGCGGCGACCACGGCGAGCGCGTTCGCGTCGTCGGCGGGGGCCAGGTCGACCCACCAGACGTTGCCCCGGGAGGGCTGCAGGAGCGCGCACACCTCCAGCGCCAGCCGCGTCTTGCCGACACCCCCCGGCCCCAGTACGGTCACCAGCCGCTCGCGGTCGACGAACTCCCGCAGCGCGCCGAGTTCCTTGTGTCTGCCGACGAACGGGCCGAGCGGCCGGATCGGACCGCCTTCGCCGACCGCCGGCCGGACGTCCGTACGGATGGAGGACAGCGCGGACGGACAGCCGGACGCGGCGGCGGGCCCCTGGAGAGCCGGGTCCTGGCGGATCATCGCGGTGTGCAGGGAGGCCAGCTCCGACGAGGGCACGGCACCGAGTTCCGACCGCAGCAGCAGACGGCCCGTCTCGTAGATCTCCAGGGCCTCCGCGGTCCGCCCGCAGCGGTGCAGCGCGAGCATGAGGCGGGCCCGCGACCGCTCGCGCAGCGGTGCGAGGGAGACCAGGGCCGTCAGTTCGGGGACCAGTTCCCGTGCCCGGCCGAGGGCGAGACCGGCGGTGGCCACATCCTCCAGGGCGCCCAGCCGCAGCTCCTCAAGACGGGTCCGCTCGGCCTCGAAGACCCGTCCCTCCAGGCCGTCCAGGGCACGCCCCCGCCACATCGCGAGGGCCGCCCGCAGCTCGCCCTCGGCCTTCTCCCACTCCTCCGCCGCCAGATGCCCACGGCCCGCCCGGACCGCCGTCTCGAAAGCGGTTGCGTCGATCTCGTCGTCCGGCCTCAGGACGATCCGGTAGCCGCCGTGCCCGAACAGCAGCCGCGTGTCCTCGCCGCCCGCCGTGAGCGCGGACCGCAGTTTGGCCATCTGGACCTGGAGCGCGTTGACCGGATCCTTCGCCCCGCGCTCCTCCCACAGCTCCTCGATGAGGGTGTCGCGCCGTACGACGGCCCCGTGGGCGAGCAGCAGCCGCCCCACGATCGCCCGGGAGACGGCACCGGGCAGGGCGATCGCGCCGTTGCCGTTCACCAGCTCCGGGCGGCCGAGCAGTCGAAAGAGCATGCCCGCCATTCTGCCGTCGGCGGCCGACTGCGCCGAAAGGGCTTGTCGGCGCGCCGCGCCGGCGGGTGAACCGAGTCGCCGCAGGCCCCGTAGACGTCCACGTCCACCGAGACGCGACATCGACGGCAGGAGCGGAAATGATCCGGAATCTCGTCTTCTTCAAGCTCAACGACGGTCTCACCCGCGAATCCCCGGAGGTCGTGGAGGGATTCGAACTCGTACGGAACCTGGAGCGCGAGATCCCCGAGATCCGGCAGTGGGAAGTGGGCTGGCACGCGTTCGACGAGACGCCCGTCTCCTACGACTTCGCCCTGAACAGCCTCTTCGACGACACCGCCGCCTTCCAGCGGTACTTCAACCACCCCGCACACCTGGCCGCCATCGCCCACTGGATGGACCACGCGACCTGGGTCGTCGTCGACATGCACGTCTGAGGGCCGGGCAGCAGCCGAAGTGGCGGGCCGGTCGCGCTGCCGCCAGGCTGACGGCAGACGTACCGGCACGCACGACGGACAGACGGACGCACAGAGGGACTGGTTCCACATGCAGATCGACCTGACGGGACGCACCGCGCTGGTGACGGGTTCGACGCAGGGCATCGGCGCGGCGATCGCGGCCGGACTCGCGCGCTCGGGCGCCCGGGTGGGGGTGAACGGCCGCAACGAACAGCGGGTCGCGGAGGGCGCGGCACGGCTGGCGGCGGAGGTGCCGAACGGCGCCTTCGTGCCCGTGACCGCCGACGTGACGACCGAGGAGGGCGCCGCGCGCGTCCTTCAGGCGCTGCCGGAGGTGGACGTCCTCGTCAACAACCTCGGTGTGTTCGGCGCCGCCGACCCGCTGGAGATCAGCGACGAGGAGTGGCGCCGCTATTTCGAGGTGAACGTGCTGGCCGCCGTACGACTGACCCGCATGTACCTGCCGGGCATGACGGGGCGCGGCCGGGGCCGGATCCTGAACATCGCCAGCGACTCGGCGATCGTCATCCCGGCCGAGATGATCCACTACGGCATGTCCAAGACCGCGCTCCTCGCCGTGAGCCGCGGCTTCGCCAAGCAGGCGGCGGGCACGGGCGTGACGGTCAACTCGGTCATCGCGGGCCCCACGCACACGGGCGGTGTCGAGGACTTCGTCTACGAACTCGTCGACCGCGAGCTGCCGTGGGACGAGGCGCAGCGCGAGTTCATGCGCAAGCACCGGCCGCAGTCCCTGCTGCAACGGCTGATCGAGCCAGAGGAGATCGCCAACATGGTCGTCTACCTCAGCTCCGACCAGGCCTCGGCGACGACGGGCGGTGCGCTGCGGGTCGACGGGGGTTACGTCGACTCGATCCTGCCCTGACACCTCCCGGAAGAGAGCCAGGTCAGCGCCTCTGAGGCATCCCGGGCCGCGGTACGCATGTCGTATCGTCGACAGGGTGCCCGCCGGTGAGCCGCGCCGTCGGGCCGAGTGGGAGGAGCCCTCGTGACGCAGCAGATTCCGTCGACCGAGCCGGAGTTGTCCGGAGTGCGCAATTTCCGGGACGTGGGCGGGCTCCCGACGGCGGACGGACGGCGGGTGCGGCACGGCGTGCTGTTCCGCAGCGGCCATCTCGCGCACGCGACCGACGAGGACGCCGCGTTCCTCGACTCGCTGGGCCTGCACACGATCTTCGACTTCCGCAACGCGTCGGACCAGAAGCTGGAGGGCCCCGACGTCGAATTGCCCGGCGTGCGCAATGTGAACCTGCCGCTGTCCGACCCGGCGGACGGCTCCGAGTTCTGGAAGATGGTCCGCGACGGCGAGATAGAGCAGCTGCGCGAGATCCTCGGCGGCGACAAGGGCGCCAACCGCATGATCGCCTCGTACCGCACGATCGTCACCCAGCGCACCGCCGAGCACTCCCAGGTGCTGCACGCGCTCGCCGAGGACAGCGTCCCCGCGCTGATGCACTGCGCGGCCGGCAAGGACCGCGCGGGTCTCTCCATAGCCGTGACGCTGCTCGCCCTGGGTGTGGAGCGCGAGGCGATCGCCGCCGACTACCTGGAGTCGAACGCCAAGCACCGCCGCTACAAGGTGCGCCGCAGCGACTCCTCCTCGGCCGGCTACTCCCCCGAGGTGATGGAACTCCTCAGCCCCCTCTTCGACGCCCGCGCCGAGTATCTGACGGCGGCCTTCGACACCGTCGAGGAGACCTGGGGCGGCGTGGACGCCTATCTGGAACAGGGGCTCGGAATCACCCCGGAGATCCGGGAGCGGCTGCGCGAGCGCCTGCTCGACTGAACTCCGGTCCCCGGCGGGCTACTTGGCGCCCACGGAGAACAACAGGTAGATGAAGGCCGCGAAGAGGTGGCCGACGGCGATGTAGATGAGGAGCCGTACCCACAGGGCGCGGGGGAACCTGTCCTCGATGTTGTTGCCGCTCATGGCGTGTCTCCGGTGATCGGGCCCAGGCACAGGGTGGCCGTGGGACTCTGCAGCAGGGTGTGGACGAAGAGCACCTCGACACCGTCCTCGTCGGCGGCGGCGAGGCGGTGCGGGGTGAGCGAGTCGAAGTGCGCGCTGTCGCCGGGCGCGAGGAGGTGCGCGGTGTCACCGAGCCGCAGCCGCAGCCGCCCCGTGAGGACGTAGAGCCACTCCTCGCCGGGGTGCACGCGCACGATGTCGCCCTGGGAGCCGTGCGGGATGCGGACGCGCAGCGACTGCATCCCGCGGCCGGGGGCGCCGGCCTGCCAGTACGTCCAGCCGCCCGCCCGGGTCGGTTCCATGTCGGCGGCGCGTACGACGGCTTCCCGGTCGGTGACCGTCTCGCCGAGCAGCTCCGAGACTGTCGTACCGTAGATGCGGGCGAGCGCGAGCAGCATCGGCAGCGAGGGCTGGCGCTGCCCGGTCTCCAGGCGGGAGAGATGGGCGGGCGAGAGTCCGGCCGAGCGGGCGGCGGCCTCCAGGGTGAGGGAGGCGCGGCGGCGCAGGGCGCGGAGCTGCGGTGCGACGGTGGCCGGCAGGTCGTCGGCCGGTCCGGCCGGCGGTTCCGGCTCGGTCTCGGAGGGGCTCACGCCTCCATTCAGCCGGACTTTTGCCCCTGCGGCAAATTTCTTGCCACAGAGGCAAAAATCTCGGTTCTCGCAGCTCAGCGGTTGGCGACCGCCTGCTTCACGAGCGTCCGGCTGAAGTCCCACATCAGCCCGCCGCCACTGTGCGCGTCGTCCATCACGGCCGTGAACGCCTCGACGAACCGGTCCACCTCGCGCTCACCGACGATCAGCGGCGGAATCAGCTTGATGACCTCCAGGTGGTCGCCGGAGACCTGGGTGAGGATGCGGTGCCGCTGGAGCAGCGGTACGACCACCATCTGCGCGAACAGTCCCTTGCGCGCGGCCTGGAGCATGGTCCAACGGCTGCGCAGCTTCAGCGACTTGGGCTTCCCGAACTCGATGCCGATCATCAGACCCCGGCCGCGTACGTCGGCGAGCAACTCGTACTTGTCGACCAGCGCCGCGAGCCGCGCCCTCAACTGGTCCCCGGTGGCACGGGCGTTGGCGACGATCTGCTCGTTCTCCACGACGGACAGCACGGCGAGGCCTGCCGCCATGGCCTGGGCGTTGGACCCGAAACTCGCCGAGTGGACCAGCACGCGGTCCATGGACGAGTAGACCTTCTTGAAGATCCAGTCCTTGCCGAGGGTGGCGCCGACCGGCACATAGCCGCCGGACAGCGCCTTGGCCACACACACCAAGTCGGGCTCCACACCCTCCTCGTGCTGGTAGGCGTAGAAGTCGCCGGTACGGCCCAGCCCCGTCTGCACCTCGTCGGCGATGAGCAACGCCTTGTGCCGGCGCAGGAGTTCCTGCGCTGCGCGCAGATAGCCGGGCGGCGCCTCGTGGACACCCTTGCCCTGGATCGGTTCGACGACGAGGGCGGCGACGTCGCCCTTCTTCAACTCCCGTGCCAGGGCGTCGAGATCACCGAGCGGCACGGCGGTGTCGGGCAGCAGCGGGGCGAAGCCGTCCCGGAAGCCGTCCTCGCCGTTGACCGAGAGCGAGCCGGTGGTCAGGCCATGGAAGGCGTGGTCGCAGTACAGGACGCGCGGCTTGCCGGTGGCGTAGCGGGCGAACTTGAGCGCTGTCTCGACCGCCTCCGTACCGCTGTTGCCGAAGAACACCCGGTCCAGGTGCGGGCTGTGGGCGAGCAGCTTCTCGGCGAGCAGGCCGGGCAGCGGCTGGCAGTCGAAGCGGGTGAGGTCGGCGAGCTGGGCGTCGAGGACGTCGTGCAGCGCCTTGCGGACGACGGGGTGGTGGCGGCCGAGGCCCATCACCCCGAACCCGGCGAGCATGTCGAGGTAGTCGTTGCCGTCCGCGTCCCAGAAGTAGGCGCCCTCGCCCCGCTCGTAGACCTTGTCGAAGCCGATGGTGTGGAGCATGCGCGGGAGCTGGTGGTTGAGGTACTTGGTGTGCAGCTCGTAGCGCTCGGCTCCGCGCTCGGCCAAGAGCGCGGTGAGGTCGAACTCCTTGGTCATTCGGGTTTCTCCTTGGCTGCGTGGCCGGTCGTGTCCTTGACCGCCAGGCTTGCGCTGATCCGTCCGGCGACCTCGACGGGTGTGAGGCCGATGTCGGCGAGCACCTCGCCGCGTTTGGCGTGCGCGAGGAACTGCTCCGGGATGCCGAACCTCCGCACGGGGACGTCGACTTCGGCGTCACCGAGGGCCAGCGCCACGGCGGCGCCGACGCCGGAGGCACGGCTGTTGTCCTCGACGACGGCCACCAGGCGGTGTTCGGCGGCGAGACCGGGCAGCGCCGGGTCGACGGGCTTGACCCAACGGGGGTCCACCACCGTGCAGTTGATGCCCCGGGCTTCGAGAAGTTCGGCGGCCTGGAGGCAGACGGGCGCCATCACTCCCACGGCGACGAGCAGCACCTCGGGTGTCCCCGCCCCCCGGTGCAGGACGTCGAGGCCGCCCACGCGGTCGATCGCGGGGATCTCCGGTCCGACCGACTCCTTCGGGAAGCGGACGAGGGTCGGCGCGTCGTCGACGGCGACCGCTTCCCGCAGCTGGGCGCGGAGTTGGTCGGCGTCGCGCGGGGCGGCGATCCTCAGGCCGGGGACGACCTGGAGGATGGACATGTCCCACATGCCGTTGTGTGACGCTCCGTCAACTCCGGTCACTCCGGCGCGGTCCAGGACGAACGTCACCCCGCAGCGGTGCAGCGCCACGTCCATCAGGAGTTGGTCGAAGGCGCGGTTGAGGAAGGTGGCGTAGACGGCGACGACGGGATGCAGTCCGCCGGTCGCGAGCCCGGCCGCCGACACGGCCGCGTGCTGTTCGGCGATGCCGACGTCCCACACGCGGTCGGGGAACCTCGCGGCGAACTTGCCGAGCCCGACCGGGTGCAGCATGGCCGCCGTGATCGCCACCACGTCCTCCCGCTCCTCCCCGATGCGCAGGATCTCGTCGCCGAACACACTGGTCCAGGAAGGGCCGTTGGAGGGCACGAGGGGCTCGCAGGTGAGCGGATCCATCACGCCGACGGTGTGGAAGTGGTCCTCCTCGTGGGCGAGGGCGGGTTCGTAGCCGCGTCCCTTCTCCGTGAGGCAGTGGACCAGGACCGGTCCATGGAAGCGTTTCGCGCGGCGTAGCGCCGACTCGACGGCGCCGATGTCGTGTCCGTCGATCGGGCCGACGTACTTGAGGCCCAGGTCCTCGAACATGCCCTGCGGGGCGAACGCGTCCTTGAAGCCCTTCTTCGCGCCGTGCAGCGACTCGTAGACGGTGTTGCCGACGACCGGGGTGCGCAGCAGGACGTCCTTGCCCCAGGCGAGGATCTTCTCGTAGCTGTCGGTCGTGCGCAGGGTGGCCAGGTGGTTGGCGAGGCCGCCGATGGTGGGCGAGTAGGAGCGCTCGTTGTCGTTGACGACGATGATCAGCGGGCGGTCCTTGGCGGCGGCGATGTTGTTCAGCGCCTCCCAGGCCATGCCGCCGGTGAGCGCGCCGTCGCCGATGACCGCGACGACATGGCCCTTCTCGCCCTGCACCTGGCGGGCCTTGGCGAGGCCGTCGGCCCAGCCGAGCGCGGTGGACGCGTGACTGTTCTCGACGATGTCGTGCTCGGACTCCTCACGGGAGGGGTAGCCGGACAGGCCGCCCTTGCCGCGCAGTTTCGAGAAGTCCTGACGGCCCGTCAGAAGCTTGTGCACATAGCTCTGGTGGCCGGTGTCCCAGACGATGCGGTCGACCGGTGACTCGAAGACCCGGTGGAGCGCGATGGTCAGTTCCACCACACCCAGGTTGGGCCCGAGGTGGCCGCCGGTCCTGGCCACCGCGTGCACCAGGAACTCCCTTATCTCTTCGGACAGTTCACCGAGTTCCGCCTCGGACAGCGCCTTCAGGTCGCGTGGTTGACGGATGCTCTCCAGGATCGTCACGTCGGGCCCCCTTCGGTCCGTGCTGTTCAGCTCACGGTGACGGCCGGCTCCCCCGCCGCGACGCCGTCCTGCTCCATCTGCTCGGCGATCTTCATCGCCTCCTCGATGAGGGTCTCCACGATCTTCGACTCGGGCACGGTCTTGACGACCTCGCCCTTGACGAAGATCTGGCCCTTGCCGTTGCCGGAGGCGACGCCGAGGTCCGCCTCCCGCGCCTCGCCGGGCCCGTTGACGACGCAGCCCATGACCGCGACGCGCAACGGCACCTCCATGCCTTCCAGGCCCGCCGTGACCTCGTCGGCGAGCTTGTAGACGTCCACCTGGGCACGCCCGCAGGACGGGCACGACACGATCTCAAGACGGCGGGGCTTGAGGTTCAGCGACTCCAGGATCTGGAGGCCGACCTTGACCTCCTCCACCGGCGGGGCGGACAGCGACACCCGGATCGTGTCGCCGATGCCCTCGCTGAGCAGCGCCCCGAAGGCGACCGCCGACTTGATCGTGCCCTGGAAGGCGGGCCCGGCCTCGGTGACCCCGAGGTGCAGCGGATAGTCGCTCTGCGCGGCCAGCAGCCGGTAGGCGTTGACCATCACCACGGGGTCGTTGTGCTTGACGGAGATCTTGATGTCGCCGAAGCCGTGCTCCTCGAAGAGCGAGGCTTCCCACAGGGCCGACTCGACGAGTGCCTCGGGGGTGGCTTTGCCGTACTTCTGGAGCAACCTCCGGTCCAGGGAACCGGCGTTGACCCCGATGCGGATCGGCGTGCCGTGGTCCTTGGCGGCCCGCGCGATCTCCTTGACCTTGTCGTCGAACTGCTTGATGTTGCCGGGGTTCACGCGAACTGCCGCGCATCCGGCCTCGATCGCGGCGAAGACGTACTTGGGCTGGAAGTGGATGTCAGCGATCACCGGGATCTGCGACTTGCGGGCGATGGTGGCCAGCGCGTCCGCGTCGTCCTGCGTGGGGCAGGCGACGCGGACGATCTGGCAGCCGGACGCGGTGAGTTCGGCGATCTGCTGGAGGGTGGCGCCGATGTCCGACGTACGGGTCGTGGTCATCGACTGGACCGACACGGGGGCCCCGCCCCCGACCGCCACCGGTCCGACCTGGATGCGTCGCGACACACGTCGCTCGGCGATCGGCCGGACCGGCATCTCGGGGACGCCCAGGGACACTGCGGTCATGACGTCAGTCGCGGTTTCCGGCGACGGTCTCGCGCATGGCCCGCAGCGACTCCTTGAGGGAGCCCATGGTGGCGAGGACGGCGGTGGGCTCGTAGCCGCAGTGCGCCATGCAGTTGGCGCAGCGCGGGTCCTTGCCGCGGCCGTACTTGTCCCAGTCGGTCTCCTCGATGAGTTCGCGGTACGTGGGTACGTACCCGTCGCTCATCAGGTAGCAGGGGCGCTGCCAGCCGAAGAGCGAGTAGTTCGGGATCGCCCAGGCCGTGCACGGGAAGTCGACCTTGCCCTCCAGGAAGTCCAGGAAGAGCGGGGAGTGGTTGAGCCGCCACTTCCGGCGGTTGCCGCCTGCGAAGGCCTTCTTGAACAGCTCGTGGGTCTGCGCGACGCCGAGGAAGTGCTCCTGGTCGGGCGCCTTCTCGTAGGCGTAGGCGGGCGAGATCATCATCTCGTCGACCTTGATGTCGTCGTTGAGGAAGTTCAGGACCTCGATGATGGTCTGCGGGGTGTCGGTGTTGAAGAAGGTGGAGTTGGTGGTGACCCGGAAGCCGCGCTTCTTGGCCTCCTTCATCGCCTCCACGGCCTCGTCGAACACACCCTCCTTCGCCACGGACTCGTCGTGCCGCTCGCGCAGGCCGTCGATGTGCACCGCGAAGGCGAAGTACGGGGAGGGCTTGAACTTGTCGAGCTTCTTGCGCAGCAGCATGGCGTTGGTGCAGAGGAAGACGTACTTCTTCTTCGCCACCAACTGCCGCACGATCTCGTCGATCTGAGGGTGCATCAGGGGCTCGCCGCCCGCGATGGACACCATTGGCGCACCGGATTCGAGCACTGCCCCGACGGCCTGCGCCACCGGCATGCGCTGCTTGAGCACGCCCGCCGGGTGCTGGATCTTGCCGCAGCCCTCGCACTTCAGATTGCACGCGAAGAGCGGTTCCAGCTCCACGATCAGGGGGAACTTGTCCCGCTTGCGGAGCTTCTGTTCAGCCAAGTATGTAGCGACCTTGATTGTCTGGCGCAGCGGCATGGCCATCTGGCTCACCTCCGAGGGAGCAGCAAAGAACGGTGCCATTCGAAAAAAGCGGGAAGAACGGAACGAAGAACGCGGAAAGCCGATATTCCACCGCGCACCGTGCCGATCCGGACGAGTTCATGTTCAGGAGCGTCCACGACCACCCGTACGGCCGCAACCGGGCGCGCGCCCGTGCGCACGGCGCTCAGCAGCGTGGCCGCCGACTCCATGTCGACCGCGATCGCGCCGGTCGCGAGCAGATCCGACCGTTCGTGACCGCGGACGACGTGATCGGAGCCGGTGAGGGGGCCGGTGTGGACGGTGCGTCCGGGCAGGGCCCGCACCAGTTCCTTGACGAGCAGTTCGGTGGCGACGCACGGAACGGTTCCGCGCGGGTCCCGGGTCTCCTCGGCGACCACCAGGTCACCGGGGTGCATCCCGGGGGCGAGTCCGGCGCAGAAGCCCGTGGCCAGCACGGCGGCCTCGGACAGCGCCGGGTCGGCGAGGCGTCGGGTGACAGCCGCTTCGGCCGCCGCGGGCCCCATGCCCGTCCGCAGGACGGTGAGCTGCCCGCCGGCGCCGGAGCGGTCGCCGGTGCGCAGGGCGAGGTGCTCGATGCCGAGCGCGCAGGCGATCAACAGCGGCGGAGCGGCGGGCCGGGTGCTCATCAGCCCCCCTTGGTCGGGGAGACGGCCGGGGAGACGGTCCGGGTGAACGGTTCTCCATGGACGTAGCGCCCGAGCGCGGTGAGCGGGAAGACCTGCCGGTAGAGGTGGTAGTTGATGGAGAAGTCCCACGGGAAGCCGGTCCCCGTGAAGTAGGGCTCGTCCCAGGAGCCGTCCTCCCGCTGGGTGGTCGCGAGCCATTCGATGCTTCGCTCGACGGCCTTGGAGTCCTTCTCCCCCGCCGCCAGCAGGGCCATCAGCGCCCAGGCCGTCTGCGAGGCGGTCGAGGCGCCCCGGCCGCTCCACTCCTTGGCGTACTTGTAGGAGCGCAGGTCCTCGCCCCAGCCGCCGTCGTCGTTCTGCACGGTCTCCAGCCAGGTCACCGCGCGCCGGATCGCCGGGTGCGAGCCGGGGAGCCCGGCGGCGGCGAGGGCGGGTACCACGGACCCTGTGCCGTATACGTAGTTGACGCCCCAGCGGCCGAACCACGAGCCGTCCGGCTCCTGTTCGGCGAGCAGCCACTCGATGCCGCGCCGGGTGCGCGGGTCGTGGGCGAGGCCCTCGACGGCGAGCATCTCGACGACGTGCGCGGTGACGTCCGCCGACGGCGGGTCGATCACCTCGCCGAAGTCGCAGAACGGCAGCCGGTTGGGGAAGGGGCTGGTGTTGTCGACGTCGAAGGCGCCCCAACCGCCGTTCTTGGACTGCATTCCGAGGTTCCAGCGGACTCCGCGTCCGACGGCCCGGTCGACGCGTTCCGGGTCGTGATGTCTGACCCGGCGCAGCGCGAGCACGACCTCGGCGGTGTCGTCGATGTCGGGGTAGTTGTCGTTGTGGAACTCGAACGCCCAGCCGCCGGGCGGCAGTTGGGGCCGTTTGACCGCCCAGTCGCCGGGGCGGACGATCTCCTCCCCGAGCATCCAGTCGGCGGCCTTGACCAGTTGGGGGTGATCGGCCGGCACGCCCGCGTCGGCGAGCGCGATGGTCGCGAGGCAGGTGTCCCACACCGGGGACTGGCAGGCCTCGATCATCCGGGCCCCGTCCTCGCGCCAGATCGCGAACCGGTCCAGCGACTCAAGTCCCGCGCGCATCACGGGGTGTTCGAGGTCGTAGCCCAGCAGGTGCAGGGCGATCACCGAGTACACGGCCGGCGGCTGGATGCCGCCCCAGCAGCCGTCGTTCTCCTGCCGCTCGATGATCCAGCGCGCCGCCGTGTTCATCGCGGACTTGCGCAGCTTGCGCGGGGCGACCTTGCGGTAGAGGTGCAGCGCCTTGTCGAGCCGCTGGAAGGCGCCGTCCCAACTCGCCACCTTGGCAAGGGGCTTCACCGGATTCGGGTTGTCCGCGTCGGTGTGCAGTTCGTCGAGCGGGAAGGGCGCGGGCCGTACCGGCCGCTTCGCGGAGACGACCGTCAGCGGCACGATGGTCTGCCGGGCCCAGCATCCGAAGTCGTAGATGTTGAGGGGGACCCAGGTGGGGAAGTAGATGAGTTCCGGCGGGAGTTCGGGCAGGTCGTCCCACTTCCACCAGCCGAACAGGGCGAGCCAGATCCGGGTGAAGACCCGGGCCGAGGCGATCCCGCCGCGCTCGCGGACCCACGCGGAGGCCTTCGCCATGTGCGGGGCGTCCGGCGCGTCACCGGCGAGCCGGAGGGCGACGTACGCCTCGATGGTGGTGGAGAGTTCGCCCGGGCCGCCGTAGAAGCTGGCCCAGGTGCCGTCCTCGCGCTGCTCGCCGCGGATGAAGAGTGCGGCGGCCCGGGTCGTCGACTCGTCGCGGATGCCCAGGAACTGACGGAGCAACAGATCCTCGGCGTCCATCGTGACGTTCGTGTCGAGGTCGCCCTTCCACCAGCCCTGCGCGTCCTGGAGGGAGAGCAGGAAGTCGGTGGCGCGTTGCACGGCGAGTGCGGCGGCGTCCTGCACCCCGGCCGCCACGGGGGTGTTGATGTCGGTTTCGCTGGCCGCGGCAACACGGGGCCGCATCGCCCCGGTGCTTCCGTCGGTCGTCGCTGTCATGGCTTCCCCTTCGTGCAGTGGCATGTCTCTGCTGTGGGTCCGCCGTCGGCCGGTACTCGTTCGTTCGCAGCACCGGCCGGCGACTACGCGAGGGCTATTCGACCGATAGTGATCATCTCTTTCGTACGACGACGAAGTCGGCGAGCGCCGTGAACTGCGCCCGAACCCGGTCGGGCATGGTGATGGCGTCCAGGACCTCGATGGCGATGGTGTGCTGACGGCGTGCCTCTTCGGCGGTCCACTCGCGACCGCCGGCCTCCTCGATGAGCGCGGCGCGGGCCGCGAACTCCTCCTCGGAGAAGTTCTCGAAGTCACTGCTCTTGGCGTCGGCGGCGAGGATCTCGCCGAGCCGCTCGGAGGCGGGTCCGCCCGCCGCGAGCGCCGCCACCACGGGCAGGGACTTCTTGCGCTGGCGCAGATCGCTCCAGGTCTGCTTCCCGGTGGACTCCGGGTCGCCCCAGATGCCGAGGAGGTCGTCGACGGCCTGGAAGGCCAGGCCGAGGTGGTGGCCGTACTTCTCCAGGACGTCGGCGGTGCGGTCGTCCGCACCGCCGAGCACGGCCCCGATGGAGGAGGCGCAGGCGAGCAGGGCGCCGGTCTTGTTGCCCTCCATCTCCAGGCACTCCTCGACGCTGACGCGGTCGCGGTGCTCGTAGGAGATGTCCTGCGCCTGGCCGTCGATGAGGGCGCGGGTCGCGCTGGTGAGACGGCGGGTGGCGCGGCCTGCCTCGACGGTGCCCAGCTCCAGCAGGACCTCGTTGGCGAGCGCGAACAGGGCGTCGCCGACCAGGATGGCCTGCGCGGGGCCGTGCACCTTCCACACGGTGTCGCGGTGCCGGCGCTGTTCGTCGCCGTCCATCAGGTCGTCGTGCAGCAGCGAGAAGTTGTGTACCAGCTCGACGGCGACGGCACCCGGGATGCCGACCTCGGGGGCGGCACCGGTGACCTCGGCGGAGAGCACGGCGAGCGCGGGGCGCACGGCCTTGCCACCGTCGCCGGCGGCCGGGTTGCCCTCGGCGTCGATCCAGCCGAAGTGGTAGGCGGAGACGGTGTCCATGGGCGGTGCCAGACGGTCCACGGCGGCCCGCAGCACCGGTGTGGCAAGGGTCCGGCCGCGCTCCAGGAGCGCGGACACGTCCACCGCGGTCCTCGCAGCGGCCGTCTCGGCCGGGGGCACAGTGGGCACAGTCTCTCCTCTTGTCGCGGTACCGGGGGTGCGGGGGCCTGCCGCGTGCTCGTCGAGCATCACGCCGCCTCCTCGAACTCGAAGAGCCGATGGGGGCGGGGCCGGCCCAGGGCAGCGAGCGCGGCGTCGGCCGCGCTCACCCCACTACGGACCGCACTTTCCATGGTCGCGGGCCACCCTGTGGCGGTCCACGCTCCGGCCAGGTACAGGCCGGGGGCCTTGGTGCGGGCGCCGGGCCGCAGCCGTCCGACGCCGGGGGCGGGAGCGAACGTCGCCGTGCGCTCCCTGGTCACGAAGAAGTCCCTCACCTCGGCGCCGCGCGCACCGGGCAGCAGCCGTTCCAGTTCGGGGAGGTAGCGCTCGCGCAGTTCGGCGACGGTCTCGTCGATCTCGTCGTGCGCGGCGGACTGGGACAGCGCCAGGTACTGGCCGTCCTTCAGCCCGGACGCCCCGGTCCGGTCGAACACCCACTGCACGGGGCTGCCCAGCGCGGCGAAGAAGGGCCGGGCGAGCACCTTGCGGTCGTAGACGACGTGGACGTTGAGGATCGGCGCGGTGTCGATGGCGAGCAGCCGCTCAGGGGCGTCGAGGGCCCCGTCGGGCAGCAGATCGTGGGCCTCGCGCTGGGGTACGGCGAGGACGACGGCGTCGGCCTCAAGGGTCTCACCGGGAACCTGAACGCTCCAACGCCCGTTCTCGTCAGTAGAGATGGAGGTGACGCGTGTACGGACTTCGGTGCGCACGCCCGCGGAGTCGAGCGCCTTGCGGGCCAGCCGGTCGTGCAGTTCACCCAGCGGCACATGGGCCCAGCCGATGTCGGCCGCGCCCGGGTCGGAGAGCAGACCGGTCTTGAACACCATCGCGGCCAGCGCCAGCGAGGAATCGCCGGCCACCGCGTTGAGGGTGGCGACCCCCACCAGGTCCCACAGTGCCTCGACGGCACGCGCCGACTGACCGTGCGCGGCCAGCCAGCTGCCGAAGTCCTGCGTGTCCAGGGCCGGATCGTTGAGGTCGAGCGCTTTGAGCGCGAGTGCGGCACGGCCGACTTTGGCGCGCTCGGCGAGCGAGAGATGCGGGTAGGTGGCGAGGCTGCGCCCGAGATGCAGCGGCACGGGCAGCGGATCGCGCCGCAGTCTGCCGAGCCTGCGTCCCTCGGGGCGGTTCGCGTCGAGTACGGGCACGTCGAGACGATCCTGCAGCGGCGAAAGCGCCGCGCCGTCGATGCGGTCGAGGAACCAGCGGTAGGCGGTGCAGCAGCGCAGATACACGTGCTGTCCGTTGTCGACGGTGAGGTCTCCGCGCTGGAAGGAGAAGGCGAGTCCGCCGAGGCGCGGCCGGCCTTCGAGCAACGTCACGCGGACTCCGGCGTCGGCGAGCGCGAGCGCGGTGGTCACGCCGGCCAGCCCGCCGCCGACCACGACGGCATGCCGTGCGGCCCCGCCCGCCGATGGATCCGAGGGCAGCCCGTCGCCGCCCTGCGTCCCGTCGCTCATCGTGCACTCCCCCCTGTGCGCCCACCGTGGCAGGTCGTTGCAGTCAGGGACGCGACTTCAGACCGGAGGGTTGCGTGCCGCATTTCTCCGCTGACATCACCTTGGCCCACTTTGTCCATTAGGTGCGCCTCCTGAGGGTCGTGCGCGTGACGTGGCGGGTGTCCAGTCCGGACAGGCCGCGCACGGCGACGTAGGCCTTCTCGCGTCCGGGGAGCGAGACCCGGCCGCGCAGCACGGCCTCCGGCTCGCGCTCGATACGGTCCAGGAGGCGGCGGTAGATGCCGGCCATCGCGGCGACACAGGCGCCGCTGCGGCGGTCGAGCATGGGGAGCAGTCGGTAGCCCTCGGCGAAAAGGGTGCGGGCCCGGCGCACCTCGAAGTGCACGAGACCCGCGAAGTCGGAGCCCTCCGGCGGAGTCGGCCCGTTGAACCCGGCCGAACAGCCGAATTTCGCGAGGTCGTCGGCGGGCAGATAGGTACGGCCGCCCTCGGCGTCCTCGCGGACGTCTCTCAGGATGTTGGTGAGCTGGAGCGCGAGCCCCAGCGTGTCGGCGTACTCCGAGGCGCGTTCGGAGCCGCGCGCCCCCGCCTCCGTGCCGAACACGCCGAGCGAGAGCCGCCCGATCGCGCCCGCGACGCAGCGGCAGTAGACCTTCAGGTCGTCCCAGGTCTCGTAGGTCTCGCCCTGGACGTCCATGAGGACGCCGTCGATCAGCTCGTCCAGGCCGCCGAGCGGGATCGGGAAGGCCTCGGCCGCGTGCGCGAGGGCGACCGCGACCGGGTCGGTGTCGTCCTCCTCGACCTTGCCTTCGCGCACCCGGGTCAGCAGCGCCCGGGTGTCCTCCAGCCGCGCCGACTTCACCTCGGTCGCCAGCGTGCCGTCGCCGATGTCGTCGACACGCCGTGAGAACGCGTACAGCGCCGACATGGCGCGGCGCTTCGGCGTGGGCAACAGTCTGATGCCGTACGCGAAATTGCGCGCCTGTTGTCCGGTGACGGCCTCGCAGTAGCTGTAGGCGGCGAGTACCGGCGCGGACATGTGCGGAGCAGACTCCACGGTCCGGATCACCCCTCTCCTCGCAGAGTCACGCCCACCTCACGCAGCAACTGGATCTTGCCGGGTTTGGGCGGGCCGGGAAGTACGTCGTATTCGGCGGCGACGATCGCTCCGACCGCCGCCCGTCCCCCCGCCACGAACCCCGCGAGCAGCAGCTTCAGTCTGCCGTGGACGCTACCCACCAGGGGGGCGCCTTCATTCAGGAGATCGCGGGCGCGTTCTGCTTCGTATGCAACCAGTGCGCGCACCGATGCGCCCGCGGAGGGCGTGGCGAGATCCGCTTCCTGGACGTGAAAGCGCTTCATGTCCTGGGCGGGCAGGTAGATGCGGTCGCGGCCGAGGTCCTCGGTCACGTCCTGAAGGTGTTCGACGATCTGCAGTGCGGTGCAGACCATGTCGGAGAGCCGGACCCGCTCGGGGGTCTCCGTGCCGGTGACACCGAGGACGAGGCGGCCGACCGGGTTCGCGGAGAGTTCACAGTAGGCAAGGAGATCGTCGTAGGTCTCGTAGCGCGTGACGAGTTGGTCCTGGCGGTTCGCCGCGATCAGGCCGAGGAAGGGTTCCGGGGTGAGCGCGCACCGGCGGACGGTCGGCTGGAGGCGGCGCAGCAGGGGGTGGTGCGGGGTGCCGTCGAAGACCCGGCGCAGATCGGCCTCGAAGGCGTCGAGAAGGAGCAGGCGGTCCTCCGCGTCCTCGGGCGACACGCCGAGCAGCCGGGCGTCGGCGCCGCCGGGGGCGAGGTCGCCGTCGCCGATGTCGTCGACGAGGCGGGCGAATCCGTAGACCGCCATGAGGTCGGTGCGCCACGCCCTGGGCAGGAAGAAAGGCGCCACGGGGAAGTTCTCGCCCGCGGCCTTGTCGAGTGTGCCGCGCTCCGGATCACCGGTGGCGGCGGAGCCGCTTCCCGTCACCGCTCACTGCCCGGGGCGGGGACGGCACATGCTTCGGTGAGCTGGGGAGTTTCCGTAGCCATTGCCGTCACATCTCCCGTTCTACACTGCCGACCCAATACACACTATTTCGGACACGCCGCCCAGTCGTCCGCACGGTGACCCGCATTTGGGTGTCGCGCATTATCGCCCCACTTGCCGCTATTCGGCACCGGTACAGCTTACGTTGTACAACGCAGCGAGCTTCCTCGGGGTGTCCTGCACATCACAACAACACACCGATTGGCGTCAAGATTCCTTGGGCCGGGCCGAGTTGACGTTTCCTTTGCAGACGCGGGGCCCCGCCGGAGCAGTTCCGGCGAGGCCCTGGGAAGCGTTCCGGGCTTTTGCGCCCATGTGCGAGTGGACTACTTGCCCGTGAACTTCTCGTACTCCTTGATGACCTCGTCGGTCGGCCCGTCCATCCGCAGTTCGCCGCGTTCCAGCCACAGCACCCGGTCGCAGGTGTCGCGGATCGACTTGTTGTTGTGACTGACGAGAAACACCGTGCCCGCGGACTTCCGCATCTCGCGGATGCGCCCCTCGGAGCGCACCTGGAACTTGCGGTCGCCGGTGGCCAGCGCCTCGTCGATCATCAGGACGTCGTGGTCCTTGGCGGCGGCGATGGAGAAGCGCAGCCGGGCCGCCATTCCGGAGGAATAGGTGCGCATGGGAAGGGTGATGAAGTCGCCCTTCTCGTTGATCCCGGAGAAGTCGACGATGTCCTGATAGCGCTCCTTGACCTGTTCGCGGCTCATGCCCATGGCGAGACCGCCCAGGATGACGTTCCGCTCACCGGTGAGGTCGTTCATCAGGGCCGCGTTCACACCCAGCAGCGAGGGCTGGCCGTTGGTGTAGACCCGGCCGCTCTCGGCCGGGAGCAGGCCGGCGATGGCACGCAGCAGGGTCGACTTGCCCGAGCCGTTCGAACCGATCAGGCCGACGGCCTCACCGCGGTAGGCGACGAAGGAGACGCCCTTGACGGCGTGCACCTTGCGTACGCCGCGTTCCTCGCCGCGCTTGACTATGCGGCTGAGGGCGGAGGTGGCGCTGCCCTTGCCGGTCTTGGCACCGTGCACGCGGTAGACGATGTGCAGTTCGTCCGCGATGACGGTGGGGATCAGTGCCCCCGGAGCCCGGTCCACCGGGTTCTGCTCGACGCTGGGCTCAGCCACGGCCGTACCTCTCTTCCGCCTGCCAGAAGTAAACGAAGCCGCCGGCGAACAGGACCACGGCCCAGAAGGTCGCGATGGCCCAGACGTGCGGCGGCAGGTTCGAGGCGCCGTAGCCGTCGATGAGCGCGAAGCGCATCAGGTCCATGTAGATCGCGGCCGGGTTCACCTGGAGCAGGCGGACGAACACCTCGGAGCGGCCCTCCATCATCTTGCTGATGGAGAACATGACGCCGGACGTGTACATCCAGGTGCGCAGGATGAACGGCATCAGCTGGGCGAGGTCCGGGGTCTTGGCGCCCATCCGCGCCACGATCAGCGCGAGCCCGGTGTTGAAGAGGAACTGCAGCAGCAGGATCGGAAGGATCAGCAGCCACGACAGGCTCGGGTAGCTGCCGAAGCCGATCACGATGACGAACAGCACGGTCATCGAGAACAGCAGCTGCTGGAGCTGCTGGAGCGCGAAGGAGATCGGCAGCGAGGCGCGCGGGAAGTGCAGCGCGCGCACCAGGCCGAGGTTGCCGGAGATCGCGCGGACGCCCGCCATGATCGAGCTCTGCGTGAAGGTGAACACGAAGACGCCCGTGACCAGGAAGGGGATGTACACGTCCCGCGACATGCCCCGGCTGGCCTTCAGGATGACGCCGAAGATGAAGAAGTAGACGGCCGCGTTCAGCAGCGGGGTGGCCACCTGCCAGAGCTGGCCGAGCTTCGCCTGGCTGTACTGGGCCGTCAGCTTCGCCTGGGAGAAGGCCAGGATGAAGTGACGTCGTCCCCAGAGCTGGCGGACGTAGTCGACGAGTCCGGGGCGGGCGCCGCTCACGGTCAGCCCGTACTTGGCGGCGAGCTGCGGCGCCGTGAGGCCTTCGTCGGGCGACGGGCGCGGGCTCACCGCGACCCCGCCGTCATGCGTTGTCTCACTCAAGGTGTGGAAGCCTTCATGTTCGGATGCGTCTTACGATCGTCATGCGTTCGTCTTACGGAATTGTGCTACAGGAAGCGACACGTATCCGCCGCCGGACACGGTTCAGGGGCGTCCGCGCGCCGAGCGCCCGGTCACACACCGTCGAGCCTGTCAGATCACCGGGGGCCGGCCCAGTCGGGTCAGCCGCCACACCGTACGCCACTTCATGGGCCTGCGCGGTCCGCACGGAGTGGTCCAGCCCTCCTTGAAACCGCCGAACCAGGCCTGCAGGGCAGGACGCGAGGGCCGGCGCAGGAGGGTGAGCAGCAGCCACACCCCGAGGTAGACGGGGACGAGGGGGGCGGGGAGGTTGCGGCGGGCCAGCCAGACCCGGTTGCGGGCGACCATGCGGTGGTAGACCGCGTGCCGGGAGGGCGCCGTCGTCGGGTGGTACAGGACCATGTCGGACCGGTAGTCGATCATCCAGCCGGCGTCGAGGGCCCGCCAGGCGAGGTCGGTCTCCTCGTGGGCGTAGAAGAACTCGTCCGGCAATGCGCCGACTTCGGCGAAGACCTTGGTGCGGACGGCGTTGGCGCCGCCGAGGAAGGTGGTGACGCGGGAGGAGCGCATCGGGTCGGAGGCGCGCAGCCGGGGGACGTGGCGGCGCTGGGTGACGCCGGTGTCCGGGTCGGCGATGCGGAAGCTGATGATGCCGAGCCGGGGGTCGGTGGCGAAGGCCTGGCGGCACAGTTCGGCGGTGTCGTGCTGGGCGAGCAGCCCGTCGTCGTCGAGGAACATCACCATGTCGACATCTCGACCACAGGGCCCGAAGGCCTCCAGGCCGATGTTGCGCCCGCCGGGAATGCCGAGGTTCTCGGGCAGCTCTATGGTCCGGACCCCGTCCGGCACGTCCGGGACGGGCGAGCCGTTGCCGACGACGACCGCCTCGACCCGGTCGCCGTCCTGCTTAGCGACCGAGTCGAGCAACGCCCGTAGTTCGTCGGGCCGGTTGCCCATGGTGATGATCACCGCGCCGACCTTCATGCCGCTCACTTCAGCCTGCTCGACGCGAGGATCGACACCAGGTGCAGCAGGGTCTGGAGCAGCGCGATGCCGGCGAGTACGGCGACGCCGAGCCGCGAGTAGAACAGGTCGCCGCGCATCTGGTCCACGATCGCGAGGACCAGGATCAGCAGGGAGGCCTCGATGCCGAGGATCAGCCGGTGGAACTTGAAGGCGGCGGCGGCCCGCCGGGCCAGCGCCATCCCGGAGGACCGCATCTCGGCCGCGGACTCCTGCACCGGCTCCTTGCCGGTCTGGTGCCGGGCGACCCCGACCAGGTCGGTCTCGGCCTTGATCAGGATCGCGCCGAGCGCGGCCAGCGTGCCGAGGAAGGCCCACAGCCAGTCGATACGGCCGCTGCCGAACAGGTCGGCGGCGCGCAGCCCGAAGCCAACGAGCACGGCCGCGTCGGTGAGGTAGGCGCCGACCCGGTCGAGGTAGACCCCGGCCAGCGAGTACTGCTTGCGCCAGCGGGCGATCTCGCCGTCCACGCAGTCCAGCAGCAGATACATCTGGACGCACACCACGCCCAGCACGGCGCCCGTGATCCCCGGCACCAGCAGCGCCGGGGCGGCGAGCACGCCGAAGACGGTCATCAGGTACGTGAGCTGGTTGGGCGAGACCCTGGTGTTCACCAGGTAGCGGTCCACCCGCAGGGACACCTCACGCATGTAGAGGCGTCCCATCCAGTGCTCACCGCTGCGCCGGTCCTTCACCCCTGCGGGGTGGACGACGGGACGGAGTTCAGCTACCGATGGCCTTGACATAGTCGGCGTAGATGTCCTTGATCTGGTCGGTTTTCAGGTCGAGGTGTTCGAGGATCGTGTAGCGGCCGGGGCGGGTCTGAGGAGCGAACTCCACGGCGCGGACGAACTCGTCCACCGTGAAGCCGATCTCCTCCGGCAGCACCGGCAGTCCGTGCCGGCGCAGCACCTCGGCCGTGTACACCGATTCCTCGTGGGCTCCGCGCAGGTACATCGCGAAGGCCGCGCCCAGTCCGCACTGCTCGCCGTGGGCGGCGGCGCGTTTGGGGAAGAGCAGGTCGAAGGCGTGGTTGATCTCGTGGCAGGAACCGGAGGCGGGACGTGAGTCGCCCGAGATCGACATCGCGATTCCGGTGAGGACCAGGGCCTCGGCGAGCACCTGGAGGAAGCCGCTGTCCCCTATGCCCCCGGGGTGCCGCAGCACCGCCTCGCCGGCCTGCCGGGCCATGGCGGCGGCGAGGCCGTCGATCTTCTCGCCGGTGACGCGGTTGGACAGTTCCCAGTCCGCGATCGAGTTGATGTTGGAGATCGCGTCACCGATACCGGCCCGCACGAAGCGCGCCGGTGCCTCGCGGATGACGTCCAGGTCGATGACGACCGCGATCGGGTTCGGCACGCCGTAGGAGCCTCGGCCCGCGTCGTTGTCGAGGGTGGCGACCGGCGAGCACAGGCCGTCGTGCGCGAGGTTCGTCGGTACGGCGACCAGTGGCAGGCCGATGCGTGCCGCGGCGAACTTGGCGCAGTCGATGATCTTGCCGCCGCCGAGGCCCACGACCGCGTCGTAGTGACCGGCCTTCATGTCGCCGGCCAGTTGGATCGCGTCGTCGAGGGTACCGCCGCCGACCTCGTACCAGGTGGCGCCGGGCAGGCTCGGTTCGAGGCGCGCGCGCAGCCGGGCGCCGGAGCCGCCGCTGACGGCGATCGCGAGCTTGCCGGAGTGCGAGATTCGCTCGTCGGAGAGGACACCGGCCAGGTCGTCGAGGGCACCCGGGCGGATGTCCACGACGACGGGCGAGGGAATCAGCCGGGTCAGTACAGGCACGCGATCTCACGCCCCTTGGCCAGATCGTCGTGGTTGTCGATCTCGACCCACTTGACGTCGCCGATCGGGGCCACGTCGATCCGGAAGCCGCGGTTGACGAGTTCCTGGTAGCCGTGCTCGTAGAACTGCTGCGGGTCGGTCTCCCACACCGTCTTGAGCGCGTCGGCCAGTTCGGGGGTGGCGTCGCCCTCGATGAGGGTCACGCCGATGTACTCACCGGTGGCCTCGGCGGGGTCCATCAGCTTGGTGATCTTCGTCATGCCCTTGGCGGGGTCGACGACGACCTTCATCTCCTCGTCCGCAAGGGACTTGACGGTGTCGAGGGCGAGGATGATCCGCTTGCCGTCGCCGCGGGCGGCGAGCAGGGTCTTCTCGACGGAGACCGGGTGGACGGTGTCGCCGTTGGCGAGGATCACGCCGTCCTTGAGGGCGTCACGTCCGCACCACAGGGAGTAGGCGTTGTTCCACTCCTCGGCCTTGTCGTTGTCGATGAGGGTGAGCTTGAGGCCGTACTTCGCCTCAAGGGCCGCCTTGCGCTCGTACACGGCCTCCTTGCGGTAGCCGACGATGATCGCGACCTCGGTCAGACCGATCTCGGCGAAGTTGCCGAGCGTCAGGTCCAGAACCGTCGGTTCGCCCTCTATGCCCGCGGGCCCCACCGGCACCAGAGCCTTGGGAAGGCTGTCGGTGTAGGGGCGCAGACGCCGTCCGGCGCCGGCCGCCAGCACGAGGCCGATCATGCGGGTTCTCCTTCATCGTGTACGGCGGGCGCCCCTGCGGACACCCAGAAGCGGATGCTCTCGACGAGCACCAGCAGGGCCACGGCCACGGCCAGGACCGTGAGCGCGACCGGGAACTGCGACGCGGTGAGCGCGGCGGCGAGAACGGTGACGAGCAGCGTCCGCCCCTCCTGCCCCCCGATGGCGCGCACCAGCCAGGCCGGGGGCGCCCCGGCGTTGCCGCGAATGCGGTACACCGTGTCGTAGTGATGGTAGGCGACGGCGGCCACCAGGCCGAAAGCCGCCGGAAGCGCTCCGTTTACCTCCGCTTTGGCCGCGAGCACCAGGACCGTGCAGTATTCGGCCGCCCGGAAGAGCGGCGGGACCAGCCAGTCGAGGGCGCCCTTGAGGGGCTGGGAGAGGGCGAGACCCGAAGTGACGGCATAGACGACGGCACCGCCGACCGCGGTCCAGAGGTCACCGGAGAGAACCGTCGAAATAAGGACGGCGACGCCGAGCACCGCGAACAACAGCGGGGAACTCGCATAGAACCGGGTGTTCGGGCCGCGCAGCTTCGCCACGGCCGAGGCCAGCGGCCCGTTGTCCGCGAGGTCCGCCAGCGCCTGCGCCGCCCGGTCCGTCCGCCGCGCCTTCCGGGTCAGCGAGCGCAGCACCCGGCCCGCCGCCGTGTAGGTCGCCGCGAAGGCACAGCCGACGAGGAGCACGTAGAAGGTGATGCGGGGGGTTGTCACTGCCGTGAGGACGGCGATCATCGCCCATCGTTCGCCGATGGGCAGGACTATCATCCGGCGCACCCAGACCGTCCAGCCGACGCTGTCGAGCTTGTCGGAGAGGGCGGCGGTGGGGCTGGTGTTGGCGGTGGCGTCGTGGTTGGCCTCGTTGAAGGAGAAGTCCACGACGTGCCGGCAGGTCTGCAGGATCATCGCGCCGAGCGCGAGCGCCCATACGTCGTCGCCGCCCCGGGCCGCTCCCAGCGCGAGGCCCGCGTAGTAGGCGTACTCCTTGGCCCGGTCGAAGGTGGCGTCGAGCCAGGCGCCGAGGGTCGAGTACTGCAGGGAGTAGCGGGCGAGCTGGCCGTCGGTGCAGTCCAGGACGAAGGACGCGATCAACAGGACGCCGGCCGCGACGAACCCGGCGCGGGTACCGGTGGCCGCGCAGCCCGCCGCGATCAGCGCGGTGATGAGGGAGGCGGTGGTGACCTGGTTCGGGGTGAGGCCGCGGCGGGCGCACCAGCGGGCGATGTAGCGCGAGTAGGGGCTGATGAAGTGGGTGGTGAAGAAGCCGTCGCGGGACTTCACGGCCGACTTCAGGCGTACGGCCTCGTCGTCCACGGCGGCGACGGCCTGGCGTGCCTCGCTGCCGGCCTGCGCGTCGGCGGGGACCGTGGCGACGAGGCTGCCCAGCTCGGCGTGGTGCACGTCCGAGCCGTCGGCGTCGAGGGCGGTGACGATGCGGTCGGCGAGGTTGTCGAGGAGGGTCGTGCCGCCGCCGGCCGAGTTCTCCCGGGCCATCGCGCGGGTCAGGGCCTGGCGGCCGGCCGGCTGCGCGGTGACGGCGCCCGGTACCGCGGCGAGCGGGAAGCGGGGGTCGGTGAGGCCGAGGCGCAGCGCGTGCCGGTGACCGACGAAGCGGGCGTCCACGACGGCGACGCGCCGGTCGCCCGGAACGGCCGCGAGCAGCGTTTCCGCCTCGGTGGCGTCGGCGGCGATCCGGACGTCGAAGCCGAGCGAGCGCAGGTCGTCCTCGATCGACGATCCGGGGACCGGCTGACCGGTGAGGATGGCGGTCGACAACCGAACTCACTCCCTGGTGCCGGCGCGTGGGCGCCGGTCATGTGCATGGTGGTGGCGCCCCTTGGGTGGCACCCGGGCGGCATGTCGGCAGAGGCTATCGGATGCTCTCAAGCCCGTGTTCACCGGCCGTTCATAGGCTGATCAACAGGATCTGCAGGCGCCTCCGCCGAGATCATCATCAGGGATTCGGGCCCCGGCCGACAAACCGCAGCTGCCAGAGCGGGCATCGCCGGACATTCCGCGGAGCCCGCGACGGCGGTCCACCGCAGCGGGTGTCCGGCGGCCCCGCCTTCCACCCCCTCTCGCACACACTCCGCGCCACCCCGACCTGCGATCCGTTTGCGCAGGTCAGGGCACATGACAACGGTGTTCAGTGCCGCGTTGCCCTATACCCCCCACCCGTAGTTCACTGTGGTTCCGGGCAGTCATCAGGAGGGCGGCTTTCATGGGGGCAGGGCACGACCACGGGCATTCCCACACGCACGACGCTCCCGTCACCGGTACGGCCGCCGCCGCGTACCGGGGCAGGCTGCGGGTCGCGCTGGGGATCACGCTCATCGTGATGGTGGTCGAGGTGGTCGGCGGGCTGCTCGCGGACTCCCTGGCGCTGATCGCGGACGCGGCCCACATGGCGACGGACGCGCTCGGGCTCGGCATGGCGCTGCTCGCCATCCACTTCGCCAACCGCCCGGCGGCCGGCAACCGCACCTTCGGCTACGCCCGCGCGGAGATCCTCGCCGCGCTCGCCAACTGTCTGCTGCTGCTCGGCGTCGGCGGCTACGTCCTGTACGAGGCGGTCCAGCGGTTCGTCGCACCCGCCGACACCGAGGGCGGGCTGACCGTCGTGTTCGGTCTGGTCGGCCTGGTCGCGAACATGATCTCCCTCACGCTGCTGGCGCGCGGCCAGAAGCAGAGCCTGAACGTGCGCGGGGCGTTCCTGGAGGTGGCCGCCGACGCGCTGGGCTCCCTCGCGGTGATCGTCTCGGCCCTGGTGATCCTGACCACGGGATGGCAGGCGGCCGACCCGATCGCCTCGCTCGCCATCGGCCTGATGATCGTGCCGCGCACGCTCAAGCTGCTGCGCGAGACCCTGGACGTACTGCTGGAGTCGGCGCCCAAGGACGTCGACATGCGGGAGGTGCGCGCCCACATCCTGGCCCTGGACGGCGTCGAGGACATCCACGATCTGCACGCCTGGACGATCACCTCGGGCCTACCGGTGCTCTCCGCGCACGTGGTCGTCGGCTCGAACACGCTGAACGCCATCGGCAACGAGAAGATGCTCCATGAACTCCAGGACTGCCTCGGCGACCACTTCGACGTGGAGCACTGCACCTTCCAGCTGGAGCCCGGCGGGCACGCGGAGCACGAGGCGAAGCTCTGTCATTGACGACGTGATGGACGACCGACCGGCGTCTGACCGGCGTCTGACCGACGACTGACCGGCGCCTGACAGAAGCCGACGGAATCTGAGGGAAGTCGACCAGGTCGGACGGAACGCAACCGTCCGGTGCGCACCCATGTCCACACTCCCGTGACCCCACCCCCGGACGGTTCCCCCGTCGCCGCGCCGGGCACGATGAACTGCCGGGAGTGCCGGATTCGTACGGCAGACTTGGCTTTGAAGACCGATGTGAAGGATGGGTATGCCGATCACACCTGCCACCGCGACGCACAGCTCGTCGAACGGCACCGCCGAAGCGATCCTGCTCGAACTGGTCGACGAGAACGGCGTGACGATCGGCACCGCGGAGAAGCTCTCCGCCCACCAGCCACCGGGTCGGCTGCACCGCGCCTTCTCCGTCTTCCTCTTCGACGAGCAGGGTCGCTTGCTGCTCCAGCAGCGGGCGCTCGGCAAGTACCACTCCCCCGGCGTCTGGTCCAACACCTGCTGCGGTCACCCCTACCCCGGCGAGGCGCCCTTCGCGGCGGCGGCCCGGCGGACGTACGAGGAGCTCGGGGTGTCCCCCTCGCTGCTCGCCGAGGCGGGCACGGTGCGCTACAACCACCCGGACCCGGCCTCGGGCCTGGTGGAGCAGGAGTACAACCACCTCTTCGTCGGCATGGTGCAGTCCCCGCTGCGGCCGGACCCGGAGGAGGTGGGCACGACCGCGTTCGTGACCCCCGCCGAGCTGGCGGAGCGGCACGCGAAGGACACCTTCTCGTCCTGGTTCATGACCGTGCTGGACGCGGCCCGCCCGGCGGTCCGCGAGCTGACGGGCCCGTCCGCGGGCTGGTGACCGCCCGGCCCTACGGCACCCGCGCCACGGTGAGCGGCAGCGCGGCCCAGATCACCTTGCCGCCGCCCGCCGTATGCTCGACGTCGCACACGCCGCCCGCATCCCGGGTCACCTCGCGCACCAGCAGCAGTCCCCGGCCACCGGTCTCGTCGTGGCCGGCCACGAGGGCGGTCGGGCGGTAGGGGTGGTTGTCCTCGACGGACACCCGCACCCACTCGGCGCCCACGGCGACCTCCACCGCGAGTATCGGCGACAGCAGCGCCGCGTGCTTGACCCCGTTGGTGACCAGCTCGGAGACGATCAGCAACAGCCCCTGCAGCAGGTCGTCCGTCAGGGGCACGCCCTGGCGGAGGAGCAGGTCCCGCACGGCGTGTCGCGCCTGCGGGACGGAGGCGTCGACGGCGGAGGCGGTGAACCGCCAGACTCCCTCGTACGGCAGCGGACCCGGCGGGGCGGGGGCCGGAGGATCGTCCCCGACGCCGCCTTCTGGGCGGGGGCCTGACCCACGCCCATCGTTCTCCATCGTCCGGTCGCCACCCTTGCGCTCGATTGTCACCACCCGACGAGTGTTGGCAACGACCCGCTCCACCCCCTACGACTGAACAGAAGTCAGCAGTTTTCGGGTGTATTACGACCGCTTCCGCCCGACATGGTCGCGTGTCGGACCGCTCGTGTTCCGATCATGCCGACTTCGCGAACTCTTCCGGTTGTACGTAGCATCCAGCGCATGGAGCCCCGCCTGCTGCACGAGGTCACCGACTCGGTCGCCACCGTCGTCATCCACCATCCCGGCAAGCGCAACGCGATGACGGCCGCGATGTGGCGCGCGCTGCCGCCGCTGCTCGACACACTGGCGGCCGATCCGGCCGTACGGGCGCTGGTGCTGACCGGCGAGGGCGGCACGTTCTGCGCCGGGGCCGACATCTCCGCGCTGCGGGAGTCGCCGGGTGAGGCGCAGGGGCTCGCGGTCCTCGCGGAGGAGGCGCTGGCGGCGTTCCCGAAGCCGACGCTGGCCGCGATCCGGGGTCATTGCGTGGGCGGCGGCGCGCAGTTGGCGGCGGCCTGCGATCTGCGGTTCGCGGAGCAGGGGGCGCTGTTCGGGGTGACTCCGGCGAAGCTCGGGATCGTGTATCCGGCGTCCTCCACCCGGCGGTTGGTGTCGCTGGTGGGTCCCGGGACCGCCAAGTACCTCCTCTTCTCGGCCGAGTTGATCGACGCGGAGCGGGCGCTGCGCACCGGGTTCCTCGACGAACTGCTGCCCGAGGGCGAACTCGCCAAGCGCGTCACGGAGTTCACCCGGGTACTGGCCGCCCGCTCACGCCTGACACAGGCCGCGGCGAAGGAGTTCGCCAACGGGCGTACGGACAGGGACGGTTACTGGACCGAGCAGGCCCGCGGCAGCGACGACACCGCGGAGGGCGTCGCCGCGTTCCTGGAACGCCGCGAGGCGCGCTTCACCTGGACTACCCGAGAATGAAGCGGCTCCTGGCCCGGAACTCCGCGACGAGATGCGCGGGCGCCTTCTCCGGGGACCCCGCGTCGTAGGGCGGCTGCGGGTCGTACTCGGTCAACAACTGTACGGCCTGGGCGTGTTCGTCGCCGGCGATCCGGCCGAGCAGGGTCAGACCCATGTCGATGCCGGAGGAGACACCGGCCGCGGTGACGTACTTGCCGTCGGTCACCACACGTTCCCCCGTTGGCTCGACACCGAACCGCTTCAACTCCTCCAGGGCCAGCCAGTGCGAGGTCGCGCGCCGGCCGTTAAGGAGCCCCGCGGCGGCCAGCAGCAGCGAGCCTGTGCACACCGAGGTCGTCCAGGTGCTGGTCGCGTCGACCGTACGCAGCCAGTCCAGGAGGGTCTCGTTCTCCATCTGCGGGGTCTGGCCGGGGCCGCCCGGGACGACCACGATGTCGGGGCTCGACACCTCAGCCAGGGTCCGGTCGGCGACGAGCGCCAGATTCCCGCTCTCGTTGCGGACGGGGCCGGTCTCCTCGGCGACGAAGACGGTCTCCGCGTCGGGGAGACGGCCGAGGGTTTCGTAGGGGCCCACGGCGTCGAGAGCGGTGAAGCGGTCGAAGAGGACGATGGCGATTTGCATTGGGGGCCTTTCGGGGTGGGGGTGGGCTGTGGGCGGGTGCTGTTGGTTCGGTGAGGGCTTGTGCGGTCGGCGGTCGGCGGTCGGCGGTCGGCGGTCGGCGGTCGGCGGTCGGCGGTCGGCGGTCGGCGAGCTACGGTCGTCAGGTGATGGGCTGCCGTCGACAGTCGACGAGCCGCGGTCAACCGTCGACAATCTGCAGTCGACGAGCTGCGGGCTGCAATCGGCGGTCGACGGTGAGCGGTCGGCGAGCCGCGGTCGACGGTCGACAATCTGCAGTGAACGATTTGCGGTCGGCACTCGGCGGTCGACGGTAGGCAATCGGCAGTCGACGACCCTCAGTCGCCAATCGGCGGTCGCCAATCGGCAGGCCGCAGGCCGCAGGCCGCAGTCGGAGATTGCCGGTGCGTCAGGTCTGTCCGCGTTCAGCGCGCGTCTGTCGCCGGTGCAGGGCGGAAGCGGCGGCGGTATTCCGCCGGGGCCGTGCCCAGGGATTTGAGGAAGGCGCGGCGCATGGCCTCCGGGGTGCCGTAGCCGCTGGCACGGGAGATCTCCTCGATGCCGTCGCCGGTGTCCTCCAGGAGGCGTCGGGCGTGTTCGAGGCGGACGCGGTCGACGTAGCGGCCGGGGGTCATGCCGGTCTCTGCCCGGAAGGCGCGGGCGAAGTGGCGGGGCGAGAGGCGGGCGCGGGCGGCCAGGGAGTCGACGCCGAGATCGTCGCCCGGATGCTCGGTGATCCACTGCTGGACCTCGCGGAGGGGTTCCCGGCAGGCCGTCTGGGCGGCGAGTTGGGCGCTGAACTGGGCCTGGTTCCCGGGCCGACGGAGGAAGACGACCAGGTGGCGGGCGATGGTCAGTGCCGCGTCCCGGCCCAGGTCCTCCTCGACCAGCGCAAGTGCAAGGTCGATGCCCGAGGTGACACCGGCCGAGGTGGAGACAGGTCCGTCGCGGACGTAGATGGGGTCGGGTTCGACCGTCACGGCGGGATGGTCACGGGCGAGTTCCGCGCAGTACGCCCAGTGCGTGGTGGCCCGCCGGCCGTCCAGCAGGCCCGCATCGGCGAGCACGATCGCTCCGGTGCACACGGACACCAGACGTTCGGCGCGCGGCCCGTGCTCGCGCAGCCAGTCGGTCAGCCGCGGGTCCGGAGCACGCGCGCCCGGGCCGCCGGGGACGAGCAGGGTGTGCGGGGCGGGCGCGTCGGCGAGGGTCGAGTCCGGTACGACGGTCAGGCCGCTGGAGGTGTGTACCGGTCCGCCGTCCAGGGAGGCCGTACGGATGCGGTAGGTCCCCGGTGCCAGTTTCTCGGCGCCCGTGAAGACCTCCAGCGGGCCGGTGACGTCGAGGCTCTGCACATCGTCGAAGAGGACCACCAGGACGGTTCGCATACCGTCGATTGTTCGCGTTCCACATGGTGGCCGCAATGACGAGTACCCCACCTTTCCTGCCATCCGATGCCCGCTGCTGGAGCGCGTACCGACCAGTCGGTAACGTGACCGTCATGACTACTGCCGCCGTCGATCCCCGTGCCGGGCGCCGCTGCCACAACGCGCTCAACTCCCTGCACGCCACGCTGTACTTCTCGCCCGATCTGGGGAGGGAGTTCGCGGAGCTGGGAGTGACGGACTCCAGGGCGATCAACTTCGCCGCGCGGGCGGCGGCGCTGGGACGGGTCGGGCCCGGCGTGGTGGCGGCGACCTTCTACAACTACAAGTACGAACTCGTCGCCCAGCACGTGCCCGCCGTGTGGGAGATCGTCTCCCCGGAGCAGGCCCTTCAGGCACGCGCGCGTGCCGTCGACGCGACCTTGCGCCGGCTGCTGGACGACGACGTGGTCGAGTCGGACGAGATGGCGGAGGCCGCGCGGCTGGCGCTGCGGGCCGCCGAGGCGTGCACGCGTGCCGCCCGCCCCCTGTACGCCGCGTACGCCGACCTGCCGGTCCCCGAAGAGCCGCACCTCGCGTACCTCCACGCCGCGACCCTGCTCCGCGAGCACCGCGGGGACGGTCACCTCGCCGCCCTCGTGTCCGCCGAACTCGACGGCCTGGAGGCCGTGGTGAGCCACACCGCGACCGGTAAGGGCATGACCCCGAAGTGGGTGTTCGGCACGCGCGGCTGGAACCAGGAGGAGTGGGACGCCGCCGCGGGACGGCTGCGGAAGCGCGGACTGCTCGACGGGGACGGCGAGTTGACCGAGGCGGGCGTCGCGCTGCGCGCCGGGATCGAGGCGGAGACCGACCGGCTGGACCGGGCACCCTACGAGCACCTGGGCGCCGAAGGGGTCGTACGACTGACCGAGCTGGCGACCGGGTTCGCCCGGCGCGCGCTCGCCGCCGGGGCCTTTCCCGCGAATCTGCTCGGCAAGAGCTAGCAAGGGCTCACGCGCTGCGGTGCTTGTCCACCATGGCCAGGAACACCTGAAGATTCGGGACGCTCTTGGCCATGGCGCGGGCCCAGAAGGCCGGTTCGCCGGTCTTCGTCACGGCGACGGCGCCACCACCGAGCTTGACCTGTCCGACCTGGGTCCAGGGCAGCAGCTGCTTGCGGTGCGCGACGCCGGCGGTGGAGAGGTCGAACTCGCCGAAGTCCAGGACCTCGCCGGCCAGGAACGCCTGCTGCGCGGTGGCACCTTGGGCCCGGAGTACCGCCGTCTGCATGGCCGGGGCCCAAGTGCGGGGGTTTTCGTAGAAGTTGGTGACGGTCACGCTCGCGCCCGGGCTCGTCGCCACGCAGGTGTACAGGATCGGGCCCGGTATGCCGTTGATGATCTTCTGTACCTGCTCCTCGTAGAGCCTGATCCGGTCCCACCGCACGGCCACCGCACCCGCGCCCGTCTCCTGGTCGGCGATCATGCCGTGCTCGAACAGGTGCAGTCGCTTGGCCGCCTGCCGGGGGTTGAAGTCCGGGGTGCGGCGGAGCGCCACGTAGTAGAAGATCACGGCCGGCACCACGAACATGAAGAACAGCACCGCGAGCGTCAGGTAGAACGACGACTTCACGAACCACCCGAACCGCTGGGGTCTGAAGGTGGCGACGAGCGCACCCAGTTCGTGCTGTGCCGCCAGTTCGGCGACGGCGGGGGACGGGGGCGAGAGGGGGACTGTCGCGGGCATGAGCCTCAACTTCGCTGGGAGTGGTGTCAGTTGTCTGTTGCCTGCCCATACCAGGCGATACCCGCAGCCTGTCCTACTCCGCTCCCGCCGTCCAGAAGATCACGGAAAATCGAATCCAGGACTGCGCCCTGATCCCCGAGTGTCGGTGCCACCTGCCACAATTGCCGCGCAACCTCAGTGGAGAAGGCGGTACGGGCGTGACGACACCCCTCGTAGGGTCCATCGAAGGCAGGATCGCCGAGGAGCTCGGCGTACGGGAGCGGCAGGTGAAGGCCGCCGTCGAGCTGCTCGACGGCGGTTCGACGGTGCCCTTCATCGCCCGCTACCGCAAGGAAGCGACCGAGATGCTCGACGACGCGCAGCTGCGCACGCTCGAAGAGCGGCTGCGGTATCTGCGGGAGCTGGAGGAGCGGCGGACCGCGATCCTCGAATCGGTGCGCGAGCAGGGCAAGCTCACCGAGGAGCTGGAGGCGCAGATCCGGGCCGCCGAGACCAAGGCGCGCCTTGAGGACATCTACCTCCCGTTCAAGCCCAAGCGGCGCACCAAGGCGCAGATCGCGCGCGAGGCCGGTCTTGAGCCGCTCGCGGAGGGCCTGTTGGGCGACCCGTCCGTGGAGCCGCCGGCCGCTGCCGCCGCGTTCGTCGACGCCGACAAGGGGGTCGCCGATCCGCAGGCCGCCCTGGACGGCGCCCGGGCGATCCTCACCGAGCGGTTCTCGGAGGACGCCGACCTGATCGGCGAGCTGCGCGAGCGGATGTGGGGGCGCGGGCGCCTCGCCGCGAAGGTGCGGGAGGGCAAGGAGGAGGCGGGCGCCAAGTTCGCCGACTACTTCGACTTCTCGGAGCCGTTCACCGCACTGCCCTCGCACCGCATCCTGGCGATGCTGCGCGGCGAGAAGGAGGACGTCCTCGATCTCGTCCTGGAGCCCGAGGAGGCCACCGAGGGGCCTTCTTCCTACGAGGGGATGGTCGCCCACCGCTTCCAGATCCTCGACCGGGGCCGTCCCGGCGACAAGTGGCTCCAGGACACGGTCCGTTGGGCCTGGCGCACCCGCATCCTGGTGCACCTCGGCATCGACCTGCGGCTGCGGCTGCGCACGGCGGCCGAGGACGAGGCGGTCAACGTGTTCGCCTCGAACCTGCGCGACCTGCTGCTGGCCGCCCCGGCCGGCACCCGCGCGACCCTCGGCCTGGACCCCGGTTTCCGTACGGGCGTGAAGGTGGCCGTCGTCGACGCGACCGGCAAGGTCGTCGCCACGGACGTCATCTACCCGCACGTTCCGGCCAACAAGTGGGACGAGGCCCTCGCCAAGCTGGCCCGGCTGTCCGCGCAGCACTCGGTCGACCTGATCGCGATCGGCAACGGCACGGCGTCCCGCGAGACCGACAAGCTCGCCGGTGAACTCATCACCAAGCACCCGGAGTTGAAGCTCACCAAGGTGATGGTGTCCGAGGCCGGCGCGTCCGTGTACTCGGCGTCCGCGTTCGCCTCGCAGGAACTGCCCGACATGGACGTGTCGTTGCGCGGCGCCGTCTCCATCGCGCGCCGACTCCAGGACCCCCTCGCGGAGTTGGTGAAGATCGACCCCAAGTCGATCGGTGTCGGCCAGTACCAGCACGACCTGTCCGAGGTGAAGCTGTCACGTTCGCTGGACGCGGTGGTCGAGGACTGTGTGAACGGCGTCGGCGTGGACGTCAACACGGCCTCGGCGCCGCTGCTTTCACGCGTCTCCGGCATCACCTCCGGCCTCGCCGAGAACATCGTGTCGCACCGCGACGCCAACGGCCCCTTCACCTCCCGCACCCAGCTGAAGAACGTGGCACGGCTCGGCCCCAAGGCCTACGAGCAGTGCGCGGGCTTCCTGCGCATCCGCGGCGGCGACGACCCGCTCGACGCGTCCAGCGTGCACCCCGAGGCGTATCCGGTCGTACGGCGGATGGTGAAGACGGCGGGCAGCGAGGTCGCCTCGCTGATCGGCAACACGGCGGTGCTGCGGTCGCTGAAGCCGACGGAGTTCGTGGACGAGAAGTTCGGTCTGCCGACCGTGACCGACATCCTGAAGGAGCTGGAGAAGCCGGGGCGCGACCCGCGGCCCGCGTTCAAGACGGCCACGTTCAAGGACGGCGTCGAGAAGATCTCCGACCTGGCGCCCGGGATGGTCCTGGAGGGGGTCGTCACGAACGTCGCCGCGTTCGGGGCGTTCATCGACGTCGGCGTCCACCAGGACGGACTGGCCCATGTTTCCGCCCTGTCGAAGACGTTCGTCAAGGACCCGCGGGACGTGGTGAAGCCGGGGGACATCGTCAAGGTGAAGGTGCTTGATGTCGACATTCCGCGGAAGCGGATCTCGTTGACGTTGCGGCTGGAGGATGAGGCGCAGGCCTCCGGCGGGGAGCGGCGGCAGCAGGGTGGGGGCGGTGAGCGGCGACAGCGGGGTGGGCGTCCGCCTCAGCAGCGGCAACAGCAGGGCGGCGGCTCGCGCCAGGCCGCGGCCCCGCCGCCCGCCAACAGTGCGATGGCGGATGCTCTGCGCAAGGCGGGCTTGCTGGACCCGGGCAAGAAGGGCAAGCGCTGACGGATCCGGCGGTCAGGTCGTGGGGAGCTGCGGGCCGGTGGGGGCTGGGCGCGCAGTTCCCCGCGCCCCTTCAGGGCGCGCAGCGCCCTGCTGAACAATGGGCGCATGATCACACCGGACTTCAAAGCGGACCTCCGCGTCATCCTCCAGGACAGCCGTGACACTCTCCTCTGGAAGCTCGAAGGGCTGTCGGAGTACGACATCCGGCGGCCGATGACACCGACCGGGACCAATCTGCTGGGGCTGGTCAAGCATCTGGCCGGAGCCGAGGGGTTCTACTTCGGAACGGTCTTCGGACGGCCGGTCGAGGCGCCGGAGTTGTGGATCGCAGGGGCCGCCGAGCCGAATGCGGATCTGTGGGCGACGCCGGACGAGACGCGGGAGCAGATCGTCGGGGAGTACCGGCGGATATGCGCGCACTCGGACACGACGATCGAGACGCTGCCCCTGGAAGCGATCGGCCACCTGCCCGGTGAACCGGGGCGCGAGATCACGCTGCACCGCACCCTCGCCCACATGATCTACGAGACGTCCCGGCACGCGGGCCACGCCGACGTCGTACGAGAACTCATCGACGGAGCGGCGGGCCAGCGGGCCGAGGGCGACAACATGGCGCCGGGCGACGCGAGTTGGTGGGCGGAGCACCGGGAAAAGGTGGAGCGCGCCGCAAAGGAGGCCGCAGGTGAGCGCCCTTCAGGGGCGCGGGGAACTGCGCGACCAGCCCCCACCGGCCCGCAGTGAACGCACTACCTGAGCCTCACCGCTGTTCGGTCACTTTCCCGTCCGCGACCTCCAACCGCCGAGTCACCTGAACCGCGTCCAGCATCCGCCGGTCATGCGTGACCAACAACAACGTGCCCTCATACGCGTCCAGCGCCGACTCCAACTGCTCGATCGCCGGCAGGTCCAGGTGGTTCGTCGGCTCGTCCAGAACCAGGAGGTTGACACCCCGGCCCTGGAGCAACGCCAGGGCCGAACGGGTCCGCTCGCCCGGTGACAGCGTCCCGGCCGGCCGCATCACGTGGTTCGCCTTGAGGCCGAACTTGGCGAGCAGCGTGCGGACTTCGGCCGGTTCCGTGTCCGGGACGGCCGCGCAGAACGCGTCGAGCAGGGACTCCGTGCCGTGGAACAACTGGCGCGCCTGGTCGACCTCGCCCACCAGGACACCCGAGCCGAGCGCCGCGTACCCCGCGTCCAAGGGGATACGGCCGAGCAGCGCAGCGAGAAGCGTCGACTTGCCCGCGCCGTTCGCGCCGGTGACCGCGACCCGGTCCGCCCAGTCGATCTGGAGGGACACGGGCCCGAAGCTGAAGTCACCCCGCCGTACCTCCGCGTCCCGCAACGTCGCGACGACCGCACCCGAGCGCGGCGCGGACGCGATCTCCATGCGCAGCTCCCACTCCTTGCGGGGCTCCTCGACGACGTCGAGGCGTTCGATCATGCGCTGGGTCTGCCGGGCCTTCGCGGCCTGCTTCTCGCTGGCCTCGCTGCGGAACTTGCGGCCGATCTTGTCGTTGTCGTTGTTCGCCTTGCGGCGGGCGTTCTTGACGCCCTTGTCCATCCAGCCGCGCTGCATCTGGGCCCGGTCCTGGAGCGCGGAGCGCTTGTCGGCGAACTCCTCGAAGTCGTCGCGGGCGTGCCGGCGGGCCACCTCCCGCTCCTCCAGATAGGCCTCATAGCCGCCGCCGTAGAGGTTGATCTGGTTCTGCGCCAGGTCGAGTTCGAGGACCTTGGTGACCGTGCGGGTGAGGAACTCGCGGTCGTGCGAGACGACGACCGTGCCGGCGCGGAGGCCGGAGACGAAGCGTTCGAGGCGTTCCAGGCCGTCGAGGTCCAGGTCGTTGGTGGGCTCGTCGAGGAGGAAGACGTCGTAGCGGGAGAGGAGGAGGGAGGCCAGGCCCGCTCGCGCCGCCTGGCCGCCGGACAGGGAGGTCATCGGCTGGTCGAGGTCGATGGTGAGGCCGAGGGTGTCGGTGATCTCCTCGGCGCGTTCGTCGAGGTCGGCGCCGCCGAGGTCGAGCCAGCGCTCCAGGCTCGTCGAGTAGGCGTCGTCGGCGCCGGGTGCGCCGTCGACCAGGGCCTGGGTGGCCTCGTCCATCGTGCGCTGGGCCTCGGCGACGCCGGTGCGGCGGGCCAGGAACTCGCGCACGCTCTCGCCCGGGCGGCGTTCCGGCTCCTGCGGGAGATGTCCTACGGTCGCGGCCGGCGGGGAGAGGCGCAGTTCGCCCTCCTCCGGTGCGAGCAGTCCGGCGAGCATCCTGAGGAGGGTGGACTTGCCGGCGCCGTTGGCACCGACGAGGCCGATCACGTCGCCGGGGGCGACGACGAGGTCGAGCCCGGTGAACAGGGCGCGGTCGCCGTGTCCGGCGGCGAGATTCTTGGCGACGAGAGTGGCAGTCATCAGACCGCCGATCCTAATCGGTCCCCTTCCCGGCCCGTGCCGCGCGTTTCAGCGCGCCATCGGCGCCACCAGCACGCTCCCCGTGGTGCGGGCCACGACGAAGGACTCGCCCTTCACGGCTTTGGCGTCGAGGGCGATGCGGTGGCGGCCGGGTTCCAGGACGCCGTCGAAGACGTCCTGGGTGTGACCGCGGTGGAGGCGGTCGAGGCGGTACGCGGTGACGCGTACCCGGCACGGGGAGGTGACCTCGATGCCCGCCTCGCCGTCGGCGGCGACCAGCCGGGTCAGCCGGTGCTGCTCCGACGGGCGGCGGTCCAGGGCGTGTTCGATCTGGGCGACGAGGAGCGGGACGACGGGGGCGAGGCCGTCGACGTAGGCGACCTCGACTCCCGCACGGTCGAACGCGGCGCGTACGGCGGCGCGTTCGTCCTCGGTGACGGCGCGGCCGAAGGCTACGGCGCCGTAGCCGCGGAGTTCGTCGGCGGGGACGTGGGTGGCGTCGCCGGTGATCTCTGCGCCGATGCCGATGGCGCGGAGGGCGGCGGCGAGCTTGTTGAGGACGGCGACGCGGGCGCCGATGAGGAGGACGCGGCGTGTGGCGGCCGGGGGCTCGGTGCCGTCGATGAGGGCGTCGAGGGCGGCGCGGTACTCGGTGCCGGCGAAGCGGAAGGGCCCTATGCCGTGGTAGCCGTTGCGCTCCAGGTCGGCGTGTTCGTCGGTCTGCCAGGCGAAGTCGCGCCAGATGTAGTCGGTGCCGTCCTGTTCGATGACGGCGGTGACGGCGCCGCAGGCCAGGTCCGCGCACTCGGGGCAGCCGTAGATGATGTGGCGTCCGCCTTCCAGGGGTGGGTCCGTCTCCAGGAGGAGGCTGCGGACCTGGGCGGTGAAGATCGCGGGCGGGATGTCGGAGGCGAGCGGGGAGACGGCGTCCAGGTCGGCGAGCCGGAAGAGCAGTGGGCGGCCGTCGACGAGGAAGTCGACGAAGTCGCGGTGCGCCTGGTAGCCGCCGTCCGCGAGGACTTCACCGGCGCGCATCGCCGGTGCCAGGCCGAAGGCCGCGTACGCGGCGGACATCGCGTGTTCGGCAGACATGCTGTGAGTATCCCCAGCATGTGGCCGGTGTGAGCACGGCATGGTGCATTCCGCTACCGTCCGCGCATGGAGAGCGGTGTGAGTGGCGAAGTCATCGTGGTCGGCGGGGGCGTCATCGGGCTGACGACGGCCGTCGTGCTGGCCGAGAGCGGTGCCCGGGTCCGGGTGTGGACGCGTGAGAGCGTCGAGCTGACGACCTCGGCGGTCGCGGGCGCGCTGTGGTGGCCGTACCGCATCGAGCCGGAGGCGCTCGTCGGCGAGTGGGCGCTCCAATCGCTCGGTGTGTACGAGGAGTTGGCGGCGCGGCCCGAGGAGACGGGCGTACGCATGGTCGAGGGTGTACAGGGCGGGACACGGCTGGACGAGCTGGGGCCGTGGGCGCGCCGGGTGCCGGGGCTGCGCGAGGCGCGGGCCGAGGAGTTCGCGGGCGGCGGGCTGTGGGCACGGCTGCCGCTGATCGACATGTCGACCCATCTGCCGTGGCTGCGGGAGCGGTTCCTGCGGGCGGGCGGGACCGTCGAGGAGGCCTCGGTGACGGACCTCACCGAGGTGCCGGCGCCCGTCGTGGTCAACTGCACCGGGCTGGACTCCCTGGACCTGGTGCCCGACCGTTCGATGCGGCCCGTGCGTGGTCAGTTGGTCGTGGTGGAGAACCCTGGGATCACGACCTGGTTCACGTCGGTCGACCACACGGCGGACACGTCCACGTACTTCTTCCCGCAGCCGGGCGGACTGATCCTGGGCGGCACGGCCGAGGACGGCGCCTGGTCGATGACCCCGGACCCCGCGACCGCCGAGGCGATCATCGCCCGCTGCGCGGCGGTCCGGCCGGAGATCGCCGACGCCCGGGTCCTGGAGCACCGGGTGGGCCTGCGTCCGACGCGGCCCGCGGTACGGCTGGAGCGTCAAGTGCTGCGGGGCGGGCGGGTGTTGGTGCACAACTACGGTCACGGCGGGGCCGGGATCACGGTGGCGTGGGGGTGCGCGGAGGAGGCCGCGGAGTTGGTACGACTGCGGCTGGGCTGAGCCTCACCTGTCTGCCCGGAGCGGGGCGGCGGAGTGTGTTCGCGCCGCTGCCCCGCTCCGGGTCGGTGATCAGTTGCCCGGTACCCGCTGGGCGGCGGAACGGGGTGCCCGTACGCCGTCGAGGGTCGTGGCCGTGGGTACCGTGGTCCTGACTCCCGCCGTGGCCTTCGCGAACGCCGACGCCCCGCCGACGAGCGGGAGTTGGGCCGACGTGCGGGACAGGGTCACGGTGAGGGTCGGGGTGGTGGACGGCGGGTCGATGAGGTCCCGGTCCGTGCCCGCGACGATCAGGGCGAGGCGGTGCCCGGCCGGGACTACGTGATCGGTCGCCGCCAGGTCGAGCGTGATGGTGTACGCCTTGCCGGGGGTGAGCGGTACGCCCTTCGTGGCGGAGGCGTAGTTGCCGAGGTCGGCCCAGCCGCGGCTGAAGACGTTGTAGTCGACTGCCGTGGTTTTGGCCTGGGTTGCGAGGAAGCAGGCGCTGTCACCCGCCGCACTCTCGCCCCAGCAGGTGCGGTTGGTGAGCGTGGTGATGCCCTCCGCCGAGTCGGCGTAGTCGCGGATGGTGTCGGGGCCCAGGTCGACCAGGACGGCGGAGAGATGGGCCGTGGCGGTGGTGGGGGTCGCCGTGATCGTCACCTTCGAGGAACCCGACAGACGCAGGTCCTTCTTGAGTGGTCCGGTGACGAAACCGGCCTTGTCCGCCGTCGACCTGTCGATCGCGGCGGCCCAGTCGGTCTCGCTCTCCTGCGGGTTGTCGGTGAACTTCTCGGTCCCGGTGCCCGTGGTGAGCCCGAGCGTGCCGACGCCGGCCTGGGTGCCCTGCGCCGGGTGGAGGGTCGTGGTCGCGGTACCGCTCGGCGGCCAGACCTTCGACGTCTCCCACTGGTCGGGGTGGCGTTCGACGTCGGCCATCGGCTGGCGGTCGATTCCGTTGTCGTAGCCGAGGAGTTCATGGTCGAACCAGCGGTGCAGGGTGTCGACCCAGGCGTCGCGGCGGTAGTCGAAGGGGTCGACGTGGCCGGTCTGGGAGAGCCAGATCTTGCGCTCGACGCCGTTCTTCGCGAGGGCGTCCCACCACTGGCCGAAGTTCTTGGTGCGGACGTTGAGGTCCTGCAGCCCGTGCACGAGGAAGACGCTGGCCTTGACCTTGCTCGTGTCCTTCACGTAGTCGCGCTCGGTCCAGAACGGCGTCCAGTCGCCGGTGCGCGGGGCCCCGTCGACGATCTTCTGCTGGACGGCGGCGCACTTGGCCTGTGCGTCGGGGCTCTCGACCACGTTGGACAGCCAGTCGGGGCCGGAGTCGTAGAGCGGGGCGCCCTTGGCGAAGTAGTAGTCGTACCAGGAGGAGATGGCGCTGATCGGGACGATCGTCTTCAGGCCTTTGACGCCGGTGGCGGCGACACCGTTGGCAATGGTGCCGTCCCAGCTCTTGCCGATCATTCCGGTCTTGCCGTTGGTCCAACTCGCCTGCGTACGAACGGTTCCGGTCCGTGTGGTGTACGCCTTCGCGCGGCCGTTCAGCCAGTCGACCACGGCCTTCGCGGACTGGATGTCGGAGCGGCCGCCTACGTCGACGCAGCCGTCGGAGCGGTTGGTGCCGGCGAGGTCGACGCCGACGAAGGCGTAGCCGCGCGGCACGAAGTAGTTGTCGTAGAACAGCGGCATCTGGACAACGTTGCCGCTCGCGTCGTACGTCTTCAGCTGGCTCTCGTTGCCGCGTCCGCAGCAGGAGTAGTAGGGGCTGGCGTCCATGATGACGGGGACTTTGCGGCCCTCGCGGGCGGGTTCGCTCGGCCGGACGATGTCGACGGCGACCCGGTCGGTCTTCCCGTCGCCGTCGCCGTCGAGTCCGGTGTCCACCCAGACGGCCTCGCGGATCGCGTTCGCGTAGGAGTAGACGGGTTGGCTTTCCTGCGGGGCGCTCTGAGCCACTGCCGGGGTGAGGAAGGTGGCGAGGAGGGCGGCGGTCGCCGCCGTCGCGAGCGATCTCCAGATCGTGAAGCGCGTGCGTTTCGGCATGCGCGGACGGTACATCGGTCAACTCCCGTGCAGGAAGAGGCACTCGGAGTCATGTCGGCCGAATGGCGATCGTGTGACAGGAGGTGCCGTGGACAGGCATGGGGGCACAGGGACTGAATAGCCTTTGAACAGACTGAAGACCGAGCGGACCCTACGGCTCTTCGGCGCTTCGACCTTCGTGGACCCCCACGGCTCTTCGGCCTTCCGTGGAGCCCTACGACTTGGAGTTCTCGTGCACCGCAGAATCATCGCGCCGGGAGCGCTCGCGGCGGCCTCCCTGCTGCTGGCGATCCCGGCCTCGGCGGCAAGCTACTCCCCCGGCGCTCCGGGTATCGGCGACCCCTACTACCCGGCCTACGGCAACGGCGGCTACGACGTCTCGCACTACGACCTCAGGCTTCAATACCAGCCCGCGACGGACGAGTTGGCGGGTACCGCCACCATCCTCGCCAGGACCACGCAGGATCTCTCGCGGTTCAACCTGGACTTCCTCCTCGACGTGAGCGAGGTGCGGGTCAACGGCGTGCAGGCCACCTTCGCGACCTCCGGCCAGCACGAGCTGGAGATCACCCCGAAGACCCCACTGCCGTCGGGCACGCCGATCACGGTCGTGGTCCGCTACAGCGGGGTGCCGTCCACGAAGAGCGCGTACGGCTTCACCACCTGGCACCGCACTCCGGACGGCGCGGTCGCGGCCGACGAGCCCGAGTCGGCGTGGTGGTGGTTCCCCAGCAACGACCACCCCAGCGACAAGGCGACCTACGACGTGTCGGTGGCCGTACCGAACGGCACCCAGGCCATCTCCAACGGCACGCTCCAGTCGACGAGTTCACAGCTCGGCTGGACCCGCTACAACTGGCGGGAGAACAAGCCGCAGGCCACCTATCTGGCCACGCTCGCGCTCGGGAAGTTCGACATCACGACCAGCACCTCGGAGGGCGGCGTCCCGGTCGTCAACGCCTACAGCAAGGACCTCGGCGACAACGACGGGTCCGCGCGGGCGAGCGTGGAGCGGACCGGGGAGATCGTCGACTGGCTGAGCGGCTACTTCGGCCCGTATCCCTTCAGCAACGCCGGCGGGTATGTGCCCAACACGACCACCGGGTACGCCCTGGAGACCCAGAGCCGCGTCTACTACAGCCCGAGGCAGTTCGCGAACGGCGCCAACACGTCGGTCGTCGTGCACGAGTTGGCCCACCAGTGGTACGGCGACGACGTGTCGCTGAAGGGCTGGAAGGACATCTGGATCAACGAGGGCTTCGCGCGCTACGCGCAGTGGCTGTGGTCCGAGCACGAGGGCGAGGGCACGGCGCAGCAACTCGCCGACTACGTCTACGCGTTGCACCCGGCCGACGACGCGTTCTGGACGATCGCGCCGGGCGACCCGGGTCCGGACGACCAGTTCGAGCTTCCGGTCTACGACCGGGGCGCGCTGGCCATCCAGGCCTTGCGCAACGAGGTCGGTGACGACGCGTTCTTCGCGATCCTGAAGGGCTGGCCGAAGGAGCACGCGTACGGCAACGCGTCCGTCCAGGACTTCCAGGCCTATGCCGAGCAGGTGTCGGGGAAGTCGTTGTCGGCGCTCTTCGACACGTGGCTGTTCGAGCCGACCAAGCCGGCGGCGCCTGCCGCGCGGGCCGCTTCCATCGCGAAGGCTTCCGTGGCTCCGGTGCAGCCGAAGTCGTGGAAGAAGATCGCGGCTACCAACGGCGTGCACTAAGCGTCTGCCGGGTTCGGTTGTATGGGGACTGCGGGCCGGTTGTGGCTGGGCGCGCAGTTCCCCGCGCCCCTAAGGGCGCGCTGTCCCTGCCCGTGTCAGGAGGTCGCCGCGGGTTATCGCCTCCGCCTCCGTCGACGGAATCGTGCAGGCGTGGGCGCCCGCGATCGTGCCGTACAACGCCGCGCGCTGTGGTGTCTCTCTGTTGAGCCAGCCGTAGAGGAAAGCCGCGGCGAAGGCGTCGCCCGCGCCGTTCGAGTCGATCGGTGGGGAGGGCGGGGTGACCGGTGGGATGTGGGTCACCTCGTCGTCGGCCAGCAGGTAGGCGCCCTTCGCTCCGGCCGTGGCGACGATCAGTTCGGCTCGGCCGTGCTCGGCGATGGCGCGCATCGTGCGCTCGGGAGTGTCGGTCAGCGCGGTGGTGGACAGGAAGACGATGTCCGCCGCGAGGGCGAACTCCTCCTGGTACGGGTTCTTGCCGTCCCAGTTGTGCAGGTCCGTCGAGATCGTCACGCCGGCCTCGCGCAGGGTGGGCAGCGCGTGGGAGCAGGGCTGGGTGATGGAGACGTGGGCGTGGCGGCTCGACTCGGCGAGGGCGCGGACCGTGGGTTCGGGCAGGCGGTCGTCGGGGTGGGCGCGGGTCGAGTCGTAGAGGGAGAGGCGCCGGCCGTCGGGGCTCACGAGATTGACCGCGCGCTTGGTGCCGGCGGGCCCGGGGACTTCGGTGAGCGGGATGCCGTGGTCGCGGTGGAACGCGCGGACCAGGTCGCCCTCCGGGTCGGCGCCGAGCAGGTCGAGGTGGTGGGTGCGCAGGCCGAGCGCGCTCAGGCCGAGGGCCACGAAGTCGCCGGTCTGACCGGCGCGGGTGGTGATGCCGGGGTCGATCATGTAGCTGTCGGCATACGGGAGCGGCAGTTCGGGGACGTGGACGATGGTGTCCACGCCGGCGCCTCCGAGGACGAGGACGTCGATGTCACGGCTCATGATCACGGCCTTCCCTGTGGTTGCGCAAGATTCTGCAACTCCTTTCAGTGCGGGGCAAGTTGGTTCGGGGATCGGCTCTGCTCAGTCCTCGTGGTCGTACACCGTCACCGCGATCCCTCTCCGTATCAGCCGCTCGGTGACGAGTGGTTCGACCCGTGACCACTTGCCGCCCGCTAGGCCGCAGCCGATGCGGGGCATGTGCACGGACGCGCCGAGTTGCGCCGAGCGGTCGGCCAGCAGGCCCAGGGCCGTGTCGATCGCCTCGTAGCGCACGGGGACGCCCTTGCTGCCCGTGCGTGTCCCCCGCTGGCCGATCATGTTGGCCACCCAGACGTAGCGCTCGACCTGGACGAACCGGACGGCGCCCAGTCCGAAGTCGTTGGCCGCGCGGGCGCGGTGCCAGGCCCGGTACTCCTTCTCCGGCTCGGGCCAGCGGCGGGACACGGCCAGCACGAAGCCTTTTCCCCAGCCTCCGATGTCGTTGCAGACATGCGCGATCACCTTGACGCCCTTGACCGACGGAACGGTCGCGTCACCCCGGACATAGTTGATCTCCCCCATGCCATCCACCGTAGACGGCACCACTGACAACGACCCTGGCGCCGACAACGGCCTTCAGTGGTTTCACAGCATTGGTGAGACAGCGATACTGCTGCGCATGACGACCGACACCGGGGAGCCGACGCCGCCGACGCTCACGATCGACGAACTGGCCGCACGGGCGGGCACCACGGTCCGCACGGTCCGGTTCTACGGCACGAAAGGGCTGCTGCCGCCCCCGGTGATCGGGGCCCGGCGGGTCGGGCACTACGGGCCGGAGCATCTGTCCCGGCTCGCGTTGATCGAGGAGTTGCAGCAGCAGGGCATGACGCTGGCGGCGATCGAGCGCTATGTGGCGCAACTGCCGCCGGACCTCAGCGCGCACGACCTCGCGATCCACCGCGCGGTGGTGGCGTCCTGGGCGCCGGACGGCACGGAGACCCTGGACCGGCGGGAGTTGGAGCAACGGGCCGGGCGGACACTCACCGAGGAGGACGTGGAACGGCTCGCCGCCATGGACGTGGTCCGGCCGGACGGCGCCGCGTACCGCGTCGACTGCGGTCTGCTGCGGCTCGGTGTGCGACTGCTCGACGTGCCGCTGTCCCAGGAGGCGATCCTCGCCGCGCGGAACGTACTGATCGAACACTCCCGTACGGCCGCCCACGAGTTGTCGCGGCTGTTTCGCGACGAGGTCTCCCAACGTGCCGCGCATGACGTGAAGTCGCTGTCCGAGCACATGCAACCCCTCGTGGTGCAGGCCCTCCTGACGGCCTTTCAGCGGTCACTGCGGGAGGAGCTCCAGCAGTGGCTCGGCGCCTCACAAGTAGGCGGATCCTCCTGACACGTTGAGGGTCTGCCCGGTCAGGAAGCCGCTGCCCTCGTCGACCACGTACAGCAGCGTCGAGACCAGGTCGGACGGCTGCTGGGTGCGCGGCACCACCTGCTGGTCGCGGACGTGCTCGAAGCCGCCGTCGGCGCCGACCGTCCGCTCGGCGGTCGCGGTGCGCACCATGCTGGGCGCGATCGCGTTGACGGTGATGTCGTACGGCCCGAGCGCCGCCGCGAGCGACCGGGTGAAGCCGATCAGGCCCATCTTCGAGGCGACGTACGGGACCATCGTGGGCGGTGCGGTGAGGACGGCGGCCGAGACGATGTTGACGACCCGGCCCCGGCCGGCGGCCTTCAGATACGGCAGGACCGCGCGGGTCAGCAGAAACGGGGCCTCCAGGTTGACTCGCATGACCCGGCGCCACTCCTCGGGCGTGATCTCCTCGAAGGGGCGCGACGGATAGACACCGGCGTTGTTGACCAGGACGTGCAGGGTGCCGAATCGGCCGATGAGACGGTCCAACGCCCGCTGGATCTGGGCCTCTTCGGTGACGTCGGCGATCAACTCCACGTAGTCCCGGACCTTTTCGGCGGTCTCCGGCTGCGGGACGAGGTCGAGTCCGGCGACCCGGTAGCCGTGCCCGGCGAGCGCGACGGCGAACTCCTGCCCGAGGCCCTGTGCCGCTCCGGTCACCAGGGCGGTACGCGTCTCCATGGGGCGAGTGTGACGATCCGTCAGGCGTCGGGCAAGAGCGCATTTCACTCGCTGAAACGCCCTGGTTGCCGCGCACGCCCGCTGGGCCCACCCTGCGTGACGACCCCAGCACCAGCCGCCTACGGGAGCCGTGCCCGATGACCGAGACCGAGCGTGCCGTGGACGACGCGGACGATGCGGACGACGCCGAGCGCGCCCGCGAACAGGGCGGCGGGCAGGGCCGGTTGACCCCGGCTCGGCGTCGCTGGGTCCGGGACGAGTTCGGTGTGCTGCTCGTGCTGGGGCTGCTGATCGCCGGGATCGGCATCCCGTACCCGGACTTCCTGGACACGGACAACCTCCTGTCCACCGCCCACAACTCCGTCTACATCTCGCTGATGGCGTGCGGCATGGTCTTCGCGCTGTCGATGCGCGAGGTCGATCTCTCGGTCGGCGGCAGCTACGCGATGTGCCTGGTCGTCGGGGCGCTGCTGGTGCGGGACGGCACCCCGCCGTGGCTCGCGGTGCCGGTGATGCTGGTCACCGGGATCGCGCTGGGCGTGTTCAACGCGCTGGTGACCACGCTGCTGGCGCTGCCGTCGTTCATCGTCACGCTGGGCACGCTGATGCTGTTCCGGGGCGTCGGTCTGGCCCTCGCCGACGGCAAGCAGATCACCGATCTCCCCCTGAACGACTCGTTCTTCACCTTCGCGGGCGGTGATCCCGGCGGGGTGCCGTTCGCCCTGTGGGTGCTGCTCGCCGTGATCGTCGTGCTGGCGGTCGTGCTGACCCGGACGCGCTTCGGGGCCCGGGTGCGGGCGATCGGGTCCAACCCCGACGCCGCCGCGTTCAGCGGCATCCCGGTCGTCCGCACCCGTATCCAGGCACTGGCCCTCTCCGGCCTCACCACGGCCTGCGCCGCCGCGCTCGCGCTCGCCTTCTACGGCGCCGGAGATCCAACTCTGGGCCAGGGCTACGAGTTGCAGGCGATCGCCGCGTGCATCATCGGCGGCACTCCGCTGGCCGGGGGCCGCGGCTCGGTGGTCGGCGCGGTGGCCGGGGCGATGATCCTGTCGGTCGTCGCCTCCGGCCTGGTCTTCTTCGAAGTACCCATCAACTGGACGTCGTTCGCGACCGGCGGGGTGATCCTCGTCGCCGTCGCGGCCGACAGCGCGCTGCGCCGCACCGGGCGCCGTCGCAAGTGAAATCCCCCGTGGTCCACCAAGTCCCCCTGGACCCGAACCCCTCTCTGCTCCCAGCCCCCCTCCGCTCCAAGTCCCCCTGTGGTCCAGCCTTTTGGAGGCCGTGATGCACCCCCGTTCACGTACGTGGTCCGCGGCGCTCGGCGCCCTGGTCCTGCTGGCCGCCGCGGGCTGCGGCAGCGGCGGCTCCGGAGGCAGCGGCGGCCGGCTGAAGATGGGGATCTCGGTCGCCAACATCTCCCTCAACTTCGCCCACGAGATGGTGCTCGGCGCACAGAGCGCGGCGAGCCACGCGGGGAAGGTCGACTTCAAGGCCGTAGGACCGCCCAACACGGACGGCCCGGCGGAGGCGCAGCTGTTCCAGAACCTCACCGCGGTCGCCAAGGACGGCATCGTCCTGGAGAACCTCGACCCGCCGATCTTCACCCGGCCCGCCGCCCGCGCCGTCGACCAGGGCATCCCGATCGTCGCCCTGGACACCTCGCCCACCGACGGCAGCAAGGTCGACTTCTATGTGGGCAACGACAATTACGCGCTCGGCGAGCTGATGGCGAAGGAGGCGCTGAAGCGGCTCGGCACCAACCCCAAGGGCCAGATCGTCATCGGCGTGCCCAACCCGGGGACACCGGTGCTGGACAACCGGGCCAAGGGCATCTCCGACACGTTCAAGAAGGAGGCGCCCGGCGTCAAGGTCCTGGGACCGTTCCAGACGTACAGCGATCCCGGCCAGAACTACAGCTCCTGGTCGGCGCAGGTGAACGCGCACCCGGACGCGCTCGCCTTCCTCGGTGTCGGTGACGCGGACAGCTACAACCTCGCCAAGATCAAGAAGGCCGAGCACGGCAAGTGGCTGACGGCCGGTTTCGACGTCGACCCGAAGACCCTGGACGCGGTGAAGGACGGGTCCAACTTCGTCACCATCGACCCGCAGCACTTCCTCAAGGGGTATCTGTCGACGGCGATGCTGATCGAGGCCGTACGCGACAAGAAGGGGAAGCTGCCCAGCGGTTGGTTCCTGTCCCCCGGCGGAGTCGTCGACTCGTCCAACATCGACGAGATCATCGCCCGGCAGAAGTCGGCGCAGGCGGCCTACGACTGGTACAAGCCGACGATCGACAAGCTCCTCGGCGACCAGGCGGCCAACCTCAAGCCGCTGAAGGACGCGCGCTGACATGGTCCACGACGACATCCTCGTGGCGGAGGGACTGGTCAAGTCCTACGGCGGGGTACGGGCGTTGGACGGCGCGTCGATCCGGCTGCGCGGCGGCGAGGTGCACGCGCTGGTCGGTGAGAACGGCGCCGGGAAGTCCACGCTGGTGCGCATCCTGTCGGGGACCCTGGGCGCGGACGGCGGGACCGTGCGGGCGGCCAAGGACACCCGGATCGCCGTCGTCTCCCAGGAGTTGAGCCTCTTTCCGGACCTCACCGTCCGCGAGAACCTCTTCCCGCAGCACCCGCCCCTGCGCCTGGGCCTGTTGGACCGCCGCGCCATGGACAGCGCGGCCCGGCCGATCCTCGCGGAACTCGGGCTCGACGTGGACCCGCGCACCGAACTGGGTGAACTGTCGCTGGCCGACCAGCAGTTGACCGAGATCGCGCGCGCTCTGCTACGACGCCCCGGGCTGCTGATCCTCGACGAGCCCACCTCGGCACTCCCGGCCACCGCCGTCGACCGCCTCGAACGCGTCCTGCGCACACTGACCGACCGAGGGATCGCCGTCCTGTACGTCTCCCACTTCCTGGACGAGGTGATGCGCTTCGCACGGCGGGTGACGGTCCTGCGGGACGGGCGAGTCGTCCTGGCGGGCGTGGAACGGTCCAAGGTCGACGTACCGGAGCTGGTGTCGGCGATGCTGGGCGGCCGGCCGGAGCAACCGCCACGCCGGGAGAGGTCGTTGGTGGACCGGCCGCCGCCCGTGGTGCTCTCCGGGGTGACCGTGCCGGGGCGGCTGACCGATGTGACGTTCACCGTGCGGGCGGGCGAGGTGGTCGGGGTCGCGGGGCTCCAAGGGGCGGGCCATCTCGACGCGTTGGCGGTGGTGTGCGGGCGTACGGCGGTCTCCGGGGGCCGGGTGGACGTCGGCGGGCGGGGGTTGCCGCGCTCGCTGCGGGGCGCGGTGCGCGCGGGTGTCGCCTTCGTGCCGAGCGACCGTAAACGGTACGGGCTGATGGTGGACCGTACGGTGTGGGAGAACACCACGGCGGTCAGCTGGCTGGCGCTCGGCCTGGGCGGGTTCGCCCCCGCCCGCTCCGAACTCGTGCGCCGTACGGCCGAGTTGACCGAGCGACTCCGACTGCGTGGCGGGCCCTACGACCTGGTCGCCCGGCTGTCCGGCGGCAACCAGCAGAAGGTCGTCTTCGCCAAGTGGCTCGCGACCGAACCGAAGATCGTCGTGCTGGACGATCCGACCCGGGGTGTCGACGTCGGCGTACGCGCCGAAATGCACCGCATCGTCGGCGAGTTGGCGGCGGGCGGCGCGGCCGTCCTGATCGCCTCGACCGACCTCGCGGAGCTGACGGAGGTGTGCGACCGGGTGCTGGTCTTCGTGCGCGGAAAGGTCACCGAGGAGGTGCGCGGGGAGCAGTTGACCGAGCACGGGCTGGCGGTGGCCGTGCAGCGGACGGGGGTGACGGCGTCGGACTGACAGGGGCCGGAAGTGACGGCGTCTGACCGACAGGGCCCGGAGGTCACGGCGTCTGACCGACAGGGCCCGGAGGTCACGGCGTCTGACCGACAGGGCCCGGAGACGGCCGCGTCACACCCGGCAGACTCCGGAGAGGGCCGGCGTCAAACCGACCAGCTCCGAAGACAGCCGCGCCAAACCGTCAGGGCCCGGAGACAGCCGAGCCGCCAGACCGACAGGCTCCGAAAACGGCCGCGTCAGACCGACAGGCTCCGCGTGATCGCCCGCGCCGCCGCGCACAGCCGGGCCCCGATGCGGTCCACGTCCAGGCGGCGGGTGCCGCCGGTGACGGAGATCGCGGCGATGGGGCGGGAGCCGCGGTCGGCGGCGTAGACGGGGGCCGCGACCGCCGAGATGCCGATCTCGGCCTCCTCCAGGTTGACGCCGTAGCCGCGGGCCCGGGTGAGGGCGAGGTCGCGGGCGAGCTGGCCGGGGAGGACGAGGGTGCGCGGGGTGAGGCGGGGCAGGGTGCGGCGGGGCGGGCGGGGGTCCTGGGCGAGGAAGACCTTGCCGGTGGCGGTGCAGTGGGCCGGGAGCCGGCCGCCGGTGCGGGAGACGATCGGGGTGGCGCGGCGGCCGGTGATCTTCTCCAGGAAGAGGGTGTCGGTGCCGTCCGGGACGGCGAGGTGCACGTTCTCATGGGTCGCCTCGTGCAGATCGCCCAGGTAGGGCAGCGCCGCGTCCCGCAACTCCCGTACGGACGGGGAGGATTGGCCGAGGACGAAGAGGGCGAGCCCGATGCGGTAGCTGCCGTCCGGCATACGTTCGACCAGGCCGAGGCGGACCAGTTCGCCGATCAGCCGGTGTGCCGTCGGTTTGGGCAGGCCGGTGCGCACGGCCAGTTCGGCGAGGGAGAGCGCGGTCCCGGCGTCGCCGCAGGCGCGGAGCAGCAACACCCCGCGTGCGAGTACCGACTTCGGCAACTGCCCGTCCGTCATGGACCGATGGTGGTCGCTCGCGCGCACGGGTGACAAGGTGTGGGTCACGGTGAGTCGCGACCGCAATCGAAGCGGTATCTCTACGAGGTGCGAAGCGGTACGTCGACGAGCATCGGGCACGTCAACTCGTCTACCCCGGCGACCAGTTCACGCAGGTGGTCCGCGCTCTCCGCCCGGACCGCGTCGACCCCGAAGAAGCGCGCGGCCAACGTGAAGTCCAGGGCGCCGAGTTCGGTGCCGGGGCAACTGCCGCTGCCGCCCATCGCCTTGTAGGTGTCCTGGAGAGTGCGGTAGCTGCCGTTGCCCATCACCACGAACAGCACCGGTACTTGCTGGCGCGCCGCGCTCCACAGTCCCTGGAGTCCGAAGAGCGCGCAGCCGTCCCCGAGGACCGAGACGACCGGCCGGCCCGGGTCGGCGAGCGAGCGGCCGACGGCGGCGCCGATGCCCCAGCCGAGGCCGCCGCCGACGGTGTGGGTGTAGCTGCCGGGCCGGTCGAGTCGTAGCAGCCGGCGGAGCAACAGGCCGACGGTGATGGCCTCTTCGACGACCACGGCGTCCGGCGGCAGTCCTCGTGCGACGGCGTGGGCGGCGGCCCAGGGGGCGAGAGGCGCGGCCGAGTAGGCGGCGCGGGCGGCGGACTCGGCGCGGGCCCGTTCGGCGGTGTGCCGTTCGCCGGCGTGCAGGACACGGGCCTTCGCGGTGTGGTCGGGGACCTGTTCGCGCAACAGCTCGGCCAGGCGGTGCAGCGAGGGCGCGAGCGCGCCCACCAACCCCGCGTCGACGGGGAAGTTGCGGCCGATCTCGTCGGCGTCCGAGTCGAGCTGGACGACGGTGATGCCGGGCGGCAGGGCGGGCCCGGGGCTGTAGTGGTGGGGCGTGAAGGCGTGGGCGCCGACGATCAGGACGGTGTCGTACGGCGCGAGGGCGGTCCGGATCGCGTCGTGGCGGGGTGGCAGCATCCCGGCGTAAAGAGGGTGCGTGGCAGGGAAGTTGAGGCAGTCGGCCATCGGCTGGTGGTGGACGGTCGCCCCGCAGGCCTCGGCCGTACGGACGAGTGCGGCCACCGCGTCCTCGCGGCCCACTCCGTCCCCGGCGACGATCGCGGGGCGGGCCGCACCGCCGAGCAGCACGGCGGCCCGGTCGAGCCCGGCGGCGGGTCCCGGCCGGGGCGGCGGGGTGCGGGCGGGGACCTCGACCTCGGTGTCCTCGGTCAGCAGGTCCATGGGGAGGGACAGGAACACCGGCCCGGCGGGCGGCCGTTGGGCCTGCGCGAAGGCGCGGCGCAGCGCGAGGGGCAGGTCGCGGGCGTGCTGGATGTCGTACGTCGCCTTGGCCGCGGGCCGGGCGAGCCCGAGGAGGTCGCCGGAGAGCATGGGGTCCTGCTGGAGGTGGCGGCGGTCCTGCTGGCCGGCTGTGACGACGAGCGGGGTGCGCGAACGACGGGCGTTGAGCAGGCCGATGAGGCCGTTGGCGAGCCCGGCGGCGATGTGCAGGCTGACGAACGCGGGGCGGCCGGTGCCGCGCGCGTAGCCGTCGGCCATGGAGACGACGGCGCCCTCGTGCACGCCGAGGACGTACTCGGGGGCGTCCCCGGCCTCCGACAGGGCTGCCAGGAAAGGGAGTTCGGTGGTGCCGGGGTTGCCGAAGATCCGGTCCACGCCCTCGCCGCGCAGGATGTCGAGGAGGGCGAGGGCGGGGCGGTGACCCATGGGGGGCTCCTCGGGGGACGGGACCGTTGACCGGTTCGCCGGTCAGCGTCGGGGTCCCGTCCCCGTGAGGCAAGGGCAGCGTGTCGCTCAGCGATACGTCGACACGTCAGCGCGCGTCGGTGAACCGCTCGCCCTTCTCGGCCTTCTCGACGAGCAGCGCGGGCGGGGTGAACCGCTCCCCGTAGCGCTCGGCGAGCGCACGCGCGCGTGCCACGAAGCCGGGCAGGCCGCCGTCGTAGCCGTTGATGTACTGGAGGACACCGCCGGTCCAGCCGGGGAAGCCGATCCCGAAGATGGAGCCGATGTTGGCGTCCGCGACGGACGTCAGGACGCCCTCCTCAAGGAGCTTGACGGTGTCGAGCGCCTCGGAGAACAGCATGCGTTCCTGCATGTCTTCGAAGGGGATCTCGGCGCCCTCGCGGGTGAAGTGCTCGCGCAGGCCCGGCCACAGTCCGGTGCGCCTGCCGTCGTCGCCGTAGTCGTAGAAGCCCGCGCCGCCGCTGCGCCCGGTGCGGCCGAACTCGTCGACCATGCGGTCGATGACGGCCTCGGCGGGGTGCCCCGGCCAGGTGCCGCCCGCCTCCTCGACGGCCCGCTTCGACTCGTTGCGGATCTTGCGCGGGAGCGTGAGCGTCAACTCGTCCATCAGGGAGAGGACCTTGGCCGGGTAGCCCGCCTGTGCGGCGGCCTGCTCGATGGACGCGGGCTCGATGCCCTCGCCGACCATCGCGACGCCCTCGTTGATGAACTGGCCGATCACCCGTGAGGTGAAGAAGCCGCGCGAGTCGTTGACGACGATCGGGGTCTTCTTGATCTGCCGGACCAGGTCGAAGGCCCGCGCGAGGGCCTCGTCGCCGGTGCGCTCGCCCTTGATGATCTCGACGAGGGGCATCTTGTCGACCGGCGAGAAGAAGTGCAGCCCGATGAAGTCGACTTGACGCTCCACGCCTTCGGCGAGGGCGGTGATGGGGAGGGTGGAGGTGTTGGAGCAGAGCAGCGCGTCGGGCTCGACGATGTGCTGGATCTCCTGGAACACCTTGTGCTTCAGGGAGGTGTCCTCGAAGACGGCCTCGATCACCGCGTCGCAGCCCGCGAGGTGCTGCGGGTCGGCTGTGGGCGTGATGCGGGCGAGCAGCGCGTCCGCCTTCTCCTGGGTCGTACGACCGCGGGAGACGGCCTTGGCGCAGAGCTTCTCGGAGTAGGCCTTGCCCTTGGCCGCCGCCTCCGGAGTGACGTCCTTCAGGACGACGTCGATGCCCGCGCGGGCGCACGAGTAGGCGATGCCGGCACCCATCATCCCGGCGCCGAGGACGGCGACCTTGCGGACCGGGCGGGACTCGATGCCCTGGGGGCGGTTGGCGCCGGAGTTGACGGCCTGGAGGTCGAAGAAGAACGCCTGGATCATGTTCTTCGAGGTCTGCCCGGCGGCCAACTCGACGAAGTAGCGGGCCTCGATGAGCTGGGCGGTCTCGAAGTCGACCTGGGCGCCCTCGACGGCGGCGGCGAGGATGTTGCGCGGGGCCGGGTAGGGGGCGCCGTTGGTCTGCTTGCGCAGACTGGCCGGGAAGGCGGGCAGGTTGGCCGCGAACTTCGGGTTGGCCGGGGTGCCGCCCGGGATGCGGTAGCCGGGCTTGTCCCAGGGCTGCTGCGACTGCGGGTTGGCGTAGATGAAGGCGCGGGCCTTGGCGATCAACTCGTCCGGGGTGGCGGCCACTTCGTGGATGAGGCCGTTGTCCAGCGCGCGCCGGGGGCTGTACTGGGTGCCCTGGAGGAGCACCTTCAGCAGGGCGTCGGTGATGCCCAACAGCCGTACCGTACGGACGACTCCGCCGCCTCCGGGGAGCAGGCCGAGGGTGACCTCCGGGCAGCCGATCTTCGAGCCGGGGGCGTCGAGCGCGACGCGGTGGTGGCAGGCGAGGGCGAGTTCGTAACCGCCGCCCAGGGCCGCGCCGTTGAGCGCGGCGACGACCGGCTTGCCCAGGGTCTCGATGCGGCGCAGGTTGCGCTTGATGGCGAGGCCGCCGTCGAGCAACTCCTGGGCGGTGTCCGGGGTGACGCGGATCAGGTCGCGCAGGTCGCCGCCCGCGAAGAAGGTCTTCTTGGCGGACGTGAAGATGATGCCCCGGACGGACTCCTGCTCGGCCTCCAGGCGGTCGGTGACCGCGGCGAGGGAGTCGCGGAAGGCCGCGTTCATGGTGTTCGCGGACTGGTCGGGGTCGTCGAGGACGAGGGTGACGACACCGGTGTCGTCCTGTTCCCAGCGGATGGTGGTGCTCTCGGTCATGAGGGGGTTCTCCGTAGAAGTCTCTGCTGCCGCTGGGGAGTTCAGACGCGCTCGACGATGGTGGCGATGCCCATGCCGCCGCCGACGCACAGCGTGGCGAGGCCGTAGCGCTTGTCCTGGCGCTCCAGTTCGTCGATAAGCGTGCCGAGGATGATCGCGCCGGTGGCGCCGAGCGGGTGTCCGAGCGCGATGGCGCCGCCGTTGACGTTGACCTTGTCCAGGGACAGGCCCATGTCCCGCACGAAGCGCAGGACGACCGCCGCGAAGGCCTCGTTGATCTCGACGAGGTCGATGTCGTCGATGGTCAGCCCGGCCTTGGCGAGGGCCTTGCGGGTGGCCGGGGCGGGCCCGGTGAGCATGATGGTCGGCTCGGAGCCGGAGACGGCCGCGGAGACGATCCGCGCGCGCGGGGTGAGGCCGTAGCGCTCGCCGACCTCCTTGGAGCCGATGGCGACGAGGGAGGCGCCGTCGACGATGCCGGAGGAGTTGCCCGCGTGGTGGACGTGGTCGATCTTCTCCACCCAGTGGTACTTCTGCAGGGCCACGGCGTCGAAGCCGCCGAGTTCCCCGATGTCCGCGAAGGACGGCTTGAGCCGGGCGAGGGAGTCGGCGGTGGTGCCCGGGCGCAGGTGCTCGTCGTGGTCGAGGACGATCAGGCCGCTGCGGTCCTTCACCGGCACCACGGAGCGCTCGCAACGGCCCTCCTTCCAGGCGGTGGCCGCGCGCTCCTGCGAGAGGGCCGCGTACTCGTCCACATCGCGCCGCGAGAATCCCTCGATCGTGGCGATCAGGTCGGCGCCGATGCCCTGGGGCACGAAGTTGACGGCGAGGTTCGTCATCGGGTCGTTGAACCAGGCGCCGCCGTCCGAGGCCATCGGCACCCGGGACATCGACTCGACGCCACCGGCGAGGACGAGGTCCTCCCAGCCCGAACGCACCTTGGCGGCGGCCATGTTGACGGCCTCAAGACCCGAGGCACAGAAGCGGTTCTCCTGCACTCCGGCCACCGTGTCCGGGAGTCCGGCGGCCACGGCGGCGATCCGGGCGATGTCGGAGCCCTGGTCGCCGACCGGGCCGACGACACCGAGCACGATGTCGTCGATCGCGGCCGGGTCCAGGTCCGGGAAGCGGTCGCGGATCTCGTGGATGAGTCCGACGACCAGGTCGATGGGCTTCGTCCCGTGCAGGGATCCGTTCGCCTTGCCGCGCCCGCGCGGGGTGCGGATCGCGTCGTAGACATACGCTTCGGTGCTCACTGCCAAGCCTTTCACTGAGGGTTTTCGAGAACGCGTCGAGGTGTCCCCCGATCACCGTCCTCAACGACGTCGGCAAGCCGGGGGACGTCCCAGTCACGGGCCACGTCCGAGGTGTCGGCGCCCGGCAGGGCGGGCCCGCCGCGCACCGAGGTGGGAGTTGCGGAGAACCGGGGCGCGGGGGCGGGCTGGGTGATCCCGCCGTGGTCGGTGAAGGTCCCGCGCGCGGCGAGATGCGGGTGCTTCGGGGCCTCACGGAGCGACAGCACGGGCGCCACGCACGCGTCCGTGCCCTCGAAGACCGCACTCCACTCGTCTCTCGTACGACTGCGGAAGCGGGCCGCGACCGCCTCGCGCAGCTCGCCCCAACGGGTCCAGTCCCGGCGGGCGTCGGCGAAGTCGGCGAGGCCGAGCAGTCGCGTGAACTCGTCGTAGAACCGCGGCTCCAGGGCACCGACCGCCATGTGCCTGCCGTCGGCGGTCTCGTAGGTGCCGTAGTACGGGCAGCCGCCGTCGAGGAGGTTGGCGGCGCGCCGGTCCTGCCAGCCGCCGGCGGCGAGCATGCCGTGGATCATCGCGGAGAGGTGGGCGGTGCCGTCCACGATGGCGGCGTCGACGACCTGACCGGTGCCCGTCACGCGCGCGTGGTGCAGCGCGGCGAGGACACCGACGACGAGGTAGAGGGAGCCGCCCGCGTAGTCGCCGAGCAGGTTGGCGGGGGTGGGCGGGGGCTCCCCCGGGCTGCCGATCATGCCGAGGGTGCCGGTCAGCGCGATGTAGGCGATGTCGTGCCCGGCGCGGTCGGCCAGCGGGCCGTCCTGGCCCCAGCCGGTCATGCGGCCGTAGACGAGCCGGGGGTTGCGGGCGTGGCAGGCCTCGGGGCCGACGCCGAGGCGTTCGGTGACGCCGGGGCGGTTGCCTTCGATCAGGATGTCGGCGCGTTCGACCAGGTCGAGGACGCGCGCGGGGCCGTCGGGCGCCTTCAGGTCGACGAGGACCGAGCGCTTGTTGCGGTTGGTGATGTCGTGCTCGGGGGCGACGCCGAGTCCGGGGCCGCCGGGCCGGTCGACGCGGACGACGTCGGCGCCGAGGTCGGCGAGGAGCATGGCCGCGAAGGGGCCGGGGCCGATCCCGGCCAGCTCGACCACGCGCACGCCGGAGAGCGGGCCGTGCCCGGGCGTCGTTGCCGCTGTCATCCAGCCCCCAGCTGTGACACAACCGATGTAACACCGATGATGCTAAGAACGTGTTCCACTCGACACAAGACCTTGACGAGCAAGCGCTTAGTCAAAGTACCTCCGTGGACTGCCGCCAGCCACGGCCGTCCGCGTCCAGCTCGGCGATCAGGCGCTTCGGGGCGATCGCGCGGTAGCTCTCCTCCACCCAGTCGCACAGCAGCTCGGCGGCCGGGGCATCCTGCTCGGCGAGCGGTATGCGCACCCAGCCGGCCTTGCCGAGGCCGTAGCCGGCGGGCTCGGCGCCGGGTGCGGTGAGCGCGTGGGTGTGGGCGGTCTCGTCCGTGAGCTTGACCGTGAGCGCGAGCGGATAGCCACCGTCGTCGACACCCAGGAAGACGAACACCTTCTTGTTGACCTTCGCGACGCTCTCGCCCCACGGGAACTCCTCGGCGGCACCCGGCAGCCCGAGGGCGAACTCACGTACTTTCGCCCACTTCTTCAGGGCGTTCCTGGGCACGGCCACCTGATACCTCCGGGCTCGTCGTCGGGCTCCGCACTCTTCACGCTAGCCTCAGCCACCGACAGCGGCGCGGGCTGCGGAACCCAGGAGTGTCATGAGCAGGCTGAACAGGACGGACCGTCCCTACGACATCGTGCTCTTCGGAGCCACGGGCTTCGTCGGCGCGCTCACCGCGGAGTACCTCGCCACGCACGCGCCGGAGGGGCTGCGCTGGGCGATCGCCGGCCGGGATGAGCTGAAACTGAAGCGCCTGCGCGAACGGCTGCCCGGCGGCACGACGGTGGGCGTCCTGCGCGCCGACGTGTCCGACCCGGCCTCCGTGCGCGAACTCGCCGAGCACGCGCGCGTGGTGGCCACCACGGTCGGCCCCTACGTCACCTACGGCGAGGATCTCGTCGCCGCCTGCGCGGACACCGGCGCCGACTATCTGGACCTCAGCGGCGAGCCGGAGTTCGTCGACCTGACCTACGTCCGGCACGACGCACGCGCGCGTGAGACCGGCGCCCGCCTGGTGCACGCGGCCGGCTTCGACTCGATCCCGCACGACCTTGGGGCGTACTTCACCGTCCAGCAACTCCCGGAGGGGGTGCCCCTGACGGTGGACGGTTTCGTGACCGCCGACGCGATGTTCTCCGGCGGTACGTTCGCCACGGCACTGACCCAACTCGGGCGCGGACGGCAGGTGCTGGCCGCCGCGCGGGACCGGCGACGCCACGAACCGCGGCTGGTGGGACGCCGGGCCACCGCACCCGCCGGGGCACCGCGGTTCGCCGGGGAGGTCGGCTCCTGGGCGGTGCCCCTGCCCACCATCGACCCGCAGATCGTTCAACGATCCGCCAAGGCCCTGGACCGCTACGGCCCCGACTTCCGCTACCGCCACTACGCGGCCGTACGGCAGCTTCCCGTGGCGCTCGGCGGTCTCACGGCGGTCGGCGCCCTGGCCACCGCCGCTCAACTCCCGCCCGCCCGGCGCTGGTTGTCCGACCGCCTCAAGCCCGGCGACGGACCGAGCCCGGAGAAGCGCGCGAAGAGCTGGTTCTCCGTGAAGTTCGTGGGCGAGGGCGGCGGCCGACGCGTCTTCACCGAGGTCGCGGGCGGAGACCCCGGCTACGACGAGACGGCGAAGATGTTCGCGGAAGCGGCCCTCTCCCTGGCCCTCGACGAACTCCCGCCCACCGCGGGCCAGGTGACGACGGCGACCGCGATGGGCGACGCCCTCATCGAGCGGCTGCGTGCCGCGGGCATCGTGTTCCGGGTGGCGGCGACCCGGTGAGGATGCCGGCTCCCCGTGCCACGATGGACACCATGGAGACGCCGAACACCGACTGGATCACCGTCGCCGCCTACGAGAACCTGCCCGGCTGCCCCTCTCCGTGGGCGGCCACGCGCGCTTGACTGCGGGAGCGCGGCATCGACTGGATGCCCTTCGCCCAGGGCGAGTTGAGGTGGGGGCTCGCCTGTGGCATCGGGTCGGACGGCCACTGGCACGGCTGGTTCGACGTCCGGGTGCGCGCCGACGCGCTACGACGCCTCGGACTGCATCCGGACCAGCCCACCGCCGAGCCCGTCGGCCCGTCCCCACCACGTTGGTGGCACGCCGACGCGGAACGCCTGGCCACTAACTGGCCCTGCTGATCGGGGAGTTCGAAGTACCCCTCGGGATGGTCTATAGTTGATCACGAGCCGGTCGCCGGAACACCCGGAAACTGGTTGCGCGTTGGTCGTCCAAGGAAAGACGCCCCGCTTCCTGCGGGGAGATGCAGGTGCAAGGCCTGCCCGGCGCTCAAGTCTGAGCCCCACACCGGTTGTTGCGGTGTGGGGCTCGTCGGTTTCCCGCCTCGTCCCACACCGTACGCGCGCCCGGCTCACGGCCACAGCGTGTAGATCATCCCGCCGATCCAGGCGAAGCCCGCCGCCACGGACAGGGCGAGCGCGACCGTCACGGCACGCTCGATCGGCTGGCTCGGGTGGGCAACGGGCTTCGGAGAACGGTGCGTTGTCATGCGGCACAGCCTGCCGATCACCCGGGCCCGGCCACATCCGTACAAGTACTCAGAACAGGTACTCAGAACCAACTCGCCCCGCATACTCAGGCGGTGGCCTCCCGCAGTGTCCGCCGGCACAGCGCGTCCGCCCTGCGGGTCGTCTCCGGGAGGCGGTACTCCGGGGTCAACGCGAGGGTGTGGGCACAGGCGTTGTCCAGGGTGACCCGGTGGCCGACGGAGACGAAGACCGGCTTCACGCCCTCGCGGGTGCGCAGCGCGCGGCCGACCTCCTCGGCGTCCGCACGGAGCGGGGAGGCGGAGCCGCGCGGGGCGCCCGGGTCGTCGTAGGTGAAGGCGAAGGGGTTCTTCGCGACGCCGATCGTGGGCAGGCCGGTGAGGACGCCGAGGTGGCTGGCGAGGCCGAAGCGGCGTGGGTGGGCCAGGCCGTAGCCGTCGCACACGACCAGGCCCGGCGGGCACGGCAGGGCGTCCAACGCGGCCAGGACCGTGGGGATTTCACGGAAGGCGAGCAGGCCCGGCACGTACGGGAACGAGACCGTGCCGACGGCGGTGGCCTCGGCGACGACGGTGAGGCCCGCCGCGTCCAGCACGACCGCCGCTGCCACCACCACGTCGCGCTCGTCGTCGTAGGCGACGTCGACTCCCGTGACGTGCCCGGTCCTTGGCGGTGGCCCCGGTTCGTCGGTCACCACCCGCTGCCGCAACTCGTCCTGGACTGCGCGGGCCTGCTCCTCGGTCGCGGGCCAGCCCGCGGGAATGCGTACGGTCGTCATGGTGGTGCCGAGCGTACGGGGATCTTCGGCGGCGGGTGCCATCAAAAAACCGCCGCACTCGCCGCACCGTCCCTGGCCGTCAGTCCTCCAGCCGCGCCACGCGCCCCTTCTCGCCCGCCGCCCAGCAGCCCAGGTCGGCCGCGCAGTCCACGGTGTCGTACGAGCCGGTGTCGACGGTCCGCCAGGTGCGGCCGGAGTCGGTCGTGACGTCCGTGCCGGTGGGGCCGACCGCGAGGGCGGTGGAGCGGCTGTGGGGCAGCCAGGTCGCGCCGGAGCGGTAGGCGGGCGGCGGGGTGGTGGCGGGAGCCCAGGTGCGGCCGCCGTCGCCGGTGACGGCCGCCGCGAGCGGTGACGGCTGGTCGGCGGTGTAGTCGCCGCCGACCGCGAGTCCGTGCGTACGGTCGCGGAAGGCGAGGGCGAAGACCCCGCGCGCGGGATCGCCGGCCGGGATCGGTGTGTCGGTCGCCGTCCAGGTGAGGCCGCGGTCGGCGGAGTGCAGGACACGCGCGCGTGCACCCCCGCCGGTGGCCAGCCAGACGTCCCGGGGCCCGGAGCTGACCAGGCACTGGCCGCTGGCCGCGAAGCCCGCCTCGCCGTCGAGCGCGGCCGGCATCCCGGTGTTGGGCAGCACCTTCCAGGAGCGGCCGCCGTCGCCGGTCGACAGGATGCGGAACTTTCCGTCCACCGGGTCGCTCATGGTGAGGCCGTGGCGGCTGTCGAAGAAGGTCATGCAGTCGTAGAAGGCGTTCGCGTCGGTGTTGCGGAAGGACTCCGTCCAGGTCGTCCCGCCGTCGTCGGTCCGGTAGACGCGGGAGGCCTCGCCCTCGCCGATCGCCAGCACCACCGCGCGGTGCGCGTCGAACGCCTCGATGTCCCGGAACTGGAGGTCGGCCGCGCCGGGCGGTGAGACGTTCCGCCAGCTCGCCCCGCCGTCGGTGGTGCGCAGCACGGTGCCCGCGGTGCCGGCCACCCACGCGGTGTTCCTGCTGACCGCCGACAGTCCCCGGAAGCGCACACCGGAGGCCCCGCTGTCCTTGAGCTCCCAGTGCGGAGCCCGGTGCGCCGTGTCCCGTGCCTGCGCCGGTACGGCGGTCAGTACGGCCAGCGCCGCCGCGCACATCACCCCGGCCGCCGCTCTCCGGTACGTACGTCCCACCCGTCGCGTGTTCCCCATGCGCCTCATGGCGGGCGAAGCTAGCCCACTCCCAGGAGGCCGTCCAGACGGCCCCGCCCACCTTGGGCGCATATGGGCGACGGTGACAGAGGTCACTGGAAATTCGTGTGCACGGATTGGCTCGTTCCGGCGTCTCTTCCATTGCGGACCCATCCACTCGGAGGACCGTTCCAGAGTCTTTTCAGGAGTCTGTCCGGCCGTCATCGCAGTCCGCACCGCCGTCACACAAGGGAGCAAGGCGTTGTCCATCGCAATCGAGCAGCAAGTAGAGGCCCGCCTCGTCGCCGCCGCACCGCGGATGCCGAGCATTCCCGCCACCCTGCACTACGACCGGCGCGACCCCTTCGCCGTCCGGATGACCTTCCCGGCACCGGCCACCCTGGAGGGCGTCGAGGTCTGCTGGACCTTCGCCCGCGAACTCCTCTCGGCCGGTCTGCACGGCGTCGAGGGTCACGGCGACGTCCGCGTGCGGCCCTACGGCTTCGACCGCACCGTCCTGGAGTTCCACGCCCCCGAGGGCACCGCGGTCGTGCATGTCCGCTCGACCGAGATCCGCCGCTTCCTGCGGGCAACCGGCGAGCTGGTGCCCGCCGGTCTCGAACACCTCCAGCTCGACCTGGACCACGACCTCGCCGAGCTGATGCGGGACGCCTGCTGAGTTAACTCCCCTGCTCCAACAGCGAGTTCAGCTCGCCGTAGCCCAGGCCTCCCACGACCGCGTCGTAGGTACCCGTGTCCAGCAGCTCCCGCGCGGCACGGCGGACCACGGCGTACGCGGCCAGGGCGACGCTGGAGCCCGCGCTCACCCGGGCGACGCCCAGGGCGGCCAGTTCGGCGACCGGCGGTGCGCCGGGGCCGACCAGCACATTGAGCGGACCGTCGATCCCGTCGGCGAGTTCCTGGACCGTTCCCGGTTCGACGGCCCCGGGGACGAAGATCCCGTCCGCGCCCGCGACCCGGAAGGCGGCGGCCCTCTCCAGGGTCGCGTCCACTCCCCCGGCGCCCCGCAGAAACGTGTCGATGCGCGCGTTGACGAACAGCGGCACCCCCTCCGCGTCGGCGGCCTCGCGGGCGGCGGCGATGCGCTCGGCCTGCTCCGCGACCGGGCGAAGGACGCCCTCACCCCCGTAGAGCGCGTCCTCGATGTTCACCCCGACCGCGCCCGCCGCGAGCACCGCGCGGACCGTGTCGGCGACGCCCGCCGGGTCCTTCGCGAAGCCGCTCTCGATGTCGGCGCTCACCGGCACGGCCACGGTCGAGGTGATGCGGGCGACCGCTGCCATGGACCGGTCCAGGTCCAGCCGGTCGCCGTCCGCGACGCCCAGGGCCCAGGCGAGGCCCGCGCTGGTGGTCGCCACGGCGGCGGCGCCCGCCTCCTCCACGATGCGGGCGCTCGCGGCGTCCCAGGCGTTCGGCAGGACGAGCGGACGCCCCGGCACATGCAGCGCGCGGAAGGCCAGCGCCCGGTCACGGAGAATGTTCTGGTTCGTCATACGGCCCACTCAAGCAGCCGCGGGCGCCCGTCGGCTGGCAGGAATCCGACATCGACGTGTCGGCCGGGAGGCGCCCTTTAAATTGCGTTGACAGGCGCCGGCGGCCCTCCGTAGCGTTTCTCCCGGTCCTGTTGCCGTCGATTGGAGAAGGACGTTGCTCGTCTGAGGTTCTGAGACACCGCGTCACACACCCCTGAGGTGTGTCCGTCGTGTTCGACCTCGGCGTCCGAGCCGTCCTCCGGAACAGGGCCTTCTCTCTGCCCTCCGGGACCAGCCTCCCGCCCCGCGGTGTCTCGCAACGCGTCTGCCCTGACCGCATCGAGCACCCGCGAGGCCCACATGAGTTCTTCCGTCACCTGCACGTCCCTCTCCTTCGCCTGGTCCGACGGCACCCCCGTCCTCGAAGACCTAGACGTCGCCTTCGGCCCCGGCAGGACCGGTCTCGTCGGCGTCAACGGATCAGGGAAATCAACCCTGTTGAAGCTGATCGCGGGCGAACTCGCCCCGGCCGACGGCCTGGTGCGGGTCGCCGGCGAGGTCGGATACCTCCCGCAGAACGTCACCCTCGACACCTCCCTGCACGTCGACGAGACCCTCGGCATCGCCGCACGCCGGGCCGCCCTGCACGCCATCGAGTCCGGTGACGCGTCCGAGGAGCACTTCGAGACGCTCGGCGACGACTGGGACGTAGAAGAACGGGCGCTCGCCACACTCGGCGAACTCGGCCTGGGACAGATCGACTTGGACCGCACCATCGGCGAGGTGTCCGGCGGCGAGTCGGTCCTGCTGCGGCTGGCCGCGCTGTTGCTCGGCCGGCCCGACGTCCTGCTCCTCGACGAACCGACCAACAACCTCGACCTGTACGCGCGCCGACGGCTGTACGCGGCCGTCGCGTCCTGGCCGGGCGTGATGATCGTGGTCAGCCACGACCGCGAACTCCTGGACCTCGTCGACCAGATCGCCGATCTGCGCTCTGGTGGGATCACCTGGTACGGCGGCAACTTCTCGGCCTACGAGGAGGCCCTCGCCGTCGAACAGGACGCCGCCGAAAGGATGGTGCGCGTCGCCGAGTCCGACTTCCGCAAACAGAAGCGCGAACTGGTCGACGCCCAGGTCAAGTTGGCCCACCGCAGGCGGTACGGGCAGAAGATGTACGACCAGAAGCGCGAGCCGAAGATCATCATGCAGGCGCGCAGGCGGTCGGCGCAGGAGTCCGCGGGCAAGCACCGGATCATGCACGAGGAGCGGCTCACCGAGGCGAAGGAACGGCTCGACGAGGCGGTGGAAGCGGTACGGGACGACGACGAGATCCGCGTCGACCTCCCGTACACGGCCGTACCGCCGGGTCGTACGGTCCTGACCGTCCTGGACCTCGAACTCGCCTACGGCGCGCGGGTGGCCGGCGGGCTCGATCTGCGCGGGCCGGAGCGGATCGCGCTGATCGGGCGCAACGGCGCGGGCAAGACGACGCTGCTGCGCACGATCGCCGGGGAGCTGGCGCCGGTGTCGGGCGAGGCGACTGCGCATGTTCCGCTGCGGTTCCTGCCGCAGCGGCTCGACGTCCTCGACGACGAGCTGACGGTGGCCGAGAACGTGGCCCGGTTCGCGCCCGCCGCCACCAACAACCGGGTCCGGGCCCGGCTCGCCCGCTTCCTCTTCCGGGGTGCCCGCGCCGACCAGAAGACGGCGACGCTGTCCGGCGGCGAACGCTTCCGGGCCGCGCTGGCCGCACTGATGCTGGCGGAGCCCGCCCCGCAGCTGTTGATGCTGGACGAGCCGACGAACAACCTCGACATGGCGAGCGTGCGCCAGCTCACGACGGCGCTGGAGTCCTACGAGGGCGCGCTGATCGTGGCCAGTCACGACCTGCCGTTCCTGGAGTCCATCGGCGTCACCCGCTGGCTGCTGCTGGACGGGGAGCTGAAGACGATCACTCCGGAGGAGGTGGAGAACCTGGTGTAGGACAGCGCGGCGCATCTCAGGAGGGCCACAGCCTCACGGCAGGGGTTTTGTCGGCACGGACGGGTGACGCATGATGGCCAACCGGTGCCCCTACGCGGGCACCGAAACGATCCCGCCGATACGGAGTCCCGCTCGTGCCCAGCCACAAGGCCCTCGTCCGCCGCCCCAGCCCGCGCCTGGCCGAAGGGCTGGTCACGCACATCGAGCGGGAGAAGGTCGACGTCGAGCAAGCCGTCGAACAGTGGGAGGCGTACGTCCAGGCGCTGCGCACGCACGGCTGGGAGACGATCGAGGTCGAGCCCGCCGACGACTTCCCCGACTCCGTGTTCGTCGAGGACACGGTCGTCATGTACAAGAACGTGGCGCTGATCACCCGGCCCGGCGCCGAGACCCGGCGCGAGGAGACCGGCGGGGTCGAGGAGGCGGTGGCCCGGCTCGGCTGCTCGGTGAACTGGGTCTGGGAACCGGGCACCCTGGAGGGCGGCGACGTCCTCAAGATCGACGACACGATCTACGTCGGCCGGGGCGGGCGTACGAACGCGGCGGGTGTGCAGCAGCTGCGGGCCGTGTTCGAACCGCTCGGGGCGCGCGTGGTCGCCGTACCCGTGAGCAAGGTGCTGCATCTGAAGTCGGCGGTCACCGCGCTGCCCGACGGCACCGTGCTCGGGCACATCCCCAAGGTGGACCGACCCTCGCTGTTCCCGCGCTTCCTGTCGGTGCCCGAGGAGGCCGGCGCCCATGTGGTGCAGCTCGGCGGCGACAAGCTGCTGATGGCGGCGAGCGCGCCCAAGACGGCCGATCTGCTCGCCGACCTCGGTCTGGAGCCGGTCGTGGTGGACATCAGCGAGTTCGAGAAACTCGAAGGCTGTGTGACGTGCCTCTCGGTGAGGCTCCGGGATCTGTACGCCTGACCGGGTGACCGGACCACCTGTTCGGCGTCGGGACCTGCGGTCCTGGCACCGTTCGGGATCCCCCGGCGACGCGGCCTGAACAGCGATCTTTACAGTGACCTTAACCTACGGTCTCGTAACCTACGGTTTCGTAGCCTACGATTCCGTAAGTTGCACAGACCCCGGCACCGCTCGCCGGTTTGTTCAGATTTGCACCACGTCCCCCTGGAGTCCCCGTGACGATCACTTCCCCGCACCTCGGCAGCCCCGCAGTCTGGACCGACGCCAAGCTGCTGTACGCGTTGGAAGAAGTCGTCGAGACGGAGCTCAACCGGCACCTCAAGGTCACCAAGGACTGGATGCCGCACGAGTACGTGCCCTGGAGCGACGCCCGCAACTTCCCCGGCTTCTTCGAGGACGGCGAGGCCTGGGACAAGGAGCAGTCCAAGGTCACCGAGATCGGCCGCATCGCCCTCGTGGTGAACCTCCTCACCGAGGACAACCTCCCCAGCTACCACCACGAGATCGCCTCCCTGTTCGGCCGCGACGGCGCCTGGGGCACCTGGGTGCACCGCTGGACGGCGGAGGAAGGCCGGCACGGCATCGTCATGCGGGACTACCTGCTCGCCTCCCGCGCGGTCGACCCGGACAAGCTCGAAGCGTTCCGCATGCAGCACATGAGCGAGGGCTTCGAGTCGGACAACCGGCACTCGATGCTGCACTCCGTGGCGTACGTCGCCTTCCAGGAGCTGGCCACGCGCGTCTCGCACCGCAACACCGGCCACCAGTCGGGCGACCCGGTCTGCGACCGCATGCTGGCCCGCATCGCGACCGACGAGAACCTCCACATGGTCTTCTACCGCAACCTCCTGAAGGCCGCGTTCGAACTCGCCCCCGACCTCACCATGCAGGCCGTGCGCGACGTCCTCGTCAACTTCCGGATGCCCGGTCACGGCATGCCCGGCTTCGAGCGGTTCGCCGCCCAGATGGCCATCGGCGAGGTCTACAACCTGCGCATCCACCACGACGACGTGATCCAGCCCGTGCTGCGCTTCCTGAAGGTCATGGACATCGACGGTCTCGGCCCCGAGGGCCAGCGCGCCCAGGAGGAGATCGGCCTCTACATGGGCGGCCTCGACTCCGAGGCGTCCAAGTTCGACGAGAAGCTGGCCATCCGCAAGGCCCGCATGGCGGCCCGCGCGAGCGCCTGACCCGACCGGCGATCGAGCGCGGAACAACACCCTCTTGTGGTCCTGGACGAGGAAACCGGTGCCGGTCTCCGTGCTGCTGTGGGTACTTGAGGAGGACGACCCGGACCTGAACCCCCGGGTCTGGCTCTGGCTCTGGCGACACATCTCGGCCGACAGCGCGATGCGCAGGGCCATCGTGCGGGGTGTGTCCTTCGGGGCCGCCCGCACGGGCCCGCTGCCCCTCCCCGCGAATCTGGGCCCGTAGGACGAACCCCCGGCCCCCGAGAACTACACCCGCTTCGGCATGCTCGGCGCCCTGCGCGAGGGCACCTCCGTGCGCGCCGCGCGGACGGCCGCCTCGATGGTCCTGGAACGCTCCGACCAGCAGGCGGTCACGGAGGCGGACCACGACCGCCCCCTGCCCGGATACGCGCGCTGGGGACTGTCCGTACGACCGGACTGCCCACCCGCGCTCCGCGCGCAGTTCGGCACGCACCGCAGGTTCACCCACCGCGTCGAACAGGCGGGCGCGCTGGACGGCCCGGCCGACTACGCGACCTCCTGGGGCCCCGCGTCGCACGTACTGGACGTGCTGTCCACGGGTCGTCCGGTGTTCCCCGCGCGCGTGGGCGAGGCCCAGGACGCGCTACGGCCGCTGGTGCGCGACCACTTGGCCGACCGCGAGGACGCCTGGGCGGTGCTGGCGCAGCTGATCGACACGTTCCACGGGAACGCGGTCGAGCTGGTGGTGACGGCGGGCGCGATCGCCTGAGTCGGGCCGTGAGGGGGGGGCGGGGCGGCTGGATGCGAACCAGCGTGCCCCAGGCCCGCAGCCGGTCGGCGATCCGATAGGCGCCCCCGGCAGTGATCCCGTTGCAGCCCAGGTAGAGCGTCTCGACCTCACCGTTGCCGCCCGCCACGACCTCGGCACCCTCGTCACCGAGCCCGTCCGTACCGAGCAGCAAGTGCCGTACGGGCGAAGGGCCTTGGGCCAGCGCCTCGGCCTCCTCGGCGCCCAGACCCTGTTTGCACAGATCCAGCCGCCCGTCCGGCAGCGCCGTCCCGACGGCGAAGTCCAGCCGCCCCCGGCCGGTTGCCCCGCCCGCAACCAGTCCAGCAGCGGCCCGAGTTCGGCGGCCGGACGTACTCCACACCGACGAAGCCGACCTCCCCCGTGTCCCCGACACCGGGTCCCCGACTCGCCGCGCACGATCGGGTCGTAGACGCGGGCCGCGCCGTCCACGATGTCCAGCGTGTGCGGAAACCGACCCCCGCCATACGGCTCTTCTTGGGGGCGGGGTTCTCGTCGGTGATCCCGCCCTCGCCAGTCATCGAATCCCGCCCCAGCCGGATTCGAACCGATGTGATTCGTCAGAGCACGGCACTCCCGCGCGCGGGCCGCATCGATAAACGCCCCGGTCCCGGTCAGCGCGAGGCGCGTCGGAGCTCCAGGCGCTCCTTCTCCGAGAGGCCGCCCCACACTCCGAAGCGCTCGTCGTTGTCGAGGGCGTACTCCAGGCAGACGGAGCGGATCGGGCACATGCCGCAGATGCGTTTGGCTTCTCGTACGGAGCTGCCGGGCTCGGGGAAGAAGAAGTCCGCCCCGGTCTGCGCGCACAACGCCTCCTGCTGCCAGTCCAGGTCGGGCGAGGTGATCGTGTCGATGTGCATGAGCAGGAGCGTGCCGTACGGTGAAAAACGTTCGATCAACGCGGGATCAACGCCGCGCTCCGGGGCCTCCGCCCACCCCGATGGTGGCGCCGCGCCCGCACCGGCGCACGGCGGCGCGCGGAACCCGGTGAAAACACGGAGAACTTCGGCGGTCACCGAGGGTAAGGACAGCCGTGTCCCCAAGTCGAACCGGCACTCCGGCAGCGATTGTCAGTGGGCGGTGCAAGACTCGGCAGTGCAGAGAACGGACCCCCTCACCACGGGACCCTTCAATGAGGAGGGCAAAGATGCTCACCACCCGTTTCGTCAACGGCGCTCCCAACTGGCTGGATGTCGGCTCGCCCGACATCGACAGCGCCATCTCCTTCTACGGCGGTCTCTTCGGCTGGGAGTTCCAGTCCGCGGGACCCGAGGCCGGCGGCTACGGCTTCTTCCAACTGGACGGCAGGACGGTCGCCGGCGGTATGCCACTGCCCCCGGAGCACGACTCGTCCGCCTGGACGGTGTACTTCCAGAGCCCGGACGCGGAAGCCACGGCCAAGGCGGTGGAGCAGGCGCACGGCGCGGTCCTGTTCCAGCCGATGGACGTGATGGGCGAGGGGCACATGGCGATCCTCAGGGACCCGGCGGGTGCCGCGTTCGGCGTCTGGCAGCCGGGCCGGACCAAGGGGGTCGACGTGGCGGGCGAGCCCGGTTCGCTGACCTGGGTGGAGCTGTACACGCCGGACGTCGCGGCGGCTGCGGCGTTCTACCACGCCTCGTTCGGTCTGGAGACCTCGGCCGCCCCCATGCCGGGCGGTGACTACACCTGTCTCAACCCGGCGGGTGCCGGTGAGGACGCGATGTTCGGCGGTGTCGTCCCGCTCGACTTCGACGCCACCGGGGCGGCCTCGGGAGCGTACTGGCTGGCCTACTTCGAGGTCGCCGACGTGGACGCCACCGTGGCCAAGGCGCTGGAGACCGGCGGCAAGGTCACCGTGCCCGCCGCCACCATGGAGGGCGTCGGCCGCATGGCCCAGCTCACCGACCCGCACGGCGCCCGCTTCGCGATCATCAAGAGCGAGCCGCCGCAGAGCTGACGGAGCGCCCCCGGGGCAGGCCTACGCGGAGGCGCGGTGGACCAGTGTGGTCGGCAGGATCACGCTGGACGGCGCGCCTCCGACGCCCTCGCTGGTGACCCGGCGGTCGAGGCCGCGCAGCAGCAGGCGGGCCATCAACCGGCCCATCTCCTCTATGTCCTGACGGACCGTCGTGAGCGGCGGCTCGGTCTGCTCGGCGACCGGAAGCATGTCGTCGAAGCCGATGACGGCCACGTCCTCGGGCACCCGCAGCCCCTCCTCGCGCAGCACCTTCATGGCGCCGTAGGCGGTGAGGTCGTTGGCGGCGAACACGGCGTCCACGTCGGGGCAGCGGTCGAGGAGTTCCCGCATGGCGCGCTCACCGCCGCCCGGGGTGAAGTCGCTCTCCACGATCAGCCGGGGGTCGACGTCGACCATGACGTCCCGGAATCCGTCGAGCCGGTCGACCGCGGACGTCTGGTCGAGGGCGCCGGTGATGTGCGCGATCCGGGTGCGGCCGAGCCCGACGAGATGGCGTACGGCCTCGCGGGCACCGCCCCGGTTGTCGCAGTCGACGTAGACGGTGGGTCCGGTCGCGCGGGTTCCCTCGCTCCAGGAGGGCCGGCCGCCGAACACCGTGGGGACACCGGCCCGTTGGATCAGTCCGGGCAGTGGGTCGTCGAGGTGGAGGGAGAAGACGAGCGCGCCGTCCACATGTCCGCCGGCGAGATAGCGGCCGACGCGGGCGTGGTCGGCGCGTCCTTCCGTGAGGAGCAGCACGAGTTGGGAGTCGTGGGCGGTCAACTCCTTGCTGATGCCCCTCAGTTGCATGGCGAAGAAGGGGTCGGCGAAGACCCTGGTCTCCGGTTCGGCGATCACCACGGCGATGGCGTCGTGCCGCCTGGTCACCAGGGAGCGGGCGGCCTGGTTGGGGACGTAGCCGAGTTCGTCCACGGCCTGCCGGACCCGCTCGACGAGCGATTCCCGCACCCCGTCCCCGCCGTTGACCACCCGGGACACGGTGGCCCGCGACACCCCCGCCCGCGCGGCCACGGCCTCCAGCGTGGGGCGCGGTGCTGTCTCGGTCACTTCTGGACCCCTCCTCGATGCTGCGGATCAGGATAGCCGCGGACGAAGCGGACGGTGAGAGCGCTCCCAACTCGACAAGATCCCATGGTTCACCCCAGGAGATTCACCTGCCGCCCGACCCCGTCCTCTTCCGCCCGCCGGTACGCCAGCCAGGCGAGCGCCAGGTCCTGCCAGGGCAGGCCGACGGGGGCGTACACCGAGCGGGCGGTGGAGTCGGTGCGGCCCGGGTGGTCGCCGCGCAGTACGTCGCCGAGTGTCGTGCCGATGTCGTCCGGCGCCAACGTGCCCACGGAAGCGACCAGTTGGCGGTCGTCGACGACGACGAGCGCCGCGTCGAGCAGGTCCGCGGCGAGTTCCCGCTTGCCGGGCTCGTCGGCGCCGAGGCTGGTGAAGTGCTGGCCCGCACGGGTGTCCGCGAGGGACAGCAGCGGGGTGCGGGACCAGGTCGCGAGGAGCACGGTGTCGGCGGCCGAGGCGATCTCCGTCGCCGAGCCCAGCACCCGGCCGCCGTGCCGTACGGCGAACTCGGCCGCCCGCTCGAAGTCCGTGTCGTGGACGAGGAGTTGACCGTACGGCCGCAGGACGCCCAGCCCCCGCACCATCAACTCGGCCTGCGCGCCGGCACCGATCACGCCCACCGCCGCGTCCTCCGCCGGACCCGCCAGCACATGGGTGCCCAGCGCCGCCGCAAGTCCCGTGCGCCACGCGGTCACCGTCGCCGAGTCCAGCAGGGCGAGCAACTCGCCGTCCACACCGCTGTACAGGCAGATGACACCCCGCAACGCGGGCCGCGCACCAGGGAACTTGGCGTTGACCTTCACGGTGTAGGCCTCGATCCCGGGCAGCAGTCCCGGGATCAGGGCGGTGGCCGTACCGGGGAACGGCAGGTCGGTACGCACCCGTTGGCCGGGAATCGCCGGCTCGGCTCCCACGGCGCGGAAGCCGTCGCGCAGCGCCGCGAGACAGGCCGAGGGTTCCAGGAGGTCACCGAGGTCGCTTCGGGTCAGGAGGCGGGTCATCCGCTCAGGATCCCTCAGGCTCTTTCTTCGCCCGGCTCGGCTGCACCCGCTTGGGCTCCCCCGGCATCTTCGGGTACTCCGGCGGATACGGCAGATCGCCCAGCCCGTGGTCGTGTTCGTCGCGGCGGGCCAGTTCGAGGAGGGCGTCGAGGGAGTAGCGGTGGTCGTCCATGTCGGCGTGCACGTCGCCGAGTTCGGCGAAACGGGCCGGCATGGTCGCCAGGTCGAAGTCACGGGGGTGCGCGGTGCCGACCTCGTCCCAGCGCAGCGGCGCCGAGACGGGGGCGTGCGGGCGGGGTCGTACGGAATAGGCGGAGGCGATGGTGCGGTCGCGCGCGGTCTGGTTGTAGTCGACGAAGATGCGCTCGCCGCGCTCCTCCTTCCACCACTTGATCGTCACCTGCTCGGGCATCCGGCGTTCCAGTTCGCGGCCGACGGCGATGGCGGCGCGGCGGACCTGGGTGAAGGTCCAGTTGGGCTCGATGGGGACGAAGACGTGCAGGCCTCGTCCACCGGAGGTCTTGGGGAAGCCCCTCAGCCCCCCGAACTCGTCGAGTACTGCGCGGAGTTCATGGGCGGCGCGGACCGCGTCGTCGTAGTCGGTGCCGGGCTGCGGGTCGAGGTCGATGCGGAGTTCGTCGGGGCTGTCGACGTCGTCGCGGCGGACCGGCCAGGGGTGGAAGGTGAGCGTGCCGTACTGGGCGGCCCACAGGACGGCGGCTTCCTCGGTGGGGCACATCTCGTCGGCGCTGCGTCCGCTCGGGAAGGTGATGTGGGCGCGCGGAATCCAGTCGGGCATGTTCTTGGGCGCCCGTTTCTGGAAGAAGTTCTCGCCCTCGACCCCGTCGGGGTAGCGCTCCAGGGTGGTGGGGCGGTCGCGCAGGGCGCGCAGGATGCCGGGGCCGACGGCGATGTAGTAGCGGGCGAGATCCAGCTTGGTGAAGCCGCGCTCCGGGAAGAAGATCTTGTCGGGACTGGACAACCGTACGGTCCGGCCGCCCGCCTCCAGTTCCACCGCTTCGCCCATGCGAGCCACGGTAGGCCCGCCGTCCGGACATCGCATACCGGGCGACAAGCGACGTACGAGCGCAGAATCGGAACCATGGATCTGCCGGTGATGCCGCCCGTGAAGCCGATGCTCGCCAAGTCGGTGGCGAGGATTCCGCCCGGCATGCACTACGAGGCGAAGTGGGACGGCTTCCGGGCGATCGTGTTCCGCGACGGCGCCGAGGTCGAGCTGGGCAGCCGTACCGGAAAGCCGTTGACCAGGTACTTTCCCGAGCTGGTCGAGGCGTTGAAGGAGCGGGTGCCACAGCGCTGCGTGCTGGACGGCGAGATCGTGATCGCACGGGAGGGGCGGCTCGACTTCGACGCGCTGACCGAGCGCATCCACCCGGCCGAGTCACGGGTACGGACGCTGGCCGAGCGGACCCCGGCGTCCTTCGTCGCCTTCGACCTGCTGGCCCTGGCCGACGAGTCGCTCGTGGACGTACCGCTCGCCGACCGCAGGGCGCTCCTCGCCCGGGCGCTGTCGGCCGCGACCCCGCCCGTGCACCTGGCGCCCGCGACCACCGACATCGAGGTGGCGCGGCGGTGGTTCGAGCAGTACGAGGGGGCCGGGCTCGACGGTGTCGTGGCGAAGCCGCTGGATCTGCGCTACCGCCAGGACGAGCGGGCCATGTTCAAGATCAAGCACGAGCGGACGGCGGACGTGGTGGTCGCCGGGTACCGCCTGCACAAGAGCGGACCCGTGGTGGGCTCGCTCCTGCTCGGCCTCTACGACGATCACGGCACCCTGCAGCACGTCGGCGTGTCGGCCGCCTTCACGATGAAGCGGCGCGCCGAGCTGATCGAGGAGCTGGAGCCGCTGCGCATGGACGACCCCGCGGGGCATCCGTGGGCGGCCTGGGCGGAGGAGGCCGCACATGAGAGCGCGCGGCTGCCGGGGGCGCCGAGCCGCTGGTCCGGCAAGAAGGACCTGTCCTGGGTGCCGCTGCGGCCGGAGTGGGTGGCCGAGGTGGCGTACGACCACATGGAGAACGGCGCGCGCTTCCGGCACACGGCGCGTTTCCGCCGCTGGCGCCCGGACCGGACCCCCGAGAGCTGCACCTACGCACAGCTGGAGGAACCGGTCCGCTACGACCTCGCGGAGATCCTCGGGCCTCCGGACTGACTTCTTCCGGATCTTCCGGTGGGCTGATCGGCCCATTCGACGCGCACAAACACAACCGAGCGGGTATGGCCAGCAATGAACTTATAAGAGCACAATCGAAACACGGACTGGTGGCAACGGTGGGCATGAAACAAAAGGCGCCCCGGCGTCGCGGCGCGAGACGAGCGGCGCTGCTGGCCGCCACGATGACGGCCTCCCTGGCGGTGGGCTGCACGGCACATCACGGCGGCACCACCGACGACGGACGCGGACGGAGCCAGTCCCCCACACAGAGCCCGACCCAGAGCCCGAGCGCGGGCGGCACGGTCGCCCCCGCCGCCGGTCCGGTGCTCGCGGTGAAGATCGACAATGTGCCGGCGGCCCGCCCGCAGACGGGCCTGGACTCGGCGGACATCGTCTACGCCGAGCAGGTCGAGGGCGGACTGAGCCGGCTGATGGCGGTGTTCGCCACCAAGCTGCCCAAGTCCGTCGGGCCGGTGCGCAGCGCCCGCGTGTCCGATCTGGAGCTGCTGCGCCAGTTCGACGACCCGACGCTCGCCTTCTCCGGGGCCCAGCACAAGCTGCTGCCGCTGATCGACAAGGCACCGCTGCGGTCCGCGTCGCCCGACGAGGTGGCGGGCGCCTACTACCGGGGTGTCGACAAGTCGGCTCCGCACAACCTCTATCTGCGCCCGAACAAGCTGCTCTCGTCCGCCCCGGGCGCGGCGGCCCTGACGACCGGTTTCCACTACGGCGCCGCCCCCGCGGGCGGCAAGGCCACCGCCTCCCGCACGGTGCGCTATCCGGCGGCCCGCTTCACCTTCACCTGGTCCGGGTCGCAGCACCGCTGGCTGGTCACCGAGGACGGCACACCCACCGTGACGACCGCCGGGAAGCGGCTGGCCCCGGCGACGGTCGTCGTCCAGTACGTGAAGATCCAGAAGTCCGCCTATCACGACGTCCTCGGCAACAACACGCCGTACACCGTGACCGTCGGCTCCGGGAAGGCGGACGTGCTGCGGGACGGCCGTACCTTCAGCGTCGACTGGAAGCGGCCGACGGCGACGGACGGGACGGAGTTCACCACCTCCGACGGCACGCCCGTGAACTTCGCGAAGGGCCAGGTCTGGGTGGTGTTCGCGAAGGCCTGACAGCGACGGCCCGAGGGTCAGCGGTGGGCGGCGAGGGGCTCCGTGGGGTTGCGGAGCTCCTCGGCCGCGTCCGAGACGCGTTGGATGAGGTCGAGGAAGACGCCCTGCTCCTCGGCGGAGAGGGGGGCCAGGAAGACCTGGTTCATCCGGGCCGTGCGGACGGCGAGCTTGCGATGGACGCGCCGGCCGTCGTCGGTCGGGCAGAGCACGAAACGGCGGCCATCGCGCGCGTCACGTACCTTGTCGAGGAGACCCCGGCCGCTCAGCCGGCTGATCACCTCGGCGACGGTGGACCGGTCCAGGCCCACCCGCTCGCCCACGGTGCGCTGGTCGAGCCCCGGTTCGGCGACGAGTGCGTTGAGCACCGCGAACTGCGGGGAGGTGATCTCCTCGGAGACCATCGCGTTCCACAGCAGGTAGTGCGCCTGCTGGAGCCGCCGGGCGAGATGCCCGGGGTGGAGGGTGAGGTCCACCGCGCCCATGTGCCCTCCCGAAGTCGAATTCGTCCGTGCACTGAACGATACCCGGGGACCCTGGGGCCGAGTCCAGGCCTGTGCAGGGAGCCGACCTGGGGCTTCTCCCAGGTCTTGACGGGGCGGCCCCGCAGTGGCAGCGTGAAGGAAACTTCACCGAAATGCTCAGTGCCCTGACGAACTGCGGCGATCTGCACCGCATGGACTGCTGACCGGGCGCTCGGACGGGACGGAGCTTCACGGATGGACAAGGTGGTCGCCACAGCCCTGGAGGCAGTGGCCGATGTGCCGGACGGAGCGACGCTGGCCGTCGGCGGCTTCGGGCTGAGCGGTGTACCGAACGTGCTGATCCAGGCGCTGTACGAACGCGGGGTCGGCTCCCTGGGCGTGGTCTCCAACAACTGCGGGGCGCTGGAGTCCGGCCTCGCCGTACTGCTGGCCGCCGGCCGGATCGCCCGGGTGACCGGCTCGTACATCGGCGCCAACAAGGAGTTCGCCCGCCAGTACCTGGCCGGGGAACTGGAGGTCGAGCTGATCCCCCAGGGCACCCTCGCGGAGCGGCTGCGCGCGGGCGGGGCGGGCATCCCCGCCTTCTACACCCCTGCGGGGGTCGGCACCCAGGTCGCCGAGGGCGGACTGCCCTGGCGCTACGACGGCTCCGGCGGGGTCTCGCTGGCCTCCCCGCCGAAGGAGGTGCGGGACTTCGACGGCACCGAGTACGTACTGGAGCGGGGCATCCGCACCGACTTCGCCCTGGTGCGGGCCGCGAAGGGCGACCGGCACGGGAACCTGGTCTTCAACAAGTCGACCCGGAACTTCAACCCCCTCGCCGCCATGGCGGGCCGGGTGACGATCGCCGAGGTCGAGGAGCTGGTGGAGCCCGGCGCGATCGACCCGGACGCGGTGCATCTGCCGGGGATCTTCGTGCAACGGGTGGTGGCCCTCACCCCCGAACAGGCCGCCGACAAGCGGATCGAGCAGCGGACGGTGAGCAGCTGATGGCCTGGACACGCGAAGAGATGGCGGCCCGCGCGGCACGCGAACTCGATGACGGGCAGTACGTCAATCTCGGCATCGGACTGCCGACCCTGATCCCCAACTACCTCCCGCCGGGCGTCGAGGTGATCCTCGAATCCGAGAACGGCATCCTGGGCACCGGCCCGTATCCGACCGAGGACCAGGTCGACCCGGATCTGATCAACGCCGGCAAGGAGACCGTGACGGTCCTGCCGGGCGCCTCCTTCTTCGACTCGTCGCTCTCCTTCGGGATGATCCGGGGCGGTCACATCGACGTCGCCGTACTGGGCGCGATGCAGGTCTCGGCCGGGGGCGACCTCGCGAACTGGGCGATCCCCGGCAAGCTGATCACCGGGATCGGCGGGGCGATGGACCTCGTCCACGGCGCCCGCACGGTCATCGTCGTGATGACCCATGTGGCCAAGGACGGTTCCCCGAAGATCCTCAAGGAGTGCGCGCTGCCGCTCACCGGGAAGGCGTGCGTGAACCGGGTCATCACCGATCTCGGCGTGATCGACGTGACACCCGAGGGGCTGGTGCTCACCGAGACCGCGCCCGGCGTGACCGTCGAGGAGATCGTCGCCAGGACCGACGCCGAACTGACCATCACGGAGGGCCTGTTGTGAACACCGTCTACATCGTCGACGCCGTCCGCACCCCGTTCGGCAAGTACAGCGGAGGCCTCGCCTCGGTCCGCCCCGACGACCTGGCGGCCCACGCCGTCCGTGAACTCCTCGCCCGCACCCCGGACTTGGACCGGTCCCGCGTCGAGGACGTGTACTTCGGCAACGCCAATGGCGCCGGTGAGGAGAACCGCAACGTGGCCCGCATGGCCGGCCTCCTCGCGGGTCTGCCCACCTCCGTGCCGGGCGTGACCGTCAACCGGCTGTGCGCTTCTGGGCTGGAAGCAGTCATTCAGGCAGCGCGCGCCATCGCCGTAGGGGACGCCTCCATCGCCGTGGCGGGCGGGGTGGAGTCGATGACCCGGGCGCCGTACGTCCTGCCCAAGTCGGACCGCCCCTTCCCGGCCGGGCACACCGAGCTGTACTCGACCACGCTCGGCTGGCGCATGGTCAATCCGGCCATGAACCCGCAGTGGACCATCCCGCTCGGCGAGAGCGCCGAGTTGATCGCCGACAAGCACAAGATCAGCCGCGAGCAGCAGGACGAGTTCGCGCTCGCCAGCCACAAGAAGGCGGCCGACGCGCAGGCCGCAGGCCTCTTCGACGGCGAGATCGCGCCCGTCCCGGTCCCGCAGCGCAAGGGCGACCCGGTCGCCTTCGCCGCCGACGAATGCGTACGGCCGGACGCCTCCCTGGCCGCGATGGCCAGGCTCAAGCCGTCGTTCCGCACGGAGAACGGGACGGTCACCGCCGGCAACGCCTCGCCGCTCAACGACGGTGCCGCCGCCCTGCTGCTGACCGACGAGGAAGGCCTCAAGGCCACCGGCCGTCAGCCCCTCGCCCGGGTATCGGCGACCGGTGTGCACGCGCTCGACCCGGACTACTTCGGACTCGCCCCCGTCGAGGCCGTGAACCGCGCACTAGCCAAGGCGGGCAAGGGATTTGACGACCTGTCAGTCCTCGAACTCAACGAGGCCTTCGCCGCCCAGGTACTCGGATGTGTCGCGGAATGGCCCGAGTTCGACCCCGCGATCCTCAACCCCCAGGGCGGTGCCATCGCGTTGGGCCACCCCCTCGGCGCCTCCGGTGCCCGCCTCGCCGGCACCGTCGCCCACCAACTCGCCCGCAAGGGCTCGGGAGTCGGTGTCGCCACCCTCTGCATCGGCGTGGGCCAGGGCCTCGCCCTCGTCCTCGAACGGTAGGAACCCCCATGGCTCTCACCCAGCACGACATCGACCTCGAAATAGCGACCGAGCACGCGACGTACGAGAAGCGGATCGCGGACGGCGCCCCGGTCGAACACCACCCGCGCCGCGACTACGCCCCCTACCGCTCCTCGCTGCTCCGCCACCCGAAACAGCCACCGGTCACCATCGACGTGTCGAAGGACCCGGAGCTGGTGGAGCTGGCCTCCCCCGCCTTCGGCGAGCGGGACATCACCGAGATCGACAACGACCTGACCCGGCAGCACAACGGCGAGCCGATCGGGGAACGGATCACCGTCTCCGGGCGGCTGTTGGACCGGTCCGGACGGCCGATCCGCGGCCAGTTGGTGGAGATCTGGCAGGCCAACTCGGCCGGCCGCTACGCGCACCAGCGCGAGCAGCACGACGCCCCGCTGGACCCCAACTTCACCGGTGCGGGGCGGACGTTGACCGACGACGAGGGCAGCTACCGCTTCACCACGATCCAGCCGGGCCCCTACCCCTGGCGCAACCACGTCAACGCCTGGCGTCCGGCGCACATCCACTTCTCGATGTTCGGCACGGCGTTCACCCAACGGCTCGTGACGCAGATGTACTTCCCCAGCGACCCACTCTTCCCCTACGACCCGATCATCCAGTCGGTGACGGACGACACGGCCCGGCAGCGCCTCGTCGCGACCTACGACCACAGCCTCTCCGTGCCCGAGTTCTCGATGGGCTACCACTGGGACATCGTGCTCGACGGCCCGCGCGCCACCTGGATCGAAGAAGGACGCTGACCCGCCATGACGAAGATCGACACGAGCCGCCCGGAGTCCGTGCTGCCGACCCCGTCACACACGGTCGGCCCCTTCTACGGCTACGCGCTCCCGTTCCCCGGCGGCGGGGACATCGCACCGGTCGGCCACCCGGACACGATCACCGTCCAGGGGTACGTCTACGACGGCGAGGGCAATCCGCTGCCCGACGCCTTCGTGGAGTTGTGGGGTCCTGACCCCGACGGCAACCTGTCCACGACCGACGGTTCGATCCGGCGCGACCCGGCCAGCGGCGGCTATCTCGGCCGCAACGGCGTGGAGTTCACCGGCTGGGGCCGCATCCAGACCGACGCCAACGGCCACTGGTACGCGCGGACACTGCGGCCGGGTGCGCGCGGGCTCGGCGCCCCGTACCTCAGCGCGTGCGTCTTCGCGCGCGGCCTGCTGGTACACCTCTTCACCCGGATCTACCTCCCGGGCGACGAGGCCGCACTCGCCGCCGACCCGCTGCTGTCCGGGCTGGACCCGGCGCGGCGCGACACGTTGATCGCGCGGGACGAGGGCAGGGGCACCTACCGTTTCGACATCCGCCTTCAGGGCGAAGGCGAAACGGTCTTCCTGGAGTTCCAGTGACTTCTGCCGACCCGTCGGACACCGGCCTGCTCGCCCCCGGGTGGGCCGGCTCCCCCGCCGCGTCCGCGACCAGCGACACCGCGTACCTACGAGCGCTGCTCGACGCGGAGGCCGCGCTCACCCGCGCCCAGGCGGCGCTCGGGCTCGCGCCCGCCGAAGCGGCCGCGGCGGTGACGGCCGCGGCCGACGTGGACCGCTTCGACGTACGGTCCCTCGCGGCGCGCGCCCGCGTCGGCGGCAACCCGGTGATCCCGCTGGTCGCGGACCTCACGAAGGCGGTCGGCGCGGAGTACGGCCCCTACGTCCACCGGGGCGCGACCAGCCAGGACATCATGGACACCGCGACGATGCTCGTCGCCGCCCGCACGCTGGACCTGGTCCTGGCCGACCTCACGCGTACGGAGGTCGCGCTGGCGGGGCTGGCCGCCGCCCACCGCGACACCGCACTGCCGGGCCGGACGCTCACCCAGCACGCCGTACCGACGACCTTCGGGTTGAAGGCGGCCGGATGGCGGTCGCTGGTACTCGACGCGCGGGACCGGATGCGGGTGGCGCGGAGTGCGCTGCCCGTTCAACTCGGGGGCGCGGCAGGCACGTTGGCGGCCTTCGTCGCGTACGGCGCCGAGGACCCGCTCGCGCTGCCGGAGGAGTACGCCCGTGAACTCGGCCTGACGGCACCGCTGTTGCCCTGGCACGCGCTGCGGACGCCGGTCGCCGATCTCGCCGGGTGCCTGGCCTTCACGGTGGGCGCGCTGGGCAAGGTCGCCGCCGATGTGCTCGTCCTGGGCCGCACCGAGATCGCCGAGGTCTCGGAGGGCAGTGGCGGGGGTTCGTCGGCCATGCCGCACAAGGCGAATCCCGTACGGTCCACACTGATCGCCGCCGCCGCACGGCAGGCGCCACAGCTCGCGGCCGTCCTGTACGGCTCGTTGGTCGCCGAGGACGAGCGGCCGGCCGGGGCCTGGCACGCCGAGTGGGAACCGCTCAGGGAACTGCTGCGGCTGGTCGGGGGCGCGGCGCGCGACGGCGCCGAACTGACCGAGGGGCTGCGGGTGCACCCGGAGGTGATGCGTGAACACCTCGATGTCACCCATGGGTTGATCGTCTCCGAGCGGTTGTCGGCCGAGCTGGCGCCGCTGCTCGGGCGGGCCCGGGCGAAGGAGCTGCTGACGGAGGCCGCGCGACTTGCCTATTCCGAAGCCCGTCCGCTGGCCGAACTGCTCGCGCAGGAGCCAGAGTTGAAGGACCTCGACCTCTCCGCACTCACCGACCCCGCCCGCTACACGGGTTCCGCCGGAGCCCTCACCGACCGTGCGCTGGAGCGACGTTGACCGAGAAGCTGCTCAACTTCCGTGCCGAGGGGCCCGCTTCGGCGCCCCCTCTGCTGCTCGGCCCCTCGCTGGGTACGTCGTACGCGCTCTGGGACAAGGTCGCGCCCGAACTGTCCATCACCCACCGGGTGATCCGCTGGGACCTGCCGGGTCACGGCGGTTCGGCACCGGATCTGATCGCTCCCGGGGCGAGTGTCGGTGACCTCGCCGATCTGGTGCTCGCGCTCGCCGACTCCCTCGGGATCGGGCAATTCGCCTACGCGGGCGTGTCGTTGGGCGGTGCGGTCGGACTGCACCTGGCTGTGCACCACCCGGAGCGGGTGTCGTCGCTCGCCGTCATCTGTTCCTCCGCGCACTTCAACGGGGCGAAGCCCTGGGAGGAACGGGCCGCGCGGGTGCGGAGCGAGGGGCTGGGCTGGCTGGTCGAGAACGCCGACTCCCGTTGGTTCACGCCCGGGTTCACCGTGCCGGAGCTGGTGGCCGACCAGGGGGCCGCCGACCCGGCCGCGTATGCCGCGTGCTGTGACGCGCTGGCCGCGTTCGACCTGCGGTCGCGGTTGTCCGAGATCGGCGCGCGCACGCTGATGATCGCCGGGCGCGAGGATCCGGCGACCCCGCCGGCGCATCTGCGGGAGATCGCCGACGCGGTGGCGGGCTCGGCCCTGGTCGAGATCCCGGGGGCCTCGCATCTGGCGCCCGCGCAGTGTCCTTCGGCCGTTCTGAGCGCGCTGCATGCGCATCTCGGTGGGGGTGCGCGGCTTGGGATGGCGGTACGGCGTGAGGTGCTCGGCGACGAGCCCGTGGATCGGGCGCAGGCTCGGCAGACCCCCTTTACCGCGCGCTATCAGGACTTCATCTCGCGGTACGCGTGGGGGGAGATCTGGACCGACACGACGTTGTCGCGGCGCGAGCGGAGCATGGTCACGCTGACGGCGTTGATCGCACACGGGCATTACGCCGAGTTGGCCATGCATGTGCGGGCGGCTCGGCGTAATGGGCTGACGGCGGAGGAGATCGGGGCTGTGCTGTTGCAGAGTGCGGTGTATTGCGGGGTGCCCGCGGCGAACTCGGCGTTTGCCGTGGCTCAGCGGGTGCTGGAGGAAGAGGACGGCGACTAAGGGGGTGGGGGTGGCGTTGTGAGTCGGGTGCGGCTGCGTCGTGGCTGGTCGCGCAGTTCCCCGCGCCCCTAAAGACTTGGGCCGACCCGCGTTTTTAAGGAGCACGGATTCCCGCGTGCTCCTTAAGACCTGGGCCGGCCTGTGTTTTAAGGCGCGCAGTTCCTCGCGCGCCTAAAAACTTGGGCCAGCCAGTGCTTTTAGGGGCGCGGGGCTGTATCCATCAGCGGCTCCGCCGCGGGGCGCGACCAGCCCCCACCGGCCCGCAGCCGAAGAACGCCTCACCGCAACCCCCTCCCCGTCTCCAACACCTCCCGCGCCTGCGTCACCAAGCCGTCCGCCCCGCACGTACGCGCCAGCGTCAAACCCCTGTTGATCTCCGCCACCGACCGCGCGGCGATCCCGTACTCCACCCGCGCCGCCGCGTGTTCGTACTGGCAGGGCGACGACTCCAGGTACGCGACCGCCTGCGCGGCGAGCCGTACCGCACGCTGACCCGTCTCCAGCGCGGCAGCGCACCGCAGGGCCTCGCCGATGGCCGTGTCCGTGCCGAAGCGTTCGGCACGGCGGCGGGCGTCGGAGGCGAGCTGGGCGGCGCGGGTCGGGTCCTCGACGGCGAGGGCCCGGGCGAGGTCGATGGCCCACGGGACCAGTACCGGATTGTGGTGGCTGCGGACGCTCGCCGCCTTCGCGGCCTGCTCCAGTTCGTTGATGCCGTCCTTGGTGCGGCCGACGGCGATCAGCAGCCGGCCGCGCACACAGCGCGGGTCGGGCAGCACGATGGTGGACGGGTAGGGCGGTGTGAAGCCGTACTGTTCGGCGATCGCCCAGGCCTGTTCGACATGGCCGCGGGCGAGCAGCGTGTCGACCAGGTTGCAGGTCGCCGACCAGTACAGGGGCAGTCCGCGGCCGACCCGCTCGGCCAGCCGCAGGGACTCGCGCAGCGAGATCTCCGCCTCCCGGAGCCGGCCGCGCCTGCGGAGGCCGAGGCCCAGATAGGCGTGCGCCAGCGAGAGGTGGCCGCCGCTCCAGCCCGCCGTCTCGTAGGCGCGCAGCGCTTCGTTGTAGAGGCTCTCCGCGCGGTCCAGGCGGTCCGTGTAGGCGTACGCGCTGGCCAGCATCATGAGGATCTCCAGGCCCCATTCGGTGTCGGTCCAGCCGAGGCCGGGGGCGAGCCGTCCGTTGACGAGGGCGCGGTCGCAGACCTCGACGACCTCCTCGGCGTTCTCGCCGTGGGTCATGGCGTCGAAGCCGCGCAGGATCAGCAGGGCCCGCTCGGAGTTGTCGCGGCCGGTGCAGGTCGCGGCGAGTTCGGCGAGCCGGTCGGAGCGTCCAGGGGAGGTGCCCTCGCCCGCGTGGATGCCTTCCCACATGTACTGCACGGCCTGCAACCGCATCCTGGCGGCGCCCGGTTCGTGCCGGGCGGCCTCCGCCTCGACGGTGCGGACGGCCTCCTCCAGCTGGTCGTTGTGGGTCAGTGCCTGGGACAGCCGGAAGACGGCGTCCACGCGCGCGTGGCCGTCGAGGCCCGGCATGGCCAGGGCGCTCTGGATGTGGCCGATGGTGACGGCGGGTGCGGTGAGCAGGGTGGCGCAGCCCAGTTCGTAGAGCACGCTCGCGTGGGTCTCGGCGAGCGGCGGTTCCACCAGGGCGCGTTCCAGACAGCGGCGGGCCGCGTCGGGGGCGCCGATGGAGAGGTGTTCCCTGGCGGCCTCGCGCAGTTGCTCGACGAGTTCCTGGTCCTCCTCCGGGTGCACTTGGAGGAGGTGCCGGGAGGCGGCCGCGGCGCCGCGGCCGGAGTCGGTGACGACCTGGGCGGCGATGCCGTGCATGGCCGTACGCCAGCCGCCCGGGATGGAGTCGTAGACGGCGCTGGCGATCAACGGGTGGACGAACTCCAGCTCGCCGGCGTCGGCTTGGGAGGCGGCGGGGTCGGGGGCGGTGAGGATGCGGGCGCTGCGCAGGAGTTCGGCGCAGCGGTCCGCCTCGTCGCCGGTGATGGTGGCGAGGCGGGCGACCAGTTTCGCGGAGATGCCGGTGCCGAGGATGGCGGCGGCCCAGGCGAAGCGGGTGGCCTCGGTGCCGAGTCCGTCGAGGCGGGCGACGAGTCCGTCACCGCGTGAGGAGGCGTTCAGGGCGCGCAGTTCGGCGGCCGAGGCCTCGACCGGCTGGAGTTGGCTGTCCTGGACCTTGGCGAGGAGTTCGACGGTGTAGTAGGGGTTGCCGCCGGTGACCGCCCACACCTCGCGGCAGAACGGGTCGTCGGCGTGCGGGCCGATGGTGGCGCGGGTGAGGCCGGCGGTCGCGTCCGGGGTCAGGACACTCAGGTGGGTGATGGGGCGGCCGGTGAGATCGGCGATCGCGTCCAGGTACCGGCCGCGTTCGCCGGTGACCTCGCCGGGCCTGCGGGCGACCACGACGAGGACGGACAGGTCGTCGAGGCGCTCGGCGAACGCGGAGAGCCAGCGCAGGGTCTCCTGGTCGGCCCAGTGGGCGTCGTCGATCAGCAGGACGAGGGGCCACTCGCGTTTGGCGAGTCTGCGTACGGCGGCTACCAGGCCGTCGCACACGCCCTGCGGGTCGGCCCGTCGCTCGCCGGGTTCGGCGATGCCGAGGGCGGGTCCCGCGATGTCGTACCAGTCGCCGAGGTACTCGCGGGCCTCCTCGGGCATCAGCGAGAGCAGGGCGGGCTGCAGTAACTGCCGTACGACGTTGAAGGGGACGGACTTGAGGGTCTCGCCGCCGCGGGCCTGCCAGACCACGCAGTTGCGTTCCTCGGCGATGCGGCGGGTCTCCGCGAGGAGCGCGGTCTTGCCGAATCCCGCCTCGCCCCGGACGACCAGCAGACTGCCCGAGGACGACTGGTCCGCGCACAGGGCGTCGATCGCCTCCACGACACCGGCGATCTCTTCGTCGCGCTCCCACAGGGAGGCCGAGGTGGCCTCCGGGGGCCGGTCCTCCGTCATCCCGATTCCTCCCCGAGTAGGCCGAACGACGTACAGGCTTCGAGCGTAGCCGTCCGGCTGCCGGAGCGGAGGCGGGTCCGGGCAGCTGTTGCCGTATCGGGTGACGGCGGGGTTCCCGGGCATGACGAACAGTCAGAAGGCGTCTAAATGAAGCCGCTTTCGATCAATCGCGCAACACCATGAACAGGCTCGCCCGGCGACCGACGTTGGCACGTGCGAATCCATGCTGGTCGCCCGATCCCTCGTCACCGGCATGACGAAGTACTGCCGATCGCGTGGCACCGGGTGGCCGACGGCGACCCCGCACCTGCGTACGGCGGCGGTCCGGAACTCGTTCCGGACCGCCGTACGTTGTCCGGAGGGGGATCGGCGCGAGGTGCGGCCGGATCCTCTCATCCCGCTTTCACCGACGCCTCATACGGTAGGGACATGACGCAGGTGACTCCCCCCGGGTGGTACCCCGATCCCGGGCAGACGAATGACGGTCCCGCCACCGAGCGCTGGTGGGACGGCAAGGCATGGACGGACCGGACCCGCCCGGCCGGGTCGGCCGCCGAATGGGGTCCTCCGACCGAGCCGCCGTTCCCCGGGACGTACCCGGTGTATCCCGCGCAGCCCCCGGCCGCGTCGCGCCGCAATCTGCGCACGGGCATAGCCGTGGCGGTGGCCGTCGCGGTCCTGACGGCCATCGGTGTCGGCGCCTACGCGCTGTCCGGCAACGGCAGCGGGAACGGCAACCAGGCCGGCACCCAGCAGGCGCCGAACGGCCAGGGCGGCATCGGCGGCCAGGGCGGCCCCGAGGGACAGGGCGGCACGGGCGGGCAGGGCAATCCCTTCGGCGGGTCCGGCGGGACGGGCGGTTCCGGTGGCACGGGCGGTGCGACACCCGCGCCCAGCCAGTCCGCGCAGCCGAAGGTCAAGGCCGGCGGCACGGTGACCGACTCGCTCGACGGCATCAGCTTCACGGTGCCGGCCGACTGGTACGGCCAGGTCATCGAGGGCGGTGCCCAGGTCAGCTCGAACGACACGTACAAGTGCCCCGGCGACACGTCCCAGCCCTGTTCCACGGGCGGTGCGTACTCGGCCCCCGCCGTGCTCCTCGGCACCGCCGGCAGCACGGCCGAGGCCGTCGCCAAGGCGGACATCTCCGCCGCGGCCGAGCAGCAGTACGGCGGCAAGGTCTACGGCGGCATCACCTCGCACCAGGTGCTCGCCTCCAAGGCCGTCACCGTCGCCGGGCAGAAGGGCTACCTGGTGCGCTGGAAGGCGGTCACCAGCAAGGGCGCCGACGGCTATGTCGAGTCACTGGCGTTCCCCTCGCCCGCGAGCACCGGCCAGATGGTCGTGGTCCGCTTCGGCGTCGACGTCGGCCAGAAGGAGTCGTTGATCGACCAGATCACCGCGGGCATCAAGGTCGCCACGGGCAGCGGCGACGGCCAGACGATCTGATCCCGTTCCGCCCCGGCACACAGTCGGCCGGGTGGGGCGCCTCCCGCTCAAGAGGAACCCCACCCGGCCGGGGGGTGCGCGCCGCCCCCGTCCCCACGGTGCGGCGCGGCCAGGTCACCGTCCAGTCATCCCATGGACGGCGGCCTGATTCTCAGGGCGACCCGGACAGACCCAGTGCGGGGAGCACCGCGGCCTCCACGAATCTGACGAGGTAGTCGGGGTCGGCGTAGCAGCCCTCCAGGACGGGGCGGGCGCGCAGGACGCCGAAGATCTGGGCGGGGACGTACGGCAGCGCGGGGTGGTCGGCTGGGATCTCGCCGCGTTCCACACCGCGGCGCAGGATGTCCTCCAGCGCGGTGATCTCGGGGTGGACGAGCGCCTCGCGCAGTGCCTGGGCGAGTTCGCTGTCCTGGGTGACGGCGTGGCCGAGGGCCGCGACGAGCTTGGTGTCCTTCGCCGACCAGGCGCCCGCGGCCCGCGCGGCCTGGCGCAGGTCCTCCGCGAGGGAGCCGGTGTCGATGCCGGTGAAGTGCGCCCGGCGGTTGGCGCGCAGCGCCGCGGCGACGAACTGGGGCTTGGTCCCCCACTGCCGGTACAGCGTGGACTTGCTGCACCGGGTGCTGGTGGCGACGCCCTCCATGCTGACGGAGTCGTAGCCGCATTCTCTGATCTGGTCGAGCACGGCGTCGAAGAACTCCCGCTCACGCTCGGGCGTGATCTTGGAGCGGCGCGAGGCGGCGACCGTGTCCGGTGCGTCCTCAGCCTGCGACGTCATGGCTCTTCTCCTCGCTCGGCCCGCGGACTCGGGGTCCGCTCTCCAGTGTGTCTCGTTTCGCTATCGATACGCCAGTGTACCGGTACTCCACCGTATCGGTACCATCTCGTATCGGTACACTGGCGTATCGGAACGGACTCGTACCGATGAGTTCGGGCCGCCGGAAGGGTCACAAGCCCTGCCAGCACCACCACACGCACCACCGTCAGCGAAGGGGCCGGGGGATGAATGCCCGCACCGAGCCTGCAGAGAAGGGGACCAGCGCGATAGCGCGGCCCCCGCTCGTCCGTGAGCTCCTGCTCGTCGCAGGACTCTTCCTCGTCTACAAGTTCGGCCGCCAGCTGGCGACGGGCCACACCACCGAGGCACTGCACAACGCCCGCCACGTGTGGGACCTGGAACGGACCCTCCGTCTCCCGAACGAGGGCTCGGTGCAGTCGGTGCTGCTGCACAGCGACACCCTCGTGCACCTCGCGAACACCTTCTACGCGACCGTCCACTTCCCGGCCACCGTCGCTTTCCTGGTCTGGCTGTACCTGCGGCGCCCGGCGCACTACGTCTGGGCCCGCCGGGTCCTGGCGACGGTCACCTCGGCCGCCCTGGTCCTGCCCTTCGTGTTCCCGCTGGCGCCCCCGCGCATGCTGGCCGCGACGGGCCTCGTCGACACCGCGAAGGTCTACGGCCCCTCGGTGTACGGCCCGCCGACCAGCGACCACCTCTCGAACCAGTTCGCGGCGATGCCCTCGCTGCACTTCGGCTGGGCCCTGATGGTCGCGATCGGCCTCATCGTCGCGACCCGCTCGCGCTGGCGCTGGCTGTGGCTGCTGCATCCGCTGGTCACGCTGGTCGTGATCGTGGGCACGGCGAACCACTACTGGCTCGACGCGATCGTCGCCACCGCCATGCTCGGCATCGCCCTCGCGCTGATCCACCCGCCCCACCGCACGGCCACCACGGCAGGCCGCGGTCAGCCGGGGCTCGCCCCGGAGAAGCAGCCGGTTCTCGTCGGAGCCGGCCGATGAACGCCACCTTGGTCGCCGTCGGCCTCTCCCTCTTCTCGGCCGTCGCCTACGCGGCCGCCGCCGTGGCGCAGGAGCGGCTGGCGTCCCGCAACTCCGACGCGGGCATGCTGCGGCTGCTCGCCACGGGTTCCTGGTGGTGGACGGTCGTGCTGAACGCGTCGGCCGCGCTGCTGCACGTCGTGGCCCTCAAGTACGGTCCGCTGACCGTCGTACAGCCGCTGGGCGCGCTCACCCTGGTCGCCGCCGTACCGATGGGCGCGCGGGTGGCCGGGCGGCGGGTCAGCACGAGCGAGTGGCGGGGCACCGCCCTCACCCTGCTCGGCCTGTCGGCCCTGCTGGTCACGGCGTCCGGCCCCCAGCCCGACCAAGTCCTCACCGTTCCGCAGGCGTTGGCGGTCGCTGGCGCGACGTCCGCGCTGATCGGCCTGCTGGCCCGGCGCGGCGCGAAGCCCGGCCTACGGCACGCCTCGGCGTCCGGTGTCGCCTCGGGTGTCGCCTCCGCGCTCACCCAGACCGTGACGGTCGCGGCGACGGACCGCTCGGGCCCGCTGCTGAGCATGCAGGTGGTCGGAGTCGCCCTGCTGGTCGCGCTGTTCGCGGCGGGCGGGCTGCTGCTGTCGCAGACCGCCTACCGGGGCGGGCTCGGCGCCCCGCTCGCGGTGGTGACCCTGGCGAATCCGCTGGCCGCTGCCGCAATCGGCCTGGCCCTGCTCGGCGAACGCCTCCAGGGCGGTGCGGCCGGCATCCTCCTCGCGCTGGCGGGGGCCGGACTCGCGTCCTGGGGTGTGGTGCTGCTGACCCGGGTGACCCCGGTCGTGGCGCTGCCGAACGAGTACGGCGACCACGATCATCCCGTGGCCGCCGTGCTGGCGCTGGAGCCCGAATCGGCCTCCCTGGAACCGGCGTTGATGCCCCGGCAGCCGAACCGACGGTCCGAGCCGGGACATCTCACCGCGCTGTGACCGGGGTCAGCCCAGGCCCCGCGAGTCCTGCTTGAGGGCGGTGTCGACGGTCAGGGCCGTCGCCACCACCAGGCTCAGCAGCGGCTCGGGCAGCTGGTAGTGGATCTGCAGGACGTAGTTGTCCGCGGTGGTGAACATCGTCTTGGCGAGGCCTTCCCAGGTCTTGGTGATCCGGGCGACCTCGTTGTCCGCGTGGTCGACGATCGCGAAGTTCCAGGCGCGCCAGTTCTCCGCCTTGATCGCGCCGATCTGCTGACCGTTCACCATCAGCCCGAAGTTGATCTTCCCGATCATGTTCTGCTGGACGATCTCACCCACCTGCGAGCCGTCCGGGCGGGACACGATCACCCGGGACTTCATGATCTTCGCGGGCCGGGTCAGCACCAACTGCGGCTGCCCGTAGGCGTCCCGGATCTCCAGCCGGTGCGTCATGAACTGGTCGAGGCTGGAGACGAAGCGCAGCGCCTTCTTCAGCGCGCTCTGGCCTATCTCGGTCACGGTGCCGATCAGATTGCCGTTCTGATCCATGACCTTGTACTCGTTGGTCAGCTCGATCAGCTTGGCCTTCTGGTTCACCACGAGCACCGGCTCGCTGAACAGGCTGCCGCCGCCGGGGCCGCCACCGGCGACCCCGGCCTGCTGCTGCACTTGCTGATGGACCCTCGGGTCCGGCCCGGCCGCCTGCGGCGGCACGCCCTGCGGCGCCTGCTGGGCGGTCTGCCCCTGCTGGTCCGCGTTGGTGTGCTCGGTCCACTTCGCGCCGTCCCAGTAGCGGAGGGTCCGGGGCGCTCCGTGCGGATCCGGGTACCAGCCTGCAGGTGTGTTCGAATGCGTGGTCACCGGGGCACACTACCGCGAGTGCCCCGGAATACAACCGGCTCTACGGCAGCGCTCACAGCCGCCCGATCGCCGGATCGCTGACCCCCGGGCGACCGTTCTCGACATGTCCGGCGAATCGCCGCACGAAGCCCGCGTCGCCGTCCGAGGTGACCGTCAGGTCGTACCACCGCCTGCTCGCACCGAGGTCGAAGGTGTGCCGGACGGTGGCGCCCGCCCGCACCTTCACGGTCCGAGTCTTCCCGCCGTAGCCGTTGACGACCCTCAACTGCACTGTGCCGGAGCCCTTGTTGGTGAAGGTCAGCTCGACGTCGTCGCCGCAGTCACGGGCGGTGACCTCGGGTCCTGCGGTCCTGCCCGGGCCCTTGAAGACACGCAGGAAGCCGTTCGGGCCGTGCACGGTCAGGTCGTACGAGCCGTTCGAGTACGCCGAGTTCCAGGTGTCCGAGACGGTCTTGCCGGCCTCGGTGGTGTAACTCCAGGGCCCGTCGGTGCGGTTGCCGGAGGTGACCAGGAAGTTGGCGCCGGCCTTGGCGCCGGAGGCGAAGCTCAGCGTGAACTTGCCGGCCGTCGTGTCCGCCGAACCGTCCACCACCGACGCGTACTTGAGCGGGCGGGCCGGGCGCAGTCCGCGCTCCTGCTTCGGCAGCACGGGGTTGGCGGGCGGGGTCGGAACGTAGTCGGGGTGGCGGTTCTTGTCCGGCGGCCGGTAGCCGTCGGTGTCCGGCAGCGGGACCTGCTTGACGTCCTTGCGGGAGAAGTCGAAGGCGGTGGTCAGGTCGCCGCAGATCGCGCGCCGCCACGGCGAGATGTTGGGCTCGTGGACACCGAAGCGGCGCTCCATGAACCGGATCACCGAGGTGTGGTCGAAGGTCTCCGAGCAGACGTAACCGCCCTTGCTCCAGGGCGAGACGACGATCATCGGCACCCGCTGGCCGAGGCCGTAGGGGCCTGCCGGGTGGCTCGCGTCGCCCTTGAAGAGGTCGGGGCCGACGTCCACCGTCGACTTGCCCTGAGCCGCCGAGCCCGGCGCGAACGGCGGGACCAGGTGGTCGAAGAAGCCGTCGTTCTCGTCGTAGGTGATGAACAGGGCCGTCTTCGCCCACACCTTCGGGTCGGAGGTCAGCGCGTCCAGGACCTGGGAGACGTACCAGGCGCCGTAGTTCGCGGGCCAGTTGGGGTGTTCGGTGAAGGCCTCGGGCGCGACGACCCAGGAGATCTTCGGCAGCTTGCCGCCCTTGACGTCGGCCTTCAGCTGGTCGAAGAAGCCCTCGCCCTTCGTGGCGTCGGTGCCGGTGCGGGCCTTGTCGTAGAGCGGGTCGCCGGGCTGGGCGTTCTGGAACTGCCTGAAGTAGAGCAGCGAGTTGTCGCCGTAGTTGCCGCGATAGGCGTCCTGGATCCAGCCCCAGCCGCCGGCCGCGTCGAGGCCGTCGCCGACGTCCTGGTAGATCTTCCAGGAGACCCCGGCCTTCTCCAGGCGCTCGGGGTACGTCGTCCAGCTGTAGCCGGCCTCGTCGTTGCCGAGGACGGGGCCGCCGCCGGTGCCGTCGTTGCCCGTGTAACCCGTCCACATGTAGTAGCGGTTGGGGTCCGTGGAGCCGATGAACGAGCAGTGGTAGGCGTCGCAGATGGTGAAGGAGTCGGCGAGCGCGTAGTGGAACGGGATGTCCTCGCGGGTCAGGTACGCCATCGTCGTGGAGCCCTTGGACGGCACCCACTTGTCGTACTTGCCGCCGTCGAACGCGGCGTGCCCGTCGTTCCAGCCGTGCGGGAGGTCCTGGATGAACTGCAGGCCCAGGTCGTCCGCCTCGGGCCGGAACGGGAGGATGTCTTTTGTGCCGTCCGACTGGTACCAGACCGGTTTGCCGTCCTGCCGGGTCACGACCGGACGCGGGTCGCCGAAGCCCCGGACACCTCTGAGCGAACCGAAGTAGTGGTCGAACGACCGGTTCTCCTGCATCAGGACGACGATGTGCTCGACGTCCTCGATGCTCCCGGAACGGTGGTTCGCGGGGAGCGCGGCGGCACGCTCGATGCTGTTCGACAGCGCGGTGAACGCCGTGGTGGCACCCGCTAGTTGGAGAAAGCGACGCCGGTTGACTTCGGACATGGGTGAGGCACCTCTCATCCTGACGCGCGGCCGGCCGGAACATGGCGAAATGCGCGCGGTGCGAGTGTTCCAAGAGCAACAAACGTCAGGGAAGGGTCTGGTGGCGCTCATGTGAATCTCGTCCGTACGTGCGGGGGCGGAGCGTCACGTGGTCGCGAGGGCCTCCGTCGGGGTGAGGCGGGAGGCCCTGACGGAGGGGTAGACACCGGCGGCCATGCCGATCAGGACGGCGCCGCCGAATCCGCCCGCCACCGCGGGCAGCGGGACCACCGGCGGCCAGCCCTGGTAGGCGGCGTAACCGACGGTCGCCAGGATGCCGAGGACCGTGCCCGCCAGACCGCCGAGGCAGGACAGCGCCACCGACTCGGTGAGGAACTGCCCGCGGATCTGGCCCTTGTTGGCGCCCAGCGCGCGGCGCAGTCCGATCTCCTTGCGGCGTTCGAGGACCGAGATGACCATGGTGTTGGCCACTCCGATCCCGCCCACCAGGAGGGCCACTCCGGCGAGGCCGAGGAAGAGCGCGGAGAACGTCGTCTGCGTGGCGCGTTTCGCGGCGAGGGCGTCGGAGGGGCGGCTGACCTGCACCATGCCGGGGAGTTCGGGGTAGACGGTCGGGGCGAGCACGTTGCGGACGGCGTCGATGCCGTCCTCCCTGGCCTTGACGTAGATGACGGTCGGGTGGCCGGTGAAGCCCAGTTGGGTGCGCGCGGCGTCCCAGCCGACCAGGACCGCGCGGTCGATGTCGGGCGACAGCGGGGTCCGCGCGAGGACGCCGATGACCGTGAACCAGCGGTGGGCGATGTAGATCTGCGGGGCGGGCCGCCCGGGGACCACTTTCGCGATGCCCATCCGGGTGGCGGCCACCGAGCCGAGCACGGCCGTGGGGAACCGCTCGGTGCTCGCGCTGAGGTAACGCCCGGACTGGACCTGGGCGTTGATCGCCTTGAGCAGGTTCGTCCTGCTGGCCAGGACGGCGAGACCCGCATAGTCGTCGGCGTCGACGCGGTCGTTGCGGAACACCTCCGCATGAGTGTTGGCGACCGCGCTGGCCACGGTGACCGGGCCGATCCGGCGGACCATGTCCACGGACTGCGGCGGGAGTTCGACCGGCGGGGTCTGGTTGGGGATCGGTACCACCTGGAGCATGTTGGTGCCCAGCGCGGAGAGTTGGTTCATCAGCGCCTTCTGGCTGGACGCCGGGATCCCGGTCACCACGATCATCGTGGCGATGCCGATCGAGATGCCCAGCGCGGACAGCGCCGCCCGCATCCGGCGGGTGTGGATGCCGAGCAGTCCCAGGCGCAGGATGTCCAGCGGAGCCAGCCGTACCGGCGTGGTGTCGGCGACGGCCATGGCGGCGGTCGGCTTCGGTGCGGTGAGGGTCATGACCGGCGTTCCCCCTGGATGTCGGTGAAGGTGTCCCTGCGGATGGCGAGGGTGTCGTCGGTGAGTTCGGCCGTGTCGATGGCCTGGGTGTCCTCGCCGGAACCGTCGCCGGAGCCAGAGCCGGAGCCGTCGCCACGGATGTCGGCGACCAGCCGACCGTCGAGGATCTCCACCCGGCGGGGCAGCTGCGCCGCGATGTCGCGGTCGTGGGTGATGATCGCGATGGTGGTGCCCTCGTCGTTCAGGGCGGTCAACAGCTCAAGTACGGCACGGCCGTTGGCGGTGTCCAGGGCTCCCGTGGGTTCGTCCGCGAGGACCAGGGCCGGGCGGTTGACCAACGCGCGGGCGATGGCGACCCGTTGGCGTTCGCCGCCGGAGAGCTGGTTCGGCAGATGCCCGGCGCGGCGCGCGAGACCGACCCGGGCCAGTGCCTCCCGGGCCAGCGGAGCGCGCTGCCGGCGCGGAACTCCCGCGTAGAGCAGGCCTGTTGCCACGTTCTCGGCGGCGGTCAGTCCGTCGGTGAGGTGGAACTGCTGGAACACGAAGCCGAGTTGGCGTCCACGCAGCGCGGAGAGCCTGCGGTCGGAGAGGGTCGCGACGTCGTGGCCGCCGATCTCCACGGTGCCACTGGTCGGCCGGTCCAGGGTGCCCATGATGTTGAGCAGCGTCGACTTGCCGGACCCGGACGGGCCGACGATGGCGAGGAGTTCGCCCTCCTCGACGGCGAGCGAGACACCGTCCAGGGCCTTCACCCCGCCGGGGTACTCCATGCCCGCGTCGATCACGGCCAGTACCGGTCGGCTCTTCACGAGGTGGTCTCCACCTTCAGCCCGGCCGTGACACCGGCGCCGCTGATCTCGACAAGCCCCTTGGCGAACATGCCGGTCTTCACCGCGAGCAGCCGGCCGCCGGGCAGTTGGACGGCGTAGCCGCCCTCGCTCAGCGCCAGCAGCGCGCCGACCGGTACGGCGAGCACGCCCTTGTGGCTCTCCGAGGTGAACGCCACCTGCACCGGAGCGGAGGTCAGCTTCCGCACCGCTCCGGTGTCGGGCAGCGAGACGGTGACCGTGAGCTGCGCGGGGGCCGAACCACTGGTGTCACCCTGGGAGTTGTCGGTGGCGGCGGTCGAGCCGACCACGTCGATGGTCCCCTTGACGGTGGAGTTGTCCGGCAGGGTCACGGTGACCCGGTCGCCCCGGGACATCGTGCCGACCTCGGTCGCGTCCACCGGCACGGACACCTTCTTGGTGGTGGAACTGACCGTCATCAGGGTCCCGGTGGCGTCGTCGCCGCTCTGCGCCTGCACCGCGCCGACCCGCACCTCGCCGGACTGCACCGTCACGTCCCCGATGCCGAGCACTCCGGTGGCGGGCATCCCGACATGGGCCTGCCAGCGCCGGATCGCGGCGATCAGCTCGGCGGTGAGCACGCCGTCGCCCTCCTTCACCTTGACCGCGGTCGCGGTCGGGGTGGGCGTGGGAGAAGGGGCGGCACTCGCGGAGGGGGCGGCCGTGCCGTCCGTCTTGTCGGACGCGCCGGCGTCGGTGGGATCCGTGGCGGCCGGGTGCTGAGTGACCCAAGTCCCCACTCCCGGTTGGAGCCCGATGTCGTAGCCGAGCTTCTTGAGGTTGTCGGCGACCACCCGGACGTCGGGCCCGGTGGTGCCCCGCGCGTTCAGGGTGCGGTAGAGGGGGGTGCCGCCGTAGAACACCGGCACGGGGACGTTGTCCACCTTGTACAGGGCGCGGCCCCTGGAGACCGTGGCTCCGGGGGCGGGCAGCCAGGTGACCAGTCCGGTCCTGGCGCCCTTGACCGGGGCGGCCTTGCTGTAGCCGAGGGTGCCGCTGAGGGTCTGGGCGTTGGAGAGGTCGGTCCTCGTCACCGTCGCGGTGCCGACCCGGGCCGAGTCGGCGGCCGTCGTGCTCGGTTTCGCGGTGCCGTCCTGCCAGACGGTGACGCCGAGCGCGGTCGCCGTGACGCCGGCCAGCGCCACGGCGCCGATCTTCAGACGGCGTCTGCCGCGCCGGGGGCGGGCGTCGTCGTCGCTGGTCGTCGTCACTTGTACGCCTTCAGCTCGCAGTCGTGGTCGAGCTTGTCCTGCTGGGCCTGGGTCAGGGTGGACTCGCCGACGTAGTTCCAGCCGGAGCCGTCGGCCAGGCCCTTGACCTTCAGGCCCCCGTCGTTGAGGCACTTGATGTACACGCGGAAGTCGTCCATGTAGTGCGGGTTCTTCGCCGGATCCTCCTCCGGCGGTTCGAGCGGCTTCTTCGAGAGGCAGGCCTTGGTGGCGGCCGGGTACTTGTCGAGGTCACCGGCGATGGACCACGCGGTCGAGCCGGGCTTGTGTCCGGTGGGGGCGCCCTGGTCGTGCAGACACTGGGTCCAGACCGCGTACAGCCGTGCACGCTCCTCGTCGGTGGAGTCCAGCCGCAGCTGCGGGCGGCCCGTCTCCGCCTCGGCGCTCGCGGACGCCGCCCCGGCGTTCGCCTTCGGGGTCTCGATCGAGGCGACGCCGGTGTCCTTCGAGGCGCTGCTGCCGTCCCCGCCCGAACCACCGCCGCACGCGGACAGGAGGGACAGCGCGGCTGCCGCGGCCAGGCCCGCGCCGAGGGCGGAGCGCCTTTGATGAGTGAGTTTCGACATGGCGGCACAGTCGCCGGAGCTTATGAAGATCCGGTCAGGCCGCCGTCAGACTCCTGTCTGATCTCGTGGCGGCGACCTTAGGGTGAGCGGCGTGAACGCATATGTCCTGGTGGCCGAGGACGACGTCAAACAGGCCGAGGTGATCCGCCGCTACCTGGAACGCGAGGGCCACTCCACCCTCGTCGTCCACGACGGGCGCGCGGCGATCGACGAGGTGCGGCGCCGGCAGCCGGATCTGCTCGTCCTCGACGTGATGATGCCGCTCGTCGACGGTCTGGACGTGTGCCGGGTGCTGCGCCGGGAGTGCGAGGTGCCGGTGCTGATGCTGACCGCGCGCAGCACCGAGGAGGATCTGCTGCTCGGCCTCGACCTGGGCGCCGACGACTACATGACGAAGCCGTACAGCCCGCGCGAGCTGATGGCCCGCATCCGCACCCTGCTGCGGCGCACCCGGGCCTCGGTCGCGGTGGACGATCCGGTGATCCGGATCGGCGCTCTCGCCATAGACCCGGTCCGCCGTACCGTCGACCTCGACGGACGCCAAGTGGTGTGCACGCCCGGGGAGTTCGAGATCCTCGCGGCGATGGCAGTCGAACCGGAACGGGTCTTCAGCCGCCGCCAACTCCTCGCTCTGACAAGGGGGTTCGACCGCTACATCACCGAACGGACCATCGACGTGCACATCCTGAACCTGCGCAAGAAGATAGAAGCCGTCCCCCGCCAACCCGCCTATCTGCAGACCGTGTACGGCGTCGGCTACAAGCTCGTCGACGGCAGCCGTGCGCACTGAGCCGGAGACCGGCGGCGAAGGGCGGCCCAGAACTCGGGTCCGGGCCAAAGTACCCCTGCACAGAAGCCTGTTGGTCCGCCTGCTGGCCACCTCCGTGATGATCGCCGTCTGTTCGGTCGCGGCCACCGCCTGGCTGGCGGCGCGCACCACGAGCAACGCCATCCAGCAGGAACAGGGCCAACTCCTGTCCTCCGACACGGAGATCTACGACACCCTCGTCGGCTACGCCGCCACGCACCGGGACTGGAGCGGCGTCTCCCCCACCCTGCGCCGGCTCGCCGAACGCACCGGGCGCCGGATCACCCTGACCACGCAGAACCATCGCCCGCTCGCCACCTCGGCCGCCTCGGTCGCCACCCTGCCCAGCAGGGCGTCGGCGGTCGTCGATCCCCTGCACACCGACTCGGCCCTGCTGCCCGGCACCGCGACGGACCGCATCGACCCGCGTGCCGTCGGCCCGTACCGGCTGACCGCCGCCGAGCGGAAGTCCCTGCGCATCACGGCGGAGAAGATCCGCTACTGCATGGGAGGCCCCGACGGCGTCGGCACCCTCGTCGAGACGCCGAGCGGCCGGACCTCCCTCAGGTTCCCGGACGGCATGCTGAGCGGGTCCGACAAGGAGTACAGCTGCGGCGTCGACCAGCTCTCCGCTCCCGTCCGGTCCGAGATCGCGCCGCTCAACCGGTTCAACACCATGGTCAACGAGTGTCTGGCGCGGCAGCACCAGGAACCCGTGAAGATCGGGCTCGACTTCGCCCTCCGGATGACGGGCGACACCCGGTCCGCCCAGTCCTGCGTCGACACCGCCCGCCGCGACCAGCTCGCCCCCTATGTGGCGCCGGCCGCGCTGCTGTACGTCACCACCCCGGCCGGTTCGACCGCCGCGCCCGGCTTCCGCTTCGCCTCCGCCAACACCGCCCGTATCGCCGGGGTCGCCGGTCTGGTGCTGCTGGTCACCGTGGCCGTCACCGTCGCCGTCGGCACCCGGCTGGTGCGACCGCTGCGCGCGCTGGCCGAGGCGGCCCGGCGTCCGGTGCAGGAACATCAGCGGGTGCCGGTGACGACCAACGACGAGATCGGCTATCTCGCCGCCGCCTTCAACGACCTCTCGCAGCGCCGCGAACGCGTGGAGGGCCAGCGCAAGGCGATGGTCAGCGATGTCGCCCATGAACTGCGCACCCCGCTGAGCACCATCCGCGGCTGGCTTGAGGCCGTCCAGGACGGCATCGCCACCTCCGACCAGGCCCTCGTGGACTCCCTGCTCGAAGAGGCACTGCTGCTCCAGCACATCGTCGACGACCTCCAGGACCTCGCGGAGGCGGACGCGGGCCAGCTGCGCGTCCATCCCGAACCGCTGCGCGTACGCGATCTCCTCGACCATGTCGCCACCGCCCACCAGGCCCGCGCCGACACCGCGGGGGTCTCCCTCACCACCCGCGTCGACGGCGATCCCGAACTGCCGGGCGATCCCGTACGGCTGCGGCAGGTGGTCGGCAACCTGGTGTCCAACGCGCTACGGCACACCCCCGCGGGCGGCCGCGTCACCCTGAGCGCCCGCGGGGCCGGGGACGGGGTGACGATCGAGGTCGCCGACACCGGTACCGGTATCCCGCCCGAGGACCTGCCACGGGTCTTCGACCGGTTCTGGCGGGCCGAGAAGTCCCGCAACCGCCGCACCGGCGGCAGCGGCCTCGGCCTGGCCATCGTCCGCCGCCTCACGGAGGCGCACGGCGGGACGGTGACGGTGACCAGCACGGTCGGCGCCGGCACGGTCTTCACCGTCCGCCTGCCGGCGTGAGCCCGCGACGCGGAACCTTCCCTACGACCCTCGGCGCGCGGCGGTGGGCGGCGGCAGGCGCAGTCCCGCGAGGTCCGGCGGGACCGGGGTGTCGGGGCGGAAGAAGGGGGCCGCGGGACCGTCCTGGACGGTGGCGGGGGCGTCGGTGAGCCGGAACCGGTCCCGCAGCCTGCCGTAGAAGTCGGTGGGACGCAGGCGGACGAGGCGCACGCGCTGCGGGGCGCGGAAGACGCCGATCCAGTCGCCGGGGTCCAGGACTCCGCGGAGTTGGCCGTCGACACTGACGGCCGCCTGGCCGGAGTGGGGCAGTACACGGAGGCCGACCGGCTCGTCGGGGGCGGCGACGACGCTGCGGTCGAAGGTCATGTGCGGGGCGATGGGCGTGAAGACGAGGGCGTCCATGTGGGGTGAGAGGACGGGTCCGCCGGCGGCGAAGCTGTAGGCCGTGGACCCGGTGGGGGTGGCGACGGCCAGGGCGTCGGCCGAGTAGCTCGCCAGCAGCCCGCCGGCCAGGTAGACACCGACGCTGACCTGCCGGTCGCGGGCGAGCTTCTCCAGGACGACGTCGTTGAGGGCGATGACGTCCAGCGCGCAGCCCCAGCCGCCGCCCTCCGTGGTCTCGGGCCGGACCTGCGGCGGCGGCAGCATCGGACCGCGGCCGTAGCGCAGCAGGGCCTCCATCTCCTCGGGGATGTCCAGGGGCCGGGAGGCGCGCATGGTCAGCGTCATGCGTTCCTCCACGATGGCCCGGCCCTCGTGCACGGCGTCGAGGGCGTCACCGATGTCGCGGGCCGGGACCTCGGTGAGGAAGCCGACCTTGCCGAGGTCGACGCCGAGGACGTCGGCCCCGCTCTTGACGGCGATCCGGGCCCCGCGCAGAAAGGTGCCGTCGCCGCCGAGGGTGACGACGAGGTCGGGGCGGCCCGCGGCCTCGGACTCCTCGCGTCCGGCACGACGGTGCTGGTCCTTGGCCCACACGTCGATCTCCGTGCAGCGGACGCCGTGTGCCTCGCTCCACGCGTGCACGTCGCGCGCCGCGTCCCGGGCGGTCGCCCGCCCCTGGTGGACGACGAGACCGATACGACGTACGGGCATGAGGTCCTCCGTGAAGTGGGGTCAGGCGTCGGGGGTGCGGAGTTCGTCGGCGAGGGCGGCGCGTTCGTCCGGCGGGACCAGGCTGAGCACGATCTTCCCGCGGGTGTGGCGTCGCTGCACCTGCCGGTAGGCCTCCTGGACCTGTTCCAGCGGATACACCTCGCTGATGTGGACGGTGAGCAGTCCCTTGGAGACCAGTTCGGCGAGTTCGGCGACCAGTTGAGGGGTGAAGACGTCCTCCTGGGCGCGGCTGCGCACGCCGTAGCGGGCGACGGCCCGGCCGTCGGCGAGGGTGTTGATGCGCTGCGGGGCCACACCCAGCTCGACGGCGATGTCGACGTTGCCCTGCCCGAAGGTGTCCACGAAGGCGTCGATGCCATCGGGTGCGGCGGCCCGCAGCCGGTCGGCGAGGCCGGGTCCGTGCGCGACGGGGACGACGCCGAGCGAGCCCAGGAAGTCGGCGTTGTGCGGTCCGGCGGTGCCGATGACCTGCGCGCCGCGCAGCCGGGCCAGCTGGACGGCGAGGGAGCCGACCCCGCCGGCCGCGCCCGACACGACGACGGTGTCCCCGGCGGTCGGTGCCACGGCGTCCACGGCGGCCCAGGCGGTCACGCCCACCGCCGACAGCGGTGCGGCGGCCTCCCAGTCGATGTCGGCGGGTTTGGGGGCGAGGAGTGCGGCGGGCGAGACGACGCAGTCGGCCTGCGCTCTGCGCGGCAGATAGCCGATGACCTCGTCGCCGACGGCGAAGTCGGCGACGCCCGGGCCGAGTTCGGCGACCAGGCCGGCGAAGTCGTTGCCCTGGCCCTCGGGGAAGTCGGCGGGCCACATGTCCGCGAAGACGCCCTGCCGGATGCCGGCCTCCCCGGGGTTGACCCCGGCGACGACCACCCGGACCAGCACCTCCCCGGGGCCGGGCTTCGGGCGCGGCACCTGGACGACCTCCAGCACCTCCGGGCCGCCGTAGCGGGAGAACTTCACTGCTCGGGGCATGGTCGGGTCTCCTGACGTCGATGGCCTACAGAAGGTACTGCCGCTTGGTCATGCGGTCCTTGAGGTCGACGGTCGGGCCGTCGTCGGCGAAGCACTCCGCGACGAGCGGTGCCCGAGCAGTTGCCGATGTCGACCACGGTGGCGGCCAGTTCGGCCGTCGGGACGGCTACGACGCACTCGACGGTCTCGACGGTCTCGACGAGCGCCTCGTAGCTGTGGTCCCAAGGGCCGATGGTCGCCGCGATCAGGGGCGGGTCGTGGCGCACCATCATGGTGAAGCCGTTGGTCATCACGTTCGGGACGCCCCGGTGCCGGGTGGTCACCAGGACGACGGGGCCGGGTTCGATCAGCCGGTGCGCCTGGTCCAGGGGGTGGGGCCGGCGCGCTGTCCGTCGGTTCGAGTGTCGACAGCGGGCGCGCCGGTATGAAGGCCGTGGTTTTCCTGGGTGCGGCCGGGCCGGTCTCGGCTCTGTCACGGGTGTGCGTTCGCCGGGGCCTTCTTCGGCTCGGCGGCCGGCGCCCGCAGTGTCTCGAAGGCCGCCGCGGTGGGACTCGCGGGTTCGGCCTGGTAGACGACGAGTTGCTGGTGCGGGGCGCCGTTGACGGTGAACGCGGCGAACGCGATGTGCAGGTCGCCGACGTCCGGGTGCTTGAGGTGCTTGACCTCCTGGGACTTGGACTTGACGTCGTGCTGCTGCCAGAGGGCGGTGAACTCCTCGCCGGCGTCGCACAGTTCGGCGACCACCTCGGCGATCCGGGCCGATTCGGGATCGTGCCCGTAGGCCGCCCTGAGTTCGGCGACGCAGGAGTGCGCGGCCCGCTCCCACTCCTGGTAGAACTCGCGCCCGGCGGGGTCGACGAACACATTGCGGGCGAGGTTGTCGAAGGCGTCGAACCCGCTGTGCAGCGCCGTGGCAAGGGAGTTGCCCGCGAGGATGTCGAGGGCGGGGCCGAGGACGAAGGCCGGGGTGTGCTCCCAGCCGTCCATCAACTGCAGCAGCTGGGCGCTGACTTCGGCCTCGCTCCGGCCGTGCGGGCGCTGCGAGGGCGCGAGGCAGAGGCGGTTGAGATGGTCGGCGGACTCCGCGTCCAGCTTCAGCGCCTGCGCCACGGCCTCCAGCACCTGCGGGGACGGGCTGCTCTCGCGTCCCTGCTCCAGCCTGATGTAGTAGTCGGAGCTGACTCCGGCGAGCAGCGCGACTTCCTCCCTGCGCAGTCCCGGCACCCGGCGGCGCCCGTACTCGGGCAGACCGACGTCCTGGGGCTTGAGGGCCTCGCGGCGGGCCCGGAGGAAATCGCCCAAAGGGGTCCCATTGCTCATGCGGCAAGACTAAGTGTTTTGGGTTCGATGAGAAGGCCGTCACCCGGGGAGCCGCGGTCCTGGGTGCGACGCACCCACCGTCGACCCTCCTTCTCCGGGTGTTTTCCGCCTAGCCTCGACGATATGGACAACGACACGCGCCCCGACCCGGCGGAAGGACTGGGTCGCTTCCTCCGCTCCCGCAGGGAACGCGTCGGCCCCGCGGACGCGGGGCTGCCCGGCTCCGGCCGCCGCAGGGTCCCCGGACTGCGGCGCGACGAGGTCGCGGCGCTCGCGGGAGTCAGCCGGAGCTACTACAGCCGGCTGGAACAGGGCCGTGAACTCAGCCCCTCCGTAAGGGTGTTGGAGGCGATGGCGCGTGCGTTGCGGCTCGGGGACGAGGACCGGCGAGAGCTGTTCCGCCTCGCACGGCCCACGGCACGTCGTACGAAGCGGCCCGTACGGGTCGAGCGGGTCCGCCCGCATCTGCGGCAGCTGATCGAGAGCTGGACCGGGACACCGGCCTTCGTCATCGGCCACGCCCAGGACCTGCTGGCCACCAACGCCCTGGCCGACGCGCTCTACGCCGACTTCGCCCAGCAGGACAACGTGCTACGGATGCTGTTCCTTGACCCGTCGGCGAGGACGTTCTACCGCAACGCGGAGCGGGCCAAGGACCGTGCGGTCGCCGACCTCCAGCAGACCGCCGCGAGCACGCCCGAGGATCCCCGCATCCTGGAGCTCGTCGGTGAACTGTCGGTGCGCAGCGGCGAGTTCCGCTCACTGTGGGCCCGTGAGTACACCCGGGTCCCGCCGTACGAGGTGAAGCGGATGCGGCATTCCGTGGTGGGGGAACTGGAGTTGCGGCACGAGGCCCTCACCATCCGCAGTGCGCCGGGCCAGCAGCTGATCATCCTCCAGGCGGAGCCGGACTCCCCCTCGGCGGACGCCCTGGCCCTGCTCGGATCGCTCAACGCGCCCGAGATGCCGCACCAGCAGAATCCGGCACAGGACGCCCAATAAAAGCACGGCCCTTTGCCGCGTCGGCTGTTACCAGGAATTCCGCTCGACAGCATCCAGTATTCGGTCCAGCATCTCGCCGAAAATGCGCACGTCGTCAGGAGTCAGTGGATCGAAGCCGGCTGCGCTCCCAGTCCACCTCGACGCCGAGGTCCCGTGCGCGCAGCACCCCGCCGGCGGACTCCGACAGGGGCGCGAGAAGCGCGTAGTCGGCCGCCGAGAGGCCCCATTCCCACTGCAACTGCTGGTCCTGGGCCCGTTCCTGGGTGTGGGACTCCCAGGAAAACCGCTGCCTTCATAGCTCCCCGGCGGAGGGACAGACTCATTTGTGTCAACAGGAAATCCCCCACAAGGGAAGCAACGAAAGAGGTTTTCCCCATGACTACGTGGTTTGTCACCGGCGCCTCCCGTGGAATCGGCGCGGAAATCGCCCGGGCCGCGCTGACAGGCGCTAACAATGTCGTGGTCGCCGTACGGAATCCGGAGCGGGTGCCGGCCGCGGTCTGCTCGGCGCGCTGGAGGAGATCACCGACGGGGAGGCCTGCTCGCTGTTCGACCGCAATGTGTTCGGCCTGATCAACGTCACCCGGGCCATCCTGCCCGTAATGCGCGAGCAGGGTTCGGGCAAGCTCGTGCACATCGGTTCCCGCTCGGACTTCGAGGGCGAGCCCGGTGTCAGCCTGTACTGCGCCTCGAAGTTCGCGGTCGCGGGGATCAGCGAGGCGCTCTCCGCGGAGATGGCGCCGTTCGGCATCCAGTCGATGGTGGTCGAACCGGGTGTGTTCCGCACCGCCTTCCTCGACGCCAGCTCGCTCTCGGTGGCCGCGCACCGTATCGCCGACTACGACGACACCCCGGCCCACGTGACGCTGGACTGGATCGACCGGGCCAACCACGCCCAGCTCGGCGACCCCGTGCGCGGCGCCGCGCTGATCGTCGAGGTCGCTGGCACCGAGAAGCTGCCCACACACCTCTCCCTCGGCCGCGACACGCTGGAGCGGCTGGAGGTCAAGTACCGGCAGGTGCGGGACGACCTGGCCCCGTGGCGCGAGAGGCCCGCGGCCACCGCGCACGACGACGTCACCTGACACCACTTCCGCCCTGCTCACTGGTACCCCGCCGGCCGTCCGCGTCGCCGTCGTCTCCGGCGCCTCCAGCGGCATGGGTGCCGTCACCGCCGAACGTCTCGCCGAACTCGGCGCCACCGTGGTGGTGTTGGGCCGCCGCAAGGAACGGCTGGACAGCCTGGTGAAGAACATCGAGGCGGCCGACGGCACCGCGCTCGCCCTGGCCGTCGACGTCACCGACCGGGACGCCGTCCAGACCGCCGCAGATCAGATCAGGTCGCCGAGCGCTTCGGCAAGGCCGACCTGGTGTTCAACAACGCCGGTGTGCAACTCATCTCCGACATCGAGGAGTTGAAGGTCGACGACGGGCAGCAGCAGATCGACCTCAACATCAGCGGGCTGATGAACATGATCGCCGCGTTCCTCCCCCACCTCGGCGCCATTGGTTGACACGACAACAAGCGTGGTATTTTGTTGACACGTCAATGAAGACGGTGAAACTCCCGGCAGACCGGAGGGCCCGACATGAACATCACGGTGATCGGACGAGGACACGTCGGCGGCGGCCTGGCCCGGCTGTGGGAGAAGGCCGGACACCAGGTCAGGACGCTGGGCCGGAACGGCGGTGACGCCTCCGACGCGGACGTGGTGGTCACGGCCGTCCCCGGCGGCCTCATCGCCGAGGCGCTCGCCGGCGTCACCGGGCTCAGCGGCCAGGTGACCATCGACGCGACGAACCTCTACGGCGACCGCGACGAGTCCTTCCCCTCGCTCGCGCACCAGGTCAAGTCGATCGTCGGCGGCCCGACCGCGAAGTCCTTCAACACCGTCTTCGCCTCGGCGTACGACCAGGTCGGCACCCAGCGCGTCACGCCCAGCAACCTCTACGCCGCCGAGCCCGCCGCCAAGGACATCACCACGCGGCTCATCACCGACGCAGGCTTCGACCCGCTCTACGTCGGCGACCTCACCCCGGGCGCCCGGCTCCTGGAGGACAGCTCAGGCCTGACCCGCGCTCTGGCTGGCCGGCTCGGCGGCGCGTTCTTCTACCGGTACGGCCGCCCCGGGGAGCTGTAGAACTGCCTGACTCCCGGCGGCAGTTCACGCCCCGGACTGGATGTCCCCCCGGGTGGACGACTCGATGGTGTCGCGGTGGGCGAAGTCGCCCGGGGGGATGCCGGGGTGGTGGCCGAGGGGGGCCGTGGGCGCCGCGACCGAGGGGCCGAGGGTGAGACGGGAGACGATGCGGTAGCGGTCGCCGCGGTAGATCGAGTGGACGTACTCGACGGGCTGCCCGGTGGTGTCCGAGGTGAGGCGTTCGAAGAGCAGGGCCGGGGAGAGTTCGGGGACGTCGAGGAGTTCGGCCTCAGCCTTGGTGACGACCGTCGGCTCGATGGCCTGGACCGCCTCCTGGACATGCACGCCGTGCTGTTCCCGCAGGTGTTCGTAGAGGTCGCCGGCCTCCAACTCCGGTGCGGACAGGGTGGGTACGAGATCGGCCCTGATGTGCAGGTGCTCGATGGCCATCGGGGCGCCGTCGACCAGCCGCAGCCGCGCCACGTAGACGATCTCGGCGGCGGGCGAGAGGCGCAGTCTGCGCCCCACCCGGGCACCGGCCGGGATGGTGGTGAACTCCAGCAGCCGGCTCGACCAGGCCCCGGAGGCCTGCGGTGCCGTCATGGTCTGCTCGGCGGAGACGAGTTCCTGGGTGATCTTCTCGGGCGCCACGAACATGCCGCGCCCGTGCTCCCGCACCAGCAGCCCCGCGGCGACAAGTTCGTCGACCGCCGCGCGCAAGGTCGGCCGGGACACGCCGAGTTGGGCGCAGAGGGCGCGCTCGGAGGGGATCGGGTCCCCCGGATGCTGCGACTCGACGAGGTCGAGGATGAAGTCGCGGACCCGCTCCCGTTTGAGTACCGCCCCTGGCGCGTCGGCCTTCATATCGCACTCCCTCGTACGCGGAATCCCCGGTTGACCAGTTGACCAGCAGTTGTCCGCAGCCGCCCTCTTGACGGGGGAAGTGTAACCACCATCAGACGGTGATCATCCGGATCCCGATCCATATACACGCCAAATCCCTTGGCGACAGAGGGGGTTGACGCCCGCATTGGTCTATGCCACCTTCGTCCCCACATCGAGAGGTGAGCTGTCCAGTGGGCTTCACTGGTCAGGTGGTCAGTTCATGTCCTCCAGGGGTGAACCGTGCAGCTCCGTATGTTCGCCGGCGTGTCCGTGCTCGTGATGACAGCAGGGCTGAGCGCCTGCAGCAGCTCTTCCGATACCTCCGACGGCAGTTCCAAAGGCTCCGGGGGAAACACCACCATCGACGTCTGGCTGATGCGCGACAGCGTCTCCGCCGCGTTCCAGAACGAGTTCGTCAAGGGCTTCGAGGCCGCCCACCCGGACATCAAGGTCAAGGTGCAGATCCAGGAGTGGGACGGCATCGGCGAGAAGGTCACCGCCGCCCTGGCCAGCAACGACGCACCGGACGTCATCGAGACCGGCAACACCCAGGTCGCCCAGTTCGCGCAGAGCGGCGGGCTGCTCGACCTCAGCGACAAGGTCGACGACCTCGGCGGGAAGACCTGGCTCAAGGGCCTCGCCGAGCCGGGCGCCTACGACGGCAAGCAGTACGGCATCCCGTACTACGCCGCCAACCGCGTCGTCATCTACCGCACCGACCTCTTCAAGCAGGCCGGCGTCGACGCGTCCGCCATCAAGACCCGGGACCAGTGGATCGCCGCCACCAAGAAACTCAACTCCGGTGGCACACAGGGCATTTACCTGCCCGGCCAGAACTGGTACACCCTCTCCGGCTTCATCTGGGACGAGGGCGGCGACCTCGCCACCCAGTCCGGCGGCAAATGGAAGGGCGCGCTGGACACCCCGGCGGCGATCCGCGGCATGCAGTTCTACGAGAAGTTGCAGGCCCTCGGCAAGGGCCCCAAGGACTCCGACGAGGCCAACCCGCCGCAGGCCGACGTCATGGCCAAGGGGAAGGTCGCCCAGGTCGTCTCGACTCCGGGCGGCGCCAACGTCGTCGTCCAGAACAACCCCGCCCTGAAGGGCAAGTTGGGCTTCTTCCCGATCCCGGGCAAGACCGCAGCGACGCCCGGCGCGGTCTTCACCGGCGGCTCCGACCTGGTCATCCCGACGGCGTCCACCAAACAGGACGCGGCCTACACGTTCATCAAGGAACTCACCGGCGACACCTGGCAGAAGAAGCTCGCGCTCGCCATGAGCTACGTCCCGAACAAGACCACCCTGGCCTCCGCCGTCGCCTCCGACCCGGGCGCCGCGGCCATGGCGGTCGGCGCCGCGCAGGGCCACGCCACGCCCAACACCCCGGGCTGGGCCGCCGTCGAGGCGAAGAACCCGATCAAGGACTACATGACGGCCGTGCTCACCGGCGGCGACATCCAGAAGAAGGCCGCCACCGCGTCCGAGGCCATCACCGCGGCGATGAACTCCGGCTCCTGAAGCGCCCGTTGACCGGAAAGAGGAGCGCCGTGTCGACCGTCCGAGAGCAGATCGCTTCCCGTCCCTTGCTCGGCCCCGGACCGCGCCCGGGGACCTCCGACACGGGATCGCCCCGCCCGTCGAAGTCCCCAGGCCGGGGAATCTGGCCGTACCTCCTGATCGCGCCCGCCGTGCTCGGCACGCTCTATCTGCTGGTGTATCCGCTGATCCGTGCCGTGGTGATCTCGCTGCAGGACTTCGGACTGCGCCAACTCATCCTGGGGCACGCGAAGTTCGTCGGCCTCCGGAACTACCGGACGCTGCTGGGCGACAGCGCCTTCTGGGAGGTCGTACGGCGCACGTTCCTCTTCATGGCGATCAACGTCGTACTGATCATGACGCTGTCCACGCTGGTCGCGCTCATGGTCGAGCGGCTCGGCCGGTTCGGGCGGACCACGGTCCTCAGCGCGCTGGTGCTGACCTGGGCGATGCCGGTGATCTCGGCGACGACGGTGTTCCAGTGGCTGTTCCACTCGGAGTTCGGGATCGTCAACGAGGTGCTGACCGGGCTGGGGTTCGAGTCCTTCGACCGCTATCCCTGGTTCGCGCACGGACCGGCCGCCTTCGCAATCGTCGTAGCGCTCGTGGTGTGGCAGTCCGTGCCCTTCGCGGCGATCACGCTGTACTCGGCCCTCACCACCGTCCCCGTCGAGCTGTACGAGTCGGCGCGCATCGACGGCGCGTCGGGGCCACGGATCTTCCGCTCGGTCACCTTCCCGATGATCCGGCCGATCTTCCTGCTGGTGTTCTCCCTCGAAGTGATCTGGACGTTCAAGGCGTTCGTGCAGATCTGGGTGATGACCAACGGCGGACCCGGCGACGCCACCACGATCCTGCCCGTGTACGCGGTGCAGACCGCGCTCTCCCACCAGCGCTACGACCTCGGTTCGGCGGCCTCCATGGTCACCGTGGTGCTGATGTCGGGCGTGCTGGTCTTCTACTTCCGTCAGATGTTCCGCCAGGAGGACGAGCTCGCATGAGCACCACCCGGCCCCGGATCCGCCGTCTGCCCCTGAACGCCGCCGCCGTCCTCACGGTCCTGGTGTGCCTGTTCCCGGTGTACTGGATGGTCGCGACCGCGTTCACCCCGACCCGCGACATCCAGTCCGACAACCCCCGCATCATTCCCGCGAGTTGGACCCTCGACCACTTCCGTACGGCCGTCGGCGCCGCCGGTTTCGGACTGTTCTGGCGCAACAGCGTCCTCGTCACGCTGAGCGCGGTGCTGCTCGCCCTCGTCATCGCGCTCGGCTCGGCCTACGCGGTCGCCCGGATGAACTGGAAAGGGCGCCGGCAGTTCATGCTGATGGTGTTCATCGCGCAGATGGCGCCCTGGGAGTCACTGATCATCCCGGTGTACATCATCTCCCGCGACACCGACATGCTGGACCGGCTGCCGACGCTGACGCTCGTCTACTTCATGATGACGCTGCCGTTCACGATCATCGTGCTGCGCGGTTTCATCGGCACGATTCCCCCGGAGCTGGAGGAGTCCGCGCAGGTCGACGGCTGCACCCGGTTCGGCGCGTTCCGGCGCATCGCGTTCCCGCTGCTCGCGCCGGGCCTGATGGCCACCTCGCTGTTCGGCTACATCACGGCCTGGAACGAGTTCACCTACGCCAACTTCCTGATCATCAAGCAGCAGGACCACCGCACGCTGCCCGTGTGGCTGTCCTCGTTCCAGAACGTCTTCGGCACCGACTGGGGCGCCACCATGGCGGCGTCAACTCTCTTCGCGGCACCGGCACTTGTGATCTTCCTGCTGCTCCAGCGCCATGTCACCTCCGGCTTCGCGGCCGGCGCGGTCAAGGGCTGACCCTCCGCACCACCCCCACACGCCCCCGTCCCGGAGACGATCCATGCCCGCACAGCGTTCCGTGCTCACCCTCGTCCCCCGACCCACCAAGTCCGCACTCCGGCCGGGGCACTTCACCCTCGACACCGACACCGCGCTGCACATCGGCGCGGGCGCCGAACCGGCCGCGGACCTGCTGCGCACCCTGCTCGCCCCCGCCACCGGACTGCCCCTGGAGGCGTCCCCCGACGGGCAGTTGACCCTGACGCTCGACCCCGGCCTGGCCGGTCTCGGCGACGAGGGCTACGGCCTCACCGTCGCCCCGCACGCCGTCCTGCTGCGCGCCGCGCACCTCACCGGACTGCTGCGCGGAATCCAGACGATCCGTCAACTCCTGCCCCCGCAGGCCCTGTCGGCGCGCCCGCAGCGCGACACGGAGTGGCTGCTGCCGTGCGTCGAGATCACCGACCTCCCCCGGCACCCCTGGCGCGGCGCGATGCTCGACGTGGCCCGCCACTTCCAGCCCGTCCCCTATCTCCGCCGATACGTCGACCTGTTGGCCCTGCACAAGATCGGCGTGTTCCACCTGCACCTCACGGACGACCAGGGCTGGCGCATGCCGGTGGCCGCCTACCCCAAGCTCACCGAGATCGGCGGCCACCGCGCGGAGTCCCAACAGGGGCCTGCCGGAAGCGACTTGTACGACGGAGTCCCGCACGGAGGGTCGTACACGCGGGCCGAACTCGCCGACCTGGTCGCCTACGCCGCCGCCCGCGGAGTGACCGTGATGCCGGAGATAGAGATGCCCGGCCACGTCCGGGCCGCCCTGGCCGCCTGTCCCGAGCTGGGCAACCAGCCGGAGCGCAGCCTCGACGTCTGGACCCGCTGGGGCGTGTGCGACACCGTCCTCGGCGTCCACGACGAGGTCCTCGACTTCTGCCGTACCGTCCTCGACGAGGTCATGGACGTCTTCCCCTCGCCGTACATCCACGTCGGCGGCGAGGAGTGCCCCACCGCCGAGTGGACGCACAGTGCCGCCGCGCGCGAACGGGCGGTGGCGCAGGGCCTGTCGAGTCCCGCCGCGCTGCACGGCTGGTTCCTCGGGCGGATCGGCGAGTTCCTCGTGCGGCACGGGCGACGCCCGGTCGGCTGGGCCGAGACAGGGGCCGAACTGCCCCTGGACTTCACGGTGATGACCTGGCGCGACGCGGCACACACCCTGACGGCGGCCCGGCGCGGCCACCAGGTGGTGAGCGCCTATCACCGGGCGACCTACCTCGACTACGCCCAGTCCGAGGACCCGCGTGAACCCCCGGCGCAGCCCGGCAAGGTCGTCGATCTGCGGACCGTGCACTCCCACGACCCCGTCCCCGAGGACGCGGACGCTCCGGCGGCCCGTCAAGTGCTGGGCACCCAGGCCCAGTTGTGGACCGAGTTCGTCACGACGCCCGAGCGCGTCGAGTACCTCACCTATCCCCGCCTGTGCGCTCTGGCCGACCGCGCTTGGAGCGGTCCAACCGACTGGGACGACTTCCGCGCCCGGCTCGACGGGCACACGGCCCGGCTCGACGCGCTCGACGTCCAGTACCACCCCTGACCCGACCTGCACCGCCAATGCCCCCTCCCGTACCGCCCCTTGATCTGTCCCGTTCCGGAATCACCCCACCTTCTGGAGAGGCACGACATGAGACTCGACCCGAGACACGACACGAGGTTCGCGAAGACCAGGCTGCGCGCCGCCGCCTCCGCCGCCGTGGCGGTGGCCCTGGGCGCCGCCGCCCTCACCGCCATGCCGTCCACCGCGAGCGCGGCCGGCGACGGGCTGAGCGTCCAGTACCGCACGAGCGCCACGGGTGCCACCGCCGACCAGTCCGAGCCCTGGTTCAAGGTGAAGAACACCGGCTCCACCACAGTGCAGTTGGCGAACGTCAAGATCCGCTACTACTTCAAGGCGGACTCGGCGAGCGCGAGTTACCGCTTCGCGTGTTCCTGGGCGGTCAAGGGCTGCGCCAACATCACGGGCACCTTCGGCACCCTCGCCAACCCGACGGCCACGGCGGACCGTTACCTGGAGATCGGCTTCACCTCGGGCGCCGGGACCCTCGCGCCGGGCGCCGACACCAGTGACATGCAGCTGCGGTTCTACCAGTCGACCTGGCAGACCCTGAACCAGAGCGACGACTACTCCTTCGGCGCCTCGCAGACGTCGTACGCCGACTGGTCCAAGGTCACGGCACAGCTGTCCGGCACCACCCTCTGGGGCACGGCTCCCGCCGGCAACGACCCGACGAACCCGCCCACCGACCCGCCGACCGACCCCCCGGCCACCGGCGCCACCCTGTTCGACGACTTCAACTACAGCGCCTACAACGACCCGAAGATCTCGGCGCACGGCTGGAACGTGCGCTCGACCTCCGGCGGTCCCGGGGTGTCCGGCGCCACCTGGGCGCCCGACAAGGTCACCTTCGCCACCACGAGCGGCAACTCCGTCATGAACCTGGAGACGTCGACCTCGGGAACCGGCGAGAGCACCAAGCAGACCGAAGTCGTCACCAACGCGAGGAAGTTCAAGAACGGCACCTACGCGGCCCGGGTCAAGTTCAACGACGCGCCCAAGACCGGCCCGGACGGCGACCACCTCGTGCAGACGTTCTTCACCATCAACGACCTGACGGCGCCGATGGCGGACGACTACTCCGAGTACGACTTCGAGTACCTCCCCAACGGCGGCTGGGGCGAGTCGTCCGACATCCTCTACACGACGTCCTGGGAGACCTACCAGGCCGACCCGTGGGTGGCGGTCAACCAGCACACCGAGGGCCGGCAGAGCTACAACGGCTGGCACGACCTGGTGCTGACCATCGACAACAGCAGCATCAAGTACTACATCGACGGCCAGCTCTTCGGCACCCACGACGCCGCGTACCTCCCGGAACGGCCGATGTCGATCAACTTCAACCAGTGGCTGATCGACTTCGGCGGCCTCACCAGCTCCACCGCGCGCGCCTACGACGAGCAGGTCGACTACGTCCTGCACGTCAAGGACCAGGTCCTCACCCCGGCGCAGGTCGCCGCGAAGGTGGCGGCCTACCGGGGCACGGGCACCACGTTCGAGGACACCGTGCCCAGCAGTTGACCACGGGAGCACGGCGGGGGGGGGGGGGGGGGGGGGGGGGGGGGGGGGGGGGGGGGGGGGGCCGCGGCGCCGGCGCCGCCAAGCGGTGTGAGAGTGTGGGTGGAGGGCCGGGGCCCGCCCCCCCCCCCCCCCCCCCCCCCCCCCCGCCGCCCCGCCCCCCCCGGGGGGGGGGGGGGGCGGCGCCCGCCCCCCCCCCCCCCCCCCCCCCCCCCCCCCCCCCCCCCCCCCCGCCGTCGCCTAAGCTCCGGGCCATGCGCGTATTGGTCCTGGAGGACGATCTTGAGCTGGGGCTCGTCGTCGCAGCTCAGCTGCGGGGTGCGGGGTTCGCGGTCGACCTCGCGCGGACGCTGGCCGAGGCCGATCTCAAGCTGTCCGTCAATCGCTACGACTGTGTCGTGGCCGACCGCTCGGTCCCGGACGGCGACTCCCTCACGCTGCTCGCCGCGCGGCGCCGGGCGGGATCGGTGCTGCCCTTCCTGCTGCTGACCGCGCTGGACGCGGTGAGCGACCGCGTGGCCGGCTTCGAGCACGGCGCGGACGACTACCTGGTGAAGCCGTTCGCCTTCGCCGAACTCGTCGTACGGGTAAGGGCGTTGTGCCGCAGGGAGCAGCCCGCGCGGCCCTCGCTGGTGCGGGCGGGCGACCTGGAGATCGATCTGCCGCGCCGCCGGGTGACCAGGGCCGGAGTGCTGCTCAGCCTCTCGGCCAAGGAGTTCGCGGTCCTTGAACTGCTGATGCTGCGGGCGGGCGAGGTTGTCACGCGCAGCGAGCTGATCGAGAGCTGCTGGGACGAGGCGAGCGAGCCGATGTCCAATGTGGTGGACGTCCTGATCGGGCAGTTGCGCAGACGCCTCGGGCCGCCCGACCCGATCGGGACGGTGCGCGGCGTCGGCTACCGGCTGGGCGGCGAGGCGTGAGGCCCCGGACCGAGGCGCCGGACCCGTCGCCTGCGGTGGCCCGGCTGCGGCGCACCCGCCGAATGATGACGCTCCTCTTCGCCTCGACGACCGCGGCCTGTCTCGTCGTGCTCGCCGTCGTCGCGATCCGTATCGACGCCGCCTCCCGCCGCTCCGGCCTCGACCACGAGGTGGGCAACCGCGCGGCGGGGCTGTCGCGGGCGGTCTGGTTCGACGCGGGCGTGCTGCACCTGGAGCCGCTGCGCGAGGACGAACTCGCCCAGGGCGCACAGGCGTTGGCCGTCCTGCAGGCGGCGCCCGGGAAGAAGCCGACCTTGCGGAACGTCGTACCCGGACGGTCGTCGCTGCCCGACGCGGACCAGTTGGACGAGGTCTGGCACAGCGTCCTGGACGAGCAGGGAACGGTCCAAGTCAGCGCCTCCGCCACCAAGGGCGGGCGGCTGCGGTGGGCGGCGGCGCCGGTCTGGGACGGCGACCGGATCGGCGCGGCCGTGCTGGTCGGGACGGAACTGGCGCGCAGCGACCGCGACCACGACCTCCTGGTGCGCTGGCTGGCCCTCGGCTGCACGGCGCTGGTGTGCTGCGCGGCGGCCGTCGGGCATCTGCTGTCCGGGCGGGCCATGCGCCCGGCCCTGCGCGGTCTCGACCAGCAGGAACAGTTCCTGGCCGAGGCCGCGCACGAGCTCCGCACCCCGCTGGCGACCCTGCGGCTCACCGTCGAGCGCGGCGGCTCCTCCGACGAGGCGCTACGGCTCGTGGACCGGCTGAGCCGGCTGGTCACCGGGCTGCTCGCCAGGGCCCGGCTGGAGTCCGGGGCGCAGCGGGTCGAGCTGGTGCCGTTGCGCCTTGACCAGTTGGTGGAGACCACGGTCGAGGAGTTGCCGGACCACCAGAGCGTGACGGTGACGGCCGAGCCGGTGGTGGTCCGCGGCGATCCCGACCTGCTGGCGCAGGCGGTACGGAATCTGGTGGAGAACGCCCAGCGGCATGGCGGCCCGGCCGGTTCGCCGGTGGAGGTCAGCGTCACGCCGGGGCTGGTCACGGTCCGCGACCACGGAGACGGCGTACCGCTCGCGGACCGCGAGCGCGTGTTCGCACGCGGGGTCTCCGGGACCGGTCCAGGTACGGGCGCGGGCCTCGCCATCGTCCGCTGGGTCGCCGGTCTGCATCACGGCACGGCCCGCCTCACGGACGCTCCCGGCGGCGGCCTGCTCGCCGAACTCCGGCTGCCGGCGGACCCGGCCCGGGCGTCCTCATCGTCATCTCATGAAGGCCCCGGCACCGTGGGCGCATGAACGCACTGCGCAGCCCTGTACTACTGGTCAGCACCGCCGCCACGGCCCTCGGCGCCGTCCTCGTCGCCCTCAACGTGTACGACACGACGAGCGCGCCGCCCGCCGCCGAGGCGGTCGTCCGGGTCGACCAGGTCGGCTATGCGCGCGGCGAGACGAAGCGGGCCTACGTCATGGGACCCACGAAGGCGCTCGCGGGGGCGCGCTTCAAGGTCGTCGACGCGAAGGACAAGGACAGGGTGGTCACGGCGGGCCGGCTCGGCGCCGTCACCGGCCACTGGAACGCCAAGTACCCGTCCGTGCGCACCGTCGACCTCTCCGCGCTGAACACCCCCGGCACCTACCGCGTCGTCCTGACCGGCACCGCCGCCGGCCGCTCCCCCGCCTTCCGGATCGCCGACGCTAGCGAGCTGATGACCCCGTTGGTCCGGGACAACGTCCGCTTCCTCCAGGCCCAGCGCGACGGAGCCGACGTACTGCCCGGAATCCTCAAGCACGGCCCGTCCCATCTCGCCGACGAGCACGCGACCGTCTACGCCGACCCGCACTACGACGAGGCGGGCGAGGAGCTGCTCGACGAGCAACTGACCCCGACCGGTGACACGGTCGACGCCTCGGGCGGCTGGTTCGACGCGGGCGACTTCCTGAAGTTCACCGGCACCACCTCCTACTCGACCGCCGAACTCCTGCTCGCCGAACGGGGCTTGCCGACCGTCATGCCCGCACTGTCCGCCGAGGCCGACCACGGTCTGTCGTGGCTGGACCGGATGTGGGACGGGGACACCGGGACGCTCTACGCCCAGGTCGGCATCGGCGCGGGCAACGACAACGTGCGCACGGACCACGACGTGTGGCGGCTGCCGGAGGCCGACGACCGGCTCGATGTGTCGCCCGGCGACCCGGACTACACGATCAAGCACCGGCCGGTGTTCCGGGCCAACGCGCCGGGCGAGCCGATCACTCCGAGTCTGGCGGGACGGGTGGCGGCGGTCTTCGCCCTCGCCGCGCAGCGCACGGCCGACTCCGACCCGGACCTGGCCCGGGAGTGGCTGGAGAAGGCCGCCGCCGTCTACGACCAGGCCGACACCGACCCGGACCCCGACAAGCCGCTCGTCACCGCGTTCCCCAGCGGCTTCTACCCCGAGGACTCCTGGCAGGACGACCTGGAGTTCGCTGGAGCCGAACTTGCCCTGGCAGCAAGGGAGTTGAGCGATGACCGGGAGAACGACTGGACGGCCGACGCCGCCCGCTGGGCCCGCTCCTACCTGGATTCCGACGTCAAGGGCACCCTCAACGTCGCGGACGTCAGCACCCTGGCACATGTCGATCTGGCCACCGCCTTGGACCGTTCCAGCAATAACGGCGTCGGGGCCGAGGACCTGTACAAGGACCTGCGCCGACAGTTGGAGGACGGGGTCGAGCGGGCCGGGCACGATCCGTTCGGCGCCGGTGCGGTCTACGACGACTTCGACGCCGTACCGCACACCTTCGGGCTGGTGGCCACCGCTCAGCTCTACGCCGAGGCGACCGGGGACACCCGCTTCGCGGCCTTCGCGGGGCGGCAGCGGGGCTGGGCTCTCGGCGCCAACCCGTGGGGCACCAGCTTCATGATCGGCGCAGGTGAGGTCTATCCACACTGCCCGGAACACCAGTTGGCCAACCTGCGCGGCAGCCTCGACGGGAAGGGCGCGATCCTGCGCGGCGCGGTGGTCAACGGCCCCAACGCGGCGGACAAACTCACCGACTTGAACGGCTTCTCGACCATGAAGAAGTGCACCGCCGGCCCGCCGAGCGGAGCCTGGACCGACTTCGACGGCAAGGGTTCGCGGTACGTGGACGACGTGGGCGCCTGGCAGACGGTGGAACCCTCGCTCGACTTCACCACGACGGCCCTGCTGGCCTTCGCCCTGACGGCGCAGGACGAAGGCCACTAGGACCGGTCCAGGTCAGGACGTGAGGTAGCAGGACTTGCTCACGTTCGGGAGCGGGTCGGAACCGAAGGCGGCCGTCGTGCAGCTCGTACCGCCGCTGAAGGTCTTGTAGAGGAAGCGGCCCCGGGCGCCGTAGGCGACGGTCTGCTGTCCGCTGAAGGAGCAAGTGCCGCCTTCCGCCGAGCAGTTGGTGGCGTAGCCGACCGGGCCGCCGGTCGCGGTGTAACAGGCCTTCGACTCACCGGAGATGGGGTCGCCGAACGTGGCGTCGGTGCACGCGGTGTCGCCGGTCGCGGTGGCCGTGGTGAACGCTCCGTAGGCGCCGTACATCACCGGCTGTCCCGCCACCGCCGCACAAGTCCCGTTCTGGTCGGCGCACTTGGTCCAGCCACCGGCCGGGGCGCCTGCGGGCGGCAGATAGCAGGACTTGGCGACACCGTCGATGGGATCGCCGAAGTGGGCGTTGGAACAGTCCACGGAGCCGTTGGTGACCTGGTGGACGAAGTTGCCGTTGGCTCCGTAGGCGACGTCACGGTTGTAGCCGGGCACGGAGCAGGTGCCGCCCTCGGCCGCGCAGGCGGTGTAGCCGGGCGGGCCGCCCGCGTCGGCGACGTAGCAGGACTTGACGAGGTTCGCGGCCGGGTCGCCGCCGAAGGAGTCGTTGGAGCAGGCGGTGCTGCTGGTCACGGTCTTGTACGTGTACGTCCCGGCGCCGTAGGCCACCGAGCGGGTGCCGCTGAAGGAGCAGGTGCCGCCCTCGCCCGCGCACCGGATGTAGCCCGCGCGCAGGGCGCCGGTGCCGGGTTCGGTGGGCGGTGCCGGGTTGCCGAGGCCGGTGGCGGAGACGGTGTAGCTGCCGGGGGCGACGCCGGTGAGGTAGACGTAGGTGTCGTCCTGGCTGCCGCCGGTGATGCCGGAGGTGGGTGTGAAGGTTCCGTTGCTCCAGACGGTCGCGCCGTTCACGGTCACCGTGATGTTGCCGGCGAGCTTCGGGACGCCGATCCGGCCGGTGCTGCCGGACGGGCTGGAGAGGGTGGCCGAGTAGGTGCCGGCCGACGCGTTCCGGGACCAGGAGGCGTTGATCGCGCCCTGGGGCATGGTGATACGGCCCTGGGCACTGGTCAGGTCGCCGGGGTGCGGGACGAAGCGGTAGGCGCCGGTCGCCGACTCGGGCGCGGTGCCGAGCACGTCGAAGGTGAGCGTCGAGGTGGGCGCGGTGGACCAGCCGTGGGCCAGGCTCATGAACGAACCGCCGTACGCGAGGCCGCCGTCGGACTGGATGCCCTCCCAGAACGTGCTCTTGGTGCCGATGTCGCTGTCGAGCATGTGGCCCCAGGTGCGGCGGATCTGGTCCAGGGCGGTGTAGTCGTCGTTGGCGGTGAAGCGGGCGTTCAGCTCCATGCCGCCGGCGAACGGCGAGACGTTGCCGCCCCATTCGGGCGTGGTCGGGCCGTAGATGCCCCAGTTGTTGCCGAGCCCCGCGATGATGCTCTTCGACTTGGCCGTGGAGTCGCTCAACCCGTACCAGACGGCAAGGGAGTTGCCGTCCTGCGGGTAGAGGCCGCTGGTCGGGTTGTCCTTGTACATGCCCTTGGAGGCGTCCCACAGCCGGGAGTTGGCCGCGGCCTTGATGGCGTCGGCCTTGCTGTTCCAGCTCGCGGCGAGCGCGCTGTCTCCCTCGACCGTGGCGAGGCTCGCGCCGCCCCTGAGGGCGCCGTACAGCAGCGCGTTGGCGGAGATGTTCTCGCCGCCCTGGCCGACCCTGGCCCAGTCCTGGGTGCGGGTCACGTTGAGCAGGTTGTTGCCGTCGATCTTGTTGGTGATGAAGGCCATCCCCCGCTTGTAGTTGGACCATTCGGAGTCCAGCCACGACTGGTCGTCGGTGTACGTGTAGTACGTGGACGTCCCCAGCAGCGTCCAGGTGTGGTACGTGTCCGAGCCGGTGAGGTTGAACGGCGGCCCGGACCAGGGGATTTCACCTGCCGACGACTGCGCGTTGTACATCGTGGTGAGCGCGTTGCGGGTCGAGGTGAGGTCGTTCGAGTACGCGTACTGCGTGGGGACGGCGATGCCCATGTCGCCGGGCCACACCGTGCGGTCGCGCTTCGCCCCGTCGACCAGGACGGAGTCGCCCACGCCGACAGTGGCGCTGTTGTCCCACGCCGAGGAGGGCGGCGGCCAGGCGCGGCCCTGGTTGGAGGCGATGGTGTTCAACTGCACGGTGTACGCCCCGGCGTACCAGATGCGGTTGAGCAACTCGTCGCTGGAGGTGAAGTAGTTGGCGTAGTCGGCCGGGTTGGACTTCCCCGGGGCCGCGGTGAAGTTGAGGCTGACGCCCTTGAGGTCCACCCAGCCCGAGCTGTCCAGGAACACGGTCAAGTAGCGGAAGCCGCCCCGGAGTTGGGCGGTGGGCACAGTGTACGTGCCGTTGGCGGAGGGCGTGGTGTAGAGGGCGCCGTCCTCGCCGTCGCGGCCACTGCTGCGGTCGCTGTTGTTGCCCACGTACAGGGACGACTCGCTGAAGGCCAGGCCGACGCGTTGGCCGCTGGAGCTGGTGCTGCCGAATGACAACGTTACCAAGCCGCCGACCTCCTTCCCGAAGTCGAGCGTGATGGCCGACTGCGAACCGGAGATCCGGGTCGCCGTCCCGTTCAGCACGTTGGTCGGGTTCGCGACGCTCCCGGAGGTGCGGTAGACGGCCGTCGGCTTGAGGGTGCGCGAGGTCGGCGAGTAGTTCACGGCGTCAAGTGCCGCCTTGGGGGCGGCTGTCACGGCCGTCGGTGCCGCCCCGGCGGACAGCGCCGGGGCTACGGCCAGCGCGGCGGCCACCACCACGGTGAGCCCAACTAGGCGCCCTGGTCTGGGCTTTCGGTTCAGCGCTGGCCTGCGACGGCGCATGAGTGCCTCCCGGATCGGTGGGGGAACCAGTCGCCCAACCGGACAACCAGACAGGTGAATCGATTCAATTAGATCGAACACAGGAGCCCGGAGTTTGAGGAGCGACGGGTGCGCGAGATGACTCGCCGAAGTTCGCACCGATGATGGGCGCCGGGAGAGCGGGTGTCAACCCATCGCGGAAGCCTTCAACTCCCAGGTAAAAAGCGCACCTTACGACATTGACAGGGCCGCACCAAGCCGGTTCACTGCGTCGAGTACGGGTAGAGGTATGGACCTTTGATCCAGAGCTGAATCCATTCACACCCGGCGTCCCCCATCGTGAAATCGAGGCGAGTTTCCGGTGCCCCTACATGGCTTCGACATCGTTGTCAGACCACGGTTCCTCAGCTTTCTCCTGACGGCCGCCCTCGCGTTCGTGGCGCTCGTCCCGGCCGCGGCGCCGGCGTCCGCCGCGACGCAGGTGTGCGTCCTGGCCTGCGACACGCTGGACCCTTCGCAGGCAAAACAGGAAACGTTTCCAGTGCCGGACAAGACGCTCAACGGCCGGCGGGTGCAGCTCCATGTCTCCGACGCGGACGACATGGCGTGGGCCAGTATCGACAACGGCTCGACCGGTGACGCGGTCTGGTTGGACCGGTCCTGGGACGGCGGCGCCACCTGGGACGGACTGCTCGGCAAGGCGAGCATCCCGAGCACTTGGACCGGTACCAGGACGCTGATGTACAACATCACCGACCCGCGCAACCACAAGCGCGGCCTGGTCCGGGCCTGCGGCGACGCGGCCGGCGTGGGCTGCACGAACTGGGTCTACCCCACCGTCTGCGACACCGTGTGCGACGGCACGAGCGCGGGCCAGGCGACCGGCGACGACCAGCCGGTGCCGTCGACCACCCTGTACGGCCGCACGATCCGGCTGCACGTGGATCAGAAGAACTCCATGGCCTGGGCGAGCATCGACACGGGCGGGACTGGTGACGAGATCTGGTTGGACCGGTCCTGGGACGGCGGCGCGACCTGGCCGGACGGCTCCTCCCTCGGCCGTACCAGCACCCCGTCCGGGGCCACCACCACCCGCACCACGATGTACGCCACCCGCGATCCGCGCGGTCTCCTCTACGGCGGCGCGGTTCGCGCCTGTGGGCGGGAGGCGAGCCACAACGAGGGCAGCTGCACCGCTTGGTACCGGCCCGTGCCGACCCGAGCGCGCGCGGCGGCGGACGCGCTGATGACGTCGTACGACCCCTACAACGGCTGGTGGCCCAGCAGTTGGTGGAACTCGGCGGCCACCCTCACGTCCGTCATCGACTTCGCGAAGACCACCGGCACGCACGACTACGACTGGATCATCGCCCGCACCTTCGACCAGAACAAGGGCGTCTTCCCGGCCGGGACACGCAGTTCGGACGCGATCGAGGGGGACTTCATCAGCCGGTCCATCGACGACTCGGGCTGGTGGGCGATCGCGTGGATCGACGCGTACGACTACACGCACGACGCGCGCTATCTCAACGAGGCCGTCACCATCGCCAACTACGTGCAGCAGTACTGGGACACGAGCACCTGCGGCGGCGGTGTGTGGTGGGACCGGGAGAAGACCTACAAGAACGCGGTGACCAACGGGCAGTACCTGTGGCTGACCACCGCGCTGCACCAACGCATCGCGGGTGACACCGTGTGGCTGCAGCGGGCGAAGACCTCGGCCGCCTGGTACAAAGCGAGCGGGATGATCAACTCCTCGGGTCTGGTCAACGACGGACTGTCCTCGTCCTGCGCCAACAACGGGTCCACCGTGTGGAGTTACAACCAAGGACTGGCCATCGGCGGCTTCACCGAGCTGTGGAGGACAACCGGGGACAGTTCGTTCCTGACCACCGCGCGGACCCTGGCGAACGCCGCGATCAGCAGTTCGCAGCTGACCGTCGGCGGGGTGCTCACCGAGTCCTGCGATGTCGGCTCGGCGTCCTGCGACGACAACCAGAAGCAGTTCAAGGGCATCTTCATGCGGAACTTCGCCGACCTCGCGAACGTGACCGGCTCCAGCACCTATCGCGCCTACATCCAGAAACAGGCCGACACGCTGTGGGCGCAGGACCGGTCCACGCTCAACGCGCTCGGTGAACGCTGGGCGGGCACCAGCCCGAACCAGACCGACTGGCGGACCCAGGCCAGCGCGCTCGGGGCGCTGACCGCCGCCGCGGGCTGAGCCGGCGCGCAGGGTGGGTGCGGGACACCTGGGGTAACGGCGGCCTGGTTGCGTCCTTCGGACGCGACCAGGCTTGCCACGAAGGTGTCACCCACTTGAGGAGCAGGCGATGAGCACCACCCACACGGATTCCGTGACCTGGAACGGTCCATCCTTCGACGAGATCGTCACGAACGGCGCTGGCCGTCCCGTCCTGTTCACCAACGCCCGCGTCCTGACCCTGGACCCGTTGATCGGCACCCTGACCGGCGCCGACGTCCTGCTCGTCGGCGCCCTGCTCGTGGGCGTCGGCCCGGGCATCGTCACCGCGGCGCAGGACGACAACGCCATCGTCGTCGACTGCACCGGCATGACGGTGGTGCCGGCCGTCGTGGACACGGTCGCCCTGGTCGGCGGGCGCGGCCAACGCTCCGAGTACGTTGCGACGTTGACGCCCGGGAACACCGGTGACCTGCTCGTCGTACCGGATGAACTCGCCCCCGACGCGGCGGGTGCGGTGGCCACGCTGCTGACCCGGCCGGAGGAGGTCCGCGCCCTCGTGGCGAACGGGAGGCCGGTCCTCTGGTCCGGTACCGACGTACCCGGCCGGGCCACCGCGCCCGAGGCGGGCATCCCGGCCGCCCAGGACCTGACCGGCAGCCCGCGCGTCGGCGTCTGGATCGACGAGAACGACTTCCTGAACCAGGAGTTGACCGCCGGAGGCCGCTACGACGAGACCCGCGGTGGCCGTCCGCACGCCTACGAGGGCCGCTACTGGATCGACGGCGACCGCATCGACTACCTCGACGACCTCGGCTTCTGGGCCTTCGGCGAGTTCCGGGCCGACGAGCTGCACCACGCGGGGTACGCGATGCGGCTCGGGGCGCGCTCCCGGTCGTAGCGGATCACTGGAACCCGGCGCGGAGTCGGGCCTCCGCTCCCGAGTCCGCTCGTGGGTGGAGGTCCAGGGCCGCCAACGCGGCACCGAGCAAAGGCGGTTGGGTGCACACCACCGGGCGGACGCCCGGGACCGCTGCCCTGAGCCGCTGTTCGACGTCGTCGAGGAGAGACCGGTGGCCGGCGGCCAACACGCTGCCGCCGAGGACCACTTCGGGCTCCGGGGCGGTGGCGAGCTGGAGTCGGCACAGGACCGTCAGGGCCATTCTCGCTATCTCCGCCGCGAGGCGTTCGACCAGTTCGGTCGCGATGCCGTCGCCGTCGTCGCGGGCCGCGAAGACCGCCGGGCAGAGTTCGCTCAGGCGGAGTGCGGGCAGGTCGCCGCTGTGGAGGGCGGCGGTGACGTCGGCGACCGTGGCGAGGCCGAAGTGGTCAACTACCATCGTGTGCAGGGCGGTTCGCGGGCCCCGGCCGTCCTCCGACCTGGCCGCGTGCCACAGCGCCGAGCTGCCCATGTCGATGCCGCCGCCCCAGTCCCCGGAGATCCGGCCGAGCGCGGCGAAGCCGGTGGTACGGCCGTCGGGGGCGACGCCGACGCAGTTGATGCCGGTGCCACAGACCACGGCGACGCCCCAGGGCCGGCCGGCCCCGGCGCGCAGGACGGCGTAGGAGTCGTTGTCGACGCGCTGGGTGACGGCCCAGCGGCGGGCGCCGACGGCCTCACGCAACGCCTTGACCTCGTGCGGCAGATCGGCGCCGGCGAGGAAGGCGGTGATGCCGTCCACCACGGTGTCGGCCCCGACACCCGCCGCCGCCATGGCCTCGGCGCGCAGCGCGGCCAGTACGTCCATGGCCGCGTCGAGGCCCACCGCCTGCGGGCGGAATCCGCCGCCCCGGGCGCGACCCAGGATCGTACCGCCGGTGGTCAGTACGGCGAGGTCGGTCTTGGAGTTGCCGCCGTCGACGGCCAGCAGCAGACCCGAACTCATCAGGCCCACCACAGGTGTTGGCGATTGGCGGCGACAAGTTTCGCCGCCAACTCCTCGGCGACGGAGACCTGTCCGATCAGGGGGTGCGCGAGCAGGGCGGTCGCGACCCGGTCGACCCCGCCGTGCAGGGCGGCTTCCAGGGCGAGTTCCTCGTACGCCGTCACGTGCGCGACGAGTCCGGCGAACAGCGGCTCTACGGCGTTGACAGGCAAGGGAGTTGCGCCGTGCGCGCCGATGCGGGAGGGGACCTCGATGACGGCGTCGTCGGGGAGGAAGGGCAGGGTGCCGTTGTTGCGGACGTTGGCGACGCGGACGTCACCGGTGTCGGTGGTGAGGGCGTGCACCAGTTGGACGGCGGCCTCGGAGTAGTAGGCGCCGCCACGCCTGTCGAGGAGGGCCGGTTTCTCGGTGAGGGCGGGGTCCGCGTACATCTTCAGCAACTCGCCCTCCATGGCGGTGACTTGCTCGGCGCGGGAGGGTTCGGCGAGCTGTTCGCGGAGGACCTCGTCGTGGGCGTAGTAGTAGCGCAGGTAGTAGGAGGGGACGACGCCGAGGCGGCGGACCACGTCGAGGGGCATGCGCAGCCGGTCGGCGAGAGCCTGGCCGTGTTCGTCGAGGAGTCGCGGCAGGACGTCGACGCCGTCGAGCCGTACGCTCCGTTCCCAGGTCAGGTGGTTGAGGCCGACGTGGTCGAGGGTGATCCGCTCGTGGTCGACGCCGAGCCAGTCGGCGAAGGTGCGCTGGAAGCCGATGGCGACGTTGCACAGGCCGACCGCCTTGTGGCCGGCGTCGAGGAGGGCGCGGGTGACGATGCCGACCGGGTTGGTGAAGTCGACGATCCAGGCGTTCGGGGCGCGCTTGGCGACCCGTTCGGCGAGGTCGAGGACGACGGGTACGGTGCGCAGCGCCTTGGCCAACCCCCCTGCTCCGGTGGTCTCTTGACCGATGCAGCCGCACTCGTGCGGGAGGGTCTCGTCGATGTGGCGGGCGGCCTGGCCGCCGATGCGGAGCTGGAAGAGGACGGCGTCGGTGCCGTCGATGCCGGCGTCCGGGTCGGCGGTGGTGGTGATCTTCGCGGGGCTGCCCTGGCGGGCCAGGATGCGGCGGGCGAACGGGGCGACGACGTCGAGCCGTTCGGGGTCGGGATCGACGAGGGCGATCTCGGTGACGGGCAGTCCCAACCGGGCGAATCCGTCGACCAGTTCGGGGGTGTACGTGGATCCGCCGCCGACAACGGTGATCTTCAACCTTTGACTCCTGTCAGTGTGACGCCCTCGATGAAGGCCTTTTGCGCGAAGAAGAAGACGATGATCACCGGCGCCATCGCGATGAGGGTCGCGGCCATGGTGAGGTTCCACTGCACCGCGTGGGAGGTCTTGAAGGTGGCCAGGCCCAGGGCAAGGGTCCAGTGGGCGGGCGTCTCGCCGGTGTAGATGAGGGGCCCGTAGTAGTCGTTCCAGGCGTTGAAGAAGGAGAACAGGCCGACCGCGACGAGCGCGGGGCGCATCATCGGCAGCACCACCCGGGTGAGTACGCGCAGTTCGCCGCAGCCGTCGATGCGGGCCGCGTTGAGGTAGTCCTCGGGGACGGTGAGCAGGAACTGGCGCAGCAGGAACACCGAGAAGGCGTCGCCGAACAGGGAGGGGAGGACCAACGGCCAGATGGTGCCGGTGAGATGGAGCCTGGCCCACATCAAGTACATGGGGATGACGAGGACTTGGGGCGGCAGCATCATCATGGTGATGACGCAGAGGAACGCGGTGTTGCGGCCCTTGAAGCGGAGCCGGGCCAGCGCGTAGGCGATGGGGACGCTGGAGAGCAGGGTGGCGGCGGTGGCGGCGACCGCGTAGAGCACGGTGTTGAGCAGCCAGGTGCCGACGGGTGCGGTGGCGAAGACGGTGCGGTAGTTGGACCACTGCCAGTGGTGGGGCCACAGGTTGGTGGTGAGGGACTGTCCGTCGGTCATGACGGAGGTCAGGAAGATGAACACGATCGGGCCGATGAAGGCGCAGGCCAGGCCGACGGCGACGGCGTGTTCGGCGATCCAGACCAGCTTGCGCCGCCGGCTCGCCCGGCCGCGTGCGGCCTGGTGGGGTGATGCGGCGCGGGTCTGCCGGGCGGGGGCCGGGGCGTAGGTCGTCGTCATCGCGGCGGCTCCTCGGTGACCAAGTCCCTTGCTGCCGGGGCGACTTCGCGCAGGATCAAGTCCCTTGCCGTCGTGGCGAGTTCTGGATGAGCGGAGCGGTACGTCATCGCGGTGCCTCCTCGATGTCGAAGCCGGAGGCGCGGCGGAGCAGGACGACGGTGAAGGCCATCGCCACCACGAAGAGCACCACGGCCAGCGCGCAGGCGTAGCCCGCGTGGAACTGGTTGAAGCCGGCGATGTAGAGCTGCTGCGGGAAGGTGAGCGTGGAGCCGTCCGGATAGCCGGGCGCGGGCTGGATGTTGCCGTTGGCGACCTGCGAGGCGACCATCGCCTGGGTGAAGTACTGGAGTCCGGCGATCACCCCGGTGACGGTCGCGAACAGCACGACCGGTGAGATCGTCGGCAGGGTGACGTAGCGGAAGCGGTGCCAGGAGCCGGCGCCGTCCAGTTCGGCGGCCTCGTACAGTTCGGCGGGGACTTCCAGCAGGGCCGCCAGGAAGATGACCATCATGGTGCCGCTGCCCCACAGGGCGAGCAGCGTCAGGGCCGGTTTGGACCAGCCCGGCGAGTTGAACCACAGCGGTCCGTGGATGCCGAGCAGGCCCAGGATCCGGTTCACCGGGCCGGAGTTGGGGTTGAACATGCAGACGAAGGCGACGGTCGCGGCGACCGGAGGGGCCAGCGCGGGCAGATAGAACAGGGTGCGGAAGACACTCGCCCCGGCCTTGAGGCGGGCGGTGACCATGGCCACGCCGAGGGCGAAGAGGACTTGGGCCGGGACCATGACGGCCACCAGCCAGCCGGTGTTGCGGATCGCGTGCCAGATCAGCGGGTCGCCGTCCAGCAGATAGCGGTAGTTGCGCAGGCCGACGAAGCGGGCCGGGGAGATCATGTTGGAGTTGGTGAAGGACAGCCAGACCGTCATCACCAGGGGGTAGACCAGGAAGACGGCGAAGCCGACCAGGCCGGGTGCGAGGAAGAGCAGGACGCGCAGCCGGTTGCGGCGCAGCCGGGCCCTCAACGGCGCCGGGGCGAGCCGGAGTTGGGTGGCCATGACGGTCACTGCCCCAGCTTGAGCGCGGCGTTGTTCTGCTTGTCGACAGCGGTGAGGCCGGCCTTCAGGTCGGATACGGAGCCGTTCTGCCACTTCTCCACGAAGTGGCCGAAGTTGGTGAGGTAGGCGCCACCGTCACCGCTGGCCGGAGTGGTGGTGGTGAGCGGGTTCTTGAACACCTGGAGGAACGGCGCGAAGTTCGGGTCCTTGGAGAGCCCGAGGGCGGGCGAGTCGAGTGCGGCCTTGGTGGTGGGGACGTTGCCGATGGCGTCGGCCAGGGTGGTCAGCGCGTCGGTGTCGGTGGTGAGGAACTTGATCAACTTCCAGGCGGCGCCCGGGTGTTTGGCGCCGCGCGGCATACCGATCACGTTGCCGCCGACGTAACCGGCGCCGTACAGCTGGGACTTGCCGTCGGCGGCGGGCATCACCGCGGTGCCGTAGTCGATGTTCGCCTTGTCGTTCTTGATGAACGAGTTGCGCCACTCGCCGTCGACCATCATGGCCAGCTTGCCGGTCTCGAAGGCGTTCTGGGCGGAGAACTCGTCGCCCATGCCGGCCTTGAAGGTGACGAGTTTCTTGACGCCGAACCAGTCGACCAGGCTCTTCTGCCAGGTCAGCGCCTGGGCGAAGGCGGGGTCGCCGCCGACGTTGGACTGGCCGTCGGCCGTGAGCCACTTGCCGCCCCAGCTGGGGACGAGGTGCTCGGTGAGCATCTCGTAGCCGCCCAGGTAGGGCATGAACCCGGCGGTCTTGATGGAGCCGTCCGCGTTGAAGGTGGTCAACTTCTTGGTGTCCGCGGCCAGTTCGGACATGGTTTTGGGCGGGGAGGTTATGCCGGCCTTCGCGAACAGCTTCTTGTTGTAGTAGAGGCCGAAGGTGTCGGCGAGCCAGGGCATGGTGCAGCGCTTGCCGCCGAACGCGGTGTACGACTGGACGGCCTTCGGGATCTGGGACATGTCGACGTGGTCGGCCTTGATGTCCGGGTTCAGGTCTTGGAACGCTCCACTGGAACACCAGCCGCCGACGTTCGCGGCGTTGAACGAGGACGCCACGTCGGGCGCGGTGCCGCCGCGGATGGCCTGGTTGACCTTGTCGTCGGTCTGGGCGGCGACGGCTTTGACCGTGATGTAGGGGTACTTCTTGTGGAACTTGGCGAGCACGGCGTTCACCGAGGCGATCTCGTGCGGGGAGCTGAGACCGTGCCAGAAGGTGATGGTGACGGGCGTGGTGTCGTCGGCGCCGGTGTCCGCCTTCGACGCGGCGCCCCCGGTGGTGCATGCTGCGGCCAGCAGGGCCGTGGCCGCGAGCAGCGACGCGGCGACGGTACGGGGGGGGCGGCGGGCGGTGCGGGTGACAGTGCGGGTGACGGGTCCGCCACGGGAATCAGACATGGGACCTCCGGCGAATTCACTTACCACTTATTGACCAGTGGGCACATGCTGGGGCACTATTTGGGGACTGTCAAGCAAGCATTTCGGAAGCAACCGGTAGCGAAGATGAACCACTGGTAAGGAAAGTTGGTAGGAATGGTCAACGGTGAGAGCCGTTGGGAGAAGCGGGAACGCATCCGCACCCACCTCCTCGACCTGATCGAGGAGACCGGGACCGGACGGCCCCTCCCGGGCGAACGGCAGTTGTGCGAGGAACTCGGGGTCTCCCGCCCCACGTTGCGCGCGGTCGTCGACGACTTCGTCCGTGACGGTCTGTTGGTGCGGGAGCACGGGCGCGGTGTGTTCGTCGCCCGGGCCAAGGTCGCCCAGCACCTCAGCGGCTCCCCCGGGCAGCCGCAGACGCTGGGCGTCGGCGGTGTGGACGGCACCTGGGCCAGCCGCACGCTGGACTTCAAGACCGTCGCCGCGGGACCCCGGATCGGCCGCCGGCTGGGCATCGCGCCCAGCGAGCAGATCCTGCGGATCCTCCGGCTGCGGACGGTGGACGGCGACCCGATGTGTGTGGAGACGCTGCATGTGCCGCACGCGCTGGTGCCCGGCCTGACCGCCCGTGACCTGGAGACCGACTCCTTCTACCGGCTGCTCGGCCGCCGCTACCAGATCCTGCTGACCGACGCCGCGCAGAGCATCGAACCGACCGTGGTCGACGAGTGGGAGGCGGAACTCCTCGGCGTGTCCGTGCACACCCCCGCCCTGCTGTTCGAACGGGCGGCCAGGGACGCAGAGGGCCGGGTGGTCGAGTTCACCCGCTCCGTCTACCGGGGCGACCGCTACCGCATCTTCACCAGGCTGTCGCTGGCCGGTCGGCCCGACGGCGGACGCGTCGTCGACGGCTCCTGGTCGGCCGCCACCACCGTCCCGGGCGCCGACACCCTGGCCTTCGACCCCTACTGGAGCAACTGACCGCTCCTGTCCCCCAGTTCACCGCGCCGGCCCTCCGGCCGACGCGGCGATCCCGCACGCCCCTCCCCACCCCTCCCCACCCGAAAGGACCGCTCATGTTCCGTCACGCACTCACCGTGACCGGCGTCGTGGCCTCCACGGTCACCACGCTGCTCGCCTGTACGGCCTCGGTCCCGGCCGGCGCCAGCCCCTCCGCCACCTCCGGCGTCCAGCTCCAGACCTGGCTGTACCCCGGCTCGACGGGCGACTCCACCTGCACCGCCAAGAGCGAGTACGCCGACGACAGGGTCAAGAACGGCGCCCTCAACCCCGAGTACTGGTCGGTCGGCAGCAACGGCTCGGTCACCCTGGAGACCACCGCCAACGGCACCTGCAACACGTACAGCGCGGCCAACGTCGCCGACCTCAAGGCGCACTCCGCCTACCAGTACCCGACGCTCTCCGGCATGACCACCGCCGACGTCCACGCCCTGGTCAGCACCAACGCCAAGCGTACGGCGGCCGTCTCCAAGGTCACCTCCCTCGTCAGCGACGCCGGGCTCAGCGGCGTCGACGTCGACCTGGAGGACTACTGGTCCTGGAGCACCGCCGACTTCACCAACTACAAGACGTTCCTGGGGCAGTTGGCGACCGCCCTGCACGCCAAGGGCAAGCGCCTCCAGGTCGACGCACCGGCGATGACGGAGGACGCCGCCTTCTACGACTACGCGGCGGTGGCCGCCACCGGCGTGGACGACGTGGTGATCATGGCGTACGACGAGGAGTTCGACACCGCCGCCGGCGCCCGCTGCCTGCCCATCAGCCCCTACGACTGGCTGAAGAAGGTCACCAAGTACGCGCAGAGCAAGATCCCCGACCCCAACCGCCTGATCATCGGTGTCCCCTCCTACGGCTACAGCGCCCCCGACCCCTGCGACCTCAACTCCGTGACGGGCAACATCCAGTTCAGCGACATGAAGAAGAGCCCCGGCTTCTCCAGCAACCCGGCCACCGTGGAGAGCCGCCGGGACGCGTCCTCCGGCGAGATCCGCTGGACCTCGGGCGGTGTCCTCTACGACTACGTCGACAGCGTCGCCATGGACCGCAAGCTCGCTGTCCTCAAGGGGCTCGGCGTCACCAAGGTCTCGGTGTGGTCGCTGGGCGGCGGGAACCCCTGGTTCTCCAACTGACCTGAGTACGGAACGGGGCGCTCCCGGGAGTGCCCCGAACTCCCCTCAGGCGACCGGGGTGTTGAGCACGTGGTCGCGGGACGCGTTGACCTCGGCACGCAGCGCGGGCAGGTCCACGTCGAGGACCTGCCCGTCCCACTTGCGCGGCTGCCCGTCGACGAACACGGCGCTGATGTTGCGGGCGTCCGAGCCCAACACCAGTGTCCCGATCGGGTCGTTGAGGGGCATGTTGTTGAGGTCCTCGGCCCGGACCATCAGCAGGTCGGCCTTCTTGCCGACGGTCAGCGAGCCGGTGACGTCGCCGAGCCCGTTGGTCCGGGCGCCCTGGAGGGTGGCGAAGTCGAGGACGTCGCGCGTGGTGATGCGGGAGAGCTCGCCGCCGGTGCCGTAGGCGGCGTTGACCGCGCGCATCCGCTGGATGGCGAGCAGGGCCCGCATCTGGGTGAACAGGTCGCTGGCAAGGGCGACTTCGACATCGATGCTCAGGCCCGGGCGGATGCCGACGGCGAGTGCCTCGTCCACGGCGGGGATCGCGGTCTCCAGGCCGATCTGCGCGTCCGAGGTGGGGGCCAGCGCGACCGTCGTGCCCGTCTCCCCCATCGCCTTCCACGCCTCGGCGGTCAGCCCCGTCGCGTGGATCAGGGTGACGTCGGGGCCGAGGATGCCGTGCTCCGCCCAGGACAGCACGGCCCGGGAGGACGCCTCACCGAAGGCCGCGTCGACGCTGACACCGATGCCCAAGTCGGCGGCGGTACGGGCGAGTTCGGGGCCGTAGGCGAGGGCGGGGCCGGCGATCTCGTCGGTGGCCAGGGTCGCCAGGCGGAGGGTGAGGAGCTGGTCGTCGCTGCTGAAGTACCGGTCCTTGAGCCGGGTCAGGTCGGCCGGCCACTGGCGGTCCCAGTCCCCGAAGTGCGGGCCCATGGACGCGTGGACTCCCCGGATGCCGGTGTCGCGGAGGGCCTCGATGGCCGCCTCGGAGTGCTCGCGGGTACGAGAGTTGTGCGAGAAGTCGAGCATCGTGGTGATGCCGCTGTCGAGCGCGGTGAGCGCCGCAAGTCTGGTGCCGATGTACATGTCCTCGGGCCGGTAGACGGTGGCGTACCCGGCGAGCGTGGTCATCACATAGCCGCCGAGGTCGTCGACGTCGGGCATGATCCGGCGCAACTGCGCCTCCCAGGCGTGCCGGTGGGTGTCGACGAAGCCGGGGGCCAGGATGGTGCCGGAGGCGTCGACGACCACCGCGCCGTCCGCGCTCAGGTCCGGCCCGATCGCCGCGACGGTGTCGCCCTCGACGAGCAAGTCGCCCTGGAGCGTGCCAAGTTCGGGGTCCATCGTGACGATGGTCGCGCCGGTGAAGAGGATACGGCGGGCGGGGTCGGCGGACTGGCGGCGGAGCTGGGCAAGAGTGTCGTGGGTGTCCACGGGGGTCCCCTTTCAAGAGGGTCGAGACGATGGCGAGTTGACTCAGGGGCGGTTCAACGGCGGCCCAGCCGGACTTCCTCCACGTCGAGCACTTCCTGCACGCCGCGCAGGACGATGTCGTCGATCCGGCCGCTGTCGCGGAGGTCGGTGAGGGTGTCCCGTTTGACCTGGAGCAGGGCGAGTTGGAGGTCGCGCACGCTCTCGCGGCGGTGCGCGGAGTCGGGTGCGGGGGCGGTGCGGTCCTCGATGTCCTGGACCATGCGCGCGATGTCCTCCGCGGGCACCCCGAACCGCTCGGCCAACTCCGGCAGGGCGTTGAGCGCGGCGCTGCTCAACCGGCAGCGGGCGAGGGTGAGTTCGGCGCTCTTGTCCGCGTCGGCGGGGAAGCGGGCCCGGCGGACCATGGCCGGCAGGGTGGGCCCGAGCATCGTGAGGGTGACGACGATCAGTTCGCGGCTGTCCATGGCCGTATCGGGTTACGCGCGGTACAGGACGAGGTGCTCGTGGAAGAGCACGCCGTCGCGGACGTCACCGGTGGCGGTGAAGCCGGTGTCGTCGATGTAGTCGATGTGGTTGCCGGTGACGGTGTAGCTGCCGGTGTAGGCGCTCTGCCGGTTGCCGCGGGCCTCGTCGTAACGGCCGTTGGGCAGGAGTTCCTGCCGGATGTGGCCGTCGGCGGTGACCCACATTCCGACGAAGGGGTGCGGTGCTGCGTTCGTGTTCATGGCTCCACGGTCGCGTTCCCGCGAGGGGGTAACCAGGCCACGCCTCTCCTGGGTGTCCGGCACCCACCCTCAGTGGACCGGTCCTACGACGGAGGCGTCGAAGGCGTGCGTCACCTCGGGGGCGGTGCCGGGCAGGAGGAGGGCGCGGGACTTGTCCTCGAAGGCGCGGTCGGTGGTGGTGAGGCGGTTGTGGTGCTGGGCGAGATGTTCGGCCCAGGAGCCGACGAGGTAGTTCTCGATGAACAGGCCGGGTTCGTTGCCGTCCTGGAAGAGGCCCCAGGTGAGGGCGCCGGTCCGGCGGCGGGAGCGGGCGACGTTGTCCATGGCCTCGACGAACGCGGGACTGTCGTCCGGTGCGACGCGATAGACCACGGAGACCAGGACCGGTCCATCGGAGGGGCCGGGCACGAAGACCAGCGGCGGAGTGGGCCAGTGGTCGGACAGGGTGGGATCGATGCCCTCCATGCCGTACAGCCGCCAGCGGCGGAGGCTGAGCGCACTGATCAGCATGACGGCGGTGCCGATGAGGAGGGCGGTGGTCAGGCCCAGCCATTGGACCAGGGCGCCCCACACGGGGGCGGCGACAGCCTGACCGCCCTGGAAGACCAGCAGGTAGACGGCGAGTCCGCGGGCCCGCACCCAGCCGGGGAGCCGGGTCTGGATCGCCGCGTTGAGGGTGGACAGGACGCCGATCCAGGCGACTCCGGCGGGCAGCAGCACGAGGACCGCGAGCCAGGTGACGTGCACGGTGGCGAGGACCAGCAGGACGAGCGCGAACACGACGGCACCGGCGGCCAGGATGCCGTTGATGCCGAGGCGTTCGCGCAGCCACGGCAGTGCGAACGCGCCGCCCACCGCGCCGAAGCCGACCGCACCGAGCAGCAGGCCGTAACCGCCCGACCCCATGCCGAGCGAGTCGGCGGCGATCAGCGGGAGCAGGGACCACAGTGCCGCCGCGCCGGGGATGAACAGGGCGGTGCGCAGCAGGACGCGCCGGATGCCTGGAGCGTTCCAAACGTAGCGGCGGCCCGCGTACAGCGCGGTCAGCAGCCGTTCGCGCTCGGCGGCGGGGACGGTCGTCTTCGGGCGGTGCCACAGCAGCAGTACGGCGGCGATCCCGAGGAACGACAGCGCGTTGAAGCCGAACACCCACCCCGCGCCGGCCGCCGCGACCACGACACCGCCGAACGCCGGACCGACCGCCCGCGCGAGGTTCATGTTCACCGCCCCCAGCGCGGACGCCTGCCCCAACTGCTCCCGCTCCACCAGCTCCGGCTGGATGGCCTGCCACGACGGCCCCATCAGCGCCGTACCGCAGCCCAGGAGAAACGTGAGAGCCAGCAGCGGTACGGCGGACAGCGCGTCCGCGAAGGCGAGCACGGTCAGCACCGCCGACACGGCGAACATCGCGAACTGCGCCACGAGCAGCAGCCCCCGCCGGTCGAAACGGTCGGCGAGGACGCCCGAGGGCAGCGCGAGCAGCACGATCGGCAGACTCGACGCCGTCTGCACCAGGGTGACCATGGTCGCCCCGTGCCCGAGCAGCAGCCACTGGGCGCCGACGGTCTGCATCCAGGTGCCGATGTTCGACACGAACTGGGCGATCCACAGGGCCCGGAACACGGGGCGGGCCAACGGTGCCCAGGCCGAGGCGGATCGCGCGGTGCCCCCGGTCGTCGTACTGGCGCTGGCGCTCATGGTGCTGCTCCCGGGGCGAGGTCGGGCGGTCGGGAAAGGTGACCGGTCGAGGAAGAAGGTACGCCGGTCGCGTCTGCCGGTCAGAAACAGCCGTCCAACGGGTCGAGCGCGCCGCCGAGTTGGTGCGGCACGGACGGTACGTGGTCGAAGTCGCCGCGCCGCTCGCGCCAGGCGCGCTGCTCCTCGGAGTCGGTGGCGGCGTCGGTGAGGGCACGGGCCTGCCGTGCGCCCGAGCCGTCGGTCTGTCGTACGCCGGTCGCCGCCTGGAAGCCGCCGAAGCGGGCGACCGGGCTCCAGGCGGGGCTGATCTCGGGGAGCGGGGCGGCGATGTTCTCGTAGTCGCCGGCCGCGTGCACGACCTTGCCGCCCGCCACGGTCACCAGGGACTCGATGCGGTCGATGTCCTCGTCGGCGACGGAGAAGTAGTCGGCGGACAGGATCGCCAGGTCGCCGTACTTGCCCTCGGTGATGGTTCCCTTGACGTCGGCTTCGCCGGTCAGGTGGGCGCCCGCGCTGGTGTACATCTCCAGGGCGGTGGAACGGTCCACGCGGTTCTCGGCCGGGTAGAGCAACGTGTCGCCGATGGTGCGGCCGGTGACCAGCCAGGACAGGGAGAGCCAGGGGTTGTAGCTGGAGACGCGGGTGGCGTCGGTACCGGCGGCGACCAGCAGGCCGGTGTCGCGCATGGCGCGGATCGGGGGTGCGGTCGCGGCGCGCTCGGCGCCGTAGCGGTCGATGAACGCCTTGCCCTGGAACATCATGCGGTTCTGCACGGAGACGGCGCCGCCGAGGGCCTTGATCCGGTCCAAACTCTCCTGGCTGACGGTCTCGGCGTGGTCGAACAGCCAGCGCGTCCCGGCCGGGAAGGCGCCGTCCGCGGCGATCTTCTCGAAGACGTCGAGGTCCTGGCGGATGGTCTCGTCGTAGGTGGCGTGGAGGCGGAAGCCCCAGCCGTTGTCGAGGAGGAGTCGGGCCGCCGCTTCCAGGTCCTGGCTTGCGCGGGCGGTGAGTTGAGGGCGGGGCTCGGCGAAGTTCTCGAAGTCGGCCGGGGACCAGGCGAGGTTCTCGCCGGCGCCGTTGCAGCGCAGCCACTCGTCTCCGTCGCCGGGGCTGACCATGCCGATCCAGCGGCGCAGGTCGTCGAGTTCCTGCCCGGCGGTCTGCGGGAAGAGGTGGTAGGCGATACGGACCGTGAGTTCGCCGCGCTCGGCGAGTTCGGTGACGGCCGCGTAGTTGTCGGGGAAGTTCTGGAAGCCGCCGGCGGCGTCGATGGCGCTGGTGATGCCGAAGCGGTTCAGTTCGCGCAAGTAGTGGCGGGTTGAGCCGAGTTGGTCCTCGGGGGCGAGGATCGGGCCCTTGGCGAGGGTGGCGTAGAGCAGTCCGGCGGCGGGGGCGGCGAGCAGGACGCCGGTGGGGTTGCCCGCGAAGTCTCGGACGATCTCGCCGCCGGGCGGGTTCGGCGAGTCACGCGTGAAGCCGACGGCCTCCAGCGCGGCCCGGTTGAGGATCGCCGACTGGTACAAGTGCAGGACGAACACAGGGGTGTCGGGGGCCGCGGCGTTCAACTCGGAGACCGTCGGCAGCCGCTTCTCCGCGAACTGTTCGCCGGTCCAGCCGCCAACCACCCTCACCCACTGCCCTGTCGGCGTGCGCTCGGCCTGCTCGCGCAGCATGCGCAGCGCGGTGCGCAAGGACCGTACGCCGTCCCAGCGCAGTTCGAGGAGGTAGTTCAACCCGCCCCGGATGACGTGCAGATGGGAGTCGTTGAGGCCGGGGATCACCCGACGCCCGAGCGCGTCCACAACGCGGGTGTCCGGGCCGATGTGCGGGGCCACGGTCGCGTCGTCGCCCACGGCGCTGAAGACACCGCCGGTGATGGCCACGGCGGAGGCCGCCGGGCGGGCGGGGTCGCCGGTGTGGATGCGACCGTTGCGGACGACGAGTTGCGCGGGGTGCCGGACCCCGTCGTAGGGGCGTATGCCGCCCACGGGCATGGTGCTGCTGGACACGTCGGCTCCTGAGAGGTCGATCGGCTGGTGGCGTCTCGACGCTAGGTTTGCGACGATGGATCGGTCCAACACATGGTTCTGCTTGAATCGATCGGCCAGACAGATGGATGGACAGATGGATAGCTGGACAGATGGATGGATGAGGCCATGGACCTGCGTCACCTGAAGTACTTCCTCGCCGTCGCCGAGACCCGTAACTTCACGCAGGCGGCGGCCAGTTGCTATGTCGCCCAGTCCGCGCTGAGCCAGCAGATCGCCCGGCTGGAGAAGGACGTGGGCGCCAAGCTGTTCAGCCGCACCAGTCGTTCCGTGCGGCTCACGGCCGCCGGAGAACTCCTCGAACCGCTGGCCCGCCGCGTCCTCGCCGACGTCGACAACGCGCAGGCGGCCCTCGACGCCCTGTCCGGGCTGCGGCGCGGGCGGCTACGCCTCGGCCTGGTCCAGACCCGCGCCTCCTCGGTCGACCTGGTCGAGGTGATGGCCGACTACCACGCCCGCTACCCGGGCATCGACTTCCATGTGACCAATGCGCCCAGCGCGCAGATGGCCGCGTCGGTCCTGGCCGGTGACCTCGACATCGCGGTCGTAGGCCTTGGACCGCGCCAAGTCCCGGAAGGGCTCGACCACTTGGTGCTGGCCGTCGACCCGCTGATGCTGATCGTGCCCGCCGGTCACGCCCTGGCCGACCGCGACACCGTCGACCTCGCGGACCTGCCGGAGAGCCACCAGCTCATCCAGTTCACCCGGGGCAGCGGACTGCGCCGCCAGGTGGAGGCAGCCTTCGCGCGCGCCGGGGTGGAACCGGGCCAGCACTTCCAGGTCGGCCAGATCCACGACATGATCCGGCTGGCCGCACGGGGCATCGGTGTGACGGTCGTCCCGCGCTCGTCCGTGTTCACCGACTCCGCGCCGGGCACCGACCCCCAGGACTCTCTGCCGTACGGCGCCCGCGCGCTCCGGGTGGCGGACGAGGCGGCGGTGCACACCATCTGCGTGGTCCACGACAGCAAGCGGCTGGCGCCGGCCGCCGCCGCGTTCCTGGAAGTGGTGGAGCGGCACGCGGTCAGCGGCCCGGGAGATCAATCGGTGTGACAGATCGCTGCGTCCACATCCATATGTTGGACGAAACGCTCCCGCGGCGCGAGGCTCATGGAGAAGCCCGAGATCCAGCGAAGGGGAGCACTGCCATGTCTGCCGTACTGCGGGACGCCTGGTCCACGGTCGTCCCGGACATGAAGGACCGGCACGGTCCACTCCCCCCGCTCATGCTCGGGCTGACGGTAGTGACCGGGCTCGTGGACGCCTTCAGCTATCTCGTCCTGGGCCATGTCTTCGTCGCCAACATGACCGGCAACGTCGTCTTCTCCGGCTTCGCGATCGCCGGCGCGGCCGGCTTCTCGCTGGTCGCGTCTCTCGCCGCGCTGGCCGCGTTCGCCGCCGGCGCCCTGCTCGGCGGCCGACTCGCCCACGGGGCCGGCGCCCACCGGGGACGGGTACTGCACCTGGCGCTGCTGCTGGAGACGACCCTGGTCCTGGCGGCGTACGTCGTCGCCCAGACCACGGACACCGCGCACACCAGTGGAGCGGTCCAATACACCTTGATCGCGCTCCTCGGCCTGGCGATGGGCGTGCAGAACGCCACCGCCCGCGCCCTGGCCGTACCCGACCTGACCACGACCGTACTGACGCTCACCATCACCGGAGTCGCCGCCGACAGCCGGCTCGCGGGCGGCAAGGGCAGCAAGATCGGCCGTCGACTGCTCTCGGCGGCGGCGATGTTCGCGGGCGGTCTGGCCGGTGCCGTGGCGGTCGAGCACGGCGGCCGGGCCCTGCCCCTGCTCTTCGCCGCGCTGCTGCTGGTGGCGGCCACCGGCACCGCGCTCGTACTGACCCGTTCCGACGCCTCGTGGACAAAGCCACTGTGAACGCGAACCGGCGCACGTTTCACTCGGCCCTCCTCGAACTCGCCCTGACCGCCATCATGTTGTTCCTCGTGGCCACCGCGGTCCGCTGGCTGATGGGCACCCTCGATCCGGCGGCGGGCGGCTGGTGGAACGGTCCAGAGGGCCGGCTCCTCGCCGTGGCCCCCCTCTCCGGCTACACGGTCACCGCCGTCATGCTCTCCCCCTGGGGCCGGGTGACCGGCGGCCACATCAACCCGGCGATCACCCTCGCGATGTGGCGCTACGGCCGCACACCGGGCCGCGATGTCGCGCCGTTCATCGCCGGACAACTGATCGGTTCACTGCTCGGCATCGCGGCCGGACGACTGGTCTGGGGGCCGGTGTTCGCCTCCCCCGCCGTGGACTACGCCGTCATCAGGACGGCTCCCGGCTGGAGTTGGGCAGCAGTGACCGTCGTCGAGGCCGCCACGATGTTCGTCATCGTCGCCGTCGCCGGAATCGGCGTCTCCAGCCGCCGACTCGGCCCCTTCACCCCCTGGGCGGTCGGCACGATGATCGCCGCCCAGATCATCGCCTTCGGCACCCTGTCCGGCGGAATCGCCAACCCTGCAAGGGAGTTCGGCCCTGCGCTCTTTTCCGGGGACCTCTCCCTCCTGCCGGTCTATCTCCTCGCCCCGCCGCTCGGCGCGCTCGCCGCGACGGTCGTGATCAACCGGATCAACACCCGCCGCCGCACCCCCGCACGGACACCGGCCGACCGCGCGCCGGCCCCGGCTCCGCACCCGTAGACGTACGCCTTCCGTGAGACGGAAGACCCATTGCCGCACCGCGCCCCCCGTCCCGAAGATGTGGCCACCACCACAGACGGGAGCCGCAACGATGCCGCACATGACCGCCTTCGCCAGGAATCAGTGGTATGTCGCCGCCTACAGCCACGAGGTCGGCCGTGACCTGCTCGGTAGGACGATCCTCGGCGAGCCCCTCGTCTTCTACCGCACCGAGGACGACGGCACCCCCGTGGCGCTGCACGACCGGTGTGTGCACCGGCGGTTCCCGCTCTCCGAGAGCCGGCTCGACGGGGACCGGATCGTCTGCGGCTACCACGGCTTCACCTACGACACGACGGGCAGCTGCGTGTACGTGCCGGGGCAGAAACGCATCCCCCGCACCGCCCGCGTCGCCTCGTACCCGGTGGTCGAGCAGGACGCGCTGGTCTGGGTGTGGATCGGCGACCCGGCCCTCGCCGACCCGCAGGTCATCCCCCGCGCCCCGCACCTCGCCTCCCCCGAGTGGGTCACCGTCAGCGGCATGGAGCCGATCGACGCCGACTACGGCCTCCTCGTCGACAACCTCCTCGACCTCTCCCACGAGACGTATCTGCACGGCGGCTACATCGGCTCCCCCGAGGTCGCCGAGACGCCGATCACCACGGAGGTCGACGAGGGCGCCGGTGTCGTACGGGTGAGCCGGCACATGGACGACGCCGAGTGCCCGCCGTTCTACGCCCGGTCCACCGGCATCCAGGGCCGCATCACCCGCTGGCAGGACATCGAGTACCACGCGCCCTGCCTCTACCTCCTGCACAGCCGGATCGCACCGGTCGGCGTCCTGCCCGAGGCAGACCGCAGCGACCCGAACGGCTTCCACACCGAGATCACCTACGCCATCACGCCCTCCTCCGACGGCAAGGTGTACGACTTCTGGGCGGTCTCGCGCGACTGGGCCACGGACGACGCCGAGGTCACCGAGTTCCTGCGGAGCAACAACCACACCGTGGTCATGCAGGACGTGGACGCCCTCAACCTCCTTCAGAAGACGCTGGGTTCGGAGCGCAGCGGCTACCAGGAGCTGAGCATCAACATCGACACCGGCGGTCTCGCCGCCCGCCGTATCCTCGCCCGGCTGGTCGAGGAGGGCGCCAAGCCGGTGGAGAAGGTCCAGTGACCGCTCCGACCGGCGAGGTCTACCGCATCGACTGGCTGCCGGGCACCGACATCCTGCACGGCACCTGCCACTGCGGCCGCGAGCACACGTCCCAGGATCCGATCGAGATGTGGGAGTGGATGCTCGCCCACCCCCGGGGCCACTCGGTCGACGAACCGCAGGGAGCCGACGCATGACCCCCTCCGAGGCCGAACTCGTCGCCGACCGGCGGGAGTTCGCAGCCGACACCGAACTCGTCGTCGAACGAAGCGAGTTCGCGGCCGACACCGAACTCGTCGTCGAACGAAGCGAGTTCGCAGCCGACGGCGTGCTCGCCCTCACCCTGCGCCACCCTCTCGGCGAGCAACTGCCCCTCTGGGAGCCGGGCGCGCACATCGACGTCCTGCTCAGCCCGGGCCTGGAGCGCCAGTACTCGCTGTGCGGAGACCCGGCGGACCGTACGGCGTGGCGGATCGCGGTGCTGCGCGAGCCGGACGGGCGCGGCGGATCGGCGTATGTGCACGAGCAGTTGGGGCAGGGCGACAAGGTGCGGGTGCGCGGACCGCGGAACCACTTCCGCCTGGAGGCCGCCCCCCGCTACCGCTTCGTCGCGGGCGGCATCGGCATCACGCCCATCCTCCCGATGCTGGCCGCGGCGGAGGCGGTGGGCGCGGAGTGGAGCCTGCTCTACGGCGGCCGCACCCGCAACTCCATAGCCTTCACGGAGGAGTTGAGCCGCTACGGCGACCGGGTCACCGTAGCTCCGCAGGACGAGGTCGGACTGCTGGACCTGCCGTCCGTCCTGGACGACGTGCCCGAGGGCACCCTCGTCTACTGCTGCGGTCCCGGACCGCTGCTCGACGCGGTCGAAGCACGGTGCCCGAGCGGCATCCTGCACATCGAGCGGTTCCAGCCGAAGATCCAACAGGCGGGCGCCGACACCGAGTTCGAGGTGGTGCTGGAGCAGAGCGGCAGGACGCTGACCGTCCCTGTGGGCGTGTCCGTGCTCGACACCGTGCGGGCCGCCGGGGTCGACGTGCTTTTCTCCTGCACGGAGGGCACCTGCGGGACCTGCGAGACGGACGTCCTCGAAGGCACCCCGGACCACCGGGACTCGGTGCTGAGCGAGGAGGAACGGGCGGCCGGCGAGACCATGCTCATCTGCGTCTCGCGCTGTCTGGGGAAGCGGCTCGTGCTCGATCTGTGATCCGCAGGTCGTCGTCGATGAGCGCCACCGCCGCCAGCAACTGGGGCAGCAGGTCCCGCCGTACGGCCTCGGCGGAGTGCCGGCCGGCGGGCACCCCGACACTCACGGCGGCCACCACCACGCCGTCCCGGTCGCGCACCGGGGCGGCGACCGCTCTGAGCCCCTCCTCCAGCTCCTCGTCGACGAGCGCGTACCCCTCGTGCCGAATCCGGTGAAGTTCCTTGCACAGTACGTCGGTTGACGGTCGGGCGTCCGGTCCCCCGGCCGGCAGGTGGGCGAGGAGCACCCGGCCCGCGGCGGTGGCGCGGGCCGGGTGGCGGGTGCCCACGGTGATCGTGGCGGCCAGGATCCGGCGGGCCGGGAGACAGGCGACGTAGACGACGTCGTCGCCGTCGAGGACGCAAAGGGACGCCGACTCCCCTGTCCGCGCGACGAGTTGCTCCAGATGCGGGGCCACGATCTGCGGCAGGGTGGAGCCCGCGAGGTAGGAGTAGCCGAGTTCCAGGACGCGCGGGGTGAGCCGGAAGAGGCGCCCGTCGGACTGGACGTAGCCGAGGTCGGCCAGGGTCAGCAGCAGCCGGCGGGCCGCGGCGCGGGTCAACTCGCAGTCGCGGGCCACCTCGCTGAGCGTACGGGCGGGATGCTCGGCGTCGAAGGAGCGGATGACGGCGAGGCCGCGCTCGAAGGACCTCACGAAGTGCGGTGCGCGGGCTGCCGCAGGCATCGTCGCCTCCAGACGGACGCACGGAGTGCGCTCCGGGAGCACGGTAGAAGCGCATTTCGATAACTGTCAACAATTTTGTTAGCCAAACCATTGACCCGGTCCAACGCCGGGTTCTACGTTCCCGCTGAGCACCAAGAAGAGCACCACTGTGCGCTGTGCGCACAGCCTGTCGGAACACCGTTGTCTGCACAGGAGGAGCCGTATGCGTCGTCTGCTCGCCGGTCTCACGGTCGGCACATTTCTGCTCGCCACCGCGGCCTGTGGCTCGTCCGACGGGTCGAGTTCGTCGAAGAGCACGTCCTCGGGGGGCACCACCACGGTCAAGGTGGGGGTCATCCCCATCGTCGATGTCGCCCCGCTGTATCTCGGCCAGAAGCAGGGCTTCTACAGCAAGCACGGCCTGAAACTGACCATGACGCTCGCGCAGGGCGGCGCGGCCATCGTGCCGGGTGTGGTCAGCGGCCAGTTCCAGTTCGGCTTCTCCAACATGACCTCACTCATGCTCGCCCAGTCCAACGACGTCCCGGTGAAGGCCATCGCCAACGGTGTCGCCTCAACGGGCGTGTCGGGCAAGGACTTTGGCGCCCTGGTCGTCAAGAAGGGCAGCACGCTGAAGTCGGCGAAGGAACTGGAGGGCAAGAAGGTCGCGGTCAACACGCTGAAGAACATCAACGAGACGGCCGTACGCGAATCCGTCCGCAAGGCCGGCGGCGATCCGGACAAGGTGAAGTTCGTCGAGCTGGCCTTCGACCAGATGCCGGCCGCGCTCGACAAGGGCCAGATCGACGCCGCGATGGCCGTCGAACCCGCGCTCACCACCATGCTGAACCAGGGCGCCCAGCAGATCGCCTGGCCGCTGGTCGACGTCGCGCCGAACCTCACCGTCGCCATGTACTTCACGTCGTCGGCGTACGCGGCCAAGAACCCGGACGTGGTCAAGAAGTTCCAGGAGGCCACCGCCGAGTCCCTGGCCTACGCCGACGCCCACCCGGACGAGGTCCGCCAGATCGTCGCCACCTACACCAAGGTCCCGGCCAGTGTGCTGGCCAAGGTGATCCTGCCCAAGTGGCCCGCCGATCCCAACCGTTCGTCGATCGAGGCGCTGGAGAAGCTGAGCGAGACAGACGGCCTCTTCAAGAAGACCCCCGACCTGAACACGCTGCTCCCGTGAAAGGACTGAACACCGCACTCGGTGCGGCCGGACTCGCGGCCTTCCTCGCCCTCGGCGAGGTCGTGCCGCGTGTCGGCATCGTCAAGGAGGCCTACTTCCCGCCGACCAGCAGGATCGCCTCCGCGTTTTGGACCGAGCTAAAGGACGGCGCGTTCTGGTCGGCGCTCGGCGACACCCTCACCGGCTGGGCCCTCGGCCTCGCGATCGCCGTCGGCGCGGGCATCGTCGCGGGCGTCCTGCTCTCCGTCGTCCCCCACCTCCGCGAGGCGACCGCCTCGACGATCGAGTTCCTCCGCCCGATCCCGTCGGTCGCCCTCATCCCCCTCGCAGTGCTGTTGTACGGCACCGAACTGAAGTCGGTGCTATTGCTCGTCGTCTACGCCTCCTTCTGGCAGATCCTCATCCAGGTCCTCTACGGCGTCCAGGATGTCGACCCGGTCGCCGAGGAGACGGCGCGGTCCTACGGTCTCGGCACCTGGGCGCGGGTGCGCCACGTGCTGTGGCCGACCGCGCTGCCGTACGTCATGACGGGCGTACGGCTGGCGGCGGCCGTCGCGCTGATCCTCACCATCACCGCCGAACTGGTCATCGGGGCACCGGGGTTGGGCGCCACCATCATGGTCGCCCAGAGCTCACAGGCCGTGCCCGAGATGTACGCGCTGATCGTGGTGACCGGTCTGCTGGGACTGATCATCAACGTCGGCGCTCGGACGGTGGAACGGCGGGCGCTGGCCTGGCACCAGTCGGTGCGCGGGGAGGTGGCGGTATGAGGCGGGCCCTGCTCCGGCTGCTGTTCGTGGTCGCGCTCCCGGCGGTGCTGCTCACCGCCTGGTGGCTGGCGTCGGACGGCAGCACCAATGTCTTCTGGCCACCGCTGCGGACGATCCTCAAGACCTTCCCGGACGTGTGGACCGCGGACCGCTTCAGGACGGACGTGCTCCCAAGTGTCCTGCGGCTGACGGCCGGTTACGCCGCGGCGGCCGTCGCCGGGGTCGCGCTCGGCACGGTCATCGGCTCGTACCGGCGGGTGCGCGCGGTGTGCGAACCGGTCCTGGAGTTCCTGCGCGCGGTGCCGCCGCCGGTCCTGGTCCCGGTCATCATGCTGTTCGCGGGCATCGGCGACACGATGAAGATCGTGGTCATCGCGAGCGGCTGCGTCTGGCCGATCCTCCTCAACACGGTCGAGGGCGTCCGCGCGGTCGATCCGGTCATGAAGGAGACGGCCCTCTCCTACGGCATCACGGGCGCCGCCCGTCTGCGGAGCCTGGTGCTGCGCTCGGCGAGCCCGCAGATCTTCACCGGGCTGCGCCAGGCGCTGTCCATCGGGATCATCCTCATGGTCATCAGCGAGATGTTCGCGGGCACCGACGGACTGGGCTACACCGTCGTCCAGTTCCAGCGCAGTTTCGCGGTGCCCGACATGTGGACGGGCATCCTCGTCCTCGGGATGCTGGGATTCCTGCTCTCCGTCGTCTTCCAGGTGGTCGAGCGGCGGGTGCTCGGCTGGTACCACGGCCTGCGCGCGGCCACCCGCCGGTCCCCGTGAACATCGTGAAAGGGCGGTCCATGCACGCGCTACTCGACGTATCCGGCCTCAAAAAGGTCTACGAGGGTTCCGGCCGCCGGGTGGAGGCGGTGCGGGACCTCACCGTCACCGTCGAAGCCGGCGAACTCGTCTGTCTCGTCGGCCCGTCGGGCTGCGGCAAGACCACCCTGCTCAAGTGCATGGGCGGACTGCTCACCCCGACCGCGGGCGAAGTCCTGCTGAGCGGACGGAAGGTGAGCGGTCCGCCGCCCGGGATGGCGTTCGTGTTCCAGGAGTACGGGCGCAGCCTGTTCCCCTGGATGCGGGTCGGCGAGAACGTCGAACTCCCTCTGAAACAGAAGGACTTGAGCAAGGCGCACAGGCGTGAACTGGTCGCGGACGCGCTGGAGTCGGTGGGGCTGGCGGATGCGGCCGGGGCGTATCCGTGGCAGCTGTCCGGCGGTATGCAGCAGCGGGTCGCGATCGCCCGCGCGCTGGCGTACGAGCCCGAAGTCCTGCTGATGGACGAGCCGTTCGCGGCGGTCGACGCGCAGACCCGCGCCGATCTGGAGGACCTGGTACGGGGGTTGTGGCGGGAGCGCGGCATCACGATCCTCTTCGTGACCCACGACATCGACGAGGCCGTCTACTTGGGCGAGCGGGTGGTGGTTCTCTCCGCGTCGCCGACCGTCGTACAAGAGCAGCTGAAGGTCGATCTGCCAGTGGAGCGCGACCAGTTGCACACCCGGGTCGCCCCGCGCTTCGCCGAACTGCGGACCCATGTGTACGAGCAGATCCAGGCGGCGAAGCGCGGGACGCTCCCGGTTCAGGACCGGCTCACGAAGTCTGATACGCCTCCACTTCGCTGAACTGGGCCGCCGGCCAGCCGGAGTTGGCGCTGACGCTGAGCCGCAGATAGCGGAGGTTGGTGCCGCTGGGCAGGGCCACGGTGACGGTGTTTCCGGTCGCCGGGTCGAAGCGGTAGCCGGTGGCGCCGACGACGGTCGAATAGGTCGAGCCGTCGGTGCTGCCGAGCACGGTGACGGTCTGCGTGCGCGCGCTCCACGCGGACGCGGGCGGCAGTTTCAGTACCAGTCTGCGGACGGCCTGGGCGGAGCCGAGGTCGACCGTCCAGGCCTGCGGGAAGGCGTTGTTGGCGGACTCCCAGTAGGTGTTCGCGTCGCCGTCGACCGCCTTGCCGGGCGTGTAGACGTCCTGCGAGCCGGTCGCGGTGGCGGGGCGGCCCTTGGCGAGGTTGGTGTTCTGGTCCGGGGGCGGGTTGCCCTGGCCGGGCTGCGGCCAGGTCGAGCAGTCCGACCAGGTGCTGCTCCAGCCGGAGTTGCCGCCGCCGTCGGTGAGGGTGAAGGCGCCGGAACCGGACGGGTAGGGGCAGTTGTAGATGCCGGCCGCGCCGACGCCGGTGGCCTGTACGTTGCTGAACTTCGCCGCGCCCTGCGCCTCGGCCTGGACGACGACCGTGCCGGTGTTCTGCACGGTCGCACCGCTGACGTTCACGTTGCCGGTCGAGTAGCCGTGCCCGCCGCCGGACACGAACTCGAAGGCGCTGTAAGGGCTGTTGGTGATGGTCGTGTTGGTGATGTTGACGGTCGCGTTGACCGCGCTGTCGTACGAGTCGACGCGCAACGCGCCCATCGGATGGCCCCAGTTGGGGTTGATCGCGCCGGTGCGGACGAGGGTGTTGCCGTCGACCGTGATGGTGCCGGCGAGGGGGTGGAAGGGGTCGAGGAACTTCTGGTTGGAGATCGCGATGCCGCTGCCGAGGGCGTTGGTGTCGGAGACCAGGTTGTTGCGGACCGTGATGTTCGTGCCGCCGTAGATCGCGATGCCGTTGGCGAGGTTCGGCTGCGAGATCGTGTTGTTCTCGAAACTGCTGTTGGTGTCCGGGGAGTTGAGCGACCACATGGCGAGGGAGTCGTCGCCCTGGTTGCGCAGGAAGTTGTTGCGGACGATCACGCCATGGGCGGTGCCGTTGAGGTTGAGGCCGTCGGCGGTGGTGTCGAGGATGCGGTTGTTCTCGACGACGAGGTTGTCGTTGTTGCCCGTCAGCCAGAAGCCGCACTTGAGGTGTTGGATCCACATCCCGGAGACCGAACTCCCGGGCCCGAGCGTCCCGTTGACGAAGTTGTCCGGGTTGGAGTCGACGCGCTCGGTGACCTCGCCGATGACCGCGAAGTCCTTGATGTGGACGCCGCCGGAGGAACCGGACTGGTCGATGAACCGCGAGGTGTGCACGACCGAGTACCACTGACCGGCACCCTGCAATGTCACATTCTGTACGCCGCTGAGGGAGGAGGTGAGCCGGTAGTCGCCCGGCGGGATCCACACCACTCCCCCTTGGGCGGCGGAGATGGCGTCCCGGAAGGCCTGCGTGGAGTCGCCCGCGCCGCTGGGGTCGGCACCCTTGGACACCACGGACACCGAACCGGCCGGCTGCGCGGAGGCCCCGGCGACCTGCTCGAAGTCGGCCACGTCGACGGTCACTTGAGTGCCCGTGGCGACGAACGCGACCTTGTCGCCCTGCTGCACGTTCTGGCCGAGCATGAGCCGGGAGTTGTCGAAGAAGTGGTGCGTCTTGGCTCCGGCGATCCAACTGGTGTCGACATACGAGTACTTCGACGTGACGGCGAGCGTCTTCGCGATCTTGGTGCCGTTGACGTACACGTCGAGGCTGCCGCTCTGCCCGTCCGGGACGCTGTACGACACGTTCACGGCGTTGGCCGCGCGCGGCACGGTGAACTCGACGCGCTGTCCGGACGTGAGCCGTACGGCCTGCCGCCCGGAGGCCTCGGAGGCGAGTGCCCCCTGGGTGTAGTCGGGGCCGATCTTGGTCCCGGTCGTGGTGGCGGACTCGGCCTCTACGGAGCTGAAGGGGAGGGAGGCGCCGGAGGCCGCGTGGGCGGCGGCGGGGGTCAGGGCGACGAGCATGCCCGCAGCGAGCGCGGCGGCCGCACTGATGCTTGGCATGTGCCTGACAGTTCTGGGCATGGTGCTGTGCATGTGCTGATCCCTTCGAGGTGGGGGTACGGGGATAGCGGGATGCGGGGTGGCGGTCGGCCGGCGACAGTCCGCGGCGACTGGCGACTGGCCGCGGTCGGCTGTCTGCCGTCTGCTGTCTGCTGTCTGCTGTAGACCGTTGATCGTTCGTTGATCGTCGACCGTCGGCAGTCGCCCGTCGGCGTTACGCGGTGTGCAGCCAGGCCGCCGTGTCCTGCGGCAGCCGGCCCTCGTCGTCCAGGGGGCCGCTGGTCAGCAGAAGTCGGGTGTGCGGCGGGAGGTCGACGGGTGTGTCCGACAGGTTCACCACGCAGGTCGCGCCGTCCGCGCGGGCGAAGGCCAGGACGCCGTCGGGGGCGGGCAGCCAGACGAGGGGGCCGTCGCCGAAGGCCGGCCGGAGGCGGATCGCCTCGCGGTAGAGGTTGAGCATGGAGTCGACCGTCCGCTGCAGACGGTCGACCGCATACGATGTCCAGCCGACCGGCTGCGGAAGCCAGGGCTCACCGCGTGAGCCGAAGCCCGCGTACGGCGCGTCGGCCACCCACGGCAGGGGCACCCGGCAGCCGTCGCGGCCGGGGTCGGTGCCGCCCGACCGCAGGTACATCGGATCCTGAATACGGTCGACCGGCAGCTCGACCTCGGGCAACCCCAGCTCCTCCCCCTGGTAGAGGTAGACGACGCCGGGCAGGGCCAGCGACAGCAGTGCCGCCGCCCTGGCGCGCCGGGTGCCGAGGGCGAGGTCGGTCGGGGTGCCGAAGGCCTTGGTGGCGAAGTCGAAGCCGGTGTCGGCGCGGCCGTAGCGGGTGACAGTACGGGTCACGTCGTGGTTGCACAGGACCCAGGTGGCGGGGGCCCCTATCGGGGCGTGCTCGGCAAGCGTCTCGTCGATCGACGTGCGCAGCCGGTCCGGGTCCCAGGGGCAGGACAGGAAGGCGAAGTTGAAGGCGGTGTGGAGTTCGTCGGGGCGGAGGTAACGGGCGAAGCGTTCGGTGTCGGGGAGCCAGACCTCGCCGACGAAGACCGCACCGTACTCGTCGGCGACGGCCCGCCAGTCGCGGTAGATGTCGTGGAGTTCGTCGCGGTCGACGAAGGGGTTCGGGTCACGGCCCTCGACGAAGTCGGGCAGCGCCGGGTCCTTGGCGAGCAGCGCGGCCGAGTCGATGCGGACGCCCGCGACACCGCGCTCGAACCAGAAGCGCAGGATGTCCTCGTGCTCCTGACGCACCGCCGGGTGGGCCCAGTTGAGGTCGGGCTGCTCGGGGGTGAACAGGTGGAGGTACCAGTCGCCGTCGGGGAGTCGCGTCCACACGGGTTCGGTGGAGGCGGCGAACTGGGACGGCCAGTCGTTGGGCGGGAGTTCACCGTGTGCGCCGCGTCCGGGGCGGAAGTGGAACAGGTCGCGTTCGGGGCCGCCGGCGAGGGCGGCACGGAACCACGGGTGCTGGTCGGAGACGTGGTTGGGCACGATGTCGACGATCGTGCGGATGCCCAACTCCCCTGCCTCGCTGATGAGTTTCTCGGCCTCGGCGAGCGAGCCGAAGGCCGGGTCGATGGCGCGGTAGTCGGCGACGTCGTAGCCGCCGTCCTTCATCGGCGACAGGTACCAGGGGGTGAACCACAGGGCGTCCACGCCGAGTTCGGCGAGATACGGCAGTCTGGAGCGGACGCCCGCGAGGTCGCCGGTGCCGTCGCCGTCGCCGTCCGCGAAGCTGCGGACGTACACCTGGTAGATGACGGCCGAGCGCCACCAGTCGTCGTGGCTCTGGGCATGGGTGGGCTGTCCCACTGTGCTGGCCTTTCTGTCGGAGGGCGTCGAGGGGCGGTGTCAGCCCTTCGTGCTGCCCGCGCTGATCCCGGCGATGATGTGGCGCTGGAAGACCAGGAACATGGCGACCATGGGGATGCTCGCGATCACCATCGCGGCGATGAGCACGGTCAGTTGGATGTTCTGCGACAGCTGGACGAGTGCCACGCTGATCGGCTGTTTGTCGGTGTCGGAGAAGACCATCAGCGGCCACAGGAAGTCCTGCCACACGGCGACCAGGGCGAAGATCGAGACGACGCCGAGGACGGGCCGGGACATGGGCAGCACGATGGACCACAGGATGCGGAGTTTTCCGGCGCCGTCGATCTCGGCGGCTTCCAGGACGTCGCGCGGGAGTTGGTCGAAGAACCGCTTGAGGAGATACAGGTTGAAGGCGTTGGCGACGGCCGGCAGCCAGATGCCGAGGGGGTCGTTCAGCAGGCTGGTGTGGATCAGCGGGAGGTCGGCGACGGTCAGGTACTTCGGTACGACCAGGGCCTGCGCGGGGACCATCAGCGTCGCCAGGATGCCGCCGAGGATCAACTTGCCGAAGGCGGGCTTGAGTTTGGACAGGGCGTAGGCGGCGGCCGTGCACAGGACCAGTTGGAACGCCCAGGCGCCGGCGGCCTGGACGACCGTGTTCCACAGGTGTTCCGGGAGCTGCATCAGGTCCCAGGCGTCGGTGTAGCCGCTGAGGTGCCAGTGCGTGGGGATGATCGTGGGCGGGGTCCGCGCGATCTCGTCCGGCGACTTCACGGCGCCGGTGACCATCCAGTAGACGGGGAAGAGGAAGGCGAGCGCGAAGAGCACGACGACGCCGGTGAACACCGTCCAGTAGACGGCTTTCCCGCGCGGCCGGGCGAGGGTCGCCGGGGAGAGCAGCGTGCGGGTGGTCACAGGTCGTCCTCTCCGGAGCGGGTCAGCCGCAGATAGGCGGCGGAGAAGACACCGAGCAGCACGAGGAGCATCACACTGAGCGCGCAGGCGCCGCCGAAGTCGTTGTAGAGGAAGGCGTATTTGTAGATCAGGTAGAGCACGGTGACGGTGGCGTTCTCCGGGCCGCCGCCGGTGATGACGAACGGTTCGGTGAAGACCTGCATCGTGGCGATGATCTGAAGGAGCATCAGCATGAGGATCACGAAGCGGGTCTGAGGGATCGTCACATACCGGACGCGCTGGAGGAGGCTCGCGCCGTCGAGTTCGGCGGCCTCGTACAGGTCGCCGGGGATGGACTGGAGCGCGGCCAGGTAGATCAGGACGGTGCCGCCCATATTGGCCCAAGTGGCCACGATCACCAGGGAGATGAGGGCGGTGTCGGTGCCGTTGGACCAGTTCGAGGTGGGCAGGTGCAGGAAGCGGAGCGTTTCGTTGGCAAGCCCCGCTCCCGGGTCGTAGAACCATTTCCACAGCAGGGCGGTGACCACCGGCGGGATCATCACGGGGAGGTAGACGACGATCCTGAAGAAGGCTTTCCAGTGCCTCAACTCGTTGAGGACCAGGGCGAGTACGAACGGGATCGCGAAGCCGACGAGGAGGGCCAGCAGGGTGAAGACGAGGGTGTTGCGCCAGGCGGCGGTGAACTCGGGGTCGTGCCAGACGCGGGTGAAGTTGGCGGTGCCGACCCACTCGGGCGAGGAGCCGGGCGTGTACTTCTGGAAGGCGATCACGACCGCGCGGATCGCCGGGTACCAGGAGAACAGGGCGAAGCAGATGAGCCCGCCGATGAGGAACGCGTAGGCGCGGGCCTGGTCCAGGAGGCGGCGCCGCCTCCGGCCCCCTGCCGGGGGCGGCGCCTCGACCTGACGAACTGCCGTCGGCTCGACGGGACTCCGGGTGGCCGTCCGGGTCATCGGGTCAGCCCCGGGCCAGGATGCCGTCGATCTTTCCGGAGGCGTCCTTCAGGAGTTGGTCGATGTTCGCGTCCTTCTTGGTGAGGACGGCGGAGACGGCTCCGTCGAGGACGGAGTAGATCTGCTGGGCGTCCGGCGGCTCGATCTTCATCTGGAGCGACTGGTTGCCGTCCAGGAACGCCTGGTAATTCTGCACCGGGACATTGGAGTTGGCCTTCTTGACCTGCTGGTCCTTGGCGTCGGCGGCGCCGGTGAACAGGCGCGGTTCGGGCAGTCCGACGGGGGCGTTGGCCGCCTTGGCGCGGGCGTAGTCGCCGAGGAAGCCGCTGCCCGGGGTGAGGAACATGCTGTCGAGCCACTTGAGGCCGGCGCGGATCTGGGCGGGCGTGTCGTGCTTGTTGAACATGTAGCCGTCGCCGCCGATGAGCGTGCCCTGGCCGCCGGGCATCGGGCCGAGGGCGAGGTCGTCGTAGTTGCCGCCCTTCTCCTTGACCAGGATCGGGATGTTGTCCGGGGCGGAGAGGTACATGCCGAGCTTGCCCGAACCCATCAGCTGCTGCACGTCGTTGATGACGAGGAGCTGCTTGCTGCCCATCGAGTTGTCGGTCCAGCGCATGTCGTGCAGGTTCTGCAGCACGGCGTGGCCCTGCGGGGTGTCGATGGTGGCTTTCTTGCCGTCGGCGCTGACGACGTCGCCGCCCTGTGAGTACATCTCGGCGGTGAAGTGCCAACCCCCTTGGTTCTGGGCGCTGTAGTCGGCGTAGCCGATGGTGCCGTTGCCGAGCGCGGCTATCTTCTTCGCGTCGGCGCGGACCTCGGCCCAGGTCGTCGGCGGCTTGTCGGGGTCGAGGCCGGCCTGCTGGAAGAGCTTGCGGTTGTAGATCAGGCCCATCGAGTAGCCGGTGCGCGGGATGCCGTAGATCTTGCCGTCGACGGTGTAGATGTCGCGCAGCTGCTGCTGAAGAGTGTCGTAGCTCTTCAACTCCTTGATGTACGGGGTGAGATCGGCCGCCTGGTTGATGTTCACGACGTGCTTGGCGTCGGTGAAGTACGTGTAGAACACGTCCTCCATCTGGCCGCCGGCGAGTTTGGCGTCGAAGGTCTTCGGGTCCTGGCAGGGGAACGCGTCATGGGTGACGACGTCGATGTTCGGGTTCTTCTTCTCGAAGGCCGCGACATCGGAGTCGAAGAACTTGCGGTCGACCTTGGCGCTCTTGGGCGGCTCGCAGTTGACCGTGATGCGCGTCTTGCCGCTCGCCGAGTCGTCGCCGGACCCGCAGGCGGCGGCGGTGAGCGCGAGAGAACAGACGCCGATCGCGGCGAAGGTACGGCGGAACCCGGTGCTTCTCATCGGTGGACCCCTCTGGGCAGGAGCGGTGGGCGCCCACACTCAAGCACCGCCGACATCTCTCCGCAAGATGTCGCGCAGAATCTGTAATTATTCGACAGTAGGGCGCCTGTCAGCTGCGCGGGGCTTGCGCGGTGGAACCCCTGACTACCAATTCCGGTTCGAAGAGGAGTTCTTCGGCGGGCACGACGGAGCCGCCGACCTGAGAGTTAAGAAGCTCGACGGCAGCCCGGCCCATGGCCTCGATGGGCTGGCGGACGGTGGTCAGCGGGGGCTCGGTGCAGTTCATGAACGCGGAGTCGTCGTAACCGACGACGGAAATCTGTGACGGAACGTCAAGTCCCTTGCGGCGCGCGGCTCTTACCGCGCCGAGAGCAAGCGGGTCGCTGGCGCAGATGATGCCGGTGACACCGCGGTCGATCAGCCGGGAGGCCGCCGCGTGGCCGCCCTCGATGGAGAAGATGGCACGCGCCACGAACTCATCGGGCAGGTCCGGGGACAGGGCTCGCGCGGCGGTCAACTTCCTTGCCGACGGCATGTGGTCGGCGGGTCCGAGGACCAGCCCGATGCGCTCGTGGCCGAGGGAGGCGAGGTGGCGCCAGGCCTGCTCGACGGCGACCGCGTCGTCGCAGGAGACGGCGGGGAAACCGAGGTGGTCGATGGCCGCGTTGAGCAGGACGACCGGGATGTTGCGCTCGGCGAGCAGCCGGTAGTGATCGTGCGGCGCGTCCGCCTGGGCGTACAGACCGCCGGCGAACACGACGCCGGAGACCTGCTGTTGCAGCAGCAGCGTCACATAGTCGGCCTCGGAGACCCCGCCCTTGGTCTGGGTGCAGAGCACGGGGGTGAGGCCGAGCTGGGCGAGCGCGCCGCCGATCACCTCGGCGAAGGCGGGGAAGATGGGGTTCTGCAGCTCGGGCAGCACCAGGCCCACCAGTCGCGCGCGTTCACCACGCAGCTGGGTGGGGCGCTCGTAGCCGAGGACGTCCAGGGCCGACAGCACCGACTGCCGGGTCGAGTCGGAGACTCCGGGTTTGCCGTTGAGTACCCGGCTGACCGTGGCCTCACTGACCCCGACCTTCTTCGCCACCTCAGCAAGTCGTCGCGTCATGTGCGCAAGAATAGCGCAAGTGACGCAAGTGGTTTGCGCTATCGGGCAACTGACCGGAACTGGTTCACGGCATCACGACCCCGATGTCAGTCGTGTGCGGCCCACAGACCGCGGACATGTCCCAGGTGACGGGTCATAATCTCCCGCACGGCCCGCTTGTCACGGTCCAACAGCGCGTCCAGGAGTTCCAGGTGCTCCTGGGCCGAGGCCAGCAGGCGCCCCTCCTTGACGAGGGCGGTGAGCCCGTACAGGCGGGAGCGCCCCCGCAGATCACCGACGACCTCGACGAGATGGGCGTTGCCGGCCAGGGCGAGCAGCCCGAGATGGAAGCGGGTGTCGGCCTCGACGTACGCGATGAGATCACCGGCCACGGCCGCGTGAACGATCTCGCGGGCGGCGGGCCGCAGCGCCTCCAGCGAGACGGGGTCGGCGGTCCCGGCCAGCCCCACCACCGTGGGGATCTCGATCAGGGCGCGGACGTGGGTGTACTCGTCGAGCTGCTTCTCGGAGACCGCGGTGACCCGGAACCCCTTGTTCGGGACGGTGTCGACCAGTCCCTCCTTGGCGAGGTCGAGCATGGCCTCGCGCACCGGTGTGGCCGAGACGCCGAAGCGGGCGGCGAGCGTCGGCGCGGAGTACACCTCGCCGGGCCGCAACTCCCCCGCGACCATCGCGGCCCTGAGCGCGTCGGCGACCCGCTCGCGGTAACTGCTCTTCCCGCCCAGCGTCGGCAGGTCCGGTGCGGTGGTGGGCGGGGCGCCGATGCGCTGGACGGCCATCGAATCTCCTGGTGTACAAGTGGTGCAATGTCACGCGTGACCCGCCATTATCCCCGGGCTAGAGGATGAACCCGCCCGGGAACGGGTCGGTGGGATCGAGCGAGTACTGCGCGGTGCCGGTGATCCAGGCCCGGCCGGTGAAGCTGGGCAGTACGGCGGGCACGCCGGCGACCTCGGTGGTGCCGAGGAGCCGTCCGGTGAACCGGGTGCCGATGAAGGACTCGTTCACGAACTCGGTGTGCAGCGGGAGTTCGCCGCGTGCGTGGAGCTGCGCCATGCGGGCGCTGGTGCCCGTGCCGCAGGGCGAGCGGTCGAACCAGCCGGGGTGGATCGCCATCGCGTGCCGCGAGAGCCGGGCGGTCGCGCCGGGCGCGTACAGGTGGACGTGATGGCAACCGCGAATGGAGGCGTCCTCGGGGTGGACGGGCTCGTCCCGGTCGTTGATCGCCTCCATGAGGGACAGGCCCGCCTTGATGATGTCGTCCTTGCGGGACCGGTCGAAGGGGATCTCGAACTGGTCCAGCGGCAGGATGGCGTAGAAGTTGCCGCCGTACGCCATGTCGTATGTCACGGTCCGCCCGTCGGCGAGTGAGATTTTCCGGTCGAGGCCGACGGAGAACGACGGGACGTTCTTGAGGGTGACGTTCTTCGCGGCACCGTTCTCGACCGCGACCTCGGCGACGACCAGTCCCGCCGGGGTGTCGAGGCGGATCGTGGTGACCGGTTCCACGACCTCGACCATGCCCGTCTCAACGAGCACGGTGGCCACGCCGATCGTGCCGTGCCCGCACATCGGCAGATAGCCGGAGACCTCGATGTAGACCACACCCCAGTCGCAGTCCGGGCGGGTGGGCGGCTGAAGGATCGCGCCGCTCATCGCGGAGTGGCCGCGCGGCTCGTTCATCAGGAACTGCCGGATGTGGTCGCGGTGTTCGCGGAAGTACAGCCGCCGCTCGTTCATCGTCGCGCCGGGGATGGCGCCGATGCCGCCCGTGATCACCCGGGTCGGCATGCCCTCGGTGTGCGAGTCGACGGCGTGCAGGACGAGTTTGCTGCGCATGACGCTCCTGGTGGATCGGTGCCGATGCGAGGGTACTTACGCGAGTCCGGCCGCGACCGCCTTCTCGGTGGCGGCGCGCACGACGGCCTCCTGCTCTGGCAGCAGGGGAACACGCGGCGGGCGCACCGGGCCGCCGTGTCGTCCGACGATGTCCATGGACAGCTTGATGGCCTGCACGAACTCGACCTTGGAGTCCCAGCGCAGCAACGGGTGCAACTGCTCGTACAGCTGCTTCGCGGTGGCCAGGTCGCCGTCGACGGCCGCGTGGTAGAGCTCGACGCTCGCGGCGGGCAGCGCGTTCGGGTAACCGGCCACCCAACCCTTCGCACCCGCGAGCGCCAGCTCCAGCAGAACGTCGTCGGCGCCGATCAACAGGTCGAGTTCCGGGGCGAGTTCGGCGAGCTGGTAGGCGCGGCGGACATCGCCGGAGAACTCCTTGACGGCGTGGATGTACCCCTCGCCGTGCAGCTTGGCGAGGAGTTCGGGCACCAGGTCGACCTTGGTGTCGATGGGGTTGTTGTACGCCACTATCGGCACGCCCGCCTTCGCGACCTCCGCGTAGTGCGCGAGGACCGAACGCTCGTCGGCGCGATAGGCGTTGGGCGGCAGCAGCATCACGGAGGCGCAGCCAGCGTCGCGGGCCTGCTCGGCCCAGCGGCGGGACTCGGCGGAACCGTAGGCGGCGACCCCGGGCATCACCCGCGCGCCGCCGATCGCGGCGACGGCCGTCTCGACGACTTTGGACCGTTCCTCGGGGGTGAGCACCTGGTACTCGCCGAGCGAGCCGTTCGGTACGACGCCGTCGCAGCCGTTGTCGACCAGCCAGGCGCAGTGCTCGGCGAACTTGTCGTAGTCGACGGCGAGTTCGTCGGTCAGCGGGAGCGCGGTGGCGACGAGGACGCCGCGCCAGGGACGGTTCGGGGTGGTGGTCATGGAGCGCCTCATCTCAATGGGGTGTGACATGTCATTGCTGCTCGTCGTCCTCGGCCTCACCGGCGTGCGCCAGCACACCGAGCGGTACGGGCCGCGCGAACGGCCGCCGGGACGGGGTGAGTTCGCATCCGGCGAGTCCCGCGACCGCGGGCCCGCACATCCGCCCCTGGCACCAGCCCATCCCGGCCCGCGTCAGCAGCTTCACGGTGCGCACGTCACCGGCGCCGAGCCCGGCCACGGCCTCGCGGATCGCGCCTCCGGTGACCTCTTCGCAGCGGCACACGACGGTGTCGTCGGTGATGAGATCGGTCCAACAGGCGGGCGGCGCGTACACGGCGTCGAGTGCGGCGAAGAACTCCCGCAATCGCGTACGGGACTTGACGGCCGTCACCCACTCGCGCGGCTCGGGTACGGCACCCGTCAGGCGGGCGGCGGCCGAGCGTCCCGCGATGTGCCCCTCAGCGAGAGCGAGGTCCGCGCCGCCGATGCCGGTGGTCTCGCCTGCCGCCCAGACGCCGGGGACGTCGGTGCGCTGTTCGTCGTCGACGTGGACGGCGAGCCCTTCGAGTCGACAGCCGAGGGTCTCGGCGAGGTCGGTGTGCGGGAGCATGCCGTGGCCGACGGCGAGGGTGTCGCAGACGAGGCGCCGTTCGGTACCGGGACGGACCCTCCCGTCGGTGTCGAGCGCGGCGACGCTCACCGCCTCCAGCCGCTCGTCGCCGTGCGCCTCGACGACGGTGTGCCGGGTGAGCAACTTGACGCGGTGGCACAGGAGTTGCGCCGCGTACCGGGCACCTTCAGCGGCCTTCCCGGGCTGCGCCGCGAGGGCTCGGGTCCGTCGTAGGAACGCCTTGGGGTCGGCGGACTCGACGAGCGCGGCCACTTCGACTCCGGCCGCGGCGAGGCCGGTCGCCACGGGGAGGAGAAGTGGACCGGTCCCTGCGACCACGGCGGTTCGTCCGGAGACAGCCAGGGACCCCTTGAGCATGGCCTGCGCGCCACCCGCGGTGAGGACTCCGGGGAGGGTCCAGCCGGGGAAGGGGAGGACCTTCTCGTAGCCGCCGGTGGCGAGGAGGACGGCGTCGGCGCGTACCTCGACCGGATCCTCCTGTGCGGGACCGGCCAGGGCGTGCACGGTGAAGTGGTCCGACCGGCGCTCCACGAACCAGACATGATGATCCGTCAAGTGTGTTGTGTGGCCTGCCTCTGCGTAGCGCGCGAGAGAGTCACGGAGCCGTTCCCACGGCCGCCACCGGTGGTGCAGGGCCTGCGGGCGGCGGGCGTTCAGTTCGGCGGCGGACTGTCGGTAGAACTGGCCGCCCGCCCGCGCCGTCGAGTCGATCAGCGTGACGCGGACACCGTGCGCCGCGGCGGCCACGGTGGCGGCGAGTCCCGCCGGGCCCGCGCCGATCACGGCGAGGTGAGGTCGGTCAGTCATCGTGGCCCGTTCCGTCCTGTGTGCGGATGGCGTCGCCGGGGTGCAATGGCACCAGGCACGCCCGTTGGTTCGGGCGGTCGTTGACGGTGACGAGGCAGTCGTAGCAGACCCCGATGCCGCAGAAGACGCCGCGTGGTGCGCCTCCGACCCGGGTGGTGCGCCAGGACGTCACGCCCGCCGACCAGAGTGCGGCGGCGACGGTCTGGCCGGGGACTGCCTCGATCTCGCGGTCGTCCAGGGTGACCGTGAAGACCGGTCCCGGGTGGGCGTCGGCAAGGTCTCGTGGGGATCCGGATCTCACTCGGCCTCCTCGTCGTCGTCCTGGAAGCGGTCGGGGCGGAAGGGTGCCATGTCGAGGTCGGGGGTCTTGCCGCCGAGGAGTTGGGCGATCAAGTGCCCGGTGCCGGTGGCGAGTCCGATGCCGGCACCCTCGTGCCCGCAGGCGTGGACGAGGCCGGGGGCCCGGGGGTCGGGGCCGATGGCGGGGAGGTGGTCCGGCAGGTAGGGGCGGAAGCCGAGGTAGGAGCGCATCGCCCGGACGTCGGCCAGGAACGGAAACAGGCGGGTCGCGCCTGCCGCCAGCGCCCGCAGGACCGCCAGCGAGAACTCCCGGTCGAAACCTACGCGTTCGCGGCTGGCACCGATCAGGACGGGCCCTGCGGCCGTGCCCTCCACGACGGGTGAGGTCTGCAGGGCGGCCGAGTCGCTGGCCACGTCGGCCACGTAGTCGGCGGCGTACACCTTGTGGTGGATCAGGCGCGGGAGCGGTTCGGTGACGAGGACGAAGCCGCGGCGCGGGAGGACGGGGAGGGTGACGCCTGCGAGGGCGGCGAGTTCACCGCCCCAGGTGCCGGCGGCGTTGATCACGGTCGGGGCGAGAATGTCGCCCTGGGCGGTGCGGACGCCTTGGACCGTTCCACCGGCCTTGCGGAGTACGGCCGTCACCGTGCGGCCGGTGAGCAGGCGGGCGCCGGAGGCCCGGACGAGGTGGGCGGCGGCCAGGGCGGGCATCACCTGGCGGTCCTGGGGGTAGTGCACGCCGCCCGGGAGGTCCGGGGCGAGGCGGGGTTCGAGGTCGTACAGGGCCTGGGCGTCGACCGGTTCGGCGACGACTCCGGCGGTGCGCTGCTCCCCGGCGAAGCGCTCCAGCGCGGTGAGCCCGCTGGGCGTGGCGGCCACGACGAGGCCGCCTTTGGCCTCGTACTCGATGAACTCCCCCAGTTCCTCGGCGAGTTGTGTCCACAGGCGGGCGGAGAGGAGGGCGAGGTCGAGTTCGGGGCCGGGTTCCTTGTCGGAGACGAGCAGGTTGCCCTCGCCGGCGCCGGTCGTGCCGCCGGACACCGGGCCGCGATCCACGATGACGACGTCGAGGCCGGCCCGGGCCGCGTAGAGGGCGCAGGCCGCGCCCACCACTCCGGCTCCGACGACCACGACATCGCAGGTCAGTCGCTTGCTCACATCAGTACTATGTCACATACCTCTCTGGCTGAGTATGTCCCCGCGCACATGTCATCGCGAGGACGGTGGGCCGCGGCGGACCGGGGACACCACTCCTTCAGGAGTGCTTACTGGCGCCGCTGCCCGAGGACGCAGAACTCGTTGCCCTCGGGGTCCGCCAGGACGACCCACGACTGCTCGCCCTGGCCGATGTCGACCCGCCGGGCCCCGTGGGCCTCCAGACGGGCCACCTCGGCGGCCTGGTCGTCGGGCCTGAAGTCGAGGTGCAGTCGGCTCTTGGACTTCTTGCTCTCGGCGAGCCGTACGAAGTCGATGCCCGGCAGGCGGTCCGGCGCCGGACGGATCTCGAACTCGTCGTCGTCGGCGTGGACCACCACCCAGCCGAGAGCCGTGGCCCACCACTGGCCCAGGGCCGCCGGATCCTCCGAGTGCACGATTACCTGTTCCCATTCCAAGGTCATCCGCAGAGCTTAGACCGGTCGGCGCCCCGGAAAACAGGTGTTCAGGGCGTCAGACCCGGCTGGCGGTGGCCGTGTCGGCGGACAGCCGCTGTGCGACGTAGATCGGGAGGACCGAGAGGAGTACGAGCACCGCGGCCACCACGTTGACGACCGGCGCCTGTTGGGGCCGGGTCATGTTGTTGAAGATCCAGATCGGGAGGGTCTCGATGCCGGGTCCGGCGGTGAAGGTGGTCACCACGATCTCGTCGAAGGACAGCGCGAACGCGAGCAGTCCGCCGGCCAGGAGCGCCGAGCGCACCAGCGGGAAGGTGACGTCGACGAAGGCGCGGAAGGTGTCGGCGCCCAGGTCCATCGCGGCTTCCTCGTACGACCCGGAGGTGCGCCGGAGGCGGGCGACGACGTTGTTGAAGACGACGACGATGCAGAAGGTGGCGTGTCCGACGATCACCGTGAACAGGCCGAGGCCCACGCCGAGCGGCTCAAGTACCGTGCTGAACGCCGAGTTGAGGGCGATGCCGGTGACGATGCCGGGCAGTGCGATCGGCAGGACGACCACGAAGGAGATGGCGTCGCGGCCGAAGAAGCGGTACCGGGCGACCGCGAAGGCGATCAGGGTACCGAGCACCAGGGCGATGGCGGTGGCGCCGAGGCCCGCCTTCACCGAGACCCAGAGTGCCGCGCGGGCGCCGGAGTTCTGCCGGGCGACGGACCACCAGTGCAGGGTCAGGCTGGAGGGCGGCCAGCTCGCGCTGCGGTCCGGGTTGAGGGAGTTGACGAGGACGAGCAGGAGCGGGACGTAGATCACCGCGAAGCCGAACCCGGCGGCCACGCGCAGGGCGATGCGCGCGGAACGGGAGAGTTGCACGACGGGCTCCTCTACAGACTGCTCAACGCGCCCGTGCGGCGCATCGCGAGCAGATACACGACGATGACGACGACGGGAACGGTGCCGAGGGCGGCGGCCATGGGCAGGTTGAGTTCGATGTTGGAGTAGACGAGGTTGCCGATGAGCTGGGTCTTGCCACCGACGATCTGCACGGTGATGTAGTCGCCGAGGCTGAGCGAGAAGGTGAAGATCGACCCGGCGGCGACGGACGGCACCACCATCGGCAGCACGACGGACCGGAAGGTCCGCCCGGCCCGCGCGCCCAAGTCCGCCGACGCGTCAAGGAGGTTGGCGGGCAGCTGCTCCAGCGCGGTGTGGATCGGGAGCACCATGTACGGCAGCCAGAGGTACGTGAGGGTGAGGACTGCGGCGGGGAGTCCGAAGCCGGGGCCGCTCAGCCCGAACGGCTTCAACATCCAGTCGGCCAGGCCGCCTTGGGACAGGATGAGCCGCCACGCGTACACCTTGACCAGGTAACTGGCCCACAGCGGGGTGAGGATGGCGACGACGAGCAGCGGGCGCCGGCTGGGCTTGGCAACGCGGGCCGTGTAGAAGGCGAGCGGGAACGCGATCACCGCGCACAGGACCGTGACCGAGAGTGCGACGCCGATGCTGCGCAGGATGACCTGCCGGTACACGGGCACTGTGAACAGCTCGTGGAAGTTGTCGGTCGACCAGACCTTCACCACCTCGGAGGTGAAGGAGTCCGTCGTCCAGAACGCGGAGACGAACAGCACGCTCAGCGAGCCGAGATAGAGCACGGCGAGCCAGAGCAGCGGTGCGGTGAGGAGCAGGGAGAGCCGTAGCCGGGGGCGCCGGTACAGCGCCCCCGCGGTCCGGTTGAGCAGGGACATGTGTCAGCCCTTGATCTCGGTCCAGGCCTGTACCCACTTGGCGTACGGCACGCACTTGACGTCCGTTCGGCCGTCGAGGCACTGCTCGATGGGCGTGTTCCAGAAGGCGATGTTCTTCCAGTACGCGGTGTCGGCGGCGTGGTAGGTGGTGCAGAAGTTCTTGTCGCTGGTCTCCTCGCAGGCCTTGGCGTTGGCGGGGGCCTCGCCGAAGTACTCGGCGACCTGGGCGTTGACCTTCGGGGAGACGATCCAATTGAGCCACTGGTAGGCGCAGTTGGGGTGCTTGGCCTTGGCGGAGATCATCCAGGTGTCGGACCAGCCGGTCGAACCCTCCTTGGGCACGAAGGCCTTGACCTCGGCACCGTCGTCGGTGGCGAGGTTGGCGATGACCTGCCAGGTGGTGCCGACGACGGAGTCACCGCTCTTGAAGGCGGAGATCTCCTTGAGGTAGTCGCTCCAGTACTCGCCGATGTCCGCGTTCTGCTTCTTCAGCAGGGCGACGGCGGCGTCGAACTGGGCCTGGTCGAGCGCGTAGGGGTCCTTGATCTTCAACTCGGGCTTGGTGGCCTTGAGATAGAGGGCCGCGTCGGCGATGTAGATCGGCGAGTCGTACGCGGTGACATGACCCTTGTACTTCGAGGCGTCGTCGAAGACCGCGGCCCAGGAGGTCGGGGCGGGCGTGACCTTCTGGGTGTTGTACATCAGCAGGTTGGCGCCGCGGCCGTGCGGGATGCCGTAGGCCTTGCCCTTGACCGAGTTCCAGGCCTGGAGCTTCAAGTCCGGGAAAATATCTTTGTAGTTGGGGACCAGGCTCGTGTTGACGGGGGCGGCGTCGCCGGAGGCTATGAGGCGCAGGGAGGCGTCGCCGGAGGCGGAGACGGCGTCGTACTCGCCGGTCTTCATCAGCTTGACCATCTCGTCGGAGCTGGCGGCGACCTTGGAGTTGACCTTGCAGCCGGTCTGCTTCTCGAAGTCGCTGACCCAGTTCACCTTGGGGTCGTTGGAGCCGTCCTCGACATAGCCGGCCCAGGCGATCAGATTGACCTCGCCCTCGCTCTTGCCGAGCTCCGACTGGGCTTTGAGGTCAGGGGGGTTGAGGCCGCCGCCCGATGAACTGCTGTCGGAGGAGCCGCAGGCGGTGGCGGCGAGCAGGACGGCGGCACAGGCCGTCACCTGGAGGGTTCGGGTGAGACGCACGGCGTTCTCCATGGGTGGAGGAGATGGGTGAGCGAGCGGATCGGCGAAGGGACGGGGGGGGGAGGGAGCGAGCGGGTCAGCGGGGGTCGGGGACGTGCACCGTGTGGCGCCGGTGCCATTGCAATCGCACCCGGCTGCCGCGGTAGGCGGCCACGTCCTCGGCGGAGGTCTCCAGGTTCTGCTGGAGGGCGGTGAGCCGGCCGCCGGCGTCGAGGTCGACGAGGAAGCGGGTGGAGTCCCCGAGGTAGACGACCTCGGCGACGGTGCCGGCGGCACTCTGGTGGTCCGGTTCGCCGGTCCCGTCGGAGTCCTTGAGGACCCGGATCTTCTCGGGCCGGATGCTGTACGTGCCGGTGGTGCCGACGATCCGCTCGGCCGCCTCGCCCGCCAGCAGGTTGGAGGTGCCGACGAAGGACGCGACGAACGGCGTCGCGGGACGCTCGTAGACCTCGGCGGGGGTGCCGACCTGCTGGATGCGGCCCTGGTCGAAGACGGCGATGCGGTCGCTCATCGTCAGGGCCTCCTCCTGGTCGTGGGTGACGAAGACGAAGGTGATGCCCACCTCCCGCTGGAGCGCCTTGAGTTCGACCTGCATCTGTTCGCGCAGTTTCAGGTCGAGGGCGCCGAGCGGTTCGTCGAGCAGCAGCAGACGGGGGCGGCCGACGAGGGCGCGGGCGAGGGCGACGCGTTGCCGCTGGCCGCCGGAGAGCTGGGCGGGGCGGCGGGCGCCGTAGCCCTCAAGTCGTACTTCGGAGAGGGCTGTTCGGGCGCGGAGCAGTCGTTCGGCCTTGGGGACCTTGCGGACTTTGAGGCCGTAGGCGACGTTCTGCTCGACGGTCATGTGCGGGAAGAGGGCGTAGTCCTGGAAGACGGTGTGGACGTCCCGTTCGAAGGGGGCGAGGCCGGTGACGTCCTGGCCGGCGAGTTCGATGGTGCCGCCGGTGGGGCTCTCGAAGCCGGCGATCATGCGGAGCACGGTCGTCTTGCCCGAGCCGGACGGGCCGAGCATCGAGAAGAACTCGCCGTCCCTGATCTCCAGGTCGACGCCGGCCACGGCGGTCGTCTCGCCGAACGACTTCCGCAGATCCCGCAGCCGGATCGCAATCCCCTCCATGGGCGGGAACCTTTCTGGTGCTCTGTGACGTTGTACGGAAACATATGAAGTCATAGTTCAAAGCTCAAGGCCCCCTTAGGGTAAAGCTTGAGTCAACATGCAAGGTGGTGGCCGTGAACCAGCAGCAGCACCTCAACGGCGGCGCCCGAAAAGCCGTCTTCGCCCCGGTCGACAACCGAGCGCGGGTCGACGCCGTCGTCAGCCGGCTCGGGGACGCCATCGAACTCGGACTGCTCGCCGACGGTGAGCAGCTGCCGGGCGAGAGCGAGCTCGCCGGGCAGCTCGGGGTGTCCACGGTGACCCTGCGGGAGGCGCTGATGGCGCTGCGCCAGCAGGGGCTGGTCACCACCCGGCGCGGGCGCGGCGGCGGCAGTTTCGTGTCCCTGCCCGAGGTCCCCGGCGAGGAGCGGCTGAAGGTCCGGCTGCGCGGCTGGAGCACCGAGGAGCTGCGCGACCTCGGCGACCACTGGGCCGCCCTGTCCGGCACCGCGGCCCGGCTCGCCGCGGAGCGCACCGAGCCCGAGGATCTCGTACAACTTCGGCGTACGGCCGAGGAGTTGACGCACGCCGAGGACGCGGCGGCGCGCGGTCGGGTGTACGGCCGGTTCCATGTCGAGCTGGCCGCCGCCGCGCAGTCGGCCCGGCTCACCCGGGAACAGGTCGCCTTGCAGACCGAGGTCGGGGCGCTGCTGTGTCTGGTGCTCGGCAGCGACGAATATCGTGAAGAAGCCGCAGACCGTCACCGCTCCGTAATCTCGGCCGTGCAAGATGGGGCCCACGATTCAGCCAGGGAGCTGGCCGAGCGGTGCGTGCAGGAATCGACGGCGCGGCTGATCGCCGAGCGGCTGGCCCTGTAGTCGTCGCCGCGTCCGCTCCCCGTCTGCTGGAGGGCACGCATGAGCCTCGCGACGGCACCGTCGGCCACGGCACCCGAGCAGTCCGTCGCGGCCGGGGTGCGCTCGGCCCTGGAGTCCGTGTTCGACGCCGTGGCCGCGACCCGCGCCGACACGACGGCGCTGCTCGCCAAGGTGGCCGCACAGGGCCGCCGCCCCGCGACCGTGGACCTCGCCGCACTGCGCCCGGGTCTCCATCTCCGGCTCGCCCGGCACGAGTTGGTGTCCGGAGTCGGCTTCGTCGCCGCGCCGGGGCTGCTGAGTGACGTACCGGCCTGGCTTGAGTGGTGGCAGACCACGTCCGACGGGGGCATCCGGCCGCTGCTGCTCGACCTCGATCCCGAGCAGTCGGCGTACGCCGACTACACGCACTGGGACTGGTTCGCGCTGCCCCGTGACACCGGGGAGCGGGCGGTCGCCGGACCGTACGTCGACTACCTCTGCTCGGACGAGTACAGCCTCACCCTGTCGGCGCCGGTGCATGTGGAGGGACGGTTCGCGGGGGTGGCCGCGGCGGACGTGTACCTACGGCACTTCGAGGCCGCCGTGATGCCGATGCTGCGCCAACTGCCCGGTCCCGCAAGGCTGGTGAATGCGCGGGGCCGGGTCGCCGCGTCCACCGACCCACGCCATCTGGTCGGTTCGCTCAGCAAGGGCCCGGACTTCGCCGAGGCGCTGGCGGCGGGCCGGGCGGGGTATGCGCGAGGGCTGCGGCTGGTGCCGTGCGACGGGGTGCCACTGGTCCTGGTCGTCGCCGAGCGCTGACCCCGACTCCCGTAGCCAGAAAGCGAGTCGGGGCAGCGCTCACTCGGGTGCCGGGACCACCCTCAGGTGTCCCGCGCCGCGAACCGGCCTGCGCGTCCTGGGCGGCGGGGTGCGGCGGGCCTCGCGCAGGACCAGGGTCAGACGCGTATAGCCCATGTTCTCAAGGGTCTTGGGGGTCTCGCCGACGACCCGGCAGTCCGTGGCACCCCAACGCGGGTCGGGGTGCAGCACGGGACGGACCGCGCCGTCGTGCTCCACGGCCTCCTCGCCCACCGCGCGGATCCAGTGCGGCAGGCCCTGCCGGTAGGCGGCCTCCATGATCGGGTCCTGGGCGATGTCACGGCGGATGGCCTGCAGACCGTGGTCGTGACCGTGGGTCTCCACCACGGAGGCGAAGTGGGCCAGCATCGGCAGGCACCAACTCGACTCGTGCTCACCGAGAACCGTGCTCGCGTCGGGGTGGAAGAGTACGAACCGGAGGAAGTTGTCGCCCGGCATGGCCGTCGGATGCGAACCGACCGCCCGGAAAAGTGACTTGAACGCGCCGTTGGTCAACACCACGTCCCAGCGGTGGTCCATGACGACGGAGGGAAAGGGGACGGCCTCCAACAGCGTGGCGTAGTCCAGCAGATACGCCTGGGCCTCGGGACTCTCGGGGGCGGGCCGCGGCGCGGACCGCTGCCCACCTGCCTGATACGCCATCGGGAGGTCACCCCTCTTGCCTATGCGGCCTTCTCGCGGCGCCCTGATCCTGCTGCCCCGACTCTTGTCGTGTCAACTATCGTGGCATTTCATGATGGTTGACGGCTGAAATTGGCCACAGTTGTGGCGAGACCTGGATGCGAGTTCGAACGAACCGCTACCCTCCGGGATGTTCACGGCCACCGTTTGTGAGAAGCCTGTGAGAGACATAGGAGATCTGTCGGTGTCGGATGGCTTCGAGGTACCGGGCACGACGGCCAATGCCGTGCTGCCCGCCGTCGTCGACCGCGTCACCGCGCTTGCCGAGCGGCTCGACGTTCCGCAGGCCGAGGTCTTCCACGTGGGCCGGCTCTCCGTGGCCTCCGGTGTCCCGGACCCCGTGGTCAGGGCCCTGCTGAGCGGTTGTCCCGCGGGCGAGCCCGATGTGCAGGCCCGGTTCCTGCAACGCCTCGACCTGCTGCGCCGCACGAGGCTCAAGCCCAACGGGCGCAAGTACACCCAGCAGGAGATCGCCGACGGCGCCGGCATGTCCCGTCAGCAGGCGGGTGCGCTCATCAACGGCGACCGGCGTCCCACCATGGAGCACTGCGACGCGCTCCAGCGCTTCTTCCGCGTGCACGCCGGATTCCTCACCGCCGAGGACCCCGAGGCCCTCGCGGGCGCCCTGCAGCGCACCGAGCAGGAGCTGCTGCAGAAGCTCGCCGACCGTGAGCGGGCGGCGGCCGAGACCGCGGGGGACCCGCTGGAGCGGCTGCTGCAGGACCACGGGGTGCGCGGAATCGCCTGGCGTGCCGCGCAGTTGCCGACCGACCAGCACCGCGACAAGGTCGCCGAGTGGCTGGACATGCTCCTGGAGAGCGTGAAGCGTCCCGAGTCGTGATCCGGGGCCGCGGGAAAGGGAATTGACGGAGCGTCAGGTCGCGCTGCGTTCGCTCGCCTCCCGCAGGTCCCGTTCCGTCGCGTCGCCCTGGGCCGTGACACCGGGCCGGCCCTCGCACAGGAGGTCGCGCCAGTGCTCGCGGCTCCAGTGGGCCGGGGTGGTGGTGCGGGTGAACTCCGTGACCAGGGCGAGGAATCGGGCCGGGTCGGTGTGGAACGGGAAGTGCCCCGCCCCCTCGAAGATCTCCAGCCGGCTGCCCGGCATGGCCTCGTGGGCGCCGTGGGCGTGCCGTACCGGCACCACGCTGTCCCGGTCGCCCCACAGCAGCATGGTCGGCATGCCCTCGGTCAGATAGCAGCGGTCGAGCATGGTCACCACCTGGCCGCGCCAGTCGACGACCGCGCGCAGGGTGCGGATGAACGCGTTGCGGGCGGTCTCGTCGGGCAACGCGTCGACAAGGGTGAGGAGTTCGGGGGCGTCCTGGCCGAGGTCGGTGTCGAGGAGTCTCATCAGGCCCACGGCGAGGCCGACTTGGAGACGCATACCGGGCAATCGCAGCGCGGACAGGGCGAGATGGGAACCCGGGAGGGTGACGAGCCGCAGCACGGGGTTGACCTCGCGGCCCACGCCGCCGGCGCTGACGAGGACGAGCCGTTCGGTGCGTTCGGGGAACTGGTAGGCGAACTGCATCGCCACTCCCCCGCCCAGCGAGTGCCCGAGCAGGGTCGCGGACTCGATGCCGAGGGTGGTGAGCAGATCGCGCACGCCGTTCGCGTAGGCGGCGACCGAGTAGTCGGCCCGTGGTTTGTCGGAGGCGCCGTGGCCGAGGAGGTCGGGGGCGATCACCGTGTGGGTGCGGGCGAGCTGCGGGATCAGCTCGGCCCAGGTGGCCGAGGAGTCGCCGATGCCGTGGATGAGGACGAGTGCCGGGCCCGAGCCGGCCATGCGGAAGGCACGGCGGTATCCGTGCACGACGCGGTACTGGAGTGTGAGTTCTTCGTCGCCCACCGGGCGCAGCCGTGCGGCGCGCGCCGGGCGCCGTGCCGGGACGTCCTCCACGCACTCGCCTCCCGTTCACCTGGCCGCCCGCGGACGGCCCAAAGCCCTTCCTCTCAGCGTAGGGCCGCTGTTCCACGGGGGATTTCGGGGACGTTTCGCCTCCGCTAAGCGGGCGAACCGGGGCCGGGGGAAACGGGATTGTCAGTGGCAGGCGGCAAGCTGGAGTCGTGCCACCGCTGTGCGGTGGCGCACGACGCCGATCAGGGGAGAGCCGTCCTATGCAGACCGCAGTGATGACCGACCGCGAGCGCGCCGCCGTCCAGGCCTATCTACGGCTGCTGCACACGGTCAGAGCCGCCTTCGACGGCCCCCCGGGCGACCCACGCCCTGTCCTGGTCCCACCCTCGGTGCTGGCCGAGGCGGACCAGGCCCTGACGGACGCCGGACTCGCGGGCAACGAGGAGGCGTTCTTCGGGTTGCTGGAGAACTGGTGCCCGGAAGGGTGAGGGGGTTCAGGGATGCGGGACCGTGATCGCGGTGGCGACCAGTCCCCGTCGTACGGTCCAGCGGCCCTCGAAGGTGTCGAGGCGCTCGCCGCCGACCACCGGGCCGGGGACGAGGAGACGGGCGCGCAGGCCGCCGCGCGCCTCGTCGCCGGGGTCAGCGAAGAGGTCGATGTCGGCCTCCGAGAAGTCCAGCCACTTCCCGGTGAGGGGGAACCAGGCCTTGTAGACGGACTCCTTGGCGCTGAACAGGAGCCGGTCCCAGTGGACGGCGGGCAGTTGGGCCGTGAGCCGGGTCAGCCGTTCCTGTTCGGCGGGCAGGGAGACGGCGAGGAGGACGCCGTCGGGGAGCGGGGCATGTGGTTCGGCGTCGATGCCGAGCGAGGCGAGGTCGGCGGCGCGGGCCAGTGCGGCGGCGCAGTAGCCGTCGCAGTGGGTCATGCTGCCGATGAGTCCGGCGGGCCAGGTCGGCGCGCCGTGGGCACCGGGCAGGATCGGCTGCGGGGGCACGCCGAGCTTCTCCATGGCGCGCCGGGCGCAGGCCCGTACGGCGGTGAACTCGCGCCGCCGCTTGGGCACCGCGCGGGCCACCCGGGCCGCTTCCTCGGGGTACAGCGGGGCGTCCTGGAACCCCTCGTCACCGTGTGTCTCCACGGTCACCACGGACTCCGGGAGCAGCTCCTCGATCACCGGCTCCGACCTCCATCGGCAGGATGCGGCGCAGTCGTCCCGGGGGTTCCGGGCGCTTCTGCCACTCGCGGGGGTATCCGACGGACACCTCTTCGAAGCGGACCCCCTCGTGGTGGGTGGTCCGCGGGATGTGGAGATGGCCGTAGACCATGGTGTCCACGCGGAATCTGCGGTGCCAGTCGGCGGTCAGGGTGGTGCCGCACCACATGGCGAACTCGGGGTACCACAGGACCTCGGTGGGGTGCCGGTCCAAGGGGTAGTGGTTGATCAGGACCGTGGGCAGGGTGTCGGGGATCCCGGTGAGCCTGCGCTCGGTCTCGGCGACGCGGGCCCGGCACCAGGCCTCGCGGCTGGGGTAGGGGTCGGGGTGCAGCAGGAACTCGTCGTTGCAGACGATGCCGGTGCCGTGCGCGTACGTCAGTCCCTCGTCCTTGGTGGCGCAGCCGGGCGGGAGGAACGAGTAGTCGTAGAGGAGGAAGAGCGGGGCCACGACGACCGGGCCGCCGGGGCCGTCCCAGGTCGGGTAGGGGTCCTCGGGGGTGAGGACGCCGAGTTCCCGGCACAGGGCGACGAGGTGTTCGTAGCGGGCGACGCCGCGCAGGGTGACGGGGTCCTTGGGGTGGGTCCACAGTTCGTGGTTCCCGGGGGACCACAGGACCTTGCGGAAGCGGCCGGCGAGGAGTTCGAGGACCCAGCGGATGTCGGCCACGGTCTCGGCGATGTCACCGGCCACGATCAGCCAGTCCTCGTCCGTGCCGGGCCGCATGTTCTCGACGAGGGCGCGGTTCTCGGCGTACCCGATGTGCAGGTCGCTGATGGCCAGCAGCTGTCCGGCACCGCCGGCCGTCGGCTCCACCTCTCGCCCCCTCCGCCTCCGCGCGCACGAATGAGGCCACGAGATCACATCCCGCCGTTCCGCGACAAGACGGCGAGGCCGCGGCGACGCCGGTCCGGACGGTGCCCGGGGCGGCCCCATGGCAGGAGTTCACGTGCCGGGTGGGCAGGATCGGGAAATCCGTAACACGGGCGTTGCACGCGGCACCCCTTGAAAGCCGTATGATCGCCCCAACACCACCGCCACGAACGCCTCTTCGCCGAGGGCGGTTTGGTGTCCCTCCAACCACCCTGGCCGGGCACGGCCTCGCTCCGCCGTGCCCGCGAACCCGAAAGGACGGCCCTGCATGGTCTCTCGCGTACGCGTCTGGCTCAACCGCACGTACGCGGAGAACGTGTTCTTCATGGATCAGCTGCGGAGAAATCCCAGCGATCGGGCCGTCGAGATCCATGCCACGCACGGCGACGCGGACTCCCCCGTACTGGCCGCGGCCGACACCGCCGACCTGGAGCCCGAGGGCCTGTCCCCGGCCGGTTACGTCGAGTACGCCCTCGACCAGTGCGCCCGCCGCGGCATCGACGTGTTCGTGCCCCGACTGCACCAGTCGGAGATCGTGGCGCACCGCGCGGACTTCGAGGCGGTGGGCACGGCACTGCTGGCGCCGACCCCCGAGGCCGTCGCCGTCTTCCACGACAAGGTGATCGCGTACGAGGCGGTCCAGGCGATCGGCGTACCCGTGCCGCCGTGGTGGCGGGTCCGCACGGCGCCCGAACTCGTCGCCGCCGTAGAGGAGTTGGAGGCCGACGGGCACAAGGCGTGCTTCAAGCCGGCGTCCGGTGCGGGCGGGGTGGGCTTCCGCGTGGTCACGCGCGCCCCCTTCTCGCTCATGCACCTCAACGGCTTCCCGAGCCCCTACGTCCCGCTCGACACGGTCGTCGAGGCGCTGGAGCAGGCCGACGAGCAGGTCGACTGGCTGGTCATGCCGCGTCTGGAGGAGCCGGAGGTGTCGGTGGACTGTCTGACCGGTCCCGACAACCTGGTCCGGCTCGCGGTGGGCCGCACGAAGAACGGCCGTCGGCGCGGTTTCACCCTGCACGAGCAGTGGCTGGAGCCGGCCCGCCGGATCGCGGAGGGCTTCGGACTGCACTACCTGTCCAACATCCAGTTCCGGATGTTCGGCGACAAGCCGGTGCTGATGGACGTCAACACCCGCCCCGCGGGCGGCCTGCACCAGCTGTCGCTGTGCGGGGTCAACGCCCCATGGGCGGCAGTGCAGTTGGCGCTCGGCGAGGACCCGGGCACGATGGAGCCGCCGTTCCTGGGCGCGGACTACGCGGTGGTCTCGGGCCCCCGTCAGCTGCGTCCCGTGACGCTCCCGCACCAGCGCGCGGAGGAGTCGGAGCCCCTGCTCCCGACGGTGCCCGCGCAGACCGAGGCGGAGCCGGAGAGCGCCCGGGCACCGGAGTTGGGCAGCCGGGCAGCGGCCCGCGCCTAGGCCTCCCGGGTCTCCCGTTTCCCCCTCCGCACCACAACTTCATACCGGTCTGGGCCAATCATGGAGCAGCGTCTTGACACCGTGATTGGTCCAGACCAAATTGGTTGCGCACCTTCCAGCACTCCCGAACACCCCCATTCCTTCAGGGAGATCGCGTGCGCGACACACTCAGACGTTCCAGACGTCGCCTCCTCGCTCTGCTCGGCACCGCAGCCCTGGCCATGGCCGGGGCCATCGCGCTGCCCGGTACCGCGCAGGCGGCCAACGTCCTGACCAACCCCGGCTTCGAGTCGGGTTCCCTGTCCCCCTGGTCCTGCACCGGAAACCTCGGCTCGGTGGTCTCCTCGCCGGTGCACGGCGGCTCCAAGGCCCTTGCGGGCGCGGTGAGTTCGAGCGACACCGCACAGTGCTCCCAGACGGTCGCCGTGCAACCGAACACGGCGTACTCGCTCAGCGGCTGGGTGCGCGGCAGTTACGTCTACCTCGGTGTCAACGGCGGTTCCTCGACGTGGACTTCGTCCCCGTCGGCGTACGCGCAGTTGACGACGTCGTTCACCACCGGCGCCTCGCAGACCAGCGCCACCATCTACGTCCACGGCTGGTACGCGCAGGGCACCTACTACGCGGACGACATCAGCCTCGACGGTCCCGGCGGCGGTGGCGGTGGCGACACCCAGGCGCCGACCGCGCCGACCGGACTGACCTCCACGGGCAAGACGTCCTCCAGCGTGTCTCTGTCATGGGGCGCCTCGACGGACAACGTGGGTGTCACGGCGTACGACATCTACAGCGGCGCGAACCAGGTCCTCAGCGTCTCCGGTACGAGCGCCACGGTCAGCGGGCTCTCGGCCAGCACCGCCTACACGTTCACCGTGAAGGCGCGGGACGCGGCCGGGAACTCCTCCGCGGCGTCCAACGCGGTGAGCGTCACGACGAGTGCCGGCACCGGCGGCGGCACCGGGTTCACGCAGGCCGCGCCCTATCTGTACGAGGGCTGGGGCGATCCCCCGAGCCCGAGCACGGTGATGAGCGCGACCGGCATCAAGTGGTTCACGATGGCGTTCGTGCTGGACTCCGGCGGCTGCACCCCCGCCTGGGACGGCAGCCGGGCCCTGACCGGTGGCGTCGACCAGACCGCCATCAACCAGATCCGCGCGGCCGGCGGTGACATCGTGCCGTCGTTCGGCGGCTGGCAGGGCAGCAAGCTCGGCGCCAACTGCTCCTCCGCGAGCGCGCTCGCCGGGGCGCTGCAGAAGGTGATCGACGCCTACGGCCTCAAGGCGATCGACATGGACATCGAGAACACGGACGAGTTCGAGAACGAGGCCGTCCAGGCGAAGATCCTGACCGCGCTGAAGACCGTCAAGGCCAACAACCCCGGCCTGCGGACGATCGTCACCTTCGGCACCTCGACCACCGGCCCGACGTACTACGGCAACCGCCTGATCGAGCAGGCGCAGTCGCTCAACGCCAACATCGACGTCTTCACCATCATGCCGTTCGACTTCGGCGGCGGCGCCGACATGTACGGCAACACGGTCGCCGCGGCCGAGGGCCTGAAGACCAAGCTGAAGTCCACCTTCGGGTGGGACGACGCGACGGCCTACTCGCACATCGGGATCTCCGGCATGAACGGTCTCTCCGACCAGTCGGAGACCACCACCCCGGCGATCTGGACCTCGATCAAGGACTGGTCGAACTCGCACCACATCGCACGGCTCGCGTTCTGGTCGGTCAACCGTGACCGCGGGTGCGCCGGTGGCGGAGTGGTGAGCAACTGCTCCGGCATCAGCCAGAACACCTGGCAGTTCACGTCCATCACGGCCGGCTTCACCGGCTGAGCGTCAGCGTGGGGGTGCCCCGTCCGGGTACCCCCACGTCCGCGCCAACTCCCTCAGCCTGTACGGCAGTTCGGTCGCCGGATCGGCGGTGCGGGCGGGCTGGACCCGACCCGACCTGAGGGTGCTGCTCCAGTCGCCGAGCTGCGGCCGGTGGACACCGTGGTCCTTACTGCCGTAGTCGAGCATCCCGCTCTCCCAGGGCACACCGAGGTACTCGCACAGGCCGCGGGTCGACTTCTCCGGTTCGGCGGTGAGGTCCTCGTACGTCATCACATGGGCGTCGAGATGCTGCCGGGCCTCCTCCAACTTCTCGGCGTAGCCCAGGACTTCGGCGCGGATCGCCTCGTGGTCCGGATGGTCCCGGCGGGCGGTGAGCGAGGCGACGATCGCGCCCGGGTGGCGCAGCAGCAGGATGTAGCGGGCGTGCGGCCAACATCGGTGCAGGCGGGGCCAGATGAGGGTGTTGGGCGGGGTCTTGTCGACGATGACGTCCTTGCCGCTGCGCTGCAGTTCGAGGTGGAGCACCCGGTCCCACAGGACGTGTTCCAACTCCTCTTTGTCGAGCGCGAGTTCCCGCATGGCGTCGTCGCTGAACCCACGGGACAGATGGACGTGCAGGGTGCGCAGATGCATCTCGTGCGGGGCGCGGATCCGGCTGTGACTGTTCATCAGCACCCGCAGCAGCGTGGACCCGGAGCGCACGGACGACAGCACGAACACCGGCGAGTCCACCAGTCGCGGGGCACGCGGCGCGGTGTAGCCGTCGGTGGCCGACCGGGGCGCGGGCATCGCGTCGAGGTGGCGGCGCGGCGGGCTGACCGCCTGCGCCATCAGCCTCCCCCGCCGCCGCAGCCCCTTGCCGATCGCGGACATCCGCGGGTCTCGCATGCTGACACCTTTCTCTCGCCGTTCCCCTCGGATCCCAGAGGGGACAGGCGAATTCCAGGTGTCCCGGAGTCGAACAGCGCGGGCCGGAATCGACCGAAAAGAGCCGCTGACCTGCCCGCTTACCGCTTCCTTAATTCTTGATGGGAACTCGTCCGCACCCCGAGACGCGCGAGGGCCTCAGAAGCGGCCCGAGCCGCGATACAGCTCCAGATCCCCGTCGAGTTCCACGGCCAGCACGGTCGCGTGCGGGTCGAGGTCTGCCTCGGCGGGCGGGTCGATCCACAGCACGCCGACCGCCTCGTGGAGCCCGCCGATCACGCGGTGGGCGAGTTCGGTGCCGGTGCCGAGCACGGTGACCCTACGGACCGGGGTGACCAGTCCCCGGACGCCGATCTCGGCGCGTGGGACGTCGAACAGCGTGAGGTAGAGGGTGCGGCCGTCGGCGGAGAGGGTGCTCGGCCCGTAGTGGTGCCCGGCCGGAAGGCCGCGGACAGTGCCGTACACGGCGTCGGAGTGCTTCCGGATCCACTCCCCCAGGCCTTCGAGGCGCTCGACCTGCGGCTGCGGGATGGTGCCGTCCTCCATAGGACCGACGTCGAGGAGGAGGTTGCCGCCCCCGCCGATCGTCTCCGTGAAGTAACGCACCAGCTGGCTCAGCGACTTGTGGTTGTCGTCGTGGTGCTGATACCCCCACGAGTCGTTGATGGTGAGGCACAACTCCCAGGGCCCGTCCGGGGGTTCGATGGGAGCGCCCTGTTCCGGTGTCGCGTAGTCGCCCTCGCTGAGCATGCGGGCGTTGAAGACGACATGCGGTGAGTACGAGCGGATCAGCGCGGCGAGTTCCCTGATGCGCCACTGCTCCTCGCCGCGGTCCCACTCGCCGTCGAACCACATCAGGTCGGGCCGGTAGCGGGAGGCCAACTCCCGTATCTGGCCGTCCCGGTAGGCGAGGAACCGCTCCCAGGCCGCCAGATCCTCGTCCTCGGCCGAGCACTCGGAGTACCGGTTGTCCTCCTGCTCCGGCGGGCGGCCCGGCTTGCGGGTGGTGGCGTAGTCGGGGTGGTTCCAGTCGGAGTGCGAGTAGTAGAGGCCGACCTTGAGGCCCTGCTCGCGGAGCGCGTCGGCGTAGCCGGTTATGTAGTCCTTGCCGAGGTTGAGATCGCCGAACTCGGTGTCCCACAGGGCCACTCCGTCGTGGTGGCGGCTGGTGAGGACGGCGTACTTGGCTCCGGCGCGGGCGAACAGGTCGGCCCAGGCGTGCGGGTCGTACTCGGCGCCGGTGAAGCGGTCGAGCTGGGACATGTACCGGTCGTGCGGCACGATGTCGTCGTAGAACGACCAGGACTCCTGGACGCCGTCGACGGCGTAGATCCCCCAGTGGACGAAGATCCCCAACTTGGCGTCGGTGAACCACGGTTGCATGGGCACGGCTGAACTCCTGTTGCGTACAAGGTCAGTTGGGGGATGCCGGAGGGCGGGCCCGGCGTGCGACGACCGGGACCGCCCTCCGGGGTTCTACTGGCCCGCGTCCGCCCGCTTCAGACGGAGCGTCAGGATCTGGAAGGGCCGCAGGGCGACGGCGACCGAGCCGCCGTCGAAGGAGACCTCTTCCTCCAGCGGGCGCTCCAGCAGGTCCGTGATGCGGGCGCCGGCGAGCGGGAAGCCCGTGCGCAGGGTGCCCTCGGCGCGACCGCCGCTCGACTCGTAGAGCCGGACCACGACGTCGCCGGACTCGTCGTCGGCGAGCTTGACCGCCTCGACGGTGATGCCGTCGCCGTCGACGGAGACGACCGGTTCCGGGACTCCGCCCGAATCGGCCACCCGCAGCGGGAGGTTGAGGGCGTAGCCCTCGGCGACCGCGTCCTCGATGCTCGCGCCGGGCAGCAGCGAGTAGACGAAGCGGTGCCTGCCCTGGTCGGCGCCCGGGTCCGGGATGCGCGGGGCGCGCACCAGGCTGAGGCGGACCGTGGTCGTCGTACCGCCGTCCTCGCGGACGGTGCGGGAGACGTCGTGGCCGTACGTCGAGTCGTTGATGACGGCGACGCCGTAGCCGGGCTCGGCGAGGTGCACCCAGCGGTGGCCGGAGACCTCGAAACGGGCCGCCTCCCAGCTGGTGTTGGTGTGCGTGGGCCGCTGGATGTGGCCGAACTGGATCTCCGCGGAGGAGTGCGCCGCCCGGATGTCCACGGGGAAGCCGGCCTTGAGGAACTTCTCGGCCTCGTGCCAGTCGATGTCGGTCTCGAAGTCGATGCGGGCGCTGCCCGCGCGGACGGTGATCGTCTGCACGATCTTCGACCCCTTGCCGAAGGACCGCTCGACGCGGATCGAGCCGAGCAGCGGGTCCTGGTCGACGACGGTGATGGAGTCGGCGTCGAGGAGGTCGGTGAAGCGGTTCTTGTAGTGCTTGTCGACGTCCCAGGCGTCCCAGTAGTTCGGGAGGTCGGTGTGCAGACGGAGCAAGTTGCCCTGGTCGGCGAGGACTTCACGGCCGCCGTGGCGCAGGTCGCGCACGGAGGCGAGGGTGCCGTCGTCGGCGAGTTCGACGCGGACGATGCCGTTGTCGAGGACGCGGTCGGTGACGGTCACCGCCTGCGGGACGTACTCGGCGGCCAGCGGGGCGCTGCCGCTCGCGGGAACCGTCGCGTACATCGGCACACCGGTCGCCGTGCGGATGACCTCGGCGCGGTCGTAGGGGCTGGTGTTGAAGACGGTGGTACCGCCGCCGCCCAGCGCGGCCACGGCCGCCGTCGTCAGCTCCTCCAACTCCGTTGCCACGCGCGCGTATTCGGCCTCCGCCTCGCGGTGCACCCAGGCGATCGAGGAGCCCGGCAGGATGTCGTGGAACTGGTGCAGCAGCACCGTCTTCCACAGCCGGTCCAGCTTCTCGTACGGGTAGGCGTAGCCCGGTACGTGCAGCGCGGCCGTGGTCGCCCACAACTCGGCCTCGCGGAGGCGGTGTTCGCTGCGCCGGTTGCCCTGCTTGGTGCGGGCCTGGGAGGTGTAGGTGGCGCGGTGGAGTTCGAGGTACAGCTCGCCGACCCAGACGGGGGCGTCGGGGTACTCGGCGCGGGCCTTGGCGAAGAACTCGTCGGGGTGCTCGACGACGACCTTCGGCGAGCCCTCCAGGTCGGCGAGCCTGCGCGCCCGTTCCATGATCTCGCGGGTGGGGCCGCCACCGCCGTCGCCCCAGCCGAAGGGGGCCAGGGAGCGGGTGGCGTTGCCCTTCTCCTGGTAGTTGCGGACCGCGCGGGACATCTCCTCGCCGCTGAAGCGGGCGTTGTAGGTGTCGACCGGCGGGAAGTGGGTGAAGATGCGGGTGCCGTCGATGCCCTCCCACCAGAAGGTGTGGTGGGGGAACTTGTTGGTCTGGTTCCAGGAGATCTTCTGGGTGAGGAACCACTCGTTGCCGGCGAGCTTGGCGAGCTGCGGGTAGGCCGCGTTGTAGCCGAAGGAGTCCGGCAGCCAGACGCCCTTGGTCTCGACGCCGAAGTGCTCGATGAAGAACCGCTTGCCGTGGATGAGTTGGCGGGCGATGGCCTCGCCGCCGGGCAGGTTGCCGTCGGACTCGACCCACATGCCGCCGACCGGCGCCCACTGGCCGCGCTTGACGGACTCCTGGATGCGGGCCCACACCTGCGGGTAGTTGTCGCGCACCCACTCGTACTGCTGGGCCTGCGAGCAGGCGAAGATGAAGTCCTCGTACTCGTCGGCGAGCGACGTCACGTTCGAGAAGGTGCGGGACGTCTTGCGCTTGGTCTCGCGGATCGGCCACAGCCACGCGGAGTCGATGTGCGCGTGTCCGACACCGGAGACGATGTGCGCGCTGGCGTTGGCGGGCTTGGACAGCACGGGCTTGAGCGCGGCCCGTACGTCGGCGGCCGTACCGGAGACGTCGTCGAGGTCGAGGAGGTCCATGGCCCGGTCCAGGGCGTGCATGATCTCGTGACGGCGGGGGTCGTGCTCGCCGAGTTCCAGCATCAGTTCGCGCAGCACCTGGACGTCGAGGTCGAGGTGGAAGACCTCCTCGTCGAGGACGGCGAGGTCGGCGCGGCGGAATGTATACAGTGGACGGTCGCCCGCCGTCAGTACATCACCGAGCGGGGTCGGCTCCGCGAAGTTGTTCGCGAGAATGTCGGGGTTGGAGGCCGCCTCGACCAGGTAGTCGATCACCTCGCCGCCCTCCGCCGGGTTGGCGATCGCGACGTACTGGTTGAGCGGGTTGACCGCCTTCAGCGGCGTCCCGTCCACGAGGTGGACCAGCGCTTCGGCCTGGTTGCCCGGCCAGTCGCCCGTGAAGCCGAGGTCGATGACGGCCTCGACGCGCTTCCCGGCCCACTCCGCGGGCACCTGTCCGCGCATCCGGAACCAGGTGGTGCCCCAGGGCGGACCCCACGGGGTGTCCATCGCGAACGGCTTGTACGGCGCCGCCGCGGCCTCCTCGAAGGAGACCGGCTCGCCGGGGGCCTGCCAGGCCTCGACCGTGAAGGGCGCGGTGGCCGCGTAGATCGCGGGCTTGATCCGCTGGTCGTGGGCGCGCTGGACGCGCTCCTCGATCCGGCTGCGTTCGTCGTGCATGGGAGGTCTCCAGGGAACCAGGGAGCTGAGCTGTTGAGAGCTTGGGGAGCTGGTGAGAACTCGCTGCCGAGATCTCGGGGAAAGCGCTTACCGGGCGGTGCCTACTTAAGGTACGCCAGACCCGGGTGGACCTCGGTGTAGCCCTCGACCAGGCGGCGCGCGACATTCACGGAGTCGACCAGCGGATGCAGCGCGAAGGCCTTCACCGCCGTCGTACGGGAGCCGTTCTCGGCCGCCGCGAGGACCTCGCGCTCGACGCCCTTGACCGCGCAGACCAGGCCGGTGGCATGGTCGGGCAGCGGGTCGACGGCGACGGGGTGGGCGCCGTTGGCGTCGACCAGGCACGGCACCTCGATGACGGCGTCCGTGTCGAGGACCGACAGCGCGCCCTGGTTGCGGACGTTGAGGATCAGGGTGGTGCGCTCGTCGCGGGCGATGGCCCGCATCAGGGCGAGGGCGACCTTCTCGTAGCCGCCGGAGAGGTCGTCGGCGTCGCGTTCGCCGGCGCCGGCCGTCTCCCGGTTCTCGGACATGTAGGTCGCCTCGCGCTCGGCGCGGGTGCGGTCCCAGGCGGTCAGCGCGGAGGCGTCCGGGCGCTTCATCTCGTCGTAGAACTGGGCCTGTTGGTCGCGCAGGAACGCGCCGCGGGTCCGCTCGACCTCGCTGTAGGCGCGCACGGTCTCGCGGTTGAAGTAGTAGTAGTGCAGGTACTCGTTCGGAATGGCGCCGAGCGACTGGAGCCAGTCGGTGCCGAAGAGCTTGCCCTCCTCGAAGGAGCCGAGCAGGTCGGGGTCGGCGAGCAGGCGCGGGAGTTCGTCGCGGCCGGCGACGCGCAGGCCGCGTACCCAGCCGAGGTGGTTGAGGCCGACGTAGTCGATGAAGGCCTCGCGCGGGTTGGCGCCGAGCACCTTGGCGATACGGCGGCCGAGGCCGACCGGGGAGTCGCAGATGCCGATGACGCGGTCGCCGAGGTGGCGGGACATGGCCTCGGTGACCAGGCCCGCGGGGTTGGTGAAGTTGATGACCCAGGCGTCGGGGGCGAGGCGGGCCACGCGCTGCGCGATGTCGACGGCTACGGGGACGGTTCGTAGACCATAGGCAATACCGCCGGCGCCGACCGTCTCCTGGCCGAGGACGCCTTCCGCCAGTGCCACGCGCTCGTCGTTGGCGCGGCCCTCCAGGCCGCCGACGCGGATCGCGGAGAAGATGAAGTCGGCGCCCCGCAGGGCCTCGTCGAGGTCGGTGGTGGCGGTGACCTTGGGGGCGTCGGGGACGGTTGCGGCCTGTTCGGCCAGTACGCGGGCGACCGCATACAGTCGACTGTCGTCGAGGTCGTGCAGCACCACTTCGGTGACCCGGCCCTCGCCGCGGTCCGTCAGCAGTGCCCCGTACACGAGCGGCACGCGGAATCCGCCGCCGCCCAGAATCGTCAGCTTCACGCTTTCACCTTTCCTGCCACGACGACCTCGACGCCCGCTTCCTCCAGGGAGGAGCGGGTCGCCGGATCGACCGGGGCGTTCGTCACGACCGCGTCGAGGTCCTCGGGACCGCACACCTTCGCCATGCCCGTACCCGGGAACTTCTGCGCGTCGGCGAGCAGGACGACCTTCTCGCCGGCCTTGATCATGGCCCGTTTGACCGGCACCTCGACGACCGTCGTGTCCATCACCTGTCCGCCGGGCCGCACACCGCTGGTGCCGAGGAAGAGCCAGTCGGCGTGCAGCTGGCGCAGGTTGTCCTCGGTGAGGAAGCCCACCAGGGAGCGGTACTCGCGCCGGACCATGCCGCCGAGCAGCACCAGTTCGATGCCCTCGTCGTCGGCCAGCTCCTCGTAGACGACCAGGTTGCTGGTGATCACGGTGAGGCGGCGGCCGTGCAGTTGCCGGGCGAGCCGGTAGGCGGTGGTGCCGATGTCGAGGAGGACGGACTGGCCGTCGGCCACCATGGCGGCGGCGTGCGCGGCTATCGCGTCCTTCTCGGCCACCCGCACCTCGGCGACCTCGGCGAAGGGCTGGTCGCCCTCGTCGGCCACGGCACCGCCGTGGACCCGGGTGAGCAGCCCGTCCTCCTCCAGTTTGAGCAGGTCACGCCTGATGGTGGCGGGGCTCACACCCAGCTGCTCGGAGAGATCGGTCACGGCCGCGGGGCCCCCGGAGCGCAGGGCCCGCAGGATGAGTTGATGTCGTCGTTCTGCCAGCACGCCGCGAACACTACTCGTCATCTTCAATCATTTCTATGCTCAGTTCTGCTTGGGTATTGACCAATCTCGTCGAGCAGCGCACGATTCCGGTCACCGAAATGAAGAGTTTTGACGAACTCTCCAGACGACGTGCCGACGAGAGGATGCGCGCGTGGACGACCCCCGGCCCGATGTGCTGCTGACCGGGCTGCTCTTCTACGACCTCGTCCTCACGGGTCTGGGGCAGCCGCCGACGCCGGGCGAGGAGATCTGGACGTCCGGCATGGGCTGCGGCCCCGGCGGCATCGCGAACCTCGCGGTCGCCGCGTCCCGCTTCGGTCTGAAGACCTCCCTGGCCACGGTCTTCGGCGACGACTTCTACGGCGCGTACTGCCACGAGATCCTCGCCGGCCAGGAGGGCGTCGACCTCTCCCTGTCCCGCACCGCGAACGGCTGGCACACCCCCGTCACCGTCTCGCTCGCCCACGGCAACGACCGGGCGCTGGTCACCCACGGCCAGGAACCGCCGTTCTCGCAGGACGTGCTGATGGGCGACCCGCCCGAGGCGCGGACGGCGCTGGTGCACATCGAGGCCGAACCGCGCGCCTGGCTCGCGAAGGCGTCCGCGAACGGCACGCAGATCTACGCCGATGTCGGCTGGGACCCCACCCAGCAGTGGTCCACGGACCTCCTGGACCAGCTCACCCTGTGCCACGCCTTCCTCCCCAACGAGGCCGAGGCGATGGCATACACCCGCACCGACAGCGCGGTCGCGGCGCTCGGCACCCTCACCGAACTGGTGCCGGTCGCGGTGATCACGCGGGGCGGCGACGGGGCGATCGCCGTCGACCAGACGACCGGCGAGTACGCGGAGGTCCCGGCCCTGGCCGTGGACGTCCTGGACGCGACGGGCGCCGGTGACGTGTTCGGCGCGAGCTTCGTCGCGGCCTCGCTCGGCGGCTGGCCGCTGGAGGAACGGCTGCGGTTCGCGGTGCTCGCGGCCGGGCTGTCCGTCCAGCATCCCAGCGGCGCGCTGGCGGCTCCGGGCTGGTACGGCGTCGACCGTTGGCTGCATACAGTCCGCGATCCCGAACTGCGGCGTGCATACGGCTTCCTCGTCGACAGGATCCCGGCGGACCCCGGCCCTCCCGTCGCCTACGCGCCCGTCACTCCCCCCGCACGGCAGTAACCCCCCACCACCTCGCAAGCAGCACCCGGCAAGTCCCCTGCAATTCCCCCCACTTCAGCACCTCGTATGCACGACCCGAACAGATCGAACAGATCCGAAAGGCGGTGGGAGCTGTGCGGCTCTCACGAAGAGGCCTGCTCCGTGCTGGCCTGGCCGGTACGGCCGCCACGGCGCTCGGCGGCCTGGCGTCCGGCTGCGCCGTACCGACCGGTTCCACCGGCCGGAACATGGTCCTGTGGTACTGGGACGGCGGCCTCGGCGACACGGTCGTCAAGAACGCCAAGGCGCGTTACGACTCCACGGTCGACCTCCAGGCGATCAAGATCGGCGGCTACTACCGGTCGAAGCTGATCACCACGATGGCCGGCCGGGCCCACATCCCCGACATCGCCGGCCTCAAGGGCGAGGACATGGCGTCCTATCTGCCCAACGCCGACCAGTTCGTGGACCTCAGGACACTCGGCGCGGACAAGTACAAGAGCCAGTACCTGGCATGGAAGTGGGAGCAGGGCATCGCCGACGACGGCACGATGGTCGGCTTCCCCATCGACTGCGGTCCGGTGGCGCACTTCTACCAGTACGCCGTGTTCCGCAAGGCCGGGCTGCCGTACGAACCGGCCGACGTCTCCCAGGAGTTGAACACCTGGGAGAAGTTCTTCGCGGCGGGCGAGCAGCTCAGGAAGCGGATTCCCGGAACCTCCCTGGTCACGGACGTCAACAGTGTCCTTGAGAACGTGGTGAACCAGGGCAGCAAGCGGTACGTCGACAAGAACCGGCACTTCATCGGCGACCAGGAGCATGTCCGGCACGCCTGGGCACTGGCCGTGGAGGCCAAGCAGCGCAGGATCGTCTCCGACTTCGTCAGTGGTACCCCTGACCAGATCTCCGCCGTGGACGACGGCAAGCTCCCCAGCCAACTCGGCGCTTCCTGGGCGACGTACGACATCAAGAACGGCAACCCGAAGACCAAGGGCAAGTGGCGGATTGCCGACATGCCGGTGCGGCCCTCCAACAACGGCGGCTCGTTCCTGTCGATCACCAAGGCGTGCCGGGAGCCGGAGCGGGCCTTCGAGATCATCGCGTGGATGCTCAACGCGGCCAACCAGGCCTCGGGTTACGTCGACGCGGGTCTCTTCCCCTCCACTCCGGCGTCGTACGCCCTGAAGCAACTGCGGGCGCCCGACCCGTTCTTCGGGGGCCAGATCACGACGGACGTCTTCGGTCCGGCGGCACAGAAGATCACGGTCGCCTACAACAGCCCGTTCGACATCGCGCTCGGGCAGCCCATCAAGGACGAGATCAAGAACGTAGGCGTCCTCGGCAAGGACCCGAAGAAGGCCTGGAGTGACGCCATGAGGAAGTGCCGGCGCATCGCGGACCACCTGGGGGTGAGCTACTGATGGCCACCGCACTGGACAAGCCACCGACCGCCGTGGGCAGTTCGTCAGCCGCCTCGCAGCCGAAGAGCGGCTTCCGCAAGTACTGGCATCTGTATGCCGCGATCTCCCCGTTCTATCTGCTCTTCCTCTGCTTCGGGCTGATCCCCGTCGGGTTCTCGTTCTACCTTTCCCTGCACCGCTGGGACGGCCTCGGCTCCATGGAGTGGGCGGGTCTGTCGCAGTACAAGTACCTGCTGAGCGACACCGACTTCTGGAACTCGATCGGCAACACCCTGATCATCTGGGCGCTGGCCACCTTCCCCATGATCTTCCTGGCGATGGTGACGGCCGTGATGCTCAACTCGGCGGTCCGCTTCAAGAACGTGTACCGCTTCGCCTACTTCCTGCCGAACGTCACCTCGGTGGTCGCCATCGCGATCGTCTTCGGCTCGGTGTTCTCCACCAACTTCGGCCTGGTGAACGCCCTGTTGCAGGCAGTGGGCATCGACCAGATCGCCTGGCTGAACACCCCATGGGGCATCAAGATCGCGATTGCGACGCTGATGACCTGGCAGTGGACCGGCTACAACGCGATCATCTTCCTCGCCGGTCTGCAGACCATCCCGAGCGAACTGTACGAAGCGGCCCGGATGGACGGTGCCGGACCGGTCCAAACGTTCTTCCGGATCACGCTGCCGATGCTCCGCCCTGTGCTGCTGTTCGTGCTCGTCATCTCGACGGTCACCGGCCTCCAGAGCTTCTCCGAACCACAAGTGCTGCTGCAGAACACCTCGAACGACTCGACGTTCGCGGGCGGTCCGGGCCACTCCGGCCAGACGATGGTCCTGTACTTCTTCCAACAGACCTTCGACAACAACGACTTCGGTTACGGCGCCGCCGTGGCCTGGGGCATCTTCCTCGTCGTCATCCTCTTCTCCATCGTCAACTGGCGCCTGGTGCAGCGCCGGGGCGAAGACTAGGGAGTTCGGTCACCATGGCATTCCTCCAAGGCACACGGCGACCGAAGGGCATCCGGGGCGACCGGAGCCGCGGCATCGCCCTCCATGTCTCCCTGATCCTGGGCGTGTTGCTCTCGGCCTTCCCGTTCTACTGGGCCGTGATCATGTCGACGCACACCTCGTCGGAGATCTTCTCCTACCCGCCGAAGCTGCTGCCGGGCTCGCACTTCCTGGAGAACGTCCGCAGCCTCTTCGACAACATCGACTTCTTCGGCTCGATGTTCAACTCGGTACTCGTGGCGGGGTCGGTGACCTTCCTGGTCCTGTTCTTCGACTCGCTGGCCGCGTTCGTCTTCGCCAAGTTCCACTTCCCGGGCAAGAACGTGCTGTTCGCCCTCCTGATGGCCATCTTCATGGTGCCCGCGCAGCTCGCGGCCATCCCGCAGTTCGTGATCATGGCGAAGCTCGGCTGGATCGGCTCGATGACGGCACTGATCGTGCCGGCGGCGGCCAACGCGTTCGGCATCTTCTGGATGCGCCAGTACATGAAGAGCGCGATCCACGACGAACTCCTCGACGCCTCCCGCATCGACGGCGCGAGCTTCCTGCGCCAGTACTGGCACGTGGCCCTCCCGGTGGTCCGCCCGGGCCTCGCCTTCCTCGGCATCTTCACCTTCATGGGCCAGTGGAACGACTACGCCTGGCCCCTGATCGCCCTCACCAACCCCAACAACGTCACCCTCCAGGTGGCGCTGTCCCAGCTCAACGGTACCCACGGCACCACCGACTACGGAATGGTCATGACCGGCGCGCTCCTGGCCCTCGTCCCCCTGCTGATCGTGTTCGCGGTCGGCGCCAAGCAGATCATCGGCGACCTCGGCAAGGGAGCCATCCGCTGATGACCGACCCGCTCCTCGCGCTCCGCCCCTGGGAGTCACCCGAGGTGACCTCCTGGGGGCGGTTGCCCATGTCCGCCGTCGACCGTCGACCGGATGCGGTCTCCCTCGACGGGGAGTGGCGTTTCCAGTTGCTGCCGGCGCCGGACGCACCGCCGGCCGACGTCGTATGGTCCATGGCATACGTGCCAGGTGTATGGACCATGCAGTCCGCCGGCGGCGACGACCTTCCGCAGTACACGAACGTCCGTATGCCGTATGCGGAATTCCCTCCACTGTCGCCCGCGGACAATCCGACGGGTGTCTACGAGCGGGAGATCGACGTCCCCGCCGAGTGGACCGGCCGGCGGATCGTGCTCCAGGTCGGGGCCGCCGAGAGCGTGCTGCTCGTGCACGTCGACGGGCGGCCCGTCGGCATCTCCAAGGACTCCCATCTCGCCGCCGACTTCGACCTCTCCGCCGTCGTACGTCCCGGCGAGCGGGCCACCGTACGGCTGACCGTGGTCAAGTGGTCGGACGCCTCACACATCGAGGACCAGGACCAGTGGTGGCACGGGGGTATCACCCGGTCGGTGCTGCTGTACGCGACCGACCCGCTGTATCTCGCGGATGTGACCGTGCGGGCGCGCTACGACGGTGAGCTGCAGGTCGACTGCCAGGTGCGGGACGCGGGCGGCGCGCTGCCCGCCGGGTGGTGGGTCAGCGGCGACCTCGACGGTCGGCTCCTCGCCCAGGACGCGGAGTTCGACCGGTCCAACGCCGAGGACGACCGGGTCTCCGACTTTCTCGGCGAGGCCCGGATGAGGGCCACCGTCCCCGAGGTGCGCACCTGGAACGCCGAGACGCCCGAGTTGTACGGCCTCACCGTCCGGCTGCACCGGGCCGACGGAACGGTCGCCGACACCTCGTACCGGCGCATCGGGTTCCGTGACGTGGAGATCGTCGGGCGGGATCTGCTCGTCAACGGTGAGCGGGTGTTCATCCGGGGTGTCAACCGGCACGACTTCCATCCGCTGACCGGCCGGACGGTGTCGTACGACGACATGCGCGCGGATCTGGTGCTGCTGAAGCGGTTCGGGTTCAACGCGGTGCGCACCTCGCACTATCCGAACGACCCGGCGTTGTACGACCTCGCCGACGAACTCGGGTTGTATGTCGTCGACGAGGCGGACATCGAGTCGCACGACCACGCGCACGAGATCGCGGACGACCCGCGCTATCTGAACGCGTTCGTGGACCGGGTGTCGCGGATGGTGCTGCGGGACAAGAACCACCCGTCGATCATCGTCTGGTCGCTCGGCAACGAGTCCGACTACGGCGCCAACCACGACGCGGCGGCCGGCTGGGTCCGGCGCCACGACCCGACTAGACCGGTCCAATACGAGGGTGCGGCCAAGCGCGGCTGGGCCGATCCGGATCTCGCCTCCGACATCGCGTGTCCGATGTACGCGCCGCTGGAGGACTGTGTCGCGCACGCGCTGTCCGGTGAGCAGACGAAGCCGTTGATCCAGTGCGAGTACTCGCACGCGATGGGCAACAGCAACGGGACCCTCGCGGACCACTGGGCTGCCATCGAGTCAACCCCGGGTCTTCAGGGCGGCTTCATCTGGGAGTTCTGGGACCACGGAATCCTGCAGCGTGTGAGCGATGGAAGACCCACCGGCCGCGCGGGCGCCGGACTCTATGACAACGGTGTCGCCGCGCCCGGTCAACGCTGGGCGTACGGCGGTGACTTCGGCGAGGCGATCCACGACGGCGCGTTCATCGCGGACGGCGTGGTGTTTCCCGACCGCACGCCCAAGCCGGTGATGTTCGAGCACCGGGAGATCGCGGCGCCGGTGCGCATCGAGTGCTTCCGGCACGAGGGCATCGTCCTCGGCAACCACCAGCATTTCCGGGGCCTCGAATGGCTCGCCGGTACTTGGGAGTTGGCGCTCGCGGACGGTCGTACGCTGACCGCTCCGGCACAGCTGCCCGCCCTGTGCCCGGGTGAGACGGTGACCGTACCGCTGCCGTTCGGGCTGCCGGAGGACGGCGGCGAGGCCTGGCTGACGCTGCGGGTGACCACGGCCGAGGATCAGGCGTGGGCGCCGCGCGGCACGGAGGTGTGCGCGCCCCAGGTGCTGCTGCGGGCGGCGGAGCCCGTGACCGGCCATGCCGCGGGCGGTGGTCGGATCGAGGTCGACGGCGAGGGTCTGCTGATCCACCCGCTACTGACGGTTTCGCCGACCCTGTCGCTGTGGCGGGCGCCCACCGACAACGACGAGTTGGGCGGGATGGCGGCGCGCTGGCGGGCCTGGGGGCTGGACTCGCTGGTCCGCAAGGTTGTCTCCGTGCGGCGGGACGGCGAGCGGGTGACTACGGTCGCCGAGTACGCGGGGGCCACGGGGGTGGTCCGGCACTGTCAGGTGTTCACGCCGGTCGCGGGCGGGGTCCGGGTCGAGGAATCGGCCGAACTGCCCGAGGAGTTCGACGACGTGGCCCGGGTGGGCACCGTGTTCGAGACGGTGCCGGGTCTCGATCTGCTGGAGTGGTTCGGCCGGGGTCCCTGGGAGTCGTACCCCGACCGCAGCACGGGCGCGCCCGTGGGCCACCACTCGGTCCCCGTCGACGAGTTGTTCACCCCGTATCTGCGCCCGCAGGAGAGCGGCGGCCGCAACGGAGTACGGCGGTTCACGCTGTCGGCACCGGACGCCACCGGTCTCACGGTCGACCTCGACGAGCCCCGCCAGGTCTCGGTGACCCGCCATCGCGCCGAGGATCTGACCGCCGTACGGCATCACGACGAGCTGGTGCCGCGTGCGTCCTGCGTGGTGCAACTCGACGCGGCGCACCGGGGGTTGGGCACGGCTTCGTGCGGCCCCGACACCACACCGCAGTACCTCGTCGCACCGGGTGTCCATCGCTGGAGCTGGACCCTGCGCGTTCTCTGAACTCCCCAGTTCTCAGCAGCACTCCCCAGTTCTCAGCAGCTTTCACGAGCACTCACCCTGTACGGAGCACACGTGTGTACTTCGCATGACCATGAGCACGAGCAGTGCGAGAGCGCCCAGGCCGGTGCCGGGCGCCGCAACTTCCTACGGGCCACCGCGCTGCTCGGTGCCGCCGCCACGGCCGGTGTCGCACTGCCGGGTGTCGCCGAGGCGGCACCGAACTCGACCTCCACGAAGGTCAGTTGGCGGCCTGACACCGAGAGCCGGCGCTTCACGCTCGCCGTGATGCCGGACACCCAGTACCTCTTCGACGGGCCGAGCATCGACAAGGCGCCGATCGAGGCCTCGCTGCGCTATCTCCTGGAGCACGGCAGGGACGACAACATCGTCTTCCTGTCCCACCTGGGTGACCTGACGCAGAACGGGGCCGTGCCCGAATTCGCCGCGATCGGGGAGGCGTTCAAGCTGCTGGACCGGCGGGGTGTCGGCTACAGCGTGCTGGCGGGCAATCACGACATCAAGTCGTCGACGGACGACCAGCGCGGGGCGTCGCCCTACCTGGACGCGTTCGGCCCGCAGCGGTTCAAGAACAAGTCCACGTTCGGCGGGGCCTCTTCGGACGGCTACAACACGTACCACGTGTTCAGGGCGGCCGGGCGGGAGTGGCTCGTGCTGGCGCTGGACTGGCGGCTCTCGGCGAAGGGCTACGCGTGGGCGAGGGACGTCATCGCGCAGCACCCGAAGACTCCGGTGATCCTCACCACGCACGAACTGGTCGTGGACGACGACACGTTGTCGGACTACGGGCAGCAGCTGTGGGACCAGCTCGTCGCGGACCACGACCAGATCTTCCTGACCCTCAACGGCCACTACTGGCCCGCGCGCCGGGCGACCCGCAAGAACGCGGCCGGCAATGACGTCCACCTCCACCTGACGAACTATCAGAACCGCTACTTCGGCGGCGCAGCGATGATCCGCCTCTACCACTTCGACCTGGACCGCGACGTCATCGACGTGGAGACGGTGTCGCCGTGGATCCTGGGCCGGGCCGCGAAGGGTCTCAACGCGCTGGAGCGGCAGGAGATCGAACTCAGCGGCGACGCCGACCGGTTCTCCGTCGGCATCGACTTCGCGGACCGCTTCGCGGGCTTCGACCCGGTGCCGGTCCGCGCGGCGCGCCCCGCTTCCAAGATGCTGATCCCGGGCACGGCCGCCTACTGGCGCTTCGAGTCCCCGGTGTCCGGCTCCGGCACCGTCCGTGACCTGTCCGGCCGCGGCAACGACCTCACCGTGGTCTCCGTGAACGGCGGCACCCTCGGCTGGTCGGCCGACCACCACCCGGACCAACCGGGCCACGGCAGCCTGGAGTTCACGGGCTACAAGTCCCCGCTGAAGGGCGCGTACCTGCGGACCGTGGACGGTGCGCCGCTCAACTCGGCGACATTCAGGGACGGTTACACCATCGAGGCGTTCTACTGGCTGCCCGCCGACTGGAACGCCTCGCACAACGCCTGGGCCGGTCTGGTCAGTCGCACGGGCCGCAACGGCTCGGTCGGCACGGTGACGGACGACCCCGACGAGCCGCTCGCGACCCTGTCGCTGTCCGACGGGCCGGGCCCGCAGTGGGCCGTACACCCCCTGAACCAGCAGCAGTTGGCCACCAACTGGGGTGACGAGACCGACCCCGAGATCTGGTGGCACCTCGCCGTCGTCAACGACGGACGGCACACCACCATGTACGTCCAGGGCTGCCCGGTGGCCCGCAACCCGCACGCCCCCGCGATCGGCATCGCGTCCTCCGGACAGCCGTGGCTGCTCGGCGGATACGAGTACGCGGACAAGATCGACCAGATCCTGCACGGCCGCCTCGGCGACGTCCGGATCGTCTCCCGGGCGCTGCCCGTGACCTCCTTCATGACCCACTGACAGCCCTCCAGAGGACTCCCGAACATCATGACCGAGCAGCAGCTGCCCATCTGGGCCGACCCGTCCGTCTCCCCCGCCGCCCTCGACGCGCAGGGCGTCTCCCGCCGTCAACTCCTGCGCCGCGCGGGCCTGTTCGGCGCCGCGTTCACCCTCGGTGCGGGCCCGCTCGCCACGCCCGCGGCGGCGGCCGGGCGGGGCTACGGCGGCAACGACCCGCGCCTCGCCTACCTCGTCGGCGACCACCACGTGCACTCCGTGTACAGCCACGACGCCAAGTACACGTTCTCCCAGCAGGCGAAGGCCGCCGCGCAGTACGGCCTCGACTGGATGGTGTTCAACGAGCACTCCAACTTCGGACACGCCAACTACGGCGCGAAGTTGGAGCACGCCGAGATCCTCAAGGCGCGCGCCGAGAACCCGCGCCAGCTGATCTTCCAGGGCCTGGAGTGGTACATCCCGGCCGCCGAGCACTGCACGATCTTCGCCGCGCCCGGCCGCCACGAGGTGGATCTGCTCACCCAGTTCGAACTCGCCTACGACGGCAAGCTGCTGGGCTACACCGAGGGCTCGGCCGGGGCGACGGACACCGCGCGCAACGAGGCCCACGCCGTCAAGGCCATCAAGTGGCTGGCGGAGCAGCGCCGTTCGGGCTACGTCGACGACGTCCTCGTCCTCGCCAACCATCCGCTGCGCCTGGGCATCGACTCCCCGCACGAGATGCGGGCCTGGCGGGACGCGGCCCCCGAGATCATGATCGGCATGGAGGGTGCACCGGGCGCGCAGGGCGCGGCCCTGCCCGGCTGGCGGGGTGCGACGTCGATCCGCGGCGAGTACGAGAACAAGCCGTCGGCGCAGTCCTGGGCGGGGTATCCGGCGGACGCGTATGTGACGTACGGCGGTTTCGACTGGGCGACGGCGACCGTCGGCGGGCTGTGGGACTCGATGCTGGCCGAGGGCCGGCTGTTCTCGATCACCACGAACTCCGACAACCACCGTACGGTCCACGACACTTGGGCCAACGGTGCCTGGCCCGAGGGGCAGAACTTCGACAACACCGGGAAGCTGCCCGACCCGGTGGACACCGGTACCCCGCAGCCCGGCAGCGACTTCTGGCCGGGCGAGTTCAGCCGCACGCATGTCGGCGTGACGCGTTACGGCTACGGCGCGGTGATGGCGGGGATGCGCGCGGGCCGCGTCTGGGTCGACCACGGGCACCTGCTGGACGGGCTCGACGTGCGTCTGAAGCGGGACTGCGACTCCGGTCGGGGTGTCACGCTGGGCGGCCGGCTGCGGGTCCGCAAGGGCGACCGGCTCACGCTGAGCGTCACCGTGACGACGGCCTCGCGGCCCAACGCCCAGGGAATCCTGCCGGAGTTGGCGCACGTGGACGTGATCCGGGGCGCGGTGCGCGGTGCGGTGGCCGACCGGGACGCGTGGCGGGCGCCGGACACGAAGGTGGTCCGTACGGCCGACGTGAGCGGCCGCAAGGGGACGTACACCCTGCGCATCCCGGTGACCGCCGGGGGCGAGTCCTTCTACCTGCGGCTGCGCGGCAGCGACGGCGAGCGGCACGGCGCGGGCTACCTGGGCGCCTCGGTCGATCCGCACGGCCCGATCCCCCACGAGCCCGGAAACGGTGACCCGTGGGCCGACACATGGTTCTATTCGAACCCCATCTTCGTCGACCTGGCAGGTAACTGATGAAGCGTCAACTCACTGTCCTCGCCGCCTTATTGGGTGCTTTCACGCTCGGCGTGAGCATCTCCTCGGCCGCCGCCGCGACCACCTGGGCGGAGACCGGCACGGCCTACACCGACAGCCTCGGCGGCGGCGAGGGCGTCGCGTCCCGTGCGGACGGCTCACTGCTGTACCGCGGACTGGCGTCCATCCCGCTGGACCTGCGCGCCCAGGGCTGGAACCACATCGGCGACCCGGACATCGCGAACGGCTATGTCTTCGACGCCTACCAGGCCGCCGACACGGGCACGTCGAAGATGTTCGCGGTCACCACGCCGTCCGGGACGCGCTACACGTACGTCCATCCGCTCGACTCGGGCGAGAAGATCAACAACTCGTTCGACGCGATCTCGCCGGACACGCAGTGGATGGTGTCGGGCGAGTGGGGCGACCAGTCCAGACTCCAGGTCTTCCCCACTCCCCTGCTCAACCCGTCCACTCCGGCGACGGGCGGCACGCTGCCGCAGGCCGGGCAGATCACCCTGGACAAGACGGTGAACGACATCCAGGGTTGCGACTTCGTGACGGACACCCGCCTGGTGTGCGTCTCGGACGACGCGTCGGGGACCAAGTTCCCCGAGATCCGCCCGCTCCTCCAGGTCGACCTGCCGCACAAGCTGGACGGCCAGCCGATCACCGGTACGGTGACGAGCCTGTTCGCGCTGCCCCAACGCAGCATCTGCACGGGCACGTTCGAGGCCGAGGGCGTCGACTACGACGTGAACAGCGGGACGTTGCGGGCCGAGGTGGTCCAGCCGGGCGTGTGCGTGGTGTCGACCAGCGTGTACTCGTACAAGCAGCAGTAGACCGGGAGTTCTGGACAGCCGGCGGCGGGCTTCGGCCCACCGCCGGCTGTGCCGTTCCCGGGCGGGCGGGTGTCAGAAACACACGCACACCGGGATGATGTGGTACACCATGGGAACTGACCGCTGCACAATCACCAGGCACACCACCGCGACCGGGTCATGAGGGGAGGCCGCGCATGTGGAAAGAGGTGCGGACGGGGGACGGTCGGCGATTAGCCGTCGAGATCACCGGCGATCCGGGCGGGTCACCGGTGTTCCTCCTGCACGGCACACCCGGCAGCAGACTCGGGCCGGCGCCCCGCCCGATGATGCTCTACCACCAACGAGTCATGCTGATCACCTACGACCGCCCCGGCTACGGCCCCTCGGACCGCCTCCCCGGCCGCCCGGTCGCGCACGTCGCCGCCGATGTGGCCGCCATCGCCGACGCGGTGGGGCTGGAGCGTTTCGCCGTGGTGGGCCGTTCCGGCGGCGGCCCGCACGCGCTGGCCTGTGCCGCACTCCTGCCGGACCGGGTCACCCGGGTCGCGGTACTCGTCGGGCTGGCTCCGCGTGACGCCGTCGGGCTTGACTGGTTCGCCGGAATGGCCGCGTCGAACGTCAACGAGTACACCAAGGCGCTGGCCGGCCCCGACCGGCTCGCCGCCAGCCTGCGCAGACGCTCGATCGCCATCCGCGCCGATCCCGTACAACTGCTGGCCCAGCTGCGCCGGGAGCTGACCGAGTCCGATCTCCGGGTGATCGCCGACGCGGGCATCCGCGCGATGCTGGTCCGCAACTACCGTGAGGCGCTGCGGGTGTCGGCCGACGGCTGGGTGGACGACGCCCTGTCGTTCTGCAGCCCCTGGGGGTTCTCCCCGGACGACATCTCCGTACCGGTGCTGCTCTGGCACGGAGAGCAGGACGCGTTCTCCCCCGCCAGCCACTCGCGCTGGCTCGCCGAGCACATTCCCAGTGTGATCGCCATCCTCCAGCCCACCGCCGCGCACTTCGCGTCGCTGCGCGTGCTGCCGGACATCGTCACCTGGCTACTGGGCGGCAGGCCCGCGCTGACGGCCGAGCGCTGCTGACCGGCCGTCACCGCGTACCGCTCACACGGGCAGCGGCTCCAGGTCCCGGTGGACCCGCTTGCCGCCGCTGACACTCACGGTGTGCGGATGCTCCTCACCGAGCCGCCGGGACAGTTCCTCCACGGCACCCCCCTGCAACTCGTCGGCCTCCGGCAGCCGCTTCAGGGCCCGCAGCGTGACGGACAGATTGGCGCGTGAGACGACGGTGTCCGGATGGCTCGGGCCGAGGCTGCGCTGGAAGCCGGCTATGGCCGTGCGCTCCAGTTGCTCGGTCATGAGCAGTTCCCCCTGCTCGGCCAGCACATTGGCGAGGTTCACGGCACCGGACAGGCTGTAGGGATGCTGCTCGCCCAGCACCTCGCGCAGGACGGCGAGGTTCTCCTCCAGCAGCTCCCGGGCCCTGCCCACCTCGCCCGAACCGCGCAGGAAGATACCGAGGTTGTTGACCGCCGCGAGGGTCGCGGGATGACGCAGCCCCGGCGCTATCCGGTACTGCGGCACGATCTCCAGCGCCAGTGCCACGGCCTCGTCCCGCGCGTTGGTGGCGTAGAGGTCGGTGGCGTAGTTGAGGGTGCAGTCCAGCACGTCGGGGGTGGACGTGGGGATCTCGCGGGCCCGGTAGTGCTCGCGGGTCTGGAGAGTGATGTGGCTGGCCTCCGCGACCTGACCGGCCTTGCGCAGCGAGACGGCGAGGCTCTTGGCGGCGCGCAGGGTGTCGGGGTAGGTGTCGCCGAAGCGCCGCCGGTAGATCTCGTAGCTGCTCCGCAGCAGGGTGAGCGAGCCGTTGTAGTCGCCCACCTCGCGCAGGTCGCGCCCCAGGTTGACGGCGCTGCCCAAGGTCTGCTCGTGCTCCGCCCCCAGGTCGTTGCGCCGTCGGTCGTAGATCTCCTGGTCGATGTCGCGGGCCTCGGTGTAGCGGCCCAGCTGCCGCAGGCAGACGGCGCGGTTGTTGTTGGCGTTGAGGGTCCGCTGGTGGTCCTCGTCGAAGTACTCCTTGAAGCCGTTGTACGCCTCGGTGGCCAGCTCCAGGGCCTCGGAGAAACGGCCGACGCTGCCGAGGTCGGTGGCGAGACCGCTCGCCGTCATGAAGATGTGCGGATGATCCGGGGACAGTATGCGACGCTGGCGGGCCAGCGTGTCCGACCCCAGTTTCTCCGCCTCCACGTACTTCCCCAGCGAGCGGAGCGGGTTCGCGATGTGGAAGCGCAGATGCAGGATCTGGATGTCGAGGTCCCGCACATAGCGTTCCTCCGCCTCCCGCAGCTCCAGATCCGCGGGGTCCGCGCTGCCGGTGCGCTCCTTGTCCGCGGCGATCCGCTTCTCCAGCTCGGCGATCCCCTCGCGCCGCGCGGCGAGTTGGTGTTCCCAGGACGACCGCAGCTCCGTACCGAAGGCGAGGGCTGAGTTGAGATCGCCGCGCTTCCACAGATAGCGCAGTCGGTCGATGAGGAGCTGCCGGGTCGCCGGTTCGTCGCAGGTACTGGCCTCGGAGGCCTCCAAGTGGGGCCAGATCGCGGCGAAGACGGCGTTGTTCTCGGGCTCGTCGATGGGCTCCTCGCCCGCGGGCCTGGCGCCCGCCAGGATGCGGTGCACCACGTGCTGGGCGCTCTCCTGCTCCTCCCGCGAGAGCTGGGAGCGGATCACCGCCTGCACCAGCCGGTGCACCTGGATCGACTTGGTGGCCCGGTCCACCTTGGCGAGCGCGAACCGGCCGATCTCGCGGATCACCCGGCCCAGGACCATCTTCTCCTGCAGCGTGGGGTCCTCCTGCGCGAGGACCTTGATCATCTCGTTGCCGTAGAGCAGGTTCAGGGATATCGGTTCCGCGGCGAAGAAGGCACACAGCTGGAGCAGGCGTACGGCGGCGGGCGAGCGCTCCTTGAGGCGCTCGATGGAGACGTTCCAGGTGGCGGCCACCGGTTGGGGGTAGTTGGCGGGGTGGCTGAAGGACAGCACCTGTTCGGCCTGCTGTTCCAGTTCCATCAGGTAGGTGTCCACCGGGGTGCCGGTCTCGGCCAGCCAGGCGCCCGCCTGGTCCAGGGCCAGCGGGAGGTCGCCGACGGCCTCAGCGACCCGGTCGGCCTCCGCGACGCTGAGGTCGGCGGCCCTGCGCAGCAGGTGCTCGACGCTCTCCTCGCGCAGGAAGGGGTCGACCTCCAGGGCCTCGCCGAACTGCAGCCAGGTCTGGTTGCGGGAGGTCACCAGGATGTGGCCGTTGCCGCCCGGGAAGTACCGCCTGACCTCCTCCGGCTCGTCGGCGTTGTCGAACACCAGCAGCCAGTGCAGCGCGGAGGTCGACTGGCGCAGGTGCTCGCGTGCCTCCTGTGCGGCCTGTGCCGCGTCCTCGCCGACCCTCAGGTTCAGCCGGCCGGCGAGGTCCTGCAGCGACGAGATCACGAACTCGCTCTGCTCCGAGGGGATCCACCACACCAGGTCGTAGTCGGCGGCGAAACGGTGGACGTACTCCAGCGCGATCTGGGTCTTGCCGACGCCGCCCAGCCCGTACAGGGCGTAGGGCGCCGGGGAGCCTCCGGCGGTGCTGGTGACGAGGCCGTCGCGGAGATGCTCCAGCAGGGCGCTGCGTCCGGTGAAGGAGGCGTTGCGCGGCGAGACGTTCCAGAACTTCGGGGCGGTTCCCGGGAATCGTGCCTCCGGGGCGATGCCGTCGGCGGACTGCTCGACGGGCAGCGAGGGCTTGCCGAGGGCGCGCAGCAGCACGGAAGCGGCACGCGGCTCGTCCAGCCGCACCAGGTCGACGGACTCCCACTCGCTGAACGACGGTGTCAGCCGGATGTCGCCGACCCGGACCGCCGTCACCTCACGACGCCTCGACGGGTCGCCACCGGTCGCGGTCTCCCACACCTGCCGGGCGCGCGCGGAACGCTGATAGGCCTGGGACAGTACGACGACGGTTCGGTCGGCCGGCTTCTCCGCACCGTCGCCCTCGGAGCCGACGTACTTGAGGACCACGCGGAAACCGGCGCGGGCCAGCAGCGAGCCGATCCAGTCCGCCCACATCCGGTCCTCCGCGACATAGCTGAGGTGGAGATCGGCGGGGAGGACCGCGCGGCTGCGGGTGAAGGCGCTCTTGTAGCGCTGGCGCACCTGTTCGTCGATGCGCGGCAGCGCGGTGACGGTCTGGCCGCTGATGACACCGGTGAGCCGCTCGAAGGCCGAGAGCAGCGAGGTGGGGTTGCCGATCTCGTCGCCGAACGTGGCGAGGGTCTCCTCGTAGGCGTAGTAGACGCGGTACGGGATCTCCACCGACCCCCAGTAGCTGGTGCGTTCGGTCTCGGTCATGCCCGAGGGGAACCCGTCGAACTTGGCCCGGGCCAGGGAGCGTCCGGCCTCGGCCTTCTCCTTCTCGCCCTCGTCGATGCGCATGGGGACCGGCAGGATCCGGATGGCGCGGGTGGCGAAACGGCGGTCGATGTGATGAGCGACCGCCGAGGCGCCGTCGATGCTCTGATCGCTGAGTGTGAAGCAGTCGACGAGGACGTCGGGGAGATGGGCGGTGCAGATGTCCGCGATGTCGGACAGGCCGGTGCGGCTGTCGATGAGGACGTAGTCGTAGTTGCGCCGCATGTCGTCGCGTAACGCGTCGAAGAACACTCCGCCGCCGAGGTGGTCGTAGAAGTTGTCCCAGTCGAAGGTGCTCACGATCGCGGAGTAGTCGCGGTTCTGCCGTCCCGCGGTGACCAGGTCCAGGGTGCCCTGGCCGGGGAAGGTCCATTCCAGGGAAACGGCGTGGCGCTGGATGCGGGCGTAGTCGAGGTACCAGTCCGGCGGGCGGGACTCGTTCTCGGCGGCGTCGGCCGCGGCCGCCCAGGCGTAGTCCGAGAGGAGTTCGATGACACCGGTGGTGGCGCCGATGGTCGCCGGGTCGAGGAACGGGTGGAAGAAGCGGTGCAGGCCGGGCGCCTCCAGGTCCCAGTCGACGGCCAGGACCCGTTTGCCGTTGGCGGCCAGGATCCAGGCGGCGTTGGCGAGCGTCATCGTCCGGCCGGTGCCGCCCTTGTACGAGTAGAACGTCACGATCCGGCCCTCGCGGCCGTCATTTTCCTCAGGGCTGCTCATCGTCGTCCTCCTCGGCATACGGGCGGGGCCCCCGCCGTCGACCGTCCTGGTCTCCCGAGATGCTCAGCCGGAAGCGCGGGACGGTGGGGCCGGGCAATGAAGGTCCCGGGTTCTGTTTGAGGTACTGGACCGCGGCCCACTGCACGACGTGCGGCAGCAGCACGCCACAGGACTCGTGGTCGGGAATGCCCCGGACGGCGGGTCTGCACGCCTGGCGCCCCTGGTTCATCTTCTGCGGCAGGACCGCCTCCGTCGCCGCCGACAGTTCTTCCTCCGCCGCCTCGCTGTCGGGATCGTCGCGGTTCCACGGGACGACGAGCGCGGTCGCCGGCCGGTGGCTCCTGTCGAACTCGGCCAGTCCCGCCCGGTGTTCGGGATCGCGCAGCGTCCAGCGGTCGAGCAGCATCACCTCCGGTCCGTCGGGCGGTCCCGCCTCGGCGGTCGTGCCGGGGTCGAAGGCCCTGACGTCGGGCCGGTAGTCCAGGCGCTCGGCGATCTCGGCGGCGACGCTCGCGAGCGGTTTGGCGGACTCCGGGTGGTAGGGATTCCAGTGCAGCGGCGAGCGGCCGTAGTAGGAGGGCGTGCGCCCGTCCGGGACTCGGTCCACCGAATGCGCGGCGACGGTGATCCGCAGGGTCCGCCGGGTGTCCAGCGGCTCGAAGGCGTTCGGCAGGTGCCTCAGAGGTGTGTCACCGCCACGCTCCACGACGATGTCCTCGCCGACCTTGACGATGCGCTGGGCGAGTTCCATCACCGCCTTCTGATAGGCGCCGCGGAACGAACTGACCTTGATGAGTCCGTACAGCCCGTACTCGCGGTAGCGGTCGCCCAGTTCGGGATGCGTGTACTGCAAGTCCCTTACGCTGTCCGGCAGTCGGTGGCTGGGGACGGGCGTCCACAGGGCCGGCACCACCGCGCTGGGCGCCGTGGTGCGCTCGCCGGTGCGGCGGCGCGCGGCGCGGCGGCCGAAAGCGGTCCATTCCCGGCCGCACCAGGAACTGCGGAAGTAGCGGGGCGAGTACAGCGGTACGAACACTCTGCAGCCGGCGAGCGAGTCTTCGAGCTCCTCCGTCCAGATCTCCCCGGCCCGCATGGAACGGTCCATGAACCCAGCGGGACCGCCGTCCGTGTCCGCCATCTCCCGTATGTGGCCGCGCAGATCACGGAAGAACCGGTGGACCCACATGTCCGGGTCGGGCTCGTCGAAGTCGTCTCGGGGCGAGTGGGCGTAACTGAGGAAGAAATACGGGGCGGCACTCTCCACCCCTAATGGTTCCATCCGCTCCACACGATCCCCCGATCCCCCATGCGTGGAGACTCAGTGTAGGAATCCGGCAGCGTTTTGTGACTGGTTCGCCTCATGCGGGCGAGGACGATTTCCGGACAGCCAGCCGACGGCGAACTCCACCGCCGCCCTCAACGGCAGCAACCGGGCGTCGGCGTCGCCGAGCCGGCCGTGCCGCAGCGCGCGGGAGGCGAGTGCCGCGTCGTGCGCCTCGTACGCCGCGCCCAGCGCGCCGAAGTCCCTGTCGTCCAGGTCGACGTCCTTGTACGAGATCCAGGCGCGCCGCCCGTCGCGCAGGACCACGCAGCGGTATTCCCGGCGGGGCGGGTCCGCGATCCGGTACTCCGCGAGATGGAAGGCGCTGCACACCTCGTAGCCGACGCCGACCAGCAGCACCTGGGCACCGGCCGAGAACAGCCGGGCCAGGGGCGAGTTCTCCCCCAGATGGCACTCCTCGTCGTGATCGGCCATCAGTTCCGCCGCCCGGGCTCCCACGGCGGCGAACGACGTCTGAGGATGCGCGCTGCGCACCGCGTCCGGTCTGCGACGCACCGTCTCCGCCAGCCACCCCATGCCCTGCGAGGCCGTCCGCGCCGGGTCGAACGGCGGCATGTCCCTTTCGTGGTCGGCACGCTGACGGTCCGTCATCCCGCGGACGCGCTGTCGGTACGCGGGCGAGGAGTCGGAGTTGCCGGCGGTGAACGTGGGGACGACCAGCGTTCCGTCCGGTCCGAGAGCGTCGAGCAGGGCGCCGGGCAGCGCGTCGGCGGCCGGGCCGACCCGGCGCGACGACGCGTGCACCAGCAAGGTCGCCCCGGGTCTCACACCGAGTGCCTGGAGGCCGTCGGGTAACGGCCAGGGCCCTTTCACCGGCCCCGCCGCATACCGTCGACGAACCGTCGTCCTAGCGCGGTGAGCGAACCGGCCGCCGAGAGTTCCTCCAGCCGGGCATCGGTCCACCGGGCCGATTCGGCGGTCGGCCGCAGCGCATCGGTCGCCACGCGGGCGTACATGTCGGCGAGCAGGACCCCGGTGCGCGTGTCCGCCTCGTCGTACAGGTCGCACACGTCGAGGACGGCGTCCAGGAGACCGAGGCGGAAGGCGCGCACCAGATCGACGGCGAGCCGCACCGGATCGCTGCTCAACTCGACTCCCAGGCCCGCGAATCCGCCTCCGGAGGAGACACCGTCCGGGTCCGCGGCACCGACGAGTGGTGTCACCACCCGCACACCCGCGGCCATTGCGGAGGCCACCCCCGGCAGCGTCTTGCGGATCAACTCCCAGGCCTGCGGGAGCAGATGACGCCACTCCTCGATCTCCTCGTCCGTCAGCCGCTCCCGGACGGGCCGGTCGTAGCAGTCGCGGTACGGGTCGATGTCGTCGAGTGCCACGTCGAGGCCGTCGGCCCGCAGCCGTCGCAGGTGCTCCCATCCGGGTGCGCCGACGCCGATCCGGTCACCGGTCAACTCCACTGCCGCCGCGGCCTGTTGGGTGCGCAGCCGGCCCGCCCCGGCAAGATGGGCGAAGCCTTCGCGGACGGGCACCGTGACCCGGTCGACGACGCCGGCCGGCAGCGCGGCGGCGGCGACCAGCGAGGCCAGATGGCCGGCCGGAGCTTCGCCGTCGAGGCAGCGCACCAGCCATGTCCGGGTGTAGGGATGGGACAGGAAGGGCTCCAGCAGCGCACCGTCCCGACGGCCGAGCCGTAGCGCCAGGTCCCAGGCGGACTCCCACAACTCGTCGTCCTCGTGCGGCAGTTCACGGTCGACCATGGCGAGCAGTTGGCGGGTCACCGCCTGTCGCGCCCGCACCAGCTCCCGCACCGCCGTGCCGTCGTCGCTGCCGTCGGCCAGGGCGTCGAACCCCTCGATCGGCCGGTCCGCTCCGGCGCCCGTGCGGTGGTCGATCGAGCGGATCAGCGCTTCGAGATCGGCGCAGAAGACCGACGGGTTGTCGAATCCGCTGCCGTCGCCCCGGTACCGGTGGGCGAACAGCCCGCCCCCGCAGGAACGCACCACGGGGCAGGACCGGCATTGCTCGCTCAGTCCCGCCAGCCCCTGCTGCCGGGCGGCGATTCCGGGATGACCGGCCACGTCGTCGAGGGTGTTGTCGAAGACGTCCTCACCGGTGGCCGGCGCGCCGTCGTACGCGGTCTTCAGCGAGTCCGCCTGCTCGAACGTCCCGTCGGTCTCGATCACCACGACATCGGCGGGTTCCAGTCCCATGGACTCGGTCAGGCTCGGACCGCCGCCGAGTGTGCTGATCACCGAGTCGAACAACCGCACAGGCATGGGGCGCCCCTGTGCGTCCCAGCGGTCGTAGACCGCCATCAGCCAGTCGGCGTACGGCGTGGGGACCGCGTCGGGGCGCGGCGGCGGGTCGTCCCAAGTGGCGTGCGGCAGAAGGAAGTCGATGCGCGGGGGACCCAGTGCGGCCAGTGCGTCGTAGGCGGCGACCGGACTGTTGCGTACGTCGATGGTGCACAGGAGGCCCGCGTAGAGGTGGCGGTAGCGCTCCTGTCGCAGCAGTGCGACGGCGGCCAGTACCTTGTCGTAGCTGGTGCGGCCGTTGGCGAATCGACGGTGCAGATCGTTGGCGGCCTGATCGCCGTCCAGGGAGATACCCACGCGGACGTCGAATTCGGCGAAGAGATCGAGGTAGCGCTCGCTGAGTTGAACGCCGTTCGTGTGGATACGTAAATCGAGTTCGGCGATCCCGTGCAGCGCGGTGTGCAGTTCCTCGCAGATGCGCCGCAGGCGGGCCGGGCCAGCCAGCAGCGGCTCCCCTCCGTGCAGGATGACCTGCACGGAGGGCAAGGCATGGGTTTTCGCGTGTTCCGCCAGACGCAGAGCAGTCCACGAAATAACCTCGTCCGAGATCACTTTGGGGCGGGAAATCCAACTTTGATCGGCATGCTCGTATACATAACAGTGATCGCACGCAAGGTCGCACCTGCTGTGGACCTTGAGAACGATTTGCCGAAGCGGAACCAGCGGACTGGTCATTCTGGAGGAATCGCTGTCATCAAATAGAAGACTGGAATGTGACCCTGGCACCCTCTCGACTGTGCGTGGACGAGAGCGCACGACGTACCCCTCGGACACTCCTCGGGTCGTGCGGAGCATCAAGTTGCGTCATGGCCGCAGCACGGTTGGCGACAACAGTCGGCTGCGAAATGGTTCTTGCTGAAATGATCACGGCATTCCCTGATCAGGAGGGCGGCAAGGCGGCAGAACAAACCGCCCCTGCACCGCACAGGCGAGAGTCTCAGGGAACACGCTATCGCGGACTGGCGCACCATGTTAGCCAACGCCGACGGCGGATTCTTTACCGCAGGTCAGCGGGCCTATCGCTGTGGGCGCGTTCGGCCACTCGGGTAGTTTCTTCCCGCACCATAGCCTTCGTATGCGCGCGACGTCCGGGCAAAGTCGCCGCGCCACCCGGTACCGGCCAATCTCCGCCGTGCCGCGTCAGGCGTAGAACCGCGAAAGACTCTGCACAACCGCCGCCGGCTTCGGCCCGCCCTCGATCTCGATCGTCCCGTCGACGGCGATCTGCACCCCTCCCGGCACGTCCTCCACCGAGGCGAGCCTCGCGGCGAGCCGGATCCGCGAACCCACCTTGACCGGTGCGGGGAACCGCACCTTGTTCAGGCCGTAGTTGACCTTCGTGGACACTCCCTCGACGTCGAGCAGTTCGGTGAAGAGCGGGATGAAGAGGGAGAGGGTCAGATAGCCGTGCGCGATGGGTGCGCCGAAGGGGCCCGCCGCGGCCTTCTCCGGGTCGACGTGGATCCACTGGTGGTCGCCCGTCGCGTCGGCGAAGGTGTCGATGCGTTCCTGGGTGACCTCGATCCACTCGCTGGTGCCCAGGTCGCTGCCCGCGAGCTTCTTGAGTTCGTCGAGGCCGTTGACGGTGATGCTCATAAGTAGCCTGTTCCTTCAGGGAGTTGAGGGTTGCCCGTGGGCTGTCTACTGGTCGCCGAAGCGCTTGCGCACCCGGGACTTGAGGAGCTTCCCCGAGGCGGTGCGCGGGAGTTCGTCCGCGACCACCACCGACTTGGGGATCTTGTACTTGGCCAGGCGGCCGGCCAGCGAGGCCAGTACCTCGTCGGGGTCGAGCGAGGCGCCTTCCCGCGGTACGACGACCGCCCGCGGCACCTCGCCCCACTTGTCGTCCGCGACCCCGATGACCGCGCACTCGACGACGTCGGGGTGGGCCAGGAGCAGGTCCTCGATCTCGGCGGGGTAGATGTTCTCCCCACCGGAGATGATCATGTCCTTCATGCGGTCGACGATGTACACGTATCCGTCGTCGTCGGTCCGGGCCGCGTCCCCGCTGCGGAACCAGCCGTCGGCGAAGACCGCGGCGGTCTCCTCGGGCAGCCCCCAGTAGCCGGGCATGACGTGCGGTCCGCGCACCACGACCTCGCCGGTCTCGCCGACGTCGGTGGGGGTGAGATCCGGCCGGACGACCCGTACGTCGCTGAAGAAGTGCGGCACACCCGCCGAACCCGCCTTGCTCACCGCGTGCTCGGCGTCCAGGAACAGGGTGCCGGGCGCGGCCTCCGTCATGCCGTAGCCCTGGAGGAAGGTCAGGCCCCGCTCCTGGTACGCGGCGATGAGCGGGGAGGGGACCGGGGAGCCGCCGCAGGTGAGGATGCGCAGCGAGGACAGGTCGGCGTCGGCCCAGCGGGGATGCCTTGCGATCCGGTCGAACATCGTCGGCACCCCGAACATGAAGGTGATCCGGTGCCGTTCGACCAGGTCGAAGGTGGCGTCCGGGTCGAAGGACTCGACCAGGACACAGGTGCCGCCCTTGAGCAGGACCGGCAGGGTGAGCATGTTGAGGCCTGCCGTGTGGAACAACGGGGCGGAGACCAGGGCGCGTTCGTCGGCGATCAGGTCGGTGTCGACGAGGACGTTGAGCGCGTTCCAGGTCAGGTTGCCGTGCGTGAGCATGGCGCCCTTGGGGCGGCCGGTCGTGCCCGAGGTGTACATGATGATGCAGGTGTCGTCGGCGGTGACGGGCTCGTCGATCGGCTCGGTGGCCGCCGCTTCGAGCAACTCCTCGTATTCGGGGCCGACTTCGATGAAGACACGTACGTCGGTGCTGCCCGGCAGGCCGGCGACGAGGGCGGTGTGCGTCGGGCCGTAGAGGAGGACCTTCGCGCCGGAGTCGGCAAGTTGGTAGGCGATCTCCGGGGCGGTGAGGCGGGTGTTGAGCGGGACGAAGACCGCGCCGAGCGTGCCTGCGGCGAACAGGGTCTCCAGGTAGGAGGGGTGGTTGGGGCCGAGGTAGGCGATACGGTCCCCGCGGCGGACGCCCCGGGTGCGCAGGGCGTGGGCGAGGCGGGTGGTTCTTGTGTGCAATGTGCCGTAGTCCATCGACGAGCCGTCGCTGCCCGTCGACGATCCGCTGTCGACTGTCGACGAACCACCGTGGCCTGCCGACGATTCATGAGCGACCGTCGACGGACTATCGTGGGCGGTCAATTGTCGACCGTCGACCGTGGACGATCCGCCGTACACCAAAGCCGTGCGATGCGGGGTCTTGCGGGCCCGGCGTGCGGGCCATGACCCCAGTCCCTCGTTGCGCATCCGGTGCCCCTTACGTCAGCCCGAGGAGGCGGGCGGCGTTGTCCTTGAGGATCTTCGGTCTGACCTCGTCCTTGATGGGCAGCTTCTCGAAGTCGGCGAGCCAGCGGTCCGGGGTGAGGACGGGGTAGTCGGAGCCGAAGAGGACCTTGTCCTTGAGCAGGGTGTTGGCGTACTGCACGAGCTGCGGCGGGAAGTACTTCGGCGACCAGCCGGAGAGGTCGATGTGGACGCCGGGCTTGTGGGTGGCGACGGCGAGGGCCTCGTCCTGCCAGGGGAAGGACGGGTGCGCCAGGATGATCTTGAGGTGGGGGAAGTCGGCCGCCACGTCGTCCACGTGCAGCGGATTGGAGTACTTCAGGCGGATGCCGCCGCCTCCGGGTACCCCCGCGCCGATGCCCGTCTGGCCGGTGTGGAAGAGGGCGATGGCGCCCGTCTCCTCGATGACCTCGTACAGGTCGTAGGCCACGGCCCGGTCGTTGGGGAAGAAGCCCTGGATGTTGGGGTGGAACTTGAAGCCCTTCACCCCGTACTCCTCGACCAGCCGCCGGGCCCGCTTCACGCCCGCTCGGCCCCGGAACGGGTCGATGGACGCGAAGGGGATGAGGACGTCGGCGTTGGCGGCCGCGGCCTCGGCGACCTCCTCGTTCGGGACGGGCTCGGTGCCGGTCGCGGACTCGGCGTCGACCGTGAAGATCACGGCGGCCATCTTCCGTTCGCGGTAGTACGCGGCGGTCTCCTCCAGGGTCGGCTTCCGTTTGCCCTCGACCTTGAAGTAGGCGGAGGAGGCGTCGTGGAGATCGTCGTCCAGGGAGGAATGCCCCTTGGAGGACACCTCCGCGTGGGTGTGGACGTCGATCGCGACAAGGCCACTCAGGTCCATCACGCCTCCGGCAGCTTCGGTGCGGGGATGCCGACCGACTGGAGTTCGGCGCCGACCGAGGTGGGGAAGGCGACGGCGAGGGTGTCGGGGGTCCAGCCGCCGTCGGCGTAGGCCGTGCTGATCTCCTGCGGGTGGGACCAGAGTGCCACCTTGTCGCCGCCGATGCCGATGGCCTGGCCGGTGATGGAGCGGGCGGCCTCGGAGGCGAGGAAGGGGACGAGGGCGGCGCAGTCCTCGGGGGTGCCGAAGCCCTCGCCCTTGCGGAGGAAGTCCGGCAGCGCCTCGCCGCCCCGCATGGCCTCGATGTACGGGGCGAACGCGGGGATCGTCTCGGTCATCGCGGTCGCGGCGACCGGCACGATCACGTTGACGGTGATGCCGGCGCGGCCCAGTTCCATGGACCAGGTGCGGGCGAAGGCGGCGATGCCGGCCTTGGCGGCGGAGTAGTTCGTCTGGCCGAAGTTGCCGCGCTGGCCGGCCGGCGAGCCGACCAGGATGAGGCTGCCGCCCTCGCCCTGTTCGCGCATCCGTACGGCGGCGGCGCGGGCGCAGGTGAAGGTGCCCTTGAGGTGGGTGGTGATCACCGCGTCGAAGTCGTCGTCGGTCATCTTCCACAGCACCTTGTCGCGCAGGATGCCCGCGTTGGTGACCAGGATGTCGAGCCGTCCGAACTCCTCGACGGCACGGTCGACCAGCCGTTCGGCGGCCTCGGTCGTGCCGACCGGGACCACTTCGGCGACGGCGGTGCCGCCCGCCTCGGTGATCGACTTCACGGCCTGGTCGGCCACCGCCTCGTCGATGTCGTTGACGACCACGGACGCGCCGTGGGCGGCCAGGGCCTGCGCGTAGGCGAGGCCGAGGCCCCGGCCACTGCCGGTGACGACGGCGACCTTGCCGGTCAGATCGATGCTGGGCACGAGCGAGTCCCTTCACAAGGCGATGCGGCTGCCGGCCCCACCGGAGTGCGGCCGCGAGATCGAAGCTAAGAGCAATAATTGTTGACGTCAATAGTTGTTGCCGACGGACCAGGTGCGTCACACTGACCACGAACCACCGCACGCCCCACCCCGGGGCCTCGACCCAGGGAGCCCGCCATCGCCCGCCAGCAGCACGCCGCGAACCCCCCGATCGACGCGCACGAGCCGTGGATGCGCGGGCTGCACGCGGACACCGGTTACCTCCTGTACCGGCTGGGCCTGCGCTCCGGCCAGCTCTTCAACACGTTCCTCCAGGAGTCGGGCCTGCGCCTGCGCCACTACGCGCTGCTCCGCTTCCTGGCCACGTCCGAGGGCGCCCTCCAGCGCGAGCTGAGCACACGGCTGGGCTACGACCCGAGCGCGATCGTCGGTCTGGTCGACGACCTGGAGAAGCTGGGATTCGCCGAGCGGCGCCCTTCCCCCGACGACCGGCGAAGCCGCATCGTGGTTCTGACGGAGGACGGCCGCGGCTTCCTCCGCGACACGGACGAGGCCGGTCTGCGGGTGACGAACGAACTGCTCGGCCCGCTGGACGCGACCCAGCGGGAGACCCTGCACACGCTGTTGCAGCAGGTCGCCGAGGACGGACTCGCCTGACGCCGCACAAGGAGGTACGGCGATGACCACCACCCGGCCGGAGCCGACCGCCCGCACCGCGCACACCGCCCGCTCCGCCCCCGACCGGCTGCTCGCCGTGCTCGCCGCCTTCGACCACGAGCACACGGCCCTGTCGCTGTCCGACATCGGCCGCCGGGCCGGGCTCTCCCTGACCACCGCGCACCGGCTCGCGGGCGCCCTCACCGAGTGGGGCGCGCTGGAGCGGGACGCGTCCGGCGTCTACCACGTGGGACTGCGGCTGTGGGAGATCGCGGCGCTCGCACCCCGGGGCCTCGCGCTGCGCCAAGTGGCCCTGCCCTACCTGGAGGACCTCTACGAATCGACGCACGAGAACGTGCAGTTGGCGGTGCGGGACGGCACGGAGGTCGTCTACACCGAGTGGATCTCGGGCCGTTCGGCGGTCGGCGTGCACATCCGGGTGGGCGCCCGCTGGCCGCTGCACGCCACCGGCGTCGGCCTCGCCCTGCTGGCCCACGACGACCCGAACGCCCAAGAGACCTACTGCGCGGGCGAGTTGGCGTCCTTCACGCCGTACACGATCACCGATCCGGTACGGCTGCGGCGGGTGCTGGCCGAAGTGCGGCGCGCCGGTGTGGCGGTGAGCGACCGTCAGGTCACGGACGACGCGTTGTCGGTGGCCGCTCCGGTGCGCGGGCCGGGCGGTGCGGTGGTCGCGGCCGTGTCGGTCGTGGTGCCCCAAGTGGACGCCCAGGTACCGGCGTTGATCCCGGCGGTACGGCTCGCTGCACGGGGGATCTCGCGGGCGCTGGGGTGGCGGCCGGAGCCGTGACGGGATCCGCCGGGCCGGCGCGGATATCCCCCTCATATCCCTCTCACCGGCGAGGCCCCGCCGGTGTGACGTCGCGATACTGGAACGGCCCTTGCCCCGAGGAGCCGCTCATGCGTGTGCAGCACTGGTTCGCGCCGGTCGTCGCCCGGCTCAAGGCCGCCAATCCGTACGCCGTGGACTCGGCGCTCGCGGCGCTGGTCCTGTTCGCGGTGTCGTTGCAGTGGCTCTTCCCCGACGAGGGCGGTGATCCGCTCAGCTGGCAGGGCTGGCTGCTCGGGGCCGGTACGACGGTGCCGCTGGTGTGGCGGCGGGCGGCGCCGTTCGCGACGGCGTGGGTGGTGTCGGCGGCCACGCCCGCGATGGCGGTGTACCACTCCCCGCCGCCGGACGTGATGTACGGCGGTCTCGTCGTCCTGTACACCGTCGCCGCCCGGTGTCTTCCCTGGCAGCGGCGGCTGATGCTCGCGGGCTGGCTGGCCGGTGTGTCCGTGGTCATGCAGCACAAGGAGCACGCCCGGCCCTTCGAGTACGCCTTCCATCTGCTGAGCCTGCTGTGTGCCTACGGCTTCGGGTCTCTCGCCCGGGTCCAGCGCGCGTACACCGCGGCCCTGGAGGACCGCGCCCGGCGCCTCGAACGCGAGCGGGCCGCCGACACCGCGCGGGCCATGGCGCAGGAACGGTCCAGGATCGCGCGGGACATGCACGACATCCTGGCCCACGCGGTGAGCCTGATGGTGGTGCAGGCGGAGGCCGGTCCGGTGGTCGTCCGCAGTGACCCCGAGCGGGCCGAGGCAGCGTTCGACGCGATCGCGGGGGCGGGCCGGGACGCGATGGTCCAGCTGCGGCGCATCCTCGGGGTGCTCAAGGAGGAGCAGCGGAAAGGAAGTTCGGGCCACCGGCCGCAGCCGGGGGTCGCCGCACTGCCCGGTCTGGTGCGCCGGGTCGGTGAATCGGCCGGTCTGCGCGTCGAGTTGAGAACGGGCGGGGATCAGCGCCCGCTGCCCCCGGACACGGAGGTCGCCGTCTACCGCGTCGTGCAGGAGGCGCTCACCAACACCGTGAAGCACGCGGGCGCCTCCGCCGCTACCGTCGAACTCGACTGGGCGGAGGACGAGTTGGCGCTGACGGTGACGGACGACGGAAGAGGCCCCACGGGCACCACGGGCGGCGGGCACGGGCTGATCGGACTGCGGGAGCGGGCGGCCGCCTGCGGGGGTACGGCGGAGACCGGGCGCGGTCCCGACCGCGGATTCCGGGTCGTCGTACGGCTGCCCGTCGCCACCGACCGGCAGGCGGCGCCGGGGTGAGCATCCGGGTGGTGGTGGCCGACGACCAGGAGCTGGTGCGCAGTGGCTTCAGCATGATCCTGGAGGCGCAGCGGGACATCGAGGTGGTCGCGGAGGCCGGGGACGGTGCCGAGGCGGTGGCCGCGGTGCGCCGGCACGCGCCCGACGTGCTGCTGCTGGACATCCGGATGCCGGTGATGGACGGCCTGGAGGCGGCCCGTCAGGTGTGCGCGCAGTCCGCCTGCCGGGTGGTCATGCTGACCACCTTCGACCTGGACGAGTACGTGTACGAGGCGCTGTACGCGGGCGCCAGCGGCTTCCTCCTGAAGGACGTCCGGCGTGACGACCTGGTGCACGCGGTACGGGTGGTCGCGGCCGGCGACTCCCTGCTCGCGCCGACGGTGACCCGGCGGCTGGTCGCGGACATCGTGCGGCGGCGCCGCGAGGAGGCCGTCGCCGAGGTCGCGCCCCGCCGTCTGGAGGTCCTGACCGCCCGCGAGGAGGAGACGCTGCGGCTGCTCGCCCGGGGCCTGTCCAACGCCGAGATCGCGGGAACCCTGTTCGTCAGCGAGCACACCGTGAAGACCCATGTCAGCAATGTGCTGGGCAAGTTGGGGCTGCGGGACCGGGTGCAGGCGGTGATCTGCGCGTACGAGACGGGGCTGGTGACACCGGGGGCGGCACCCTAGTCCTCCCCCGCACGGGCGAGGAACGGCCCCCTCCTCCCCCGTACGACCTAGTCTCCGAAACCGCCCGTCCCGGCGATCCGGTGACACCCCCTCCCGCAGCAGCCTGGCAGGCATGTCATCCGATGCCCCGCCGGGAGGGACCGTGCTCGCCACACTCGCCCGGGCGGCGACCCGCCGTCCGTTGACCGTGATCACTGTCTGGGTGCTCTTCCTGCTGCTCGGGTTCGGGCTCGGGACGGGCGTGTTCGGGCGGCTGTCCGACAATGTGCCCGAAGTCCCGGGCACCGAGTCCGAGTCGGCCGCGCAGTATCTCGACCGGGTCGATCCGGCCGGTGAGACCGTCACCGGTGTCGTGGCGGGCGTCGCGGTCTCCGACCCCGCCCTGCGCGACCGGGTCGAGCGCGCCGTGGCGGACGTCCGCGCCCTCTCCGGGGTCGCCGCCGTACCGGACCCGTACACCACACCCGGCCTCACCTCGCGGGACGGGCGGGCGCTGCTGATCCCCGTCACGCTCAAGGGCGGGCTGGGCGACGTCGCCGAGGAGCACGCGGTGGACGCGGCGGCCGACCGGATCCGGGAGATCGACGCGCCCGAAGTCCATGTCAGCGGCGGCCCGTTGCTGGGCAAGCAGATCGGTGAGCGGGCCCAACAGGACGTGCAGCGCGCCGAGTTGGTCTCGCTGCCGGTCGTACTCGCCCTGCTGCTGGTCGTGTTCGGCGGTCTGCGGGCCGCCGCGCTGCCGCTGGTGATCGCGGTCAGCGGGATCGCGGGGGCGTTTCTGGCGCTGTTCGCCTTCAGCCAGGTCACCGACATCTCGGTGTACGCGATCCAGGTGACCACGATGCTGGGGCTCGGACTCGCCGTGGACTACGCCCTGTTGATGCTGGTCCGCTTCCGCGAGGAACGCCGTGACACCCCGGACGTGGTGGAGGCCGTGCACCGCACGGTGGCCCGGGCGGGCCGTACCGTGCTGTTCTCCGGGCTGACCGTCGCCGTCAGCCTGACCGGTCTGCTCGTCTTCCCGAGCACGTTCCTGCGCAGCATGGGCCTCGCGGTGGCGGCCGTGGTCGTCGTCGACATGCTGGCCGCGGTCACGCTGCTCCCCGCGCTGCTTGCCCGGTTCGGCGGCGGGATCGCGCCGGCGCGGGCCAGGCCCGGGGCCGAGGAGGGGCGGGTCTTCGCCCGGCTGGCCCGCTTCGCGACGCGCCGCCGCATCGCCGTCCTGGCCGTCGTCGTCCCTGCCCTGCTCGTCCTCGCCCTGCCGGTCACCGGCCTGCGGATCAGTATCGGCGACGCCCAGCAACTCCCGAGGAGCACCGAGGCACGGCGGTTGTACGACACGGTCGACGCGCACTTCCCGGCCGGGACCGGGGTCTCCCCCGTGACCGTCGTCCTGCGACCGGGCACCGACGCCGCGACCGCCGACCGTGTCCGCGCCCTCTCCCCGAACGCCACCTCCCGCGCCCTTCCCGACGGCGGCACGGTCGTGTCCCTGCAACCGCCCGGCAGCGCCGACGGCAGCGCGGCCACCGACCTCGTCCGGCAGGTCCGGGAGACGCGCGGCATTGCACCGGTCCAAGTCACCGGTACCGCCGCCCGGTTGGTCGACTTCCGTACGATGCTCGCCGACCGTGCGCCGTGGGCCGCCGCGACCGTCCTGGCCGGAATCTTCCTCCTCCTGTTCGCCTTCACCGGCTCGGTGCTGATCCCGCTGCGCACGATCGCGACCACCCTCCTCAGCCTGGGGGCCGCGCTCGGGGCGGTGGTGTGGGTCTTCCAGTACGGCCATCTCGCCGGCGCCCTCGGTGCGCAGGGGCTGGGCGCGCTGAGCCTGACGGCACCGCCGCTGATCGTCGCGATCGCCTTCGGGCTCGCCATGGACTACGAGCTGTTCATCCTGGCCCGGATGCGCGAGGCCCGGCGCCTGACGGGCGACGACCAGGAGGCCGTGGTGACCGGCCTGCGCCGCTCGGGACGTGTGGTCACCTGCGCCGCCCTGCTGCTGGCCGTCGTCTTCGGCGCCTTCATGACGGGCGGCTTCTCCCCGATCCTCCAGATCGGCCTCGGCCTCACCCTCGCGGTGCTGATCGACGCAACTGTCGTACGGATGCTGCTGGTTCCGGCGACGATGGCGCTGCTCGGCCGACGGGCCTGGTGGGCACCGAAGCTGCTCCGCCGGGCGCACGACCGGTTCGGGCTGCGTGAAGAGGCGCCCGTGGAGCGGGAGTTGGCGAGCCGGTGAATCGGTGAATCGGTGAATCGGTGAGCCATGGATTCGGGCCCGGCGCGGGCTATTTGTTCTCGCCGGGCCTTCCGACGTGGTCGCCGACTGTGTCGTTCCCGGGGGTCGCCGAGGCGTTGCCGACGGGTGGCATGTGGTCGCCGCCGTCTCCGGACTTGCCCGTCGCGCCGGAGGCGTTGAGCTGGAAGGCGAGGAGGAGGGCGGCCACGGCGAGGGTCGCGGTGAACCAGAGGGTGATGCGTCGCATGTGTGCTCCTGAAGGTGGGTCGGGGAGGGGCTGTTACCAGGCGAAGTCTTCGGTGTGGACGCTGTCGCGGTGGGCTCCGGCGGCGCGGGCCGCCCGGCGGACGGCGGTGATCCAGGCGGGCGGGCCGCAGACGAAGACGTCGCGGTGCTCGATGTCGGGGACGAGGTTCTTCAGGGCCTGGACGTCGTCGGTGAGGTGCGCGGGGCCCGCTGCCTGCCAGGAGGTGTCGGCACGGCGAGGGCCCGGGAGGAGGATCAGTTCGACTCCGCGGCGGGCGGCGAGGGCGCGGAGTTCGTCCACGAAGACGGCGTGCTCGTCGGTGCCGTAGCGATAGATGAGCGTGGCCTCGCCGGGACCGTAGGGGGTGTCCTCGATCAGGGCGCGCATGGGGGTGATGCCGATTCCGGCGGCCATGAGGAGCATGCGGGGCCTGGTGCGGCGGCGGGCGGTGAGGGTGCCGTAGGGGCCCTCGATCAGGGCGCGGGTGCCGGGGGTGAGGCGGGCGGCGCGGGTGCTGCCGTCGCCGGCGGCCTTGATGGTGATGCGGAACCGGTCGGGGGTGGGGGCGGCGGAGAGCGTGTAGGGGTTGCCGCGGGACCAGCCGGGGCCGTCCAGGAAGCGCCAGACGAAGAACTGGCCGGAGGCCGTCCGCATCCGGTCCAGGCGGTGCCCCTTGAGCGTGACCGACACCGTGCCGGGCCCCTCGGTGACCACGGACTCCACGCGCAGCCGGTGGCCGAGGGAGCGCCAGGCGGGCAGGGCGAGGCGGTAGAGGAAGGTGGCGGCGAACGCGAAGCCGTAGAGGCACCACCAGTAGACGCGGGTCCAGGTCTCGTGGAAGTCGGCGCCGTCGGTGAAGGTGTGCGGGAAGGTGGCCGCGATGCCGGCGTAGGAGTAGAGGTGCAGGAGGTGCCAGGACTCGTAGCGGAGCCGGCGGCGGGCCGCGCGGATCGAGGTGACGACGACCATGATCAGGGCGAGGGTGCCCGCGGTCGCGCAGAGCATCCAGGAGTCGGTGACGAACAGCCGTAGCAGCGCGGCCAGTTGGGCCGACGGTTCGCGGGCCGTGCGTTCCACGGCGAACAGGACGACGTGGGCGATCATCAGCCAGAACGAGGCGAATCCGAGCAGGCGGTGGCGGCGGGTGAGCAGGTCGTGGCCCCAGGACCGTTCCACCCAGGGGATCCGGGCGAGGACGACGACCTGGAGGATCATCAGGTCGGAGGCCAGCAGCCCGGCGAGCAGTCCGAGGGAGCCGGTCGCCCGGTCGGAGGCGGTGAGGGAGAGCGGGCCGCCCTGGTTCATCACCCACAGGGCGACGACCGCGACCACGGAGAGGATCGCGAGCGCGCCGAGCGGGTCGGCGGGCGTGAACCGCGCGCGGCGGGGTGGGGCGGGCGGGGTGCGCTGCCCTCGGGGCAGGACGGTGGGCAGGGTCATCGGCCGGCTTCCTTCGTCACGGGGTCGGGGGGCGAGGGGGGCGCCGCGTGGGCGGGGCCGCGTGGGCGGGGCCTGTGGCCCGTGGGCGGGGCCTGGTGATCACCTTTGCGAGGCTTCTTGTGGCCGCTTTAAGAAGCCGGCGCTTCTCCCCCGCCCGGGCTCAACGGGCGGGCCGCTGACCTGCGCCGACTTCGGCTCGGCGGGTGGAGTGGACCGCGTGGTTCTTAGACTTCCTTGTCGTTCGGCGCCGATCCTTGGGGCAGGCGACGGTGTCCGCTGCCGCGGGTGCCGGTGAGGAAGAGGTGCTGCATGGCGGCGGTGGGCCGTAGACCGGAGGTGCTGGTGGTCGACGACGACCCCGGCGTGCGCACGGCCCTGGACCTGGGGCTCGGTCTTGAGGGCTTCACGGTCCGGCTCGCCGAGGACGGCGAGGCGGCCCTCGACCAGGTCGCCGGCCGGCCGCCGTCGGTGATCGTGCTGGATGTGACGATGCCGGGCCTGTCCGGGGTCGAGGTGGTGCGTGTGCTGCGCGCCCAGGGCCGGACGCTGCCGGTGTGCATGCTGTCCGCCCGTGACGAGGTCGACGACCGGGTCGCGGGGCTGGCGGCGGGCGCGGACGACTACGTCGTAAAACCGTTCTCCGTAGGGGAGTTGTCGGCGCGGCTGCACGCGATGGTCCGGCTGCACGAGTCGACCGCCGAACGGCCCCTGGTCGTCGGCGAGGTCGCGATCGAGCCCGCGCGCCGGGTGGCGTCCCGGGCGGGCCGGGATCTGCGGCTGACCACCCGCGAGTTCGACCTGCTGCTCGCGCTCGCCCACCGGCCCGGGCAGGTCCTGTCCCGGGCCCAGCTCCTGGAGCAGGTGTGGGGCTACACCTGGGACGTGGACACCAATGTGGTGGACGTGTTCATCGGCTACCTCCGCAAGAAACTGGAGGCCGACGGCGGCACCAGGGTGCTGCGGACCGTGCGCGGGATCGGCTTCGTGCTGAGCACCGGCCCGTGAGCCGGCTGCCGCGCAGTCTGCGCTCCCGGATCACGGCCGCGGTCGCGGTGCTGGTCACGGTCGTGGTCGCGCTCGCCGGGCTGGTCATCGTCGTCCGCATCGACCACCGCGACCGCACCGACGTCGACCGGCAGCTCGCCGCCCGGGTCGAGAAGGGCGACCAGGACGCCGAAAAGCTCCTGGACCAGAGCGGGCATCCGGACGGCGGAGACAGCGGAGACAGCGGAGACAGCGGAGACAGCGGGGACAGCGGGGACGACTACGGTGGTCTGCTGGCCGGCAGTCAGAGTCTGGTCCGGCTGATCTCCGGCGGGAAGGTCGTCGCCCAGCACGGCGAGACCCCTACCGCCCCGCTCCCGCCGCCGACGCGCGACGGCTACCGCACCGTCGACGCGGGTGGGCAGACCTGGCGTTCGCTGACCCGGCCGCTGGACACCGGCGGGTACCGTCTCGAAGTCCTCCAAGACATCGACCCCATCGAACGGCGGCTCGCGGACAACACCGCGATCGTCGCCGCCGTGACTCTCTTTGCCGCGCTGGCGACGGCCGGCGGGGTCTGGCTGCTCACCAGAATCATCCTCCAGCCGCTGGAGCGGCTGCGGACCGGCGCCCTCGCGATCAGCGCCGACACGGCGGGACCTCAACTCCCCGCCGCCGAACGCCCGCAGGAGGTCGCCGACCTCTCCCGGGCCCTGAACAGCATGCTGGACCAGTTGCGTACGAGCATGGAGTCCACCCGCCGTTTCACCGCCGACGCCGGACACGAACTGCGCACCCCACTCACCAGCATCGGAGTGACCCTGGAGACCCTCCAGCGCAACCCTGACCTCCCAACCTCCCAGCGGGCCAAGGCACTTGAGGCGATGAACGCGGAGCACCGCCGTATCACCGCCCTGCTCACCGGACTGCAGACGCTCGCCCGCGGCGACGCCCACGCGCTGCCCGAACGCACCCGGGTCGTGGTGGGCGAACTCCTCGACACGGCGGTTGCGCAGGCGGCCCGCCGACACCCCACCACGACCTACGAGTTGACGGCCGACGCGTCCACGCCCGTCCAGGTGGACGGCTGGCCGGTGGGTCTGCGCCTGGCCGTCGACAACCTCCTCGACAACGCGGCCCTGCACGGCCGTCCCGGCGGTGCCGTCGAGGTCCGGCTCACCCGGGACGCCGGCACGGTCCGGATCGGCGTCGGCGACGACGGCCCGGGCATCCCCGCCGATCAACGGCACGCCATGACGGAACGCTTCACCCGCGGCACCCGCACCCGCTCCCCCGGCTCCGGCCTGGGCCTCGCCCTCGTCGACCAGCAGGCCCGCCTTCACCATGGGACGCTCCACCTCGGCCGGAGCCCGGCGGGCGGCTTGGAGGCGACGCTCGCGCTTCCAGCGGCGGAGGGTGAGGAGCGGCAGGGGGAGCCGACACGAGACTGAACGCGGGGTTGCAGCACGAACGGGCTCGATGCCCGCATACCGGCTACCGGCTACCGGCTACCGGCTACCGGCTACCGGCTACCGGCTACCGGCTACCGGCTACCGGCTACCGGCTACCGGCTACCGGCTACCGGCTACCG
>NZ_JBITGV010000013.1:301452-317920 GCF_044457385.1 Streptomyces sp. NPDC050548
GGCGCAGGGTCTACGACGATCAGTGCACGAGTCAAACACCAGCGCCCACCCCGCCCGTCTCACCCCGCCAACCCGGCCAACCCGGCCAACATCCGCCGGTCCCGAGGCGCCGCCTTCCGGTCGAGTCGCGCGTCCAGCAAGCGCCTTGCCGCATCGCAGCGCCCCGCGGACACCAGTGCGTACAGCAACGTCTCCTCCACGACCTCGCGTTGGGCCGCGCTGCCACCCACCTTGCGCAGTACCGGAAGCAGTGCGTCGAGGCCGTGGGCCGCGTCGTGGAAGCGGTGTTCGACGAGGGCGGCGAAGGCCTCGCAGAGCGGGGCGATGACCTCGCGCTGCACCGGGTCGGCCCCCGCCGCGTGGTCGCGGAGGCGGCGCAGTGCCGGGAGGTCACCGGCGGCGGTGAGGGCCACCGCTACGTGCAGCGCGGTGAACGCGGTCGCCGGCCGTTCCAGGACCTCGCGGGCCACGGAGTCCAGTACGTCCGAAGTCGGCAGCTCCCCCTGCCAGTTGCCGCTGAGCCGGGCCCGCCACAGCAGCGACCCCGAGTCCACCAGCGCGCGTACTCCGGTCACCCGCCCGGGCGCCAACTGGGCGAACCAGCGCCTGCGGACGGCGGCCGGGTCGTCCAACGCGAGTTCGTGCAGGGCGATGTGCCAGGAGAAGTGGGCCCGGTGGACCGCGCCCCGGCCCTGCCCCGACACCCAGCCGTCGAGCCAGTCCCGGCCCGCCTCGTGGGCGCCGGACTCGTAGTGGACGTGGGCCAGCGCGTGCACGGCGTGACCCGAGGCGGGCTCGACTCCCAGGGCGCGGTGGGCGAGTTCGCCCGCCTCGTGCAGTCGGCCCTGTTCCTGGCGCAGGAACGCCAGCAGCGAGGTGTGGAACCAGTGTCCGTCGTAGGCGGGGGACGTGCGCTCGGCGAGGCGGAGCGCGTAGTCGTCGTCCAGGTCGGTGACTCCGGAGAAGGCGATGGTGGGTACGGCGGCGGCGAGAGCGAGCGCGTCGGCGGGGTGGGTGTCGAGGTGCCGTATCAACGCGCGGTCCCCGTCGGCGGATTGGACCCGGCGGGTGATCACGTCCACGAAGGACCGCTCCCGCTCGTCGGCCCGCTCCTGGGCGCAGCGCTGGGCGTCGGCGAGGGCGCGGGGTACGTCGACGGCGGCCCCGCACTCGTGGCCGAGGAGGGCCAACGCCGCGTGGCCCAGGGCGAATCCGGGGTCCAGGGCGACCGCGCGGGCGAACGCGTCCTCGGCCCCGGCGCGCACCTTGAGGACCCGGTCGAGTCCGCGGCGGTAGGCGGTGGCGGCCTCGGCGTGGGTGGAGAGCGGGAGTCCGAGTCCGTCGACGGGTCTGCGGCGGGCGGTGCGGCGGGCCGGGGGTGCGAGCAGTTGCCGGGCCAGGGCGGCGGCCTGGACGCGGATCTCGGGGATCGCGGTGGTCTCCCACAGTTCGCCGCGCCGTGGGGCGCCGAGGGTGAACAGGGGCCGTGTGCAACGGCCTTGGGCGTCGAGGAGGCGTCCGTCGCGGGTGGCGACGCCCATGCCGAGCGGCCCCGGCACCGCCATTCCCGTCGCGAACAGGCTTCGCCACAGCGGGTCTTCGAGCCGTTGCCCAGGGCCGGTGCAGTCGACGACCCAACCGACGTGCAGCGTACGGCCGTTGGAGAGGGTGACCGCCAACCGTCCGCTGTCCTCGACGACTTCGGCGATCGTGCCGGTGTGCACCTGGAGGCGTCGTGCGGTGCGGGCGCGGGTGACGGATTCGGCGGTGGTGGGGGCCATGCGGTGCCGGTGGGTGTTCCAGATCGCGCTCTCGTGGGCGAGGAACTCCTCGCGTTCTTCCGGGGTGAGGCTGTGCCAGAGGCGTGCGGTGTGCGGGCGGAGGCTGTCGAGTGCGGGCCGCCAGTCGCCGTGGGTGCGGACGGAGCGGCTGACGTGCCGGTAGACGGTCCGGCGCAATCCGCTGAGGGTCAGGTCGCGCGGCCAGTTGGGTGCCTCCATCGGGCCGGCCGGTCCCAACGCGTGCGGCTGCGGCAGGAGTCCGCTGCGGGAGGCGGCGTGCACGGTGCGTTCGGGGCGGTCGAGGGTGAGGGCGAGGTCCACGGCGGTGAGGCCGGTGCCGACGAGAAGGACGTCGGCGGTGTCCTCGCGTACGGCGTCCAACGTGCCTGGTGTCCAGGGGGAGTTGACGAAACGAGGTGAGGTGCGCAGCGCGGGCGGGGCCCAGGCGGCGGTGGGGGCGGCGGGGCCGGTGGCGAGGACGGCGCTGTCCGTGGTGAGGAGTCCCCCGTCGGCGAGGTGGAGTTCCACCGGGCCTGTGGGAGTGCCGGTACAGCTCTCCGCGCGGGTGCGCAGGCGGCGTACGGAGACCGTGCCGTGGGAGCGGACGACGGCCTGGGCGAGGGTGTCGGCGAGGTAGGCGCCGTAGCGGTAGCGGGTGGCGAAGTCGGCGCTGCCGACGGTGGGTTCGCCGTGGCGGCACAGCCAGCGGGTGAAGTGGCCGGGGTCGTCGGGGTAGCAACTCATGCCCCCCGCGGGGACGTTGAGGCGGTGGCGCGGGTCGGGGGTCGCGTAGGCGGTGCCGCGGCCGGCCTCCGGGGCCGGGTCGACCAGCACCAGGTCGAGCGGGGTCCGGCGGCGGGTGGCGCTCTCGCAGAGTTGGACGGCGGTCAGGGTGCCTGCCGCGCCCGCTCCGACGATCGCCGTGGTGGGCCGCTTGCGGACTTCGGTCACGAATGCCTCCGGCGTGGTCTGCCGCGGAGCCGCCGAAGCGGAACTCCGCCTTCAGTTCCTTCCTCACTATTCCGACCGGGTTGGTGGGGAAGCCATGGCGGGACGGGGATCTCACCGGATACTCAGGGCACCGGCCGGTGCGTTCATACTCTGTTCACACTCACGGAGCCTCCGACAACCGTGGTTTCAGGCCTTCTTTCAGGTTCTCTTCAGAGGAATCTCAGGTTGGGGCCCTGGGATTCAAAGATTCAACCCAGGGAAGTGACGCAGGATGCAACGGCACTGGTGATCTCGTCGCGTACGGCCAGGGGGTGTGCGCGACATATGGAGGAAGGCCTGCCGTGGGCGTGTCGCACATATCCAACCGGTCCGAGAAGCCGTCGGAGAGGTGGTCCCGGCGTGGGATCCTCACCGTGCTCGGGGTGGTGCCGGCGGCCGTGCTGACCGGTTGCAGCGGCTCGGCGGGTGCCGCGGAGAGCGCCTCGTCCGGCGGTGCGTCGGCGACGGCTTCGGTGAAGGCCGCGAAGACGCCGACCGTCACGGTCTCGCCCGCCGACGGCGCGAAGAAGGCCGACTTCTCGGCGCCGGTCACGGTGACGGTGACCGACGGCACGTTCGCCACGGTGAAGGTGACCGGCAACGACGGCTCCACGCTCGCCGGGACCTTCAACGCGGCCAAGACGAAGTGGACTTCCACAAAGAACCCGTACTCGGGCACGAAGTACACGGTCGCCGCGCAGGCGCAGGGCGGCGCCGCGAAGACCGCGACCTTCACCACCAAGTCGCCCGGCGAGACCTTCGTCGGCTACTTCACCCCCGAGGCGAACTCCACCTCCGGCGTCGGCATGCCCGTGTCGATCAACTTCACGCACGCCGTGAAGGACCGCGCCGCCGTCCAGAAGGCGATCACGGTCACCGCCGAGCCCGCCGTCGAGGTCGTCGGCCACTGGTTCAGCGACACCCGCCTCGACTTCCGCCCCGAGACGTACTGGGCGGCCGGCACGAAGATCACGCTCAGCCTGCGGCTGAAGGACGTCGAGGGCCAGGACGGGATCTACGGCATCCAGTCCAAGGACGTCACGTTCAACATCGGGCGCGAGCAGATCAGTACGGTCGACCTGTCCAGCAAGGAGATGGTGGTCAAGCGGGACGGCAAGACCCTCGCCACCTACCCGGTCAGCGGCGGCAACGCCCAGCACACCACCTGGTCCGGAATCATGGTGATCAGCGAGCGGTTCAAGCAGACCCGCATGGAGTCCTCGACGGTCGGACTCGGCGACGAGTACGACATCTCCGACGTCCCGCACGCCCAGCGCCTGACCACCTCCGGCACCTTCGTGCACGGCAACTACTGGGCGTCCACCTCAGTGTTCGGCCACGAGAACACCAGCCACGGCTGCGTCGGCCTGCACGATGCCAAGGGCGCGAACAACACGTCGGTGGCGGGCTACAAGTTCTATGACAGCTCGATGCTCGGCGACGTCGTCATCGTGAAGAACTCCGGCGAGAAGACGGTCGCGGCCGACAACGGCCTCAACGGCTGGAACCTGTCCTGGACGGACTGGAAGGCGGGCAGCGCGGTCTAGGGCCCGCCGCGCCCGGGAGGCCGGTGGACCGGTGGACCGGCGGACCGGCGGACCGGTCCAGAAGGCCGGTCGCACGGGAGGCCGGTGGACCGGTCCACGAGGCCGGTGGACCGTGGGCCGGTCTCGGGGGCCGTCGCGTCCGCGAGGCCGGTCCGGGAAGCCGGTCGGGGGACCGGTCCAGGGGTCGCTCGGAAACCTCCTCTTTCACCCGCATTCATCGCCTTCATCACCTGAACTCCCGCACAGCGAAAAGACTTTCGCGGCTTCACCTCTTGACGGCCGGAGTGGCTGAGAGCACATTGACCGCGCACCCGCTGCGTGAGAGCGCTCTCAGACAGCAGGCGCGGCACCCGCACCCCCACTCCGTATCCGAGAGGCACCCATGAGTGAAACCTCCGGCACGCAGCGCAGACCCCGTCCCCTCCGGCGCGTTCTGATCGCCGCCCTCAGCACCCTCGGCCTGGCGATCGCCACCGCCACGGCCTTCACCCTGCCCGCGGACGCCTCCGCGCCCACGCCCCCCACAGGCTGGACGCAGGTCTTCCTGGACGACTTCAACGGCACCGCGGGCACCGGCGCCTCCACCACCAACTGGCAGTACGACACCGGGACTTCCTACCCGGGCGGCGCCGCCAACTGGGGCACCGGCGAGGTCGAGACGATGACCTCCTCCACCAACAACGTGGCGCTCGACGGCAACGGCAACCTCCTGATCACCCCGCGCCGCGACGCCTCCGGCAACTGGACCTCGGGCCGTATCGAGACCAACCGCACGGACTTCCAGCCGCCGCCCGGCGGGAAGCTGCGGGTCGAGGCCCGTATCCAGATGCCGAACGTCACGGGTTCGTCGGCGCTCGGCTACTGGCCCGCGTTCTGGATGCTGGGCGCGCCCTACCGGGGCAACTACCAGAACTGGCCCAGCGTGGGCGAGTTGGACATCATGGAGAACGTCCAGGGTCTCAACACCGACTGGGCGACGGTGCATTGCGGCACCAGCCCGGGCGGCCCCTGCAACGAGACGACCGGCATCGGCGGCAACACCGCCTGCACCGGCACCACTTGTCAGGCCGGCTTCCACACCTACGCCATGGAGTGGGACCGCTCCACCAGCCCCGAGCAGATCCGCTTCTACCTCGACGGCGTCAACTTCCACACGGTCAACGCCAGTCAGGTCGACGCGACCACCTGGGCCAACGCGACGAACCACGGCTTCTTCATCATCCTGAACGTGGCGATGGGCGGCGGCTTCCCGGCGGCGTACGGCGGCGGCCCCACCAGCGCCACCGACCCGAACCACCCGATGACGGTGGACTACGTCCAGGTGCTCCAGTCCACGGGTAGTGGGAGCGGTACCACGACCCCGCCGACCGGCAACCGGGACGCCTACAGCGCCATCCAGGCCGAGTCCTACGACAGCCAGTCCGGCACGGTCGCCGAGACGACGACGGACACCGGCGGCGGCCAGGACCTCGGCTCGATAGCCAACGGCGACTGGGCGCTCTACAAGGGCGTCAACTTCGGCTCCACGGCGGCCACCCAGTTCTACGGCCGGGTCGCGAGCGGCGCGGCGAGCGGGGTGAGCGGTCTGGTGCAGGTGCGCCTGGACAGTCCGACCGCGACCCCGATCGGCAGCTTCGCGCTGGCCAACACCGGGGGCTGGCAGTCGTGGAGGACGGTCCCGGCGAACATCAGCTCGGTCACCGGCACCCATGACGTCTATCTCACCTTCAGCAGCGGCCAGTCGGCGGACTTCGTGAACGTGAACTGGTTCGACTTCGGACACTGACAGCGACCCCCACGGGAAAGAGGGGCTTCACGCGTGCGTGCGTGGGGCCCCTGCCGCTGTGCGCTCCGGGTCGGGGCAAGATCACGACCAGCTTTCTCTCTACTGAGAGCCCCTGTCTTCCATCGCAGGTCAGCGCTCCGCTCCCGCGGACACGGCCGCCGGCGTGGGATGGACCGTAGTAGACCGGTCGGCTAGCTTCGATGGTGCGACGCGGATCGGGCGTCGGAGCCCTCTCCCCTTTTGAACCCGGAGCACAGCCATGAACGACAACGGACGTCAGGACGGCATTCACCCCTTCCCCGCCGGCATGAAGGCGCGCGAGATCGAGACCGACGGCGCCACGATCCACGTACGCGTCGGCGGACAGGGGCCGACGGTCGTCCTGCTGCACGGCTTCGGCACCACGGGCGACATGTGGGGCCACCTGACGAACGCACTCGCCGGGGACCGCACGGTCATCGCCCCCGACCTGCGCGGACTGGGCCTCTCCTCCAAACCCGAGGGCGGCTACGACAAGAAGACCCAGGCGGCCGACGTGTGGGGCGTCCTGGACGCCCTGGGCGTGGACTCGATCGAACTGGTGACCCACGACATCGGCATCATGGTCGGCTACGCCGTCGCCGCCACCCGTCCCGAGCGCGTCAGCCGCTGGGTGGCCATCGACGCACCCCTGCCCGGCATCGGCCCCTGGGACCGGATCACCCAGGACCCCATGATGTGGCACTTCGGCTTCGGCGGCCCCGACATGGAACGCCTGGTCGAGGGCCGCGAGCGCATCTACCTGGACCGCTTCTGGAACGAACTCTCCGTGGCCCCCGAGCGGTTCGACGAAGCCAAGCGCGAACACTACGCGGCGCTCTACGCACAGCCCGGCGCCATGCGGGCGAGCTTCGCCCAGTTCCTCGCGTTCGGTCAGGACGCGGCCGACAACCAGAAGTTCCTCGCCCAGGGCAAGCTCCGGATGCCGGTCCTGGCCTTCGGCGGCGAAGCCACCTTCGGCCCCGGCATCGGCGAGGTACTGCGATGCGTCGCCGACGACGTCGAAGACGCCGTCATCCCCGACTGCGGACACTGGATCACGGAAGAACAACCCCAGGCGACGACGGACCTGGTCGTCGACTTCCTGCAGCGGGCGCGCTGAGGCCCGCCGCTCACCACCTGTCAACTGTCCGACAACGGGGCCCACTTCGGGCCCGAGTACCCGGGGCCCGGCACGGATCGACGTGCCGGGCCCCGTCGTCAGTGCTCGTCCCTCACGCGCCACTCGGTCGCGGCCACCCGTGCGCCCCGACTGCCGCACCGCTCCCCTGCCGCCGCCCGTCCGCGCTCCCTCACCGCAGCTCCGCCCGGAACCCGGCCGGCGTCACATCCGTGTGCTGGTGGAAGAACTTGGAGAAGTTGGCCGCGTCGGGGAAGCCAACTGCCGCCCCTACACGGCCGATCGGCAGGTCCGTGTGGGCCAACAGCCGTTTCGCCTCCAGGACGACCCGCTTGTCGATGAAGCCCTTGGGGGTCTCACCGGTGGCAGCACGGACCGCGCGCACGAGGGTGCGGCGGGAGTAGCCGAGGGCGTCGGCGTAGGCGCTGACGCTGTGGTTGGTGGCGAAGCCCTTCTCGACGGCCTCACGGAAGAGCGTGAACGTCGTGTCGGCCTGCTGCCGGGCCGCCTCCGCCGAACTGGCCGCGAGATGCGCGAGCCGTAGCAGGAAGGCCGTCAGGGAGTGCCGTAGGACCGAGGTGTGGAGGCTCAGCGGGAGCGTCTCCGTGTCCTCGTACTCGCGTTGGAGCTGGCCCAGCGAGGCGCGGAGGGCGGCGAGGCGGGGCTCGTCGGGGTGCAGGAGGGGCGGGAGGTCGTAGCGGTAGAGGCCGGTGGCCTCGACCGTGGCGCGAGGGAGGAAGCCGGGCTGCATGGTCAGGACCGTTCCACGGTACTGATCCATGCGCGAGAAGCGGTGGACCTGGCCCGGACGGATCCACAGGACGTCGCCGGCGTTCGCCTCGTACTCGGCGAAGTCGATCATGTGGCGGACCGGGCCCTCGTCGAAGAGCATCACCACATGGAAGTCGATGCGGTGGACCCGGTGCAGGGGCGCGTCGGCGTGCCAGGCGCGTCCGGGGGTCATCGGGCCGACCTGCATGCCGACGCCGCAGACGCTCAGATCGACAGGGAAGGGAAACGTTCTGATCACGTCGCCGTCACCCGCGACGCCTTGGATGGTTCTGTCCGCCATGTCCTTCTCGTGCCGCCTCAGTACGGGTTCCGGTGTCCCACTTTCACCACAGGCTGGCACACCGACACCTTCCCTCGTAAAAGTCAGACTTTTAGATTTGAAGGCGTCCGAGCAGTTCTGCCGCTCTTACCGAGGACTTCTTGAAGATGAACGCGCACACACCTGACAGCTTCGAGTGGACCGATCTCGACCGTCGTGCCGTCGACACCGCCCGCGTTCTGGCCGCTGACGCGGTACAGAAGGTCGGCAACGGGCACCCCGGCACGGCGATGAGCCTGGCCCCCGCCGCGTACACGATCTTTCAGAAGGTGATGCGTCACGACCCCGCGGATCCCGAGTGGACCGGTCGTGACCGCTTCGTCCTCTCCCCCGGCCACACCTCGCTGACGCTGTACACACAGCTGTATCTCGCCGGGTACGAGCTGGAGCTGGACGACCTGAAGGCGTTCCGGACGCACGGCTCGAAGACGCCTGGCCACCCCGAGTACGGGCACACGGCCGGTGTGGAGACCACGACCGGACCGCTCGGACAGGGTGTCGCCAACGCCGTCGGCATGGCGATGGCCGCCCGCTACGAGCGCGGCCTGTTCGACCCCGAGGCCCCCGAGGGCGAGTCGCCCTTCGACCACACGATCTGGGCGATCGTCTCCGACGGCGACCTGGAGGAGGGCATCTCCGCCGAGGCCTCCTCCCTCGCCGGCCACCAGAAGCTCGGCAACCTCGTCTTCGTCTACGACGACAACCACATCTCCATCGAGGGCGACACCGCGACCGCCTTCTCCGAGGACGTGCTGAAGCGCTACGAGGCCTACGGCTGGCACACCCAGCGCATCGAGCCCGGCGCCGACGGCGACATCGACCCGCACGCGCTGTACACGGCGCTGAAGACGGCGCAGGCCGAGACCGCGCGCCCCTCGATCATCGCGATGCGCACGATCATCGCCTGGCCCGCCCCGAACGCCCAGAACACCGAGGCCGCCCACGGCTCCGCGCTCGGCGCCGACGAGGTCGCCGCCACCAAGCGCGTCCTCGGCTTCGACCCGGAGCAGTCCTTCGAGGTCGCCGACGAGGTCCTCGCGCACAGCCGCCGGGCCCTGGACCGGGGTGCCGAGGCGCACTCCGCGTGGGACAAGCAGCTCGACAAGTGGCGCGGCGCCCAGCCCGAGCGCGCGAAGCTCTTCGACCGGATCGTCGCCGGTCAGCTCCCCGAGGGCTGGGAGGACGCCCTGCCGGTGTTCGAGGAGGGCTCCTCCGTCGCCACCCGGGCCGCGTCCGGCAAGGTCCTCCAGTCGCTTGGAACGGTCCTGCCCGAGCTGTGGGGCGGCTCCGCCGACCTGGCCGGCTCGAACAACACCACCATCGACAAGACCTCGTCCTTCCTCCCGAAGGGCAACCCGCTCCCGGAGGCCGACCCGTACGGCCGTACGATCCACTTCGGAATCCGCGAGCACTCCATGGCGGCCGAGATGAACGGCATCGCCCTGCACGGCAACACCCGCGTCTACGGCGGCACCTTCCTGGTGTTCTCCGACTACATGCGCAACGCCGTCCGCCTCTCCGCGCTGATGCAGCTCCCGGTGACGTACGTCTGGACCCACGACTCCATCGGCCTCGGCGAGGACGGCCCCACCCACCAGCCGGTCGAGCACCTCGCCTCGCTGCGCGCCATCCCCGGCCTGAACATCGTCCGCCCGGCCGACGCCAACGAGACGGCGATCGCCTGGGCCGAGATCCTCAAGCGGCACGCCACGAAGCCCGCCCCGCACGGTCTCGCCCTGACCCGTCAGGGTGTGCCGACGTACGCGCCCAACTCCGATGCGGCGCGCGGCGGTTACGTCCTCAAGGACTCCTCCACCGAGACCCCCGACGTCGTGCTGATCGCGACCGGCTCCGAGGTCCACCTCGCCGTCGAGGCACGCGAGCAGCTGGAAGCCGAGGGCGTGGGCACCCGGGTGGTGTCGATGCCGTCCGTGGAGTGGTTCGAGGAGCAGTCGCGCGAGTACCGCGACAGTGTCCTTCCGCCGTCCGTGAAGGCCCGCGTTGCGGTCGAGGCCGGGATCGGTCTCACGTGGTACCGGTTCGTGGGTGACGCAGGACGCATCGTCTCCCTCGAACACTTCGGCGCCTCCGCCGATGCAAAGACCCTGTTCGCCGAGTTCGGTTTCACGGCCGAGAACGTCGCCGCAGCCGCCAGGGAATCCCTCGCCGCCGCGCGCGGTTGATCCGATCGCCAGAAAGAAGATGATCACAGTGACCGAAGTGACCGCCACCGCGGGAACACTCAAGCGCCTCTCCGACGAGGGCGTCTCCATCTGGCTGGACGACCTGTCGCGCAAGCGGATCGAGTCCGGCAACCTCGCCGAACTCATCGACACCAAGAACGTCGTCGGCGTCACCACCAACCCGTCCATCTTCCAGGCCGCCATCGGCTCGGGAGAGGGTTACGAGGAGCAGCTCGCCGACCTCGCCGTACGCAAGGTGACGGTCGAAGAGGCCGTACGGATGATGACCACGGCCGACGTCCGCGCCGCGGCCGACATCCTGCGCCCGGTCCACGAGGCGACCGGCGGCCGGGACGGCCGGGTCTCCATCGAGGTCGACCCGCGTCTCGCCCACCACACGGCGGCGACCATCGCCGAGGCCAAGCAGCTGTCCTGGCTGGTGGACCGTTCCAACGTGATGATCAAGATCCCGGCGACGAAGGCCGGTCTCCCGGCCATCACCGAGGTCATCGGCGCGGGCATCAGCGTCAACGTCACGCTGATCTTCTCCCTGGAGCGCTACCGCGAGGTCATGGACGCCTACCTCGCCGGCCTGGAGAAGGCGCAGGCCGCGGGCATCGATCTGGCGACCATCCACTCCGTCGCCTCCTTCTTCGTCTCCCGCGTCGACTCCGAGATCGACAAGCGCCTCACCGCGCTGGCCACGGACGAGGCCCTCGCCCTCAAGGGAAAGGCGGCACTCGCCAACGCGCGGCTCGCGTACGAGGCCTACGAAGAGGTCTTCTCCGGCGACCGTTGGACCGTTCTCGCGGGCGCCAGGGCCAACAAGCAGCGCCCCCTGTGGGCCTCGACCGGTGTGAAGGACCCGTCCTACAAGGACACCCTCTACGTCGACGAACTGGTCGCGCCCGGCACGGTCAACACCATGCCCGAGGCCACGCTGAACGCCACCGCCGACCACGGTGACATCCACGGCGACACGGTGACCGGCGGCTATGCGCAGGCGCGCGCCGACCTGGACGCCGTAGAGCGTCTGGGGATCTCGTACGACGTGGTCGTCAAGCAGTTGGAGGACGAGGGCGTCGCCAAGTTCGAGGTGGCCTGGCAGGACCTGCTGGCTGCCGTCGCGAAGTCGCTGAGCGGGAAGGGGGTCGACGGGGAATGAGTGCGGACCTTCCCAAAACGACAACGGCCGTGCAGGCGCTCGGCGTTGAGGACATCACGGATATCGCGGACGCCCTGGCCGTCGGCTGGGACAACCCGCTGCGGGACGCGCGTGACCGCCGGCTGCCGCGGATCGCGGGTCCGTCCGGGCTTGTGATCTTCGGGGTCACCGGTGACCTGTCCCGCAAGAAGCTGATGCCGGCCGTCTACGACCTGGCCAACCGGGGCATGCTGCCGCCGGGCTTCTCCCTCGTCGGGTTCGCCCGGCGGGACTGGGAGGACCAGGACTTCGCGCAGGTGGTGCACGACTCGGTGCGCGAGCACTCCCGTACGGAGTTCCGCGAGGAGGTCTGGCAGCAGCTTGCCGAGGGCATGCGGTTCATCCCGGGCGACTTCGACGACGACACCGCGTTCAAGCAACTGCGCGCGGCCGTCGACGAGTTGGACACCTCGCGCGGTACCAGTGGCAACTACGCCTTCTATCTCTCCGTACCGCCGAAGTTCTTCCCGAAGGTCGTCAAGCAGCTCAAGAAGCACGGTCTGGCGGACGCCCCGGAGGGGGCATGGCGGCGCGCGGTCATCGAGAAGCCGTTCGGGCGCGACCTGAAGAGCGCGCGTGAGCTGAACAAGATCGTGCACGAGGTGTTCGAACCGGACCAGGTGTTCCGGATCGACCACTACCTCGGCAAGGAGACCGTCCAGAACATCCTGGCGCTGCGCTTCGCCAACCAGATGTACGAGCCGATCTGGAACCGGTCCTATGTCGACCACATCCAGATCACGATGGCCGAGGACATCGGCATCGGCGGCCGGGCCGGCTACTACGACGGCATCGGTTCGGCGCGTGACGTCATTCAGAACCACCTGCTCCAGCTGATGGCGCTGACCGCCATGGAGGAGCCGATCGCCTTCGACGAGGAGGCGCTGCTCACCGAGAAGCTGAAGGTGCTCAAGTCGGTGCGGCTACCCAAGGAGTTGGGCGAGCACACGGTGTTCGGGCAGTACGCGGAGGGCTGGCAGGGCGGCGAGAAGGTCGTCGGCTACCTCCAGGAGGACGGCATCGACCCGCAGTCGAAGACCGACACCTACGCGGCCGTCAAGCTGGAGGTGGACAACCGCCGCTGGGCGGGCATCCCCTTCTATCTGCGCACCGGCAAGCGCCTCGGGCGACGGGTCACGGAGATCGCGGTCGTCTTCAAGCGGGCCCCGCACTCCCCCTTCGACTCCAACGCCACCGAGGAACTCGGCCAGAACGCGATCGTCATCCGCGTCCAGCCCGACGAGGGCATGACGGTCCGGTTCGGTTCGAAGGTGCCGGGCACCTCGATGGAGATCCGGGACGTGTCCATGGACTTCGCCTACGGCGAGTCGTTCACGGAGTCGAGCCCGGAGGCGTACGAGCGGCTCATCCTGGATGTGCTGCTCGGCGATGCCAACCTGTTCCCGCGCCACCAGGAAGTGGAAGAGTCCTGGAAGATCCTCGACCCGATCGAGGAGTACTGGGCACAGAACGGCAGGCCCGCGCAGTACTCCTCGGGCAGTTGGGGGCCCCAGGAGGCGGACGAGATGCTCGCACGAGACGGACGGAGCTGGCGCAGGCCATGAAGATCGACCTGAGCGACACCACGGCAAGCAAGATCAACAAGGCGCTGGTGCAGGGTCGCCGCGACCTCGGCACCCCTGCCGTGGGCATGGTCCTGACGATGGTCATCGTCACGGACGAGGAGAACGCCTACGACGCGATCAAGGCGGCCGAGGAGGCCTCGCACGAGCACCCCTCGCGCACCCTGGTCGTCATCAAGCGGCAGGCCCGCACCCCGCGGGACCGCACCAACTCGCACCTCGACGCCGAGGTCAGGGTGGGCGCCGACGCCGGCACCGGCGAGACGGTCGTGCTGCGGACCTACGGCGAGGTGTCCGACCACGCCGACTCCGTGGTGCTGCCGCTGCTGCTGCCGGACGCGCCCGTCGTCGTGTGGTGGCCGGGAGACGCACCCGAGGTTCCGGCGAAGGACCCGCTGGGTGCCCTCGCGCAGCGCCGGATCACCGACCTGTACGCGGCGACGAACCCGCTCGAAGCGCTGGACGCCCGCGCCCGCGCCTACGCGCCCGGCGACACCGACCTCGCCTGGACCCGGCTCACCCCGTGGCGCTCGATGCTGGCGGCGGCTTTGGACCAGTCCAAGTCGAAGATCACCTCGGGTGCCGTGGAGAGCGAGGCCGACAACCCGGCCGCCGAACTGCTGGCCCGCTGGCTGGAGGCCCGCCTCAAGGTGACGATCGACCGCGTGGTCACCGACGGGCCGGTCATCACGGCCGTCCGCCTGGGCACCGGCGCCGGCGACATCGTCATCGACCGCCCCGACGGCCCCCTCGCGACGCTGTCCCTGCCCGGGCAGCCTTCCCGCACCCTCGCGCTGAAGGTCCGCACCACCTCCGAACTCATCGCCGAGGAACTGCGGCGCCTCGACGCCGACGAGATGTACGCCATCGCCCTCCGGGCCGAGGGCACCAAGGAGATCCCTTCTCATGTCTGACTCCCCCAAGCCCGTGCGACGGCCCGAGTGGACCGCTCTTGAGAACCACCGCGCGGCTCAACTGCACCCGCAGTTGCGCGAGTTGTTCGCGGCGGACCCGGAGCGCGCGGAGCGGTACGTGGTCACCGTCGGCGACCTGCGCATCGACTACTCCAAGCACCTGATCACGGACGAGACCCTCGCCCTCCTCCAGGAACTCGCCACCGCCACCGGTGTGTTCGGCCTGCGGGACGCCATGTTCCGCGGCGAGAAGATCAACGTCACGGAGGACCGCGCGGTCCTGCACACCGCGCTGCGCGCCCCGCGTGACGCGGTGATCGAGGTCGACGGCGAGAACGTGGTGCCCGCCGTGCACGCGGTCCTCGACAAGATGGCGAACTTCGCCGAACGCGTCCGCTCCGGTGAGTGGACCGGCCACACCGGCCGTCGTATCCGCAATGTCGTCAACATCGGCATCGGCGGCTCGGACCTGGGTCCGGCGATGGCGTACGAAGCCCTCCGCGCCTTCACCGACCGCGAGTTGACCGTCCGCTTCGTGTCGAACGTCGACGGCGCCGACCTGCACGAGGCGACCCGCGACCTCGACCCGGCCGAGACGCTGTTCATCGTCGCGTCGAAGACCTTCACCACGATCGAGACGATCACCAACGCGACGTCCGCCAGGACATGGCTCCTTGAGGGTCTCGGCGGTGACGACAAGGCCGTCGCCAAGCACTTCGTGGCGCTGTCGACCAACGCCGGGAAGGTGTCGGACTTCGGCATCGACACGGACAACATGTTCGAGTTCTGGGACTGGGTCGGCGGACGCTACTCCTACGACTCCGCCATCGGGCTCTCCCTGATGATCGCCATCGGCCCGGACCGCTTCCGGGAGATGCTCGACGGTTTCCACCTCGTCGACGAGCACTTCCGCACCGCGCCCGCCGAGTCCAACGCACCGCTTCTCCTTGGCCTGTTGGGCGTCTGGTACGGCAACTTCCACGACGCCCAGTCGCACGCCGTGCTGCCGTACTCGCACTACCTCTCCAAGTTCACGGCCTACTTGCAGCAACTGGACATGGAGTCCAACGGCAAGTCGGTGGACCGGGACGGAAATCCGGTGGAGTGGCAGACGGGCCCGGTGGTGTGGGGCACGCCGGGTACGAACGGGCAGCACGCCTACTACCAACTCATCCACCAGGGCACGAAGTTGATCCCGGCCGACTTCATCGGCTTCGTCAACCCGGTCGCCGAGCTGAGCGATGGACTGAAGGCGCAGCACGACCTGCTGATGGCCAACTTCTTCGCGCAGACACAGGCGTTGGCGTTCGGCAAGACGCCCGACGAGGTGCGCGCGGAGGGTGTGGCGGAGGAACTGGTCCCGCACAAGACGTTCAAGGGCAACCACCCCACGACCACCATCCTGGCCCGTGAGCTGACCCCCTCCGTGCTCGGCCAGCTCATCGCGCTCTACGAGCACAAGGTGTTCGTGCAGGGCGCGGTCTGGAACATCGACTCCTTCGACCAGTGGGGCGTCGAGCTGGGCAAGGTCCTCGCCAAGCGCGTCGAACCCGCCCTCACCGAAGGCGCCGACGTACCCGGGCTGGACTCCTCCACCGCCGCGCTCGTGGCGACGTACCGGACTCTCCGTAATTCGCGGGACTCCCAGGATTCTCAGGAAGTGAAGCTGACATGACAGCGATGCAATTGGGCCTGATCGGCCTCGGCAAGATGGGCGGCAACATGCGCGAGCGCATCCGCCGCGCGGGCCACACCGTCATCGGATACGACCGCAACCCCGAGATCTCCGACGTGAGCGACCTGGCCGAACTGGTCGCCAAGCTCGAAGCGCCGCGCACCGTATGGGTGATGGTCCCGGCCGGCGCCCCGACCCAGTCGGTCGTCGACGAGCTGGGCGAACTGCTCCAGCCCGGCGACACGGTGGTCGACGGCGGCAACTCCCGTTGGACGGACGACGAGAAGCACGCGGAGGAGCTGGGTGCCAAGGGCATCGGCTTCGTGGACGCGGGCGTCTCCGGCGGGGTGTGGGGCCTGACGAACGGCTACGCGCTGATGGTCGGCGGCGACCCCGAGAACATCGCCAAGGTCCAGCCCGTCTTCGACGCGCTCAAGCCCGAGGGCGAGTTCGGGTTCGTGCACGCGGGCAAGGTCGGCGCCGGGCACTTCTCCAAGATGGTCCACAACGGCATCGAGTACGCCATGATGCAGGC
>NZ_JBITGV010000014.1:0-300343 GCF_044457385.1 Streptomyces sp. NPDC050548
ACCCCCCCCCCCCCGCCCCCGGCCCGCCGGGGGGGGCCCGCGCGCCCCCCCCCCCCGGGGGGGCCCCCCCCCGGGGGGGGGGGGCGGGGCGCGCCCCCCCCCCCCCCCCCCCCCCCCCCCCCCCCCCCCACTTTTACAGGACCCGCGGGCCGGGTAAGGTTAGGTTGGCCTTATCAAGTTCCGGCGGGAGGTGAATCCGCGTGTACGTCTGCAGTTGCTTCCAGGTGACCGAGGCGCAGGTCCAGCAGCACGCGGGTGGGGGTGCCTGCACGCCCCGCCAGATCGCCTCCGCCTGCAAGGCCGGTACCGACTGCGGTTCGTGCGTCCGCCGGATCCAGGCGATACTCGGCCGCGGCAGCTGCCCGCGCCGCGATCTCGCGGAAGAGGGCGCGCCGGTCTTCGCCGAACTGCCCGGAATGGCCGAACTGGACGAAGCCGCTTAGGGGTGGACCCTAGCTGGGCTGCTCGATCTGCTGCGCGATGTACAGCGCCTCGCCGAGCTGCTCGATCAGCTGCAGCTGCGTGTCGAGGTAGTCGATGTGGTGCTCCTCGTCCTCAAGGATGTCCTCGAAGATGTTCGCGGACGTGATGTCGCCCTTGGTGCGCATCACCTCGATACCGCGCTTGAGGCGGTCGATCGCCTCGACCTCCACCTGCCGGTCCGCCTGGAACATCTCGGTGACCGTCTGGCCGACCCGGACGTGGAACAGTCGCTGGTAGTTCGGCAGACCGTCGAGCATCAGGATGCGCTCGGTGATCTTGTCCGCGTGCTTCATCTCGTCGATGGACTCTTCACGCGTGTACTTGGCGAGCTTGGTCCAGCCGTTGTTGTCCTGGATGCGGTAGTGCAGCCAGTACTGGTTGATCGCGGTCAGCTCACCGGTGAGCTGCTCGTTCAGGAATTCAAGGACCTCGGGGTCGCCCTGCATCGCAGAGGCTCCTTCCAAGACAAGGGAACTGGCGGGTTGCGCCGCATGATTGCATCGGCGCGAAGACGTCGTCCAGTAAGTGCATGCTTAGTAGGAGTTGCCCGAATCCGCCCAGAGCCGGTCATGTGCACCGCCCCCCGTCTGTCAGGATGGAGCCATGGGTCAGAGAGGGGTCGAACAGTCCGAGCTGCCGCCCGGCCAGCGACTTCAGCGCGGCTGGCCGGTCACCCACTACGGCCCGGTCCCCAAGTTCCGCCCCGAGCGCTGGGAGTTCAGGGTCTTCGGCGCCACGGCCGACGGCGACAAGCACTGCTGGAACCACGACGAGTTCACGGCGCTGCCCTACGACTCGGTCGTGGCCGATCTGCACTGCGTCACGAAGTTCAGCATGCTGGGCGCCGAATGGGGCGGCATCCCCGCCCGCACGATCCTGGAGAAGGCCCCGCCCTCACCCGCCGTCACCCATGTCATGGTCTGGGCCGAGTACGGCTTCAGCGCCAACCTCCGGCTGGCCGACTTCGCCGCCGAGGGCACGATTTTCGCCACCCACAAGGACGGCGAACTCCTCACCGCGGAACACGGCTTCCCGCTCCGCCTGGTCGTCCCCCACCTGTACGCCTGGAAGGGCCCCAAGTGGGTCCGGGGCGTCGAGTACATGACGGCCGACCGGCGCGGGTTCTGGGAGGAACGCGGCTATCACAACGTCGGGGACCCGTGGAAGGAACAGCGGTACTCGTACCAGGAGGGACCCGGCGAGGGCCCGGAGCTGTGAGCCCTTCGGAGCCGAGTAAGCCCCTTCGGGCTATGAGTCCCTGAGCTTCTTCAGCCGCTCCACGTCCGCCGCGTGCCCCTCCTTGCCGCCGGGCGTCTCGATGATCAGCGGTACGCCCTCGGTCGCCGGGTGGGTCATCAGCGCGCGGAACGGATCCTCGCCGATGTGCCCGGAACCGATGTTCTCGTGCCGGTCCTTGTGGGCGCCGACGACGTCCTTGGAGTCGTTGGCATGGATCAGTTTCAGCCGCCCCTCGCCGACCGTGTCCACCAGCAGATCGAGCGTCTGGTGCATCCCGCTGGGACCGGTCAGATCGTGCCCGGCGGCGAAGATGTGGCACGTGTCCAGACACACGCCCAGCTTCGGATGGGCGTCCAGCGCCTCGAAGTACGGCCCGAAGTCCCAGGTCCGCGAGCACAGCGACGAACCCTGCCCGGCCGTCGACTCCAGCAGCAGGAACGGATCGTCGTCGTGCGTCAACTCGTCCAGCAGCGGCAGCAGATGCTCCCGCACCTGGGCCAGCGCCACGGCCCGCTCCCGCCCGCCCGTCGCGCTCCCGGTGTGCACGACCACACCGAGCGCGCCGATCTCCCGTCCCCGCCGCAGCGAGTGCCGTAGCGACTCGACGGACTTCCCTACAGTGGCCTCGGTGTGCGAGCCGAAGTTGATCAGGTACGGGGCGTGCACGTACGCCGGGATGGACTCGGCCTCGCACACCGCGCGGAACTCCTCGTCCTGGCGCGGGTTCCCGGCCGGTGTCGCCCAGCCGCGCGGGTTGGCGACGAAGACCTGCACGGTCTCGGCGGCCAGCTCACGGGCGTAGGACAGCCCCACGGAGTGGAGACCGCCGGCCACGGGGACATGGCCGCCGACGGGGTTGCGGGAGGGGATCCCGGAGGTGGGGGAGGGGTGCTTGCTGCTCACCCGTCCAGGGTGTCACGCGCGCGTGCCGTCCCCGTCACCGGATGGTGATCGTGATCGTCGACCCCTTGGGGGCCTGCTCGCCCGCGTCCACGGACTGGCTCTTCACGGTGTCGCCGAACAGGCCGAGCAGTCCGCGGTCCTCCTTGACCTTGAAGCCGGACTCCTCCAGGAGCTTCGTCGCCGCGTCGACACTCGCGCCGACCACGCTCGGGACCTCGACCATCTCCGGGCCCTTGGACAGGGTCAGTGTCACCGTGTCGCCCGCGGCGGCCTGGCTGTCGCCGGCCGGGGTCTGCTGGGCGACCTGGCCCGCGTCGTACTCCGAGGTGACCTCGGTGTCCGACACCTTCACCGTGAGACCGGCCTCCTGGAGGTCCGACTTCGCCTCGTCCAGGTCCTCACCGGTGACGTCCGGCACGTCGACCGCGCTGCCCTTGCTGACGGTCAGGGCTATCGCGGAGCCCGCGTGGCGCTCGGTGCCCGCCTCGGGGTCCGTGCTGATCACGAAGCCCTTGGGGACGTCGTCGCTGAACTCCCTGGTGACCATGCCGGCCGCCAGCCCGTCCGTCCTGAGCAGGGCCCGAGCCTTGGCCAGGGCGTAGCCGGTCAGATCGGGCACCTTCACGGTCTCGGGTCCGTCCGAGATGGTCAGGGCCACCGAGTCGTTGTCCCGGATGCGGGCGCCGGCCACCGGGTCGGTGCTGATGACCGTGCCCCGCTTCACGGTGTCGCTGTAGGCGTGCTTGACCGACTTGACGTCGAGACCGGCCTCCTGGAGCCGTTCTTTCGCCTGGGCCTCGGTCTTCGCAAGGAGCGGCGGGACCTTGGTGAACTGGCCGGAGTTGATGTACCAGACGCCCGTCCCGACCCCGATGATCAGCAGGATCGCGGCGACGATCGCCAGCAGCCCGCGCCGGGGCCGCCGCGCGTCGCGCCGCCGGGTCGGCAGCGGCGGCCCGCTCTCGAACCGGCTCGTCCGGTTGAACGGGTCACCGGGCTCGTCGTCCTCGTTGACCGGCAGCGGACGCGGCACGGTCAGCGAGCGCGGGATCACACTCGTACGGTTCTCGGAGTCGGGATGCTCCGAGGTCAGCGCCTGCGGCGGCACCACGTCCAACTGCTCGTCGCTCAGCCCCGCCCGCGCCTCGCGGACAAGACCGAACAGCGCGACCGCGTCGTACGGCCGGATCTCCGGGGTGCGCGCGGTGGCGGTGGCGACCAGCTCGTCCAGCTCGTACGCCAGCCCGGGGACTACGGCCGAGGGCGGCGGGACGTCCTCGTGCAGGTGCTTGTAGAGCACGATCGCGGGGGAGTCCCCGTCGTGCGGCTTCTGGCCGGTGAGCATCTCGTACAGGACGACCCCGCACGCGTACACGTCGACCCGGGGAGACGCCGTGCCGCCCTCGATCTGCTCCGGGGCGAGATACGAGACCGTACCGAGCACGTTCTCCGTGGTGCTGGTGACCGTGTCGACGGACCGGACCAGCCCGAAGTCGGCGACCTTGACCCGGCCGTCGTCCCCTATGAGCACGTTCTCCGGCTTCATGTCCCGGTGCACGAACCCGGCCCGGTGCGCGGCACCGAGCGCGGCCAGCACCGGCTCCAGGATGTCCAGCGCGGCCCGCGGCTGCAGCGCCCCACGCTCGCGCAGCACGTCCCGCAGGGTGCAGCCTGCGACGTACTCCATCGCCAGATAGACGTACGCCCCCTGGGCGCCCTGGTCGAAGACCTGCACCACGTTCGGATGCGCCAGCCGCGCCACGGACTTGGCCTCGCGGATGAACCGGTCGACGAAGGAGGCGTCGGCCGCGAGCGTCGGGTGCATCACCTTGAGCGCGAGAACCCGGTCCAGGCGGGTGTCCACGGCCCGGTAGACCGTGGCCATCCCGCCGACGGCGATCCGCGCGTCGACGCGATAGCGGCCGTCGAGCAACTGCCCGACGAGAGGGTCATGAAGGGTCGTATCCACGCAGGTGAGTGTACGAGCCGAGGCTGACAGCGCCCCCTTTTCGGCCAGTTTCGGGGCGGTACTGCAGCGGACCTGTGACGCATCGCACGCACGGGCGGCGCCGACGACGAGGCGCCTCCACAGGTGAGGTCCCCTTTTCCACGGATCGCACGCACGGGTGGCCGCCGACGGCGAGGAACCCCCACAGGAGGGGTCCACTTTTCAGCCGACCGTAAACGGGCGGTGCGCGGGTGGGAGATCAAAAGGCCGGACGCTCCGGGTCCAGCCGTGCCAGCCCCTCCGCAGGAGAAGACGCCGAGGCGAAGTGCCTACGGGGGATACGCCCCGCCAGCCGGGCCAGCCGCCCCGCCTCCACCGCGCTCCGCATCGCGGACGCCATCAGCACAGGCTCCTGCGCCCGCGTCACCGCCGACGCGAGCATCACCCCCGCGCACCCCAGCTCCATCGCGAACGCCGCGTCGGACGCCGTACCGGCCCCCGCGTCCAGAATCACCGGCACGCGCGCGTGCTCGACGATCAGCTGGAAGTTGTGCGGGTTGCGGATCCCGAGCCCGGAGCCGATCGGCGACCCCAGCGGCATGATCGCCGCGCACCCGACGTCCTCCAGCTTCCGCGCCAGCACGGGATCGTCGTTCGTGTACGGCAGCACCGTGAACCCGTCGTCGACCAGGGTCTCGGCCGCGTCGAGCAGCTCGATGGGATCGGGGAGCAGCGTGCGCTCGTCCGCGATCACCTCAAGTTTGACCAGTGCCGTCCCGAGCGCCTCCCGCGCCAGCCGGGCCGTCAGCACCGCCTCGCCCGCCGTGAAGCAGCCCGCGGTGTTGGGCAGCACCCGGATGCCGAGCCGCTCCAGGACGGACAGCACCGAGCCGTGCACGGAAGCGTTCACGCGCCGCATCGCGACGGTCGTGAGTTCCGTCCCGGAGGCCACCAGCGCGCGCTCCAGGACGTCGAGGCTGGGCGCGCCCCCGGTGCCCATGATCAGCCGGGACGTGAAGGACGTACCACCGAGGACGAAGGGGTCGTCGGCCATGGGTCAGCCTCCTTGGACGGCGGTGAGGACCTCGACGCGGTCTCCCTCGGAGAGGGACGTCGAGGGCCACTCCGCGCGCGGGACGACGGTTTCGTTGAGGGCGGCGGCCACCCCGGAGGGGGAAGGGGCCAGGGTGCTTACGAGGGTGTCGAGAGCCGTGCCGGGCGCGATCACCCGGGGCTCCCCGTTGACGGAGACGTTCATGCGGGCAACTCCGTGAGAGCGAACCGCTTCGGTGTGAACGGCCGTGCCTCGTCCGGGAGTTCACCGGTGGCCAGGGCGTGCGCGAGGGCGTCGCCGGTGACCGGCGTGAGCAGTACGCCGTTGCGGTAGTGCCCGGTGGCCAGCAGCAGCCCAGGGAGTGCGGTCGGGCCGAGCAGCGGCGCGTTGTCGGGGGAGCCGGGGCGCAGTCCGGCCCGGGTCTCGGTGAGCGGCAGTTCGGTGATCCCGGGGACCAACTCGTGGGCGTCGCGCAGCAGTTCGTAGACCCCGCCGGCGGTCACCGTGGTGTCCCAGCCCAGTTCCTCGCTGGTCGCGCCGACGACCAGCTCGCCGTTCTCGCGCGGCACCAGATAGACGTGGCTGCCGCGCACCACGGCCCGCACGGTCCGGCTCAGGAACGGCGCGTACCGCTCCGGCACGGTCAGCCGCAGCACCTGCCCCTTCACGGGCCGTACGGGCGGCAGGACGTCGTCGGGGACCCCGGCCAGCCGCCCGCTGAGGCTGCCGCCCGCGAGGACCACCTGGTCCGCGCCCAGGGCTTCCCCCTCGCGCGTGACGACCCCCGTGGCGCGGTCCTGGCCGCACGTGAGCCGCTCGGCCCATGTCCGGTGGAACACGACCCCGGCACGCTCGCACGCGGCCACCAGCGCCCGCGCCAGGCGCCGCGGGTCGACCTGGTGGTCCCCGTCGACCCGGAGCCCCCCGCGCACGCCCGGCGCGAGCATCGGCTCCAGGCGCCGGCATTCGCGCCCCGACAGCCACTCGGAGTCCAGCCCCGACCGCTGCTGCAGGGCGTGCAGTTCACGGAGGTGGGCGCGGTCGTCGGCGTCCAGGGCGACGGCGAGGGTGCCGCAGCGCCGGTAGCCGAGGTCGAGGCCGGTGAGGTCGGTCAGCTCGGCCGCGAAGTCCGGGTAGCGCTGCGCCGAGGCCAGGTTGAGGGCGAGCAGGGTCTGTTCGCCGTAGTGCAGCTCCGTGACGGCGGCGAGCATTCCGGCGGCCACCTGCGCGGCCCCGCCGCCCGGCTCGGGGTCCACGACGGCCGTCGCGAACCCGCGTTGCGCGGCCCGCCAGGCCGTGACCAGGCCGATGATCCCGCCCCCGACGACGAGGACGTCTGACGTACGTGTAGGCATGGGCGTCCAGCCCCTCCCTTCGCCGGCATGACCCGGATCAGGTTCGTACGGTCGGAGGCCGCCAGCCTCCCTCTCAGCCCGGTGCGTCCGGACTCCCGCGAGTGCTTGTACGTTGGCCACCCTAGCCCGTACCCCATGTCCCAGTAAGGGAGCCTCCGTCCATGGCCCGCTCGCTCGACGGTCTCGTCCTCGCCCCGGTCGCGGACCAGGCACCGGGTCAGGTCGGCACCCGCACCCGGTTCGCGTACCACGAGAAGGACGGCGAGATCTGGGCCGAGTACGCGGGCGGCGACGTCGTCCGCGGGCATCTCGTCGGCACGCGCGCGGGGGACCGACTCGACTTCCGGTACGTGCAGTTGAAGACCGACGGGACGACGTCCTCCGGGCACTGCGTGTCCGAAGTGGTCGAGCTGTCCGACGGCCGGATCCGCCTCGACGAGACCTGGGAGTGGGAGTCACAGCAGGGCAGCGGGACGAGTGTTGTGGAACAGGTCACTGAACGCGCCCCCTGACTGACGATTTGTCAGGTGTCTATGGTGATCGGATGAGCGAGCAGACACCGGGACAGGGCACGGCAGCGGGACGGCGCGTGGTCGTCGTCGGCGCGGGCATGGCCGGGGTGCAGACCGCGGTCGCCCTGCGCGAACAGGGCTTCACCGGCACCGTCACCCTTCTCGGCGCCGAACCCCATCAGCCCTACGACCGGCCCCCGCTGTCCAAGGCCGTCCTGCTCGGCAAGGCCGAGGGCTCCGCCTTCGACGTCGACTTCGAGGCACTCGGCATCGAACTCCGGCTCGGCCGCGAGGTGTCGGGCCTGCGCCCCGGAGACCACGAACTGGACACCGCCGAAGGCCCGGTGCCGTACGACGTCCTGGTCCTCGCCACCGGCGCCGAGCCGATCCGACTTCCTGGCGCCGACGGCATCCCCGGGGTGCATCTGCTGCGCACCCTGGACGACGCCGAGCGGCTGCGCCCCGTGCTCGCGCGGCAGCACGACATCGTGGTCGTCGGCGCGGGCTGGATCGGCGCGGAGTTCGCCACGGCCGCGCGCGAGGCGGGCTGCGCGGTGACCGTCGTGGAAGCCGCCGACCGGCCGCTCGCGGGCGCGCTGCCCGCCGAGGTGGCCGCGCCGATGGCCGCCTGGTACGCGGACGCCGGTGCCGTGCTGCGCACGCACACGCGCGTGGAGCGCGTCGAACCCGGCGAGGTGGTCCTCGACGACGGCACCCGGCTGCCCGCAGGAGCCGTCGTGGTGGGCATCGGCGCCCGCCCCGCCACCGGCTGGCTCGCGGACTCCGGCATCGAGCTGGGCGCCCACCGCGAGGTCGTGGCCGACGACCGGCTGCGCACCTCGGTGCCGGACGTGTACGCGGTCGGCGACTGCGCCTCCTTCCCTTCGGGAAGGTACGGCGAGCGCCTCCTCGTCCACCACTGGGACAACGCCCTCCAGGGCCCGCGCACGGTCGCCGCGAACATCGTCGGCCAGACCCCGGCGGTCTACGACCCGGTGCCGTACTTCTGGTCCGAGCAGTTCGGCCGCTTCGTCCAGTACGTCGGCCACCACGCGTCCGCCGACACGACGCTGTGGCGCGGCGACCCGGCCACCCCGGCCTGGACCGTCTGCTGGCTGCGCGGGGACCGCCTGGTGGCCCTTCTCGCGGTCGGCCGCCCCCGCGACCTGGCCCAGGGCCGCCGCCTGATCGAGTCGGGCACCCCGATGGATCCCGGGCCGCTGGCGGACCCTTCTCTCCCGATGAAGGCGGCTATCGCCTAGTTCGTGACACCGGGTCGGACCGGCCCGGCTTCCGACTGTCAGTCCGGGATGGCACGCTGTTTACGTGACCGAGATTGACGCAAAGATCGATGCTCTCGTCCCCGCCTGGCTCACGCTGCCCGACATCGCAGAGATGCTCGATGTCGAGGTGACACGCGTGCGGCAGCTGGTCAAGGAGGGCCAAGTCATCGCCGTACGGCGTGGCGAGAACCGCGCGCTGCACGTCCCCGCCGCCTTCATCGACGGGGCCGAGCAGAAGGTCGTCAAGGGCCTCACGGGGACCCTGACGCTCCTGCGGGACGACGGCTTCTCCGACGAAGAGATGCTGGAATGGCTCTTCACCCCCGACCCCAGCCTGCCCGGCACCCCCGCGCAGGCCCTGAGCGAGAATCGCGGCACGGAGGTGAAGCGCCGCGCCCAGGCGCTCGCCGTCTGATCCGGACGACCGGCTGATCCGGACGACCGACCGGTGTACGGGCCGCGGCGACGCTCAGTCGCGGCCCGTGCCCGACATCACCGCACAACAACAACGGGGGACACACGTATGCCCGACACCGCCGCAGCCGCCGCCCGCGCGGAACTCGCCGACGCCCGGGTCTACCTCTGCACGGACGCCCGCAGACGCCAGGGCGACCTCGCCGAGTTCCTGGACGCGGTCCTGGCCGGCGGGGTCGACATCGTGCAGCTGCGCGACAAGGGCATGGAGGCCGCCGAGGAGCTGGAGCACCTCCAGGTGTTCGCCGACGCCTGCGCCCGGCACGGCCGACTGCTCGCGGTCAACGACCGCGCGGACGTCGCCCACGCCGCCGGCGCCGACGTACTGCACCTGGGACAGGGTGACCTCCCGGTCCCCGCGGCCCGCGCGATCCTCGGCGACGACATCCTGATCGGCCGCTCCACGCACGCGGAGGCGGAGGCCGCCGCGGCCGCCGTCCAGGAGGGCGTGGACTACTTCTGCACCGGCCCGTGCTGGCCGACCCCCACCAAGCCCGGCCGCCACGCCCCCGGCCTCGACCTGGTCCGGTACACGGCCGCCCTGGGCACCGACCGCCCCTGGTTCGCCATCGGCGGCATCGACCTCGGCAACCTCGACGAGGTGCTCGAAGCGGGCGCCCGCCGGGTCGTCGTCGTACGGGCGATCACGGAGGCCGACGACCCGGGCGCGGCGGCGGCCGAGTTCGCGAAGCGGCTGCGGCAGACCTGAGAGCGGTCGGGGTGTCGCGCTGTTGTCCGGTGGGTGGACAACAGGGCGACAAATCAGGCAAATTTCCGGTTCCGGTTGGGTGTCCGCCGTCCCCTGACTAACCTGCGGGTATGGCCTTCGGAATCGCATCGACCAGGACCGATCGCGCACGGACGGTGCGCGACATGCTCGCGACCGGTAAGAACACGTACTCGTTCGAGTTCTCCGCGCCGAAGACCCCCAAGGGCGAGCGAAGCCTGTGGAGTGCGCTGCGGAGGGTCGAGGCGGTCGCCCCCGACTTCGTCTCCGTGACCTACGGCGCCGGCGGTTCGACCCGCGCGGGCACCGTCAGGGAGACCGAGCAGATCGTCGCCGACACCACGCTCACCCCGGTCGCCCACCTCACCGCGGTCGACCACTCCGTCGCCGAACTGCGCAACATCATCGGCCAGTACGCCGACGCCGGGATCCGCAACATCCTCGCGGTGCGCGGCGACCCGCCCGGCGACCCCATGGCCGACTGGGTGGCGCACCCGCGGGGCCTGACGTACGCGGCCGAACTGGTCCGGCTCATCAAGGAGTCGGGCGATTTCTGCGTCGGTGTCGCCGCCTTCCCGGAGCTGCACCCGCGCTCCCCGGACTGGGACACGGACGTGCGGCACTTCGTCGACAAGTGCCGGGCCGGCGCCGACTACGCGATCACCCAGATGTTCTTCCGCCCGGAGTCCTATCTTCGCCTGCGCGACCGGGTCGAGGCGGCAGGCTGTGCCACACCGGTCATCCCCGAGGTCATGCCGGTGACCAGCGTGCGGATGCTGGAGCGGTTGCCGCAGCTCAGCAACGCCGTCATCCCGGACGCTCTGAAAGAGCGAATCCTCACAGCCAAAGACGATCCGGCGGCTGTACGCTCGATCGGGATCGGCTTCGCCACGGAGTTCTGCGCCCGGCTGCTGGCCGAGGGAGTGCCCGGACTGCACTTCATCACGCTCAACAACTCCACGGCGACGCTGGAAATCTACGAGAACCTGGGCCTGCACCACCCACCGCGGGCCTAGACCGGCCGCCCGGACATACGACACACTGCGTAGCGGCCACTGGGAGAGGGGCGTACATGGGCTGGACGGTCCTCTACATCGCGTTCGGCATCGTCGCACTGTGGTTGCTCGGTGAGGTGCTGCTGCAGTACAAGGCGCGGCTGCGCTGGCGACTGCTCGCCTTCGTCGGCTTCCTGGGCGTCGTGCTCGGCGTACTGATGCCCTCTGTCGTCGTGATCGGACTGGGCGCGGTGGCCTTCGCCATCGGCCAGACCTACGTCACGCTGTCGTTCCGCCGCGGCTTCGAAGCCGGCTGGGCGGTCTCCGGCCGACCCGGCGCCGGCGGCTTCATGCGCCGCGGCGGCGAACCGGACGAGCAGGACCCGGGCGCGGACGCCTCCGGCCTCGACTCGACGGGCTCCCAGCCCGCCTTCCAGGACTACGGCCGCAACGCCGACTTCGGCCAGGACGACGACTTCGACCGCGACGACGTCTTCACCCCGAACCGCCCGCTCGACCCGACGGCCGCCGAGACCACCTCGGTCTACGAGCCGCAGCCCCTGCCGGACGACACCGGCTCCTACGGCGTCTACAGCGCCACCGCCTACGCGAACGCCGCCGACCCGAACTACGCGGGCACGGACCAGGCCTACGCGGCAGCGGCGGCCGGCCAGACCCAGGACCAGGCCTACGCGGCGGCCGACCAGCAGCAGTACGGCTACGACACCTACGCGGGCTACGACCAGCAGCAGTACGGCTACGACACGACCGGCCAGCAGCAGTACGCGGCCTACTCCGACCCGTACATCGGCACCCAGACCTACGGCGGCGCCATGTACGACACGGGCTACGACGGCCAGCAGCAGTATCCCCAACAGGGCTACACGCAGGACCAGTACGGCAACGGCGGCTATGTCGGCGAGACCCCGGCCGGCGGGGTGTGGGTCCCGCAGCAGCGCAACGACGAGACCTACGGCGGCGAAGTCCCGGCGGATCAGCAGTACTACCAGGGCGACGGCCAGCAGCAGCAACAACAGCAGCAGCCGCAGTCGGGCACCGGCTACGACGAGCAGTACCGTTTCTGAAGCCTACTGAGACCCTCTGAACTGCGGTCCCTCCACGATCAGTCCGGCCACCAGCGCCCCCGACATACCGGCGTGCGGAAGCCCGCCTCCGGGGTGCGACCAGCCGCCGACGCGGTAGAGACCGGGCAGGCGCGTGGTGTTCGCGGGGTGCAGGAAACGGCCCCCGCCGGCGGCGAGCGAGGGTGCGGGCGCGGCTCCGGAGCGGGCGCCGGTCTCGCCCTCCGTGTCCCCGGGCGTGCGCACCTCGTGCCACAACAGGCGCTCCCGCAGGCCCGGTACGGCGGACTCGGCGGCCTTGAGGAGGAAGTCGGTGTAACGCCCGACCGTGCTCTCCTCCCCCCAGCCGGCCTCGCTCGACAGCACCGCGGACACCACCGCCGACTCGTGCTCGCCGTCCGGCCACAGCGCGGGGTCGTCGGGGCGCAGCACCGTCACCGTGGGGCAGCGGGGCTCGTCGCCGCCCGGGGAGGCCAGGAAGTCCAACTCGGCCTCGCGGTCCGGGGCATGGACCACCGTCCGGTGGGCGGCTCCGGCCTCGCGCGGACCACGCAGTGCCAACAGGAGTGTCAGCCGCACCGGTCGGGGTGATTCGGGGTCGGCCCGCACGTCACCGTCCCGGTCCAGCGGACGATCCGTCAGGGCCCGCAGCCCCGCGGGGTCCACGTCCGCCACGACATGGTCCGCGTCGACCACAGTCCCGTCGGCCAGCTCGACCCCCGCCGCCCGCCCGTCCTTCTCCAGAACCCGGGTGACCTCGGCCCCGAAGACGAACTCGACCTTCCGCGCCAGACACCGCTCGTACACCGCGCGCGCCAACTCCCGTATGCCGCCCCGCACATACCAGGTACCGAAGGCGTGCTCCATGTACGGCAGCACGGCCGCGCCGGCCGGAGCGGACCGGGGGTGGAGGCCGTATGCGAGTGCGTGGCTCTCCAGGAGGGCCGTCAGGCGGTCGTCGCGCAGCTCCCAGGCGCCGATCTCGGCGAGGGCGCTCGCCCGGCGGGTGCGCAGCAGCTTCTTGTGCGGGACCGCGGGGTAGGGCTCCTGCTCGGCCAGCACCGACCAGTTGGGCCACAGCGGCTCCTCCAGGAGGGGTCTGCGGGTGCGGTCCCAGGCCTCACGGGCCCGGATCAGGAAGTCGCCCCAGCGCTGCCCGGCGCCCCCGCCCAGCGCCTCGTCCAGGGCGGTGACGACGCCCGCGCGGGAGGCGTTCGGCAACGACACCTCCGTGCCGTCCGCGAAGACGTGCCGCGAGGACGGGTCCACCTGGACCAGCTCGACCAGGTCCTCCAGCGGCTCCTTGCCGGTCTTGATGAACAGGTCGCGGTAGACCGCGGGCACGGTCAGCAGCCCGGGGCCGGTGTCGAAGGAGAAACCGTCCCGCTCGAAGCGGCGCACCGCACCGCCGTACGTCTCCGTACGCTCGTACACCGCCACCCGGTGGCCCGCGACGGCCAGCCGGGCAGCGGCCGCCATCGCGCCCATGCCGGCGCCGATCACCGCAATCCGTGCCATGCCCGCGACTTTATCGGCCGCCACTGACAGTCCGGTCACGGGCCGTCACCAGGGCGGCCGGTTCGGTGGCCCTCCCGCCTGCGAGGCCAGCCGTTTCTCCTCGCGGAGCTGGGCCCGGCGGCGCAGGAACCGGCGGATCCGCGAGACCAGGAAGAACAGGATCGTCAGCCCGGCCGCCAGCAGCACGGCCGCGATGATCGCCGCCGCCTGGGGATGGAACATCGCGAACGAGACGATCGCGCCGACCCCGAGGTCCTCCGCGAGGCTCACCACGATGTTGCTGAACGGTTCCGGCGAGGTGTTGATCGCCATCCGCGTCCCGGCCTTGACCGTGTGGCTGGCCAGCGCCGTCGAGCCGCCGATCAGTCCCGCCGCCACATCGTTCAACGATCCGCTGTGTCCGGCGAGCACCGCGCCGACCCACGCCCCGGCGGCCGGCCGGATCAGGGTGTGCACGGAGTCCCACATGGAGTCGACGTAGGGGATCTTGTCGGCGACCGCCTCGCACAGGAACAGCACGGCCGCTGTGACGAGGACCTCAGGGCGTTGCAGCGACTCGGGGACGGCGTCGCTCACCCCGGTCGCGCCGAAGACACCGAGCAGCAGCACCACCGCGTAGGCGTTGATGCCGCTGGCCCAGCCGCTGGTGAAGACCAGGGGGAGTACGGACACGGGGGCGATAGTAACCACTCGGCAACAGGGCGTCCTGGGCCTGAGTGCGTAGGGCTGAGTATGCGTACCTAGGGAGTGAGATGAGTACGCGCGCGGATGGGGCGCGACCTGCGCGAACGAGAGAGTGGAGACACGGAAAGGGGCGCGGCTCCGGTACCGCCGACACGGGGCGGCGGAACGGGGCGCGCGCCCTTGGCCGCTCCTTCCGCCGGAACATCGGCGGAAGCGAGACACGGGGGAGCCCAGGGGGACTGACCAACGGGGGTTCCAACGGGGGAAACGTACGGGGGAAGCACAAGGGAGCGCCGGTTCGGGGCGGCCCGCGGGGGACGCGGCCACAACGGACCGGCGCTTCTGTGCGTGCGCTCAGTGCCCCCCGCTCACCCGCCCCTGGAGCAGCCGGGACAGCGCCGAGTGGACGTCGTCCAGGGAGCGCTCCGGCTGGAACGACTGCCAGTCCAGGGCGGCCACCAGGACCATCCCGACCAGTGCGGCGGCCGTCAGCCGGACATCGATCTCGGGGCTGAACTCGCCGTTCGCCACACCCGCGTGCAGTACGTCCTCGATGGCCGCGTTCACCTGCTGGCGCACCACCATGAGCGTGGACTGCCAGGCGCGGTTGGTGCGCCACAGCTCGGCCACATAGAGCTGTGTGAAGGACGGGTAGTGGGCGATGAAGCCGAGGCCCGCGCGGATCATCGCGTCCAGGGCGTCCACCTTGCTGCCGCCGTCCCGCGCGGTCTGCTCGGCGGCCTCCCTCAGAGAGGCGGTGAGGAGGCCCACGCCGTGTCGCAGCAGCTCCTCGAAGAGGACGGACTTGCTCGCGAAGTTGTAGTAGACGGTGCCCTTCGCGACCCCGGCACGCTCGGCGATCTCGTCCACCGTGGTGGCCGAGAAGCCCTGTTCGGCGATGAGCGTGACGGCCGCCTCGTAGAGCTTCTGCCGGGTGGCCTCGCGGCGCGTGTTGCCGCCCGACGGGGTGCTGCTGCTTTCCATGGGCCTGATTGTCACAGGCCCGGCCGCGGCGGTGGGCACGGGTGCCGGGGTCCTGGGCGAGGTCACAGGCTCAGCTCCGGATGCAGGCGGTCCAACGTCCACACCTGGCGGCGGCGCGCCGACAGCGCGGTCAGCGCGAGCGCGCCCACGGTGAAGGCGACGAGCACCACGCACGCGTGCCACACGGGTTCCAGGCCGCCGCCCGTGATGAGCCTCCGTAGGGCCTCGACGACGTAACTCATCGGCAGGAAGGGGTGGATCGCGTTGAAGAAGCCGGGACTGGTCTGCACCGGATAGGTGCCGCCCGCCGACGTCAACTGGAGCATCAGCAGGGCGAGTACGAGGATCCGGCCCGCCGCCCCGAAGCGCGCGTTCAGCCACTGCACGATCGCCGCGAAGCAGGCCGTCACCAGGAACAGGAAGCCGACCGTGCCGGCCGCGTGCGCCATCTGCAGACCGATCGCCCAGTGCAGTACGGCCATCAGGGCCACCGTCTGGAGCACCCCGATCGCCACCACCGGCAGCCAGCCCGCGAGCGCGATCCGCCGGGCCGGGGCACCGGCGGCGAGCGCCCGCCGGTTCATGGGCGTGATGAGCATGTACGCCACCATCGCGCCCACCCACAGGGACAGCGGGATGAAGTACGGGGCGAACCCGGTGCCGTAGTTGGGCGCCTTGTGCAGGTCCTGGGAGGCCAGTTGGACCGGGTCGGCCATGACGCCGGTGCGCTGGTCGCGGTCCTGCTTGTCGTAGTCGGGGATCTGGGCGGCGCCGTCGTGCAGTCCGCCGGCGAGCTTCCCGGAGCCGTCGACGAGCTTGTACAGGCCGCCGCTGAGGTCCACGGCGCCGGTCTTCAACTTGCGGACCCCGGTGTCCAGGGCGGTCGCGCCGGTCTTGGCCGTGCCGAGCCCGGTGTGCAGGGTCCTGGCGCCCGCGGCGACCTTCCCGGCGCCGTCGTTCAGCTTGTTGATCCTGGCCACCGCGTCGTCGAGGTCCTCGGAGAGGTGCGGTGCGCGGTCGGCGAGCGCCTGGGCCTGCGTCTGGAGGGTGCGCAGGTTCGCGTCGAGCTTCTTCAGGTCGCCGTTCTGGTCGGCCACCAGGTTGTCGATGTCGTCGGCGACCTTCGCCACGTCCGAGGCGGCCTGGGCGGCTTTCTTCAGGTCGGGGCAGGCGACGTCGGCCAGGACGGCGGTTTCGCAGCGCGCCCTGTAGACGTCGTCCAGGGTGTCCGAGGCCGCGCGCGCTCCCTTGGCGGCGACCGGGGCCGTCTTCACCAGGACGCCGAGGTTGGCGCGGATCGTCTTCGCGGAGTCGGCGACCAACTGGGCCGTGTCCCCGATGGTCCTCTCGTTGTCCTTCAGGAAGGGCCCCACCTTGTCGGCGACCCCGTTGACCGTGTCCGCGAGGGTCTGCGTCCCGGCCGCCACCTGCTTCGAACCGTCCTCCAGGTTGCCCGCGCCCGTGTCGAGCTTCTTCAGGCCCTTGGAGAGCTTCCCGCTGCCCTTCTTGGCGTCCTTCAGGCCGTCGGCGAGATCCTTGGAGCCCGCCTCTGCCGTCCCGATCCCGCCCTTGAGTTTGTCGGCGCCGTCGGCCGCCTTCACGGTCTGGCCGTGGATGTCGGAGAACGACACGAAGATCCGGTCCAGGAAGGTCCGCGAGGCCTTGGTGGACGCGGCCGAGCGCACCTCGCTGAACACCGTCCGGGAGATCTGCCCGACGATGTAGTTGTTCGCGTCGTTCGTCCGCACCTGGAGCGCGCCCGTCTCGGGGGAGTCGCCCGCACTGGAGGCGATGCGCGAGCTGAAGTCGGCCGGCATGGTCAACGACAAGTAGTACGTGCCGTCCTCGACGCCCTTCCGCGCGGTGGCCGCACTCACCTCGTGCCACTCGAAGGTCCTGCTGTCGCGCAGCCCCCGGGTGATGTCGTCGCCCGCCGTGAGCCTCTTCCCGTCGGCCGTCGTCCCCCGGTCGTCGTTGACGAGCGCCACGGGGATGCGGTCCAGGCGGCCGTACGGGTCCCAGAAGGACCACAGGTACAGGGCGCCGTACAGCAGGGGCAGCAGCAGGAGGGCGACGAGCGCGGAGCGCGGCAGCTTGCCCCTGCCGAAGCGCCTCAGCTCAAGGGCGGCCAGTCGTGGCGCGTGCATCGGCCTTCTCCGTTCCTTCGGCTCCTTCGGCGGACACCGCCACGACGGTCGTCCCGGAATCCGCGAGGGACCTCAACAGACCCCAGATCTCCGCCCGTTCGGCATCCGAGAGCTTGAGACCGACGTCGTCCACACCGAGCAGGGCCGGCCGCCCGATCAGCGCCAGCGCGATGGACAGCCGCAACTCCTGCGGCCGTTCCAGATCCCGTACGGCGGTCCGGGCGCCCTTGGGCAGGGCGTCGAGGTCGAGACCGGCGGCGGTCAGCGCCCGCTCGATCCGCAGCCGCGCCTCGGCCGCCCGCTCCGCCCGTGGCCGCAGCATCGCGCGCACGGAGTCCCCGAACCGCCGTTGCAGCGCGGCCCGTTCGCGCAGATGCTCGCCGACGGTCAGTGCCGGGTCGAGGTCGGTGACCCCGGCGACATTGGCCAGCGCGCCGACCCGCCGTACGGCCGCCGACTGCTTCGGCAGCGCCAACTCGCCCACGCGGGCGGTCCCTTCGGACGCCTTCATCCGCCCGGTGAGCGCGAGCAGCAGGCTCGTACGCCCGGACCCGGAGGGCCCTTCGACGGCGATCAGCGCGCCGGGCCCGGCGTCGAGGGAGATCCCCCGGAACGCCCAGCCGCGCGGCCCCTTGACCCCGAAGTCCTCGGCCGTGACACCGACCCCACCCACGGTTCCCCATCCCCTGTTGCCGGATTTTTTTGAACTGACTGGTCAGTGCAAAAACTAACGCGAACCTTCGATCGAAGCAAAAGCGCAGGTCAGAACGGATTGTCAGTGCCATACCTCACGATGGGCACATACGGCACTACCTGACAGGGCGTGCCGTCACACGACGACAGGAGGTTCGTCATGGCCAACTCGTCCGCAGCCGCCGCCCGTCGGCGCCGCGCCTCCGGCCCTGCCCCCTCACTGACCGGCCCGGCGAGCGACGTACACCCCGTGCTCCGCCGGGCCACGGCCCCGCCCGCCGCCCTCGACCTGCTCGCCCAGGCCCGCGCCGGACTGGACGAGGCAGCCGTCCTCGAAACGCCGAACGAGCGTTACGCGACGGCCCACCTCGCCGCCCTGCGCACCGCCGCCGCGGTACTCGCCGCGCGCGCCCAGCCGGAGCCCACGGCCCGGCGCCGGGCCCGCATCCGCAGCGCCTGGGAAGTACTCCCCGAGATAGTTCCCGAACTCACCGAGTGGAGCGCCCTGTTCGCCTCCGGTGCCCGGCGCCGCGCCCGGGCCGAGGCGGGCATCCAGGGCGCGGCGACCCGCCGGGACGCCGACGACCTCATACGCGACGTGGCGATGTTCCTGCGCCTGGTGGAGCGGATGCTCGTCCTCCAGCCGGTCCTGCCCCAGCCACGCCAGGACCCGGAGCGGCCGGGGGACCGCGCCGGCTGAGCGAGGGCGGTCCGCCGCGCGAGACACATCACCGGGTACGGCACCGGAGGCAATAGGGTGGAGGGCGCCTGAAGCCCTCCCTCCGCCCGCCTCCGGGCCGGGGAGGCAGCCCGTTCGCTCCGCCGTGCACAGGCGGTGCCGCGCCGAGGAGTCAACTGCCGTGTCGGACCCGAGCCGCCCCCGCGCCTCCCTCCGTACCGCCGTGGTCTGGGACGTCCTTCAGGACGCCCTCGACCGCCGGGCCAAGGCCACGGGTCGGGACGCGCTGGACGTCCTCGACACCGGAGGCGGCAGCGGCAACTTCGCGGTGCCCGTCGCCCGCCTCGGCCACCGCGTCACCGTCGTCGACCCCAGCCCGAACGCGCTGTTCGCGCTGGAGCGCCGCGCCGCCGAGGCCGGTGTCGCCGACCGCGTGCGGGGCGTCCAGGGCGACGCGCACGGCCTCTTCGACGTGGTCGAGCGCGGCGGCTACGACGCGGTGCTGTGCCACGGCGTCCTGGAGTACGTCGACGACCCCGCCGAGGGCGTCCGTACCGTGGTGGCCGCGCTGCGCCCCGAGGGCGTCCTCAGCCTGCTCGCCGCCGGACTCGGCGGTGCCGTCCTCGCGCGCGCCCTCGCCGGCCACTTCACCGAGGCCCGCCAGGCCCTCACCGACCCGAACGGCCGCTGGGGCGCCGCCGACCCCGTCCCGCACCGCTTCACCGCCGAGCAGCTCACCGCGTTCGTCCAGGGCGCGGGCCTCGACGTCGGCGCCGTGCACGGGGTGCGGGTCTTCGCCGACCTGGTGCCCGGAGTGCTCGTGGACACCGAGCCCGGTGCCCTGGACGCGCTGCTGAAGCTGGAAGCCGCGGCGGCCGAGCTCCCGGCGTACCACTCCGTGGCCACGCAGCTTCATGTGCTCGGCGAGACGCGGGGTGCCGGCGAGGCGTGAGTGGCCTCCCGCGACGGAGCCCTGATCAGGGGCTCGGCCGCACATGGAGTACGCCACAGGCCCCCCGATCGCGGGCCCGGCGCCGTATGATCGAGGGAGACCGCCCGGCATGACAGGACGGCCGCTGGGGAATGGAAGCTTCAGCGAGTCGGAACAGTCATGACGGGTTCCGGTTGGCCAATTGGCGTAGAGGGGCGGGTTTCACGGGGGCGATTCCCTGCCTATCCTGAAGGGACCCCCCGGGTCGCCCCGGCGACTGCACGATGAGGAGGACTCCGTGCCGCTCTCGGAGCACGAGCAGCGAATGCTTGAGCAGATGGAGCGAGCGCTGTACGCCGAAGACCCCAAGTTCGCGACAGCGCTCGAAGGAAGCGGCCTGCGCACGTACACCCGGCGACGGGTCTACCAGGCGGTGGCCGGCTTTCTCGTAGGTATCGCGCTCCTCATCGCCGGCATGGTCACGCTGCAGATTTGGGTCAGCGTGGTGGGATTCCTCGTCATGCTGGGCTGCGCGGTACTCGCCGTGACCGGCTGGCGCAAGGCTCCGAAGCCCGGCGAACAGCCCGCAGCGGGCGCTGCGCACGCCGGCCGTCAGGGACGGCAGAAGCGCTCGGTCATGGACCGTATCGAGCAGCGCTGGCAGCGCCGCCGCGACGAGCAGCAGGGCCAGTAACGGCGGCCCGGCTCCGCACGAAGCGAGGCACCCCAGAACACGAGTGAGGGGGTGACCACCGAACCGGTGGTCACCCCCTCCCGTGTGCCCAGGCCTCTCGGCCCCTCAGCCCTGCTGTCCCGACGGCTTGCGCAGGGGCGGGCGGATCGCCGCCACCCGTGTCGTCACGGACGCCCACCAGGCCGACAGCGTCCACACCACCCGGACGGTCGAGCGCGGGGCGACCAGTGCGCGCAGCCGTGTGGTGCGGTCGGCCGTGTCCTGGAAACCGACGATCACCCGGCGCACGTCCTGCGTGAGCCCCGCCGCCAGTTGCGGCCTGGGGGCGTAGAGGACCTGCTCCACGGCGTCCGCCACCCGGTGCACCGAGGCGGCGGTCGGCGGATCGAGATGCCCGAGTCGCACGATCCGGGCGGCGGCCTTGCGCGGGGTCAGCGAATCGTCGGGCGAGATCCCGAAGTCCCAGGCCGTATCGGTCAGTTCCTCCCAGACCGCCAGCGTGTGGAGGGCCGCGTCCGCCGCCGTACGACCGTGTGCGCCCAGCCGTACCGAGCGCGCCCGGGCCCGCCACAGCATCGGCGAGAACGGGATCGTCAGCAGCAGCAGCGCGCCCAGGCCCAGCAGCGACACCTTCAGGTACCACCACGGGCCCCTGCCGTCGTCGCCCGCCGCGAGCGCCGGGGCCTGGCTCGTGCAGCCGTCCAGCTTCCGCAGCTGGGCCGTGCAGCTCTCGCTCGCCGAGGGGGCGGCCGAGGGGGCCGTGCTCGTCGAGGCCGAGGGCTTGGCCGGGTCCGGGACGTCACTGCCGGGGGTGGTCGACTGGGTGTACGACGGCACCGAGCCCCGGTTGGGGGTCGGCTCGAAGCGGGTCCAGCCGATGCCCTCGAAGTACAGCTCGGGCCAGGCGTGCGCGTCCTTCAGGCCCACCGACACCGACTGGTCGGCCTCCGGGGTGCCGGGTGCGAAGCCCACCGCGACCCGGGCCGGAATGCCCAGGGTGCGGGCCATCGCCGCCATCGCGAAGGAGAAGTGGACGCAGAAACCCTGCTTGTCCTTGAGGAACTTCGCTATCGCGTTGCGGCCGGTACCGACGTCCACCTGGGTGTCGTACTGGAAACCGCCGGTCACCGCGAAGTAGTCCTGGAGCTTGACCGCCTGCTCGTAGGCGTTCGCCGAGCCCGCGGTGACCCGGCGGGCGGTCTGGGCCACCACCGCCGGCAGCGATTTCGGCACCTTGGTGTACTGGGTCTCCAGGGCCTTCGACGGCGCCGGCGCGGTCGCCAGCTGCTCCGCGGTCGGCTCCACGTCCAGGCTGGTGACCGTGTAGCTCACCCCACGGGTGTTCTGGCCGTGGTCCCCCACGACCGTCATGCCCACGGGCTCGTAGCGCCAGCTGCCACCGATGTCCACGCGGCTGGGCGGGTACGGCATCGGCAGCCAGTCCTGGGCGTACCAGTCCGCGGCCGAGATCCGGGTCTTGATCTCCGCGCGCTTGACGTCGGCGCCCAGACCGGTCGGAGTGGGGAACTTGTCGGGCACGCTCTCGATGTGCCGCTGTGACGGCTTCCAGGTGATGCCGTCGAAGTCGTCCAGGGACACGATCCGCAGATACATGTCCGAGATGTCGTTCGTGTTGGTGTGCAGGGACAGGACCTGGCGGTTCTCGTCCACGTTCAGGCTGTCGCGCAGCGAGACCAGCGGGTTGACCGCGGAGATCGTGCCGCCGCTCCCGGTGCCCGCGCCCACACCGGTCCCGGCGGCGTCCAGCAGTCCGCCCGAGATCGTGGGCAGCGGCAGCAGGGCGATGGCCAGCGCGACGGCGCCGATCCGCCGTCCGGTGCGGACCGGGGCGAGTGGTCCGGAGGAGTCCGAACCCGGGGTGGTGCGTGGCGCCCCGCCGAAGACCCGGCCCCACTGGGCGAGCCGGTCCCGGCCTTCGGACAGGAGCAGCATCAGATAGCCCGCCGCCGCGAGCAGGAACCACAGCCAGTCGGCACTGCTGTCGGAGAGTCCGGCGGCGACAGAGTAGAGGGCGAGCAGCGGCAGCCCGGCCGGGGCCGCGCTGCGGAAGGTGACCGCGAGCGTGTCCACCGCGAGGCCGATCACCAGCACACCGCCGATGATCATCAGCCGGATGCCGTCGTGCAGCGGGGCCGGGATCGCGTACCGGGAGACGTCGTCGGAGCCCTGCTGCAGCAGGTCGGCGAAGTGCTGGAAGGCCTGGGGGCCCGGGACGATCCCGGCGAAGGCCTGCTCACGGGCGAAGACCAGGGTCAGCATCAGCAGCGTGACCAGGGCCTGCGCGGCGACGGTCAGCGGCCGGGCCAGCGGGACCCGCCGGGTCGCCGCGCCCACCCCGGCCTGGATCGCCAGCATGAAGCCGGCCTGGAAGATCCAGATCGCCGGGGAGACCAGAGGGGTCAGTGCGGTGGACGCCAGCATGGTCGCCACCCAGGCGCAGAACGCCAGTCGTGCCCGCCCGCTCATGCCCATCCCTCCCCGAGGCCGGCCGCGGTGACGCCGTTGCGCTCCTGGTCGGCGCGCTGCCACAGCTCGGTCAGGGACGCGCCGCGCGGCACGCCCACGGCGGTCCAGCCCGCGTCGCGCAGCATCCGCAGCCGTTCCTCCTGCTCGTTCTCCGGGCCGGGTACGTCGGTCGACTCGCGCACCCAGCCGCCGCTGTCCAGCACGAAGGCGAGAGCGCCCCCGCTGCGCTGCCGCATCCGGGCGACGATCGCCGCCTGTTCCTCGTCGAGGTCGCCGAAGAAGGCCACCAGCAATCCTTCGTTTCCGCCGCGCAGCAGGTCATAGGCCCGGGACAGGCCCTCGCCGTCCGAGTGGTCGATCACCGCGAGGGTGTCCATCATCAGCCCGGCCGCGTCCGCCGACTCCTGGCTCGCGCCCGCGAAGCCGTCGGCGCCCTCACCGGGCACCGAGTTGCCGGTGTCGGTCAACAGCCGTACGGAGAAGCCCCGTTCCAGCATGTGCACCAGGACGGAGGCGGCGCCCGACACGGCCCACTCGAAGGCCGAGTCCGGGCCCTGGCCCGCGAAGGCGATGCCACGGGTGTCGAGGAGCACCGTGCAGCGGGCGCGCTGCGGCTGCTCCTCGCGGCGCACCATCAGCTCGCCGTAGCGGGCGGTGGAGCGCCAGTGCACGCGGCGCAGGTCGTCGCCGTAGCGGTAGCCGCGCGGGATCACGTCGTCCTCGCCGGCCAGGGCCAGCGAGCGGTTGCGTCCGTCGCCGTACCCCTTGGCCTCGCCGCTGAGGCGGACCGGGGGCAGGGCCTCCACGCGCGGGATCACGGTCAGGGTGTCGAACGTAGAGAAGGAGCGGGTCAGTTCGCACATTCCGAACGGGTCTGTCAGGCGCAGCTGCAGCGGGCCCAGGGGGTAGCGGCCCCGCAGATCGGAGCGGACCCGGTAGGACACCTCGCGCCGGCCGCCCGCCTCCACCCGGTCCAGGACGAACCGCGGGCGGGGGCCGAGCACGTAGGGCACCCGGTCCTGAAGCATCAGCAGGCCCGTGGGCAGCCGCGAGACATTGTCCATCCGCAGATGGACGCGGGCCTCGCTGCCGGCCGGCACGCGCGCGGGGGAGAGTCGGCGGCTGCCGGCGACCCGGTACCGGGTGCGGTAGAGCACGGTCGCGCAGACCAGGGGCAGCACGGCCAGCAGCAGTCCGACCCGGAGCAGATCGCCCTGCCCCAGGACGTACGCGCAGACGGCCGCCGCGATACCGGCGGCCAGGAACGAGCGACCGCGGGTGGTCAGCCCCGCCAGGGCCGTACGGACACCACCCTTCTCGTCCCGCTCGGGCTCCGGGACCCCCGGCCCCCCGACGGCCATCACAGCCTCCGGGGCGGCTGCTCGCCGTAGGACGCCGTGCCGCGGCCCATGCCGAGGCTGCTCTGCTGCGGCGGCGCCGCGGGCACGGGGGTGCGCTGCAGGATCTCCTGGACGACCTGCTCCGCCGTACGGCGGTTCAGCTGGGCCTGGGCGGTGGGCAGCAGGCGGTGGGCCAGGACGGCGACCGCGAGCGCCTGGATGTCGTCCGGCAGCGCGTACTCACGGCCGCTCAGGGCGGCGGAGGCCTTCGCCGCGCGCAGCAGGTGCAGCGTCGCGCGAGGGGAGGCGCCGAGTCTGAGGTCGGGGTGGGTGCGCGTGGCGGAGACCAGGTCCACCGCGTATCTGCGCACCGGGTCGGCGACATGGACGCCGCGGACCGCCTCGATCAGCTTGACGATGTCGTGCGCGTGGGCCACGGGCTGGAGGTCGTCCAGCGGGCTCACCCCGCCGTGGATGTCCAGCATCTGCAGCTCGGCCTCCGCGCTGGGATAGCCGATGGAGACCCGGGCCATGAAACGGTCGCGCTGGGCCTCGGGCAGCGGATAGGTGCCCTCCATCTCGACCGGGTTCTGCGTGGCCACCACCATGAAGGGGCTGGGCAGCTCGTAGGTCTGGCCGTCACTGGTGACCTGCCGCTCCTCCATCGACTCCAGGAGCGCGGACTGGGTCTTCGGCGAGGCGCGGTTGATCTCGTCGCCGATCACGATCTGCGCGAAGATGGCGCCCGGTTTGAACTCGAAGTCCTGCCGCTGCTGGTCCCAGATGGACACACCGGTGATGTCCGAGGGCAGCAGGTCCGGCGTGAACTGGATTCGCCGCACCGAACAGTCGATCGACCGTGCCAGCGCCTTGGCCAGCATTGTCTTGCCCACGCCCGGAACGTCCTCGATCAGAAGATGTCCCTCGGCGAGCAGCACGGTCAGCGAAAGCCGTACGACCTCGGGCTTGCCCTCGATCACTCCTTCCACCGAACTGCGGACTCGCTCCACAGTGGCGGTCAGATCTGTAAGGCTCGCTCGATCGTCATAGGTCGTCACCCGGCCCTCCTCGGCCCGTTCTTTCCATGGGCCGACGCGCGCGCTGCGGATCGGCCCACCCCGAAACACGGACGGCACGCGGGAAAAGTTCCGCGTGACGCCACACCCGCATTCTTGTTGCCGTTACCGGTTCGTGTCACTCGCCTGTGGACAACTGCCTTCGCTTTGTCGGGTCTTACGACCTTTTGGGCGGTCCGAGGGGCGAACTTTTCGAAGTTTCGGGGCGGGCGGGTGCGTCAGGCGGGGTCGATCTCGCGCAGCAGACCCGACTTCACGTCGAACACGAAGCCGCGCACATCATCAGTGTGCAGCAGGAACGGCGAGGTGCGCACACGCTGCATGGACTGCCGTACGTCCTGCTCCACGTCCCGGAAGGCCTCCACCGCCCAGGCGGGGCGCTGGCCGACCTCCATCTCCAGGTCGTGCCGGAACTCCTCGGTGAGGGACTCCAGGCCGCAGCCGGTGTGGTGGATGAGCACGACGCTGCGGGTGCCGAGCGCCCGCTGGCTGATGGTGAGGGAGCGGATGACGTCGTCGGTGACGACACCGCCCGCGTTGCGGATGGTGTGGCAGTCGCCGAGCTGGAGGCCGAGCGCCGCGTGCAGGTCGAGACGGGCGTCCATGCAGGCCACCACGGCCACCTGGAGGACGGGATGGGCGTCCATCCCGGGATCGGTGAACGCGGCGGCGTACTGCCCGTTGGCCTCGACGAGGCGGTCCGTCACGGTCCCGTCGTGGGCTATGGCGCCTTCGGACTCTGTGGGTACGGATGCGGAGGTCGTCATACCTATGACGGTACTGGTCACCGCCGGTGCGGTCTTGGTACGGGAAGGGAAAAAGAGCGTCATTGCGTCCTCTTGTGAGGTAACCCACACGGGTGGCGGGGGTGCACCCGCGTGGGTGATTCTTCCCGATTTGAGGCTTCGCACGCACCCCGGCCCGCGACGCGCAGGCCGGTTGATTGACCGTGAGACAGCGTGGACTAAAGTTGCGCGAAGCGGGAGGCGAGGCCTCCCTGCTGGACTTTTCCCGGAGGCTCCGGCGACTTTCCGGATTCTCCCCACGTGCGCGGCGCGTACGTACGGCTCGGCCTCCTCCCGCTCCCGGTCGGCTGACGCTTCCGGCGCCGGCAGGCCTTCCCCTTCATGAGCGGGCGGGGACCCGGCGGTGCGTACGGGCCCGTCGGACCTGAGAGGGCCCCTTGAGCAACAGTCGACACGTCCCGGTGATGCTCCAGCGGTGCCTGGACCTGTTGGCACCCGCCCTGGAGCGGCCGGGAGCCGTGGTCGTCGACTGCACCCTCGGTCTCGGCGGCCACAGCGAGGCACTGCTCACCCGCTTCCCGGAGGCCCGCCTCGTCGCCCTCGACCGCGACAAGGAGGCCCTGCGCCTCTCCGGCGAGCGCCTCGCCCCCTTCGGGGAGCGCGCCACCCTCGTGCACGCCGTCTACGACGAACTCCCCGACGTACTGGAGCGGCTCGGCCTCGCGCGCGTGGAGGGCGTCCTGTTCGACCTCGGCGTCTCCTCCATGCAGCTGGACGAGGCCGACCGCGGCTTCGCCTACGCCCAGGACGCCCCCCTGGACATGCGCATGGACCAGACGACCGGCATCAGCGCCGCCGAGGTCCTCAACACCTACGCGCCCGGTGAACTCGTCCGCATCCTGCGGGCCTACGGCGAGGAGAAGCAGGCCAAGCGGATCGTGTCGGCGATCGTCCGTGAGCGCGACAAGGAGCCGTTCGGCAACAGCGCGCGGCTCGTCGAGCTGATCCGCGACTCGCTGCCCCAGGCCGCCAAGCGCACCGGCGGCAACCCGGCCAAGCGCACCTTCCAGGCGCTGCGCATCGAGGTCAACGGCGAACTGTCCGTCCTGGAGAGGGCGATTCCCGCCGCCGTGAAGTCCCTTGCCGTGGGCGGCCGGATCGCCGTCCTGTCGTACCACTCGCTCGAAGACCGCCTGGTGAAGCAGGTGTTCGCGGCCGGCGCCGCCAATACCGCGCCTCCCGGACTGCCCGTGGTGCCCGAGCAGTACCAGCCCCGGCTCAAGCTCCTGACGCGCGGTGCCGAACTTCCCACCGAGGAAGAGGTCGCCGAGAACCGGCGGGCGGCACCCGCGCGGCTGCGGGGGGCCGAGCGCATCAGGGAGGACATCGGGTGAGTACGTACCAAGTCGGTGCGGGGTGTTGGGGTGCGGGGTGCGTGAGTGAGTAGGAAACCCGAACTGAGGGGCAGGGCCGCCCGGCTGGCGCGGCTCTTTCCGACCGGACCCGCGCAGTCGGGCGGGATCCACGCGGCCCGGACCCCGTTCGTCCTCCTTGTCGTGCTTCTCCTCGGCGGCGGTCTGATCGCGCTGCTCGTGCTGAACTCCGCGCTCAGCGAAGGGCAGTTCAAGCTGGACGACCTCCAGAAGCAGACCAAGAGCCTCACCGACGAGGAACAGGCCCTCCAGCGGGACGTGGACGCATACTCCGCCCCCGACGCCCTCCAGCGCCGCGCCCACGAACTGGGCATGGTGCCCGGGGGAGACCCCGCCTTCCTCGACCCGAACGGCACCGTGAAGGGTGTCCCGGAGCAGGCCGCCGCCGAGAGGACCTCCGCGGACACACCGGTGGTGCTCGCCCCGGAGGCCCTCGTCAGCAGGCCGAGCCCGACCCCCGCGGCCGGCGCGGCGGCACCCGTGGCCGCCCCGACGCCCACCCCGGCACGGTCCGTACAGCCCGCAAAGTCCGCGCAGTCCACGGCAGTTCAGTCCTCCACCCCGACTACACCCGGCAGGTGACGGAAGTGTCCGACAGGGAACCGCCGCGCCGCCGAGTGCCCGGACCGGCCAGGCCCGAACGGCCCGATGCCCGGCGCCGCCCCGGGCCCGGCGCCCACCCGGCCCGCCGCCCGGCACCTGCCTCTCCCGCCGCTCGCCCGGGAGGCCCGCGCGCCCTCCGGCTCGGCAGCCCCCGCCCCCGGCTGCGCATGATCAGCCTCGCGCTGACCCTCGTCCTGATCGCGTTCGTCGTACGGCTGCTCCAGGTGCAGGCCGTCGACGCGAGCGCGTACGCCGCCAAGGCCGCGCAGAACCGGTACGTCGACTACGTCCTGGCCGCCGAGCGCGGTGAGATCACCGACCGTTCCGGGGTGGCCCTCGCGACCAGCGTGGACGCGTACACGATCACCGCCGACCCGACGCTGTTCACCCGCAAGCAGCTCAAGATCGACGACGGGCCGGAGCAGGCGGCGGCCCTCCTCGCCCCGATCCTCGGCGTGGACCAGGCCTCGATCGTCAAGAAACTCAGGCCCGCGAACAAGAACCTGCGCTACGTGGTGCTCGCCAACCGGCAGACCCCGCAGGTCTGGAAGCAGATCAAGGACCTGAAGAGCGCGCTCACCACCAAGTCCGGAACCGACCCGACCACCGTCAACGTCCTTGCCGGTGTCCTGGCCGTCCCGACCACCAAGCGCGTGTACCCGAACGGCGATCTCGCCGCCGGGATACTGGGCTGGGTCAACGCCGACGGCAAGGGCGGCGGCGGGGTCGAGCAGCAGCTGAACAAGGACCTGACCGGCAAGGACGGCAAGGTCCGCTACGCCCAGTCCGGCGGCCTCCAGGTGCCCACCGCGGGCTCCACGGAGACGCCTGCCGTGCCTGGTTCCGACGTCGAGCTGACCATCGACCGCGACATCCAGTGGGCCGCGCAGAACGCCATCACGGAGCAGGTGAAGAAGTCCAAGGCGGACCGCGGGTACGTGATAGTGCAGGACACCCGCACCGGAGAGATCCTCGCCATGGCCAACGCGCCCGGCTTCGACCCGAACGACCTCGCGCAGGCCAACGCGGCCTCCCTGGGCAACGCGGCCCTCCAGGACGCCTACGAGCCCGGTTCCACCGCCAAGGTCATGACGATGGCCGCCGTGCTCCAGGAGAACGTGGCCACCCCGCTGACGCATGTCGTCGTGCCGAACCGGCTGCACCGCGGCGACCGCCTCTTCCAGGACGACGTCGACCACGCGACCTGGAACCTGACGCTCAACGGCGTCCTCGCCAAGTCCAGCAACATCGGCACCATCGAGGCGGCCGGCCAGCTCGGCAAGACGCAGTCGCAGGCCAACGAGGTCCTGTACTCGTATCTGCGGAAGTTCGGCATCGGCAGCTACAGCGGGCTCGACTTCCCCGGTGAGACGAAGGGCATCCTCGCGCCCGCCTCCAAGTGGTCGACCTCGCAGCAGTACACGATTCCTTTCGGCCAGGGCATGTCCCTCAACGCGCTCCAGGCGGCCTCCGTCTACTCGACGGTCGCCAACGGCGGAGTCCGCGTCGAACCCACCCTGGTGCGCGGCACGAAGGGGCCCGACGGCCGCTTCACACCTGCGGCGACGCCCAAGAAGACCAGGGTCATCAGTGCGAAGACGGCGAAGACCCTCGCCCAGATGCTGGAGTCCGTGGTGGACGACGAGCAGGGCACGGGCGGTAAGGCCGCGATTCCGGGGTACCGCGTCGCGGGCAAGACCGGCACCGCCAACCGCGTGGATCCGGCCACCGGCAAGTACAAGGGCTACACCTCGTCGTTCGCCGGGTTCGCGCCTGCCGACAACCCCCGCATCACCGTCTACTGCGCGATCCAGAACGCCACCAGCGGAAGCTACTTCGGCGGTCAGATCTGCGGACCGATCTACAAGCAGGTGATGGAGTTCGCCCTCAAGACCCTCCAGGTCCCGCCCACCGGGGCGAAGGCCGCGAACCTGCCCGTGACCTTCACTCCCTGATCAGCGCAACAGCCAGGAACCGATCCGTGACCATGATCACTTCCCAGTCCGGGAACCAGGGCGAGCCCCGCCCCTCGCTTCGCCCCGAGGGCGGTGCGCCCGGTACGCTCACCGCCGTGCCACCCGCCGATCAGTACCAAACCCCCCAGAAGGGCGTATCCGTGACATACCCGGGGTCGCCCAGGCCGGCGCAGCTCTCCGCCACACCCCTCGCGGAACTCGCCGACCAACTGGGCGCCGCCGAGCCGGTGTCGACCGCCGAGGTCACGGGCATCACCCATGACTCGCGCGCCGTCCGCCCCGGCGACCTGTACGCCGCGCTGCCCGGCGCCCGTGTGCACGGCGCCGACTTCGTGACCCAGGCCGCCGGACTCGGTGCCGTGGCCGTCCTGACGGACCCGGCCGGCGCCGACCGCGCGACCGCGACCGGCCTGCCGGTCCTGGTCGTAGCCGATCCGCGTGGGCAGATGGGCGAGCTGGCGGCGACGATCTACGGCCACCCCGGCCGCGATCTGCTCCAGATCGGCATCACCGGCACCTCCGGGAAGACGACCACCGCCTACCTCGTAGAGGGCGGGCTGAAAACGGTCCGGTCCACCGGTCTGATCGGCACGGTCGAGACGCGCATCGGCGACGAGCGCATGAAGTCGGAGCGCACGACCCCCGAAGCCACCGATCTCCAGGCCCTGTTCGCGGTCATGCGCGAGCGCGGGGTCGACGCGGTCGCCATGGAGGTCTCCAGCCACGCCCTGGTCCTCGGCCGGGTCGACGCCTGCGTCTTCGACATCGCGGTCTTCACCAACCTCAGCCCGGAGCACATGGAGTTCCACTCCGGCATGGAGGACTACTTCCAGGCCAAGGCCCAGCTGTTCACACCGCCGCGCAGCCGGCAGGGAGTGGTCAATCTCGACGACGAGTACGGCCGCAGGCTCGCCGCCGAGGCCACGGTCCCCGTGACCACCTACTCCGCGGAGGGCCACCCGGACGCCGACTGGCGTGCCGAGGACGTCGAAATCGGCCCGATGGACTCGACGTTCACCGCGGGCGGCCCCAAGGGCGAGCGGATCACCGCGAGATCGCCGCTGGCCGGCTCCTTCAACGTGGCCAACACCCTCGCCGCGATCGCCGCCCTGGCCACCGCGGGCCTCGACCCGCAGCTCGCCGCCGACGGCATCGCCGCCGTGCCGGGCGTGCCGGGGCGCCTGGAGCGCGTGGACGCCGGGCAGCCGTATCTCGCGGTCGTCGACTACGCCCACAAGACGGACGCCGTCGAATCGGTCCTGCGCGCGCTGCGCAAGGTCACCGAGGGCAAGGTGCACGTCGTGCTCGGCTGCGGCGGGGACCGGGACAAGACCAAGCGCGAGCCGATGGGCGCCGCCGTGGCGCGGCTCGCCGACACCGCCGTACTGACGTCGGACAACCCCCGCTCCGAGGACCCCCTCGCGATCCTCGCGACCATGCTCCAGGGGGCGGCGTCCGTGCCGGCGCACGAGCGCGGCGAGGTCCAGGTCTTCGAGGACCGGGCCGCCGCCATCGCCGCCGCCGTGGCCCGCGCGCGGCCGGGGGACACCGTGCTGGTCGCGGGCAAGGGCCATGAGCAGGGCCAGGACATCGCCGGAGTGGTCCGTCCCTTCGACGACCGCCAGGTGCTTCGCGAAGCTATCCAGAAGACCCAGGGATGAACTTGTGATCGCCCTCTCCCTCGCCGAGATCGCAGAAGTCGTCGGCGGGCAGACGTACGACATACCGGATCCGTCCGTCCAGGTCACCGGCCCGGTGGTCCGCGACTCCAGGGAAGTGCAACCAGGCAGCCTCTTCGTCGCCTTCGTGGGCGAGCGCGTCGACGGCCACGACTTCGCGCAGGCGGTCGTCGAGGCGGGCGCGGTGGCCCTCCTGGCGTCCCGCCCGGTCGGCGTGCCCGCGATCGTCGTGGACGACGTCCAGAGCGCCCTGGGCGCCCTCGCCCGCCATGTCGTACGACGGCTCGGCGCGACCCTCGTCGCCCTCACCGGCTCGGCGGGCAAGACCAGCACCAAGGACCTCATCGCCCAGGTGCTCTCGCGCAAGGCGCCCACGGTGTTCACACCGGGATCGTTGAACAATGAGATCGGGCTGCCGCTGACCGCGCTGAGCGCCACCGACGAGACGAGGTTCCTCGTCCTGGAGATGGGCGCCCGCGGGATCGGTCACATCCGCTACCTCACGGATCTGACACCCCCGCAGATCGGCCTCGTCCTCAACGTCGGCACCGCCCACATCGGGGAGTTCGGCGGCCGGGAGCAGATCGCGCAGGCAAAGGGTGAACTCGTAGAAGCGCTCCCTTCAGTTGAGGACGGCGGCGTCGCGGTCCTCAACGCGGACGATCCGCTCGTACGGGCCATGGCGTCCCGTACGAAGGCGAAGGTGATCCTTTTCGGAGAGTCCGGCGAAGCGGACGTACGGGCCGAGAACGTCAGACTCACGGACAGCGGACAGCCCGCCTTCAGCCTTCACACACCCTCCGGGTGCAGCGAAGTGACCATGCGCCTGTACGGTGAGCACCACGTGTCGAACGCGCTCGCCGCGGCCGCCGTCGCCCATGAGCTGGGCATGTCCGCAGACGAGATCGCCACCGCGCTCTCCGAGGCGGGCTCCCTCTCCCGCTGGCGGATGGAGGTCACCGAGCGACCGGACGGCGTGACCATCGTCAACGACGCCTACAACGCGAACCCCGAGTCCATGCGAGCCGCCTTGCGCGCGCTCGCGGCCATGGGCAAGGGGCGGCGGACCTGGGCGGTGCTCGGCAAGATGGCCGAGCTCGGGGACGAGGCGCTCGCCGAGCACGACGCGGTCGGACGGCTCGCTGTCCGGCTCAATGTCGGCAAGCTCGTCGCGGTCGGGGGCAGGGAAGCGTCCTGGCTGCAACTGGGCGCATATAACGAGGGTTCGTGGGGTGAGGAGTCGGTGCACGTGTCCGACGCACAGGCGGCGGTCGACCTGTTGCGCAGCGAGTTGCGCCCGGGAGACGTCGTTCTCGTGAAGGCGTCCCGGTCGGTCGGTCTGGAGAGCGTGGCGCAGGCGCTCGTCGAGGCCGGTACCGAGGGTGAGGTTGCCGCCCGATGATGAAGCAGATCCTGTTCTCAGGAGTCATCGGCCTGTTCCTGACCCTGGTGGGCACCCCGCTGCTGATCAAGCTGCTGGCCCGCAAGGGCTACGGCCAGTACATCCGTGACGACGGCCCGCGCGAGCACGCCAGCAAGCGCGGTACGCCGACGATGGGCGGTATCGCCTTCATCTTCGCGACGGTCGCCGCGTACTTCCTGTCCAAGGTCATCACCGGCTACACGCCGACCTATTCGGGTCTGCTGGTGCTCGGTCTGATGGTCGGCATGGGCCTGGTCGGCTTCCTCGACGACTACATCAAGATCGTCAAGCGGCGTTCGCTGGGCCTGCGGGCCAAGGCGAAGATGGCCGGCCAGCTGATCGTCGGCATCAGCTTCGCGGTGCTCGCCCTCCAGTTCCAGGACGCCCGCGGCAACACCCCGGCCTCCACGAAGCTGTCGTTCATCACGGACTTCGGCTGGAAGATCGGCCCGATCCTGTTCGTGATCTGGGCGCTGTTCATGATCCTCGCGATGTCGAACGGCGTGAACCTGACGGACGGTCTGGACGGCCTCGCCACCGGCGCCTCGGTCCTGGTCTTCGGCGCCTACACGTTCATCGGCGTCTGGCAGTTCCAGGAGTCCTGCGCCAACGCGCAGACCCTGACCAACCCGAACGCCTGTTACGAGGTGCGCGATCCGCTCGACCTCGCGGTCATCGCCTCCGCGCTGATGGGCGCCTGCCTGGGCTTCCTGTGGTGGAACACCTCGCCGGCCAAGATCTTCATGGGGGACACCGGTTCGCTGGCCCTCGGCGGTGTCCTCACCGGTCTGGCGATCCTCTCCCGCACCGAGCTGCTCGTCGCCATCATGGGCGGCCTCTTCGTTCTCATCACCATGTCGGTGGTCATCCAGGTCGGCTCCTTCAAGCTCACCGGCAAGCGGGTCTTCCGTATGGCCCCGCTCCAGCACCACTTCGAACTCAAGGGCTGGTCCGAAGTGCTCGTGGTGGTCCGTTTCTGGATCATCCAGGGCATCTGCGTGATCGTCGGCCTTGGCCTCTTCTACGCGGGATGGGCAGCGGAAAAGTGACCGATGGGCAGGGGCTCTCCTGGGAGGGCAAGCACGTCACCGTCGCCGGACTCGGTGTCTCCGGGATCCCGGCGGCCAAGGTCCTGCACGGCCTCGGCGCGCTCGTCACGGTCGTCAACGACGGCGACGACGAGCGCTCCCGGGCCCAGGCCGCCGACCTGGAGGCGCTCGGCATCACCGTGCGCCTCGGCGACACTGCATCCATGAGCGGCTCCGCCGCGGGGACCCTGCCCGAAGGCACCGAACTGATCGTCACCGCCCCCGGCTGGCAGCCCGACAAGCCGCTGTTCACGGCGGCACGGGCAGCCGGCGTCGAGATCTGGGGCGACGTGGAGCTGGCCTGGCGCCTGCGCGGCCCCGACGCGGCCCCCTGGCTCGCCGTCACCGGTACCAACGGCAAGACCACCACCGTCCAGATGCTCGCCTCCATCCTGAAGGCGGGCGGCCTGCGCACGGCCGCCGTCGGCAACATCGGCGTCTCGGTCCTGGACGCCGTACTCGGGGACGAGGAATACGACGTCCTCGCCGTCGAACTGTCGAGCTATCAGCTGCACTGGGCGCCCTCGGTGCGCGCCCACTCCGCCGCCGTTCTCAATCTGGCGCCCGATCACCTCGACTGGCACGGCTCCATGGAGGCGTACGCCGCCGACAAGGGCCGTATCTACGAAGGCAATCGGGTCGCCTGCGTCTACAACGTCGCCGACAAGGCCACCGAGGACCTGGTCCGCGCGGCCGATGTCGAAGAGGGGTGCCGGGCCGTCGGGTTCACGCTGGGCAGCCCCGGGCCCTCCCAACTCGGCGTCGTGGACGGCATCCTGGTCGACCGCGCCTTCGTCGAGGACCGGCAGCGCAACGCGCAGGAGCTGGCGGAGATCTCCGACGTCAATCCGCCGGCCCCGCACAACATCGCCAACGCCCTTGCCGCCGCCGCCCTCGCGCGCGCCTTCGGGGTGCCCGCCAAGGCCGTACGGGACGGGCTGCGGGCCTTCACGCCCGACGCGCACCGGATCGCGCACGTGGCCGATGTGGACGGTGTCGCGTACATCGACGACTCCAAGGCCACCAACACCCATGCGGCGGAAGCCTCGTTGGCGGCCTACGAGTCGATCGTGTGGATCGCGGGCGGACTCGCCAAGGGCGCTACCTTCGACGAACTCGTCGCCAAGTCGGCAAAGCGACTTCGGGGCGTGGTGCTGATCGGCGCCGATCGTGCGCTCATCCGGGAAGCCCTGGCGCGACACGCCCCTGAAGTACCCGTCGTCGACCTCGCCCGGACCGACACTGGGGCGATGCTCGCGGCTGTCCAGGAGGCACAGCGGCTCGCCGCCGCCGGCGACACGGTGCTGCTCGCCCCGGCCTGCGCCTCCATGGACATGTTCGCCAACTACAACAAGCGCGGTGACGCGTTCGCCCAGGCGGTTCGCGAACTCGGCGCCTGACCGACGTGAGCGGAGGCGCTGATGCCCAGTAGCCGTACCGGCCGGCCGCCCGTGCAGCAGCGGACCCCCAGACGTCCCGCCGCCGCACGGACCGTACGCGACAACCCCGTACGACGCTTGTACGCCAACGCGCGCAAGGCCTGGGACCGGCCGCTGACCGCCTACTACCTGATCGCCGGCGGCAGCGTGCTGATCACCGTGCTCGGTCTGGTGATGGTCTACTCGGCCTCCCAGATCACCGCGCTCCAACTCTCGCTGCCCGGCTCGTATTTCTTCCGCAAACAGTTCCTCGCCGCCTGTATCGGCGGGGTGCTGGCGCTGGTCGCCTCGCGGATGCCGGTCAAGTTGCACCGGGCGCTGGCCTATCCGATCCTCGCGGGCGCCGTCTTCATGATGGCGCTGGTGCAGTTGCCGGGGATAGGGATGTCGGTCAACGGCAACCGCAACTGGATCTCGCTCGGCGGCTCCTTCCAGATCCAGCCCAGCGAGTTCGGCAAGCTGGCCCTCGTGCTGTGGGGCGCCGATCTGCTGGCCCGCAAGCAGGACAAGGCGATGCTGTCCCAGTGGAAGCACATGCTGGTGCCGCTGGTGCCGGTCGCGTTCATGCTGCTCGGGCTGATCATGCTCGGCGGCGACATGGGGACGGCGATCATCCTCACCGCGATCCTGTTCGGCCTGCTCTGGCTGGCCGGTGCGCCGACCCGGCTCTTCGCCGGCGTGCTGTCGATCGCGGGCGTGATCGGTGTGATCCTCATCAAGACCAGCCCCAACCGGATGGCCCGGCTCGCCTGCATCGGCGCCACCGAGCCCAAGACCGGGGTCGCCGACTGCTGGCAGGCCGTGCACGGGATCTACGCGCTCGCATCGGGCGGGATCTTCGGCTCCGGGCTCGGCGCGAGTGTGGAGAAATGGGGTCAACTCCCCGAAGCCCACACCGACTTCATCTTCGCCGTCACCGGTGAGGAACTGGGCCTGGCAGGGACGCTGTCGGTCCTCGCCCTCTTCGCGGCTCTAGGCTATGCGGGTATCCGCGTGGCCGGACGCACGGAGGACCCCTTCGTGAGGTATGCCGCGGGAGGCGTGACCACCTGGATCATCGCTCAGGCGGTGATCAACATCGGTGCGGTGCTCGGCCTGCTGCCGATCGCCGGCGTCCCGCTCCCGCTGTTCTCCTACGGGGGTTCCGCCCTGCTGCCGACCATGTTCGCCATCGGGTTGCTGATCGCCTTCGCGCGCGACGACCCCGCTGCGCGGGCGGCGCTTGCGATGCGGCAACCCCGCTTTGGTAGAAAACGGGGGGCCAGGGGACCCGGTTCCGGCCGGAGTCCCCGCAGATGGAACACGATGCGACGGCGTGCCTCGGCGGCGCGTTCGTCCGGAGAGCGGTGAATTTCGGTGCATGTCGTACTCGCCGGTGGGGGGACCGCCGGCCACATCGAGCCCGCGCTCGCCCTCGCGGACGCCCTGCGCAGGCAGGACCCCACCGTGGGGATCACGGCGCTGGGCACGGAACGCGGCCTTGAGACCCGCCTCGTACCCGAGCGGGGCTACGAACTCGCGCTGATCCCCGCCGTACCGCTGCCCCGCAAGCCCACCCCGGAACTGATCACCGTGCCGGGCCGGTTGCGCGGCACGATCAAGGCCGCCGAGCAGATCCTGGAGCGCACCAAGGCGGACGCGGTCGTCGGCTTCGGCGGCTATGTGGCGCTGCCCGGCTATCTCGCCGCCAAGCGCCTCGGGGTGCCGATCGTGATCCACGAGGCCAACGCCAGGCCCGGGTTGGCCAACAAGATCGGCTCGCGCTACGCGGCCCAGGTCGCCGTCTCCACCCCGGACAGCAAGCTGCGGGGCGCCCGTTACATCGGCATCCCGCTGCGCCGCTCCATCGCCCTCCTGGACCGCGCGGCCGTACGGCCCCAGGCACGGGCCGCGTTCGGCCTCGACCCCAACTTGCCGACGCTGCTGGTCTCCGGCGGCTCGCAGGGCGCCCGGCACCTCAACGAGGTGGTCGAGCGGGTCGCGCCGTACCTCCAACAGGCCGGAATCCAGATCCTGCACGCGGTCGGCCCGAAGAACGAACTGCCGCAGGTGCACCAGATGCCGGGGATGCCCCCCTACATCCCGGTACCGTACGTGGACCGGATGGACCTCGCGTACGCCGCGGCCGACATGATGCTCTGCCGCGCGGGCGCGATGACCGTCGCCGAACTCTCCGCCGTCGGACTCCCGGCCGCCTACGTCCCGCTGCCCATCGGCAACGGCGAACAGCGGCTCAACGCCCAGCCGGTGGTCAAGGCCGGCGGCGGACTCCTGGTCGACGACGCGGAACTGACGCCCGAGTGGGTCCAGGGCAACGTCCTGCCCGTGCTCGCCGACCCGCACCGGCTGTACGAGATGTCGCGCGCGGCAAGCGAGTTCGGCCGCCGGGACGCCGACGACCTGCTCGTCGGCATGGTGTACGAGGCGATCGCCTCGCGGCACCGCTAGCCATATGTGAGAGAGGCAGGGGATCGTGGCCGGACCGACGACCGCCGAACGCGGTGAACGCCAACAGGAGTCGTCCGGCCCGCCCCTTGTCCGGCGTCTGGGGCGTCGGCGCCTTCGTCTGATTGTCGTACTCGCCCTCGCCGCAGTCCTGTTGGGCACCGCCGCGGTCTGGCTGCTCTACGGCTCGCAGTGGCTGCGGGTCGAGAAGGTGTCGGTCTCCGGGACCGAGGTCCTCACTCCGGAGCAGGTGCGCGAAGCCGCCGGTGTGCCGGTCGGCGGACCGCTCATTTCCGTCGACACCGATGCGATCGAAGCCCGACTCCGCAGGAAATTGCCCCGAATTGACACCGTTGACGTAGTCCGTTCCTGGCCTCATGGAATCGGGCTGAAAGTGACCGAACGCAGCCCGGTCCTGGTGGTGAAAAAGGGCGGAAACTTTGTCGAAGTGGACGACGAGGGCGTGCGATTCGCCACCGTTTCCACGCCACCGAAGTCCGTCCCCACCCTCGAATTGACGCTCTCTCCCACGGCTTCCTCCGCCGCCGGCCTGCGCCGCTTCGGAGAGGACCGGCTCGTCCGCGAGGCGGTGCGCGTCGCGGGTGACATTCCGGCCGCGGTCGCGCGCGACACACAGGTCGTCAAGGTCCGTTCCTACGACGACATCTCACTGGAGTTGAGCGGCGGCCGGACCGTCTCCTGGGGAAGCGGCGACAAGGGCGCGGCGAAGGCGCGTACGCTCACCGCTCTCATGAAAGCAGCTTCCGGAGCCCGGCACTTCGACGTAAGTGTTCCCACCGCCCCTGCGTCAGCCGGGAGTTGACGCACATTCGCGCAGGCCAGCACCCTGGTTGGGCAGCGCTACGGCTGATCACATAGGGTGAAAAGAAAAACGGGAGGTTCGGCGTGTTCGTTGAACGTGCGCCACTTGTCGACTTAGTGTCCTGTTCAGAAGACTTCAAGGAACAGACACACTGGTAACCCTAAACTTCAACGTTAGGGTTCGGGTCGGCGCTACGGACCGTCCCATTCGGCATCTGCCGTCCCGCGCGGGAACCGCACGGAGACGGCGACGTAATTCGAGGCGAGAGGCCTTCGACGTGGCAGCACCGCAGAACTACCTCGCAGTCATCAAGGTCATCGGTGTCGGCGGCGGTGGTGTCAATGCCATCAACCGGATGATCGAGGTCGGTCTCAAGGGCGTCGAGTTCATCGCCATCAACACCGACGCGCAGGCGCTGTTGATGAGCGACGCCGACGTCAAACTCGACGTCGGACGCGAACTCACCCGCGGACTCGGCGCCGGCGCCAACCCGGCCGTCGGCCGCAAGGCGGCCGAGGATCACCGCGAGGAGATCGAGGAGGTCCTCAAGGGGGCCGACATGGTCTTCGTGACGGCCGGCGAGGGCGGCGGCACCGGCACCGGCGGCGCCCCCGTCGTGGCCAACATCGCCCGCTCCCTGGGCGCCCTCACCATCGGCGTGGTCACCCGCCCCTTCACCTTCGAAGGACGGCGCAGGGCCAACCAGGCGGAGGACGGCATCGCCGAACTCCGCGAAGAGGTCGACACCCTCATCGTCATCCCGAACGACCGGCTGCTGTCCATCTCGGACCGCCAGGTCTCGGTCCTCGACGCCTTCAAGTCGGCGGACCAGGTCCTGCTCTCCGGCGTCCAGGGCATCACCGACCTCATCACCACGCCCGGCCTGATCAACCTCGACTTCGCCGACGTCAAGTCCGTGATGTCCGAGGCCGGTTCGGCCCTCATGGGCATCGGCTCGGCCCGCGGCGACGACCGCGCGGTGGCGGCGGCCGAGATGGCGATCTCCTCGCCGCTCCTCGAAGCCTCCATCGACGGCGCCCGCGGCGTCCTGCTCTCCATCTCCGGCGGCTCCGACCTCGGCCTGTTCGAGATCAACGAAGCGGCCCAACTGGTCAGCGAGGCCGCCCACCCCGAGGCCAACATCATCTTCGGCGCGGTCATCGACGACGCCCTCGGCGACGAGGTCCGGGTCACCGTGATCGCGGCCGGCTTCGACGGCGGCCAGCCGCCGACCCGCCGCGAGTCCACGATGGGCTCGTCCTCGGCCCGCCGCGACGAGCCGACTCCGGTACGGCAGACCGAGAGCCGTCCGTCCTTCGGCTCGCTCGGCAGCGTCAAGCCGAAGGAGGAGCCGGAGCCCGCCCAGGAGCCGGTCGCCGACCTCCCGATCGCCCCGCCGGTCCCGCCGTCGCGGACCTACTCGGACAGCGCCGCCGAGGAGCTGGACGTACCGGACTTCCTGAAGTGATAGGACAGTTCGACACCGTGAGCGGCGCGCATTTCGCCTTCACCGACAGGTGGGGCGGGGTGAGCGCCGTTCCGTACGAGGAGCTCAACCTCGGCGGCGCGGTCGGCGACGACCCCGACGCGGTCCGTACCAATCGCGAACTGGCCGCCAAATCACTGGACTTGGACCCGGCGCTGGTGGTCTGGATGAACCAGGTGCACGGCGCGGACGTGGCGGTCGTCGACGGGCCCTGGGGCACCGCCGACATCCCCTCCGTGGACGCCCTCGTCACCGCCCGGCGCGGACTCGCCCTCGCGGTCCTGACCGCCGACTGCACTCCGGTCCTGCTCGCCGACCCGGTCGCCGGGATCGCGGGCGCGGCCCACGCCGGACGCCCCGGCATGGTGGCGGGGGTCGTACCCGCCGTCGTACGGGCCATGACGGAACTCGGCGCCGATCCCGCCCGGATCGTCGCCCGCACCGGACCCGCCGTCTGCGGCCGGTGCTACGAAGTGCCCGCGGACATGCGCGCCGATGTCGCCGCCGTGGAACCCGCGGCGTACGCCGAGACGAGTTGGGGCACTCCCGCGGTCGACGTGACCGCCGGAGCGCACGCGCAGCTCGACCGGCTCGGGGTGCGCGACCGGGAGCGGTCGCCGGTGTGCACCCGTGAATCGGGCGACCACTTCTCGTACCGCCGCGACCGCACCACCGGGCGGCTCGCGAGCTATGTGTGGCTGGACTGATCGGGCATGACGGACCGTAGGCAAGAAATCGCCGTGAATCTGGCGAAAGTCGAGGAGCGCATCGCCGCCGCCTGTGCCGCGGCCGGGCGGAAGCGCGACGAGGTGACCCTGATCGTGGTCACCAAGACCTATCCGGCGAGCGACGTGCGGACGTTGGCCGAACTCGGTGTGCGTCATGTCGCCGAGAACCGGGACCAGGACGCCGCCCCGAAGGCGGCCGAATGCGCGGATCTGCCGCTGAGTTGGCACTTCGTCGGCCAGTTGCAGACCAACAAGGTGCGATCCGTGGCCGGTTACGCCGATGTCGTGCAGTCGGTCGACCGGGCCCGGCTCGTGACCGCGCTGTCGAAGGAGACCGAGCGCTCCGGGCGCGAACTGGGCTGTCTCATCCAGGTCGCGCTGGACGCGGGAGTGAGCGGGCGGGGCGAGCGCGGTGGCGTCGGACCGGGCGGCATCGCGGAGTTGGCCGACCTGGTGGCCGACTCCCCGGGGCTGCGGCTCGACGGTCTGATGACCGTCGCTCCGCTCACCGGGGAGTACGCGGGACGCCAACAGGAGGCGTTCGGGCGGTTGATGGATTTGTCGACTGACCTGCGCCGAGCCCATCCGGCTGCGAACATGGTCTCGGCAGGGATGAGTGCGGACCTCGAACAGGCCGTGGCAGCCGGAGCGACACATGTACGCGTCGGCACTGCGGTACTCGGCGTCCGCCCCAGGCTCGGGTAACGTCGCCAGGAAGTCGGACCACAGCAGAAAATATGGTCATTGCCGCCGCAGGCGGGCGTAACGACCTCGTGGATCGCGGGCACTTGGCAGTCGTCAGCCGATCCACCACAGAGCGGAGGACTCAGAGAATGGCCGGCGCGATGCGCAAGATGGCGGTCTACCTCGGCCTCGTGGAGGACGATGGGTACGACGGCCGGGGTTTCGACCCCGACGACGACTTCGAACCCGAACTGGACCCGGAGCCCGAGCGGGACCGTCGACGGCACGAGCCGTCACACCAGGCGCACAGTTCACATCAGTCCCAAAGGGACGAACCGGTACGAGTGGTGCAGCCTCCGGCCCCTCGCGACCCGGTGTCCCATTCCGCTTCACTGGGTGCGGAATCAGGGCGTCCGGCGCGCATCGCGCCCGTGGCATCCATCACACAAGAACGCCAGTCCCTGGAGAAGAACGCACCGGTGATCATGCCCAAGGTCGTGTCGGAACGAGAGCCTTACCGGATCACCACACTTCACCCCCGGACCTACAACGAGGCCCGTACCATCGGGGAACACTTCCGTGAAGGCACCCCGGTGATCATGAATCTGACTGAGATGGATGACACAGACGCCAAGCGACTTGTCGACTTTGCGGCCGGTTTGGTGTTTGGTCTTCACGGCAGCATCGAGCGGGTGACGCAGAAGGTGTTTCTGTTGTCGCCTGCTAACGTCGATGTCACGGCGGAGGACAAGGCCCGCATCGCAGAGGGCGGGTTCTTCAATCAGAGCTGAGACAGACAGCCGCTAGGAAGCACGGAACAGGGGAGAGGGAAACACAGACCATGAGCGTGTTCGCGCAGGTGATCTACATCGCGCTGATGGTGTTCCTCATCGTGCTCATCTTCCGGTTGGTCATGGACTACGTCTTCCAGTTCGCCCGCTCATGGCAACCCGGCAAGGCGATGGTGGTCGTTCTGGAGGCCGCCTACACTGTCACCGATCCACCGTTGAAGCTTCTACGGCGGTTCATTCCGCCGTTGCGTCTCGGGGGCGTGGCGCTCGACCTGTCCTTCTTCGTCCTGATGATCATCGTCTACATCTTGATCTCTATCGTGGGCAATCTCGCGGGGTGACAGTGGACGATACGGTCTTGCCGACTGCCGATGACTACGTTGAGGTGAAGAGATGCCGTTGACCCCCGAGGACGTGCGGAACAAGCAGTTCACGACCGTCCGCCTCCGAGAAGGCTATGACGAGGACGAGGTTGATGCCTTCCTCGACGAGGTCGAAGCCGAACTGACGCGCTTGCTCCGCGAGAACGAGGACCTGCGCGCCAAACTGGCCGCGGCCACGCGTGCCGCTGCCCAGAACCAGCAGAACATGCGCAAGCCCCCCGAACAGGACCAGCAGCAGGGCGGCATGCAGCAACAGGGGATGCCCCAGCAGGGCATGCCCCCGCAAGGCATGCCGCAGCAGGGCATGCGCGGTCCGGGCGCCCCGGTGCCCGCCGGCATATCGGGCCCGCCGCAGCAGCAGATGGGCGGCCCCATGGGCGGCCCGCCCCAGCTGCCGAGCGGTGCCCCGCAGCTGCCGCCCGGCCCCGGCCAGGGTGGCCCGCAGGGCCAGGGTCCGATGGGGCAGGGCCCCATGGGCCAGGGTCCGATGCAGGGCCAGATGGGCCAGGGTCAGATGGGCCAGGGACCCATGCAGGGCCAGATGCAGCAGATGGGCCAGGGCCCGATGCAGGGTCAGATGGGCCAGCCCCCCATGCAGCAGATGGGCATGGGCGGACCGATGGGCGGCGGCATGCCGCAGCAGGGCCCCGGTGGCGACAGCGCCGCCCGTGTCCTCTCGCTGGCCCAGCAGACCGCCGACCAGGCGATCGCCGAGGCCCGTTCCGAGGCCAACAAGATCGTCGGCGAGGCCCGTTCGCGCGCCGAGGGTCTTGAGCGCGACGCCCGTGCCAAGGCCGACGCCCTGGAGCGGGACGCGCAGGAGAAGCACCGCGTCGCGATGGGCTCCCTGGAGTCCGCCCGCGCCACGCTGGAGCGCAAGGTCGAGGACCTGCGCGGCTTCGAGCGCGAGTACCGCACGCGTCTGAAGTCCTACCTGGAGTCCCAGCTGCGCCAGTTGGAGACCCAGGCCGACGACTCGCTGGCTCCGCCGCGTGCTCCGGCCGCCGCGTCGCTTCCGCCGTCCCCGGCGCCCTCGATGGCTCCGGCCGGCGCGAGCGCCCCGTCGTACGGCGGCCCGCAGGGCATGGGTGGCATGGGCGGCATGGGAGGTGGCCCGGCTCCGGCCGGTCCGTCCTACGGCGGCCAGCAGCAGATGTCCCCGGCGATGACCCAGCCGATGGCTCCGGTCCGCCCGCAGGGCCCGTCCCCGATGGGCCAGGCCCCCTCGCCGATGCGCGGCTTCCTGATCGACGAGGACGACAACTGACCGGCCTCTAGTACGCCTTGGGCGTCGGCAGCGTTCAAAGGGCGGGCCCCCGGAAGTTCTTCCGGGGGCCCGCCCTTTGGCCTTCAGGGGCGCGGGGAACCGCGCACGTTCCAGGCCCCACCCGAGCCAACAGGAAAGGGCCCGGTCTCCTCCATGGAGACCGGGCCCTTTCCTCACACCAGTGGTGCTTACGCCTTACGGAGGCGGAACACCAGCGACAGACCTTCATCCGTGAACGGGTCGCCGTACGCGTCGTCCGCCTCGCCCTGGGCGAAGTCCGTGGCCAACACCTCGTCGGCGATGAGAGCCGCGTGCTCGGCCAGCGCGGAGATGACCTCAGGGTCCGTCGACGTCCAGCGGAGCGCGATCCGGTCGGCCACGTCGAGGCCGCTGTTCTTGCGGGCCTCCTGGATCAGCCGGATCGCGTCACGGGCCAGGCCCGCCTGCCGCAGCTTCTCCGTGATCTCCAGGTCGAGCGCGACCGTCGCCCCCGAGTCGGAGGCCACGGACCAGCCCTCGCGCGGGGTCTCTGTGATGATCACCTCATCCGGAGCCAGCGTGATGGTCTCGCCGTCCACCTCGACGGTCGCCGTGCCCTCGCGCAGGGCCAGGGACAGCGCGGCCGCGTCGGCGTTCGCGACGGCCTTCGCCACATCCTGGACGCGCTTGCCGAACCGCTTGCCCAGGGCGCGGAAGTTGGCCTTCGCCGTGGTGTCGACCAGCGAGCCGCCGACCTCGCTCAGCGAGGCGAGCCCCTCGACGTTCAGCTCCTCCGTGATCTGCGCGTGCAACTCGCGGTCCAGGGCGGCGAAGCCCGTCGCCGCGATCAGCGCGCGGGACAGCGGCTGGCGCGTCTTGACGCCCGACTCCGCGCGCGTGGCCCGGCCCAGCTCCACCAGGCGCCGTACGAGGACCATCTGCTGGGACAGCTCGGGGTCGATGACGGACAGGTCCGCCTCCGGCCACGAGGAGAGGTGGACCGACTCGGGGGCGCCCGGGGTCACCGGGACGATCAGGTCCTGCCAGACCCGCTCGGTGATGAACGGGGTCAGCGGGGCCATCAGCTTGGTGACCGTCTCGACGACCTCGTGCAGGGTGCGCAGCGCGGCCTTGTCGCCCTGCCAGAAGCGGCGACGGGAGCGGCGGACGTACCAGTTGGAGAGGTCGTCGACGAACGCCGACAGGAGCTTGCCGGCGCGCTGGGTGTCGTAGGACTCCAGAGCCTGTGTCACCTGGTCGGTGAGCGCGTGGAGTTCGGACAGCAGCCAGCGGTCCAGGACCGGGCGGTCGGCCGGGGCCGGGTCCGCCGCGCTCGGTGCCCAGTCGGACGTGCGCGCGTACAGGGCCTGGAAGGCGACCGTGTTCCAGTACGTCAGGAGCGTCTTGCGGACGACCTCCTGGATGGTGCCGTGGCCCACCCGGCGTGCCGCCCACGGGGAGCCGCCCGCCGCCATGAACCACCGCACCGCGTCGGCCCCGTGCTGGTCCATCAGCGGGATCGGCTGCAGGATGTTGCCCAGGTGCTTGGACATCTTGCGGCCGTCCTCGGCGAGGATGTGGCCGAGGCACACCACGTTCTCGTACGACGACTTGTCGAAGACCAGGGTGCCGACGGCCATCAGCGTGTAGAACCAGCCGCGGGTCTGGTCGATCGCCTCGGAGATGAACTGAGCCGGGTAGCGGGACTCGAACATCTCCTTGTTCTTGTACGGGTAGCCCCACTGCGCGAACGGCATCGAACCCGAGTCGTACCAGGCGTCGATGACCTCCGGCACGCGCGTGGCCGTCTCCCCGCACTGGGGGCAGGCGAAGGTGACCGCGTCGATGAACGGGCGGTGCGGGTCGAGGCCCGACTGGTCGGTGCCGGTCAGCTCGGTCAGCTCCGCGCGGGAGCCGACGACCGTGAGGTGGTCGTCCGCACAGCGCCAGATCGGCAGCGGGGTGCCCCAGTAGCGGCTGCGGGACAGCGCCCAGTCGATGTTGTTGTTCAGCCAGTCGCCGTACCGGCCGTGCTTGACGGTGTCCGGGAACCAGTTGGTGTTCTCGTTCTCCTGGAGGAGACGGTCCTTGACGGCCGTGGTGCGGATGTACCAGGAGGGCTGCGCGTAGTAGAGCAGCGCGGTGTGGCAGCGCCAGCAGTGCGGGTAACTGTGCTCGTACGGCACGTGCTTGAGGAGCAGACCGCGGTCCTTCAGGTCCTCGGTGAGCTTTTCGTCGGCCTTCTTGAAGAAGACACCGCCCACGAGCGGGACGTCCTCGGCGAACGTGCCGTTCGGACGGACCGGGTTCACGACCGGCAGGCCGTACGCGCGGCAGACCTTGAGGTCCTCCTCGCCGAAGGCGGGGGACTGGTGGACCAGACCCGTACCGTCCTCGGTCGTCACGTACTCCGCGTTCACCACGTAGTGGGCCGGCTCCGGGAACTCCACGAGCTCGAACGGACGTTGATACGTCCAGCGCTCCATCTCGGTGCCGGTGAAGGTCTCACCGGTGGTCTCCCAGCCCTCGCCGAGGGCCTTGGCGAGCAGCGGTTCGGCGACGACGAGCTGCTCCTCGCCGTTCGTCGCGACGACGTAGGTGACCCCGGGATGGGCGGCGACGGCCGTGTTGGACACCAGCGTCCAGGGCGTCGTCGTCCACACCAGGAGCGCGGCACGGCCGGCCAGCGGACCGGAGGTGAGCGGGAAACGGACGTACACGGAGGGGTCGACGACCGTCTCGTAGCCCTGCGCCAGCTCGTGGTCCGAGAGGCCCGTCTGGTCGCGTGGGCACCAGGGGGCGACGCGGTAGTCCTGGACCAGCAGGCCCTTGTTGAAGATCTCCTTGAGGGACCACCAGACCGACTCGATGTACTCCGGGTCCATGGTCCGGTAGGCGTCGTCGAGGTCGACCCAGTACCCCATGCGGGTCGTCAGCTCGGTGAAGGCGTCGGTGTGACGGGTCACGGACTCACGGCACTTGGCGTTGAACTCGGCGATGCCGTACGCCTCGATGTCCTGCTTGTCGGTGAAGCCCAGCTCCTTCTCGACCGCCAGCTCCACCGGGAGGCCGTGGCAGTCCCAGCCGGCCTTGCGGCCCACGTGGTAGCCGCGCATGGTCCGGAAGCGGGGGAAGACGTCCTTGAAGACGCGCGCCTCGATGTGGTGGGCGCCCGGCATGCCGTTGGCCGTGGGCGGGCCCTCGTAGAACACCCACTCGGGGCGCCCCTCGGACTGGTCCAGGGTCTTGGCGAAGATCTTCTGCTCGCGCCAGAAGTCGAGCACGGCGTGCTCCAGCGCGGGCAGGTCGACCTGGGCGGGCACCTGGCGGTACGTCGGCGTTGTCATCAGCGAGCTTCCTCCGGCGGACTTTCTGCCTTCCGTCCGGAGGGACGAGAGCTACGACTTTCCGTACGCCGTGTGCGGCGCGCTCCCGCGGTACCACCCTCCTTGGCTCCCCGGTGCACCCTGCGCACCAGTGAGCCCCCTCATTGGGGTCGCGATACCGGGTCTACTCGCCACGGCCGGTCGGCTGCGGCTTTCTTCCGGCGGCTCCGGGGTGATCTTCACGTCGCGCTCGCCCCCGGGCTTCCACCGTCCCCGGGTCGCTCTGGGCTGCGTACGCCGCTACTCGTCCCCATCCACGCTTCTCGCTCCGCCCAGTGTACGGGCCCGCGCCGACAGCGGCCGACCGGTTTTGCGGGGGCCTCGGCGGGTGCTTCGCGCGGAGGCTTCTCGGCCTGCCGTATGACTCGAATGGCGCTGAACGCGCGTTCGAGGTTCGGGGTGTCCGGCTCGGCGGATTACCCGGCGGGGAGCTGGGCACAACGCTTGAAGGCTCGCCGCGCGGGGCCGGAAGGGTGGACGAATCGGGCGGCGTGCCCCGTTGCCGCGGGACTCAAGTCGATTTATCGTCCCAGCACGATTCGCGTGCGTGATCACAAAATGTGAAGGGGCCGCGGCCATGGTGGCGAAGAAGACCGCAACGAAGAAGACCGCGGCGAAGAAGGCGGTCGCTACGAGGGCGGCTTCTTCGAAGAAGACGACCGCGGCGAAGAAGACGACCGCATCGGAGAAGGCGACCGCATCGGAGAAGGCGACCGGCTCGAAGAAGACGACGGTGAAGAGAACGGCCGCGAAGGCGACGGCTGTGGATGCGAAGAAGACGGCTCCGAAGAAGACGGCATCGAAAAAGGCGGCTGTGAAGAAGACGGCAGCCCCGAAGGCGGCCGTCGCCCTGAACGAGTCCCCGAAGGGCACCGCGACCAGGACGGCCACGAGGTCGGCCGCGAAGAAGCCGACTGAGAAGAAGTCGGCCGCGAAGCCGACGGCCAAGTCGGCGGCGACCGCCAGGACGACGACGAACAGCGCGAAGCGCACGAAGAGTGCGGCCAAGAAGGCAATGGCGGGCGCGGCGCGGGCCGCGGAGCAGACGGGAGCCACGACGGTGGTTGCGAAGAAGACTCCTGGTACGGCCACGGCGGCGAAGACACCCGTTCCCAAGGCGCGGCTCGCCGCGGCGGCCGGGCCGGGCGAGCTGGCGGTCCGCCCGGGCGAGGACCCCTGGACGCCTCAGGAGGTCGAGGAGGCCCGCACCGAGCTGCTGGCCGACGCCGAGCGGCTGAGCGAGGAGATCACGTCCACCGAGCGGGCCCTCGCCGGTCTGATGCGGGACTCCGGGGACGGTGCCGGCGACGATCAGGCCGACACCGGCACCAAGAACATCACGCGGGAGAGCGAGATGGCGCTGGCCGCCAACGCGCGCGAGATGCTGATCCAGACCGAGCGCGCCCTCGGGAAGCTGGACGCGGGCACCTACGGCCTGTGCGAGAACTGCGGCAACCCTATCGGCAAGGCGCGCATGCAGGCCTTCCCGCGGGCCACCCTGTGCGTCGAGTGCAAGCAGAAGCAGGAGCGCCGGTACTGAGCGGCGGTACCGAACGCCGGTACCGAACGCCGGTACAGGGGGTGCCGAGAGGTGTGCCGTACCCTCTTCCTCAGTCAGGTACCTAGGTTCGAGGGACTCACGTGGCAGAGGCGGAGCGCATCATCGGTACGCCGGATACCCCAGAGGCGGCGGGGGCCGAGCCGGAGCGGGACGAGAGCGTGCGCCCCAGGGGCAGGCGCCGGATCGCGGTGCTGTTCGCGGTGGCCGCGTTCGCGTACACCCTCGACCTGGTGAGCAAGCTGCTCGTGGTGGCCAAGCTGGAGCACCACGCGCCGATCGAGGTCTTCGGGGACTGGCTGGAGTTCCACGCGATCCGCAACCCCGGCGCGGCCTTCGGGTTCGGCGCGGCCTTCACGGTCATCTTCACGATGATCGCCGCCGCCGTGATCGTGGTGATCGCCCGGCTGGCCCGCAAGCTCTACAGCCTGCCCTGGGCGATCGCGCTCGGGCTGCTGCTGGGCGGCGCGCTCGGCAACCTCACCGACCGGATCTTCCGCTCGCCCGGCATCTTCCAGGGCGAGGTCGTCGACTTCATCGCGCCCAAGGGCTTCGCCGTCTTCAACCTCGCCGACTCGGCGATCGTCTGCGGCGGCATCCTGATCGTGCTGCTCTCCTTCCGCGGCCTCGACCCGGACGGCACGGTCCACAAGGACTGAACGCGGATCACCGAGGCCTGCGCGCACGGGATCGGGTAAGGCGGTGTCGGACCCGTCCGGCATACTCGACCGAGTGAGCACAGTTCCCGAGATCCGAAACCTGCCCGTGCCCGACGGCCTGGAGGGCGAGCGCGTCGACGCCGCCATCTCCCGGATGTTCGGTTTCTCCCGTACGAAGGCCGCCGAGCTGGCCTCGGCGGGGAAGGTCACGGTCGACGGCTCGGTGGTCGGGAAGTCCGAGCGGGTGCACGGCGGGGCCTGGCTTGAGGTCGAGATGCCGCAGGCGCCCGCGCCCGTGCAGATCGTCGCCGAGCCGGTCGAGGGCATGGAGATCGTCTACGACGACGACGATGTGATCGTGATCGTGAAGCCGGTCGGCGTCGCCGCCCACCCCAGCCCCGGCTGGACCGGGACCACGGTCATCGGTGGACTGGCCGCCGCCGGATACCGCATCTCCACCTCCGGTGCCGCCGAGCGCCAGGGCATCGTGCACCGCCTTGACGTGGGCACCTCCGGCCTGATGGTGGTCGCGAAGTCGGAGCGCGCGTACACCTCGTTGAAGCGCCAGTTCAAGGAGCGCACGGTCGACAAGCGCTACCACACGCTGGTCCAGGGTCACCCCGACCCGACCAGCGGCACCATCGACGCCCCCATCGGCCGCCACCCGAACCACGACTACAAGTGGGCGGTCACCGCCGAGGGCAAGCCGTCCGTCACGCACTACGACCTCATCGAGGCGTTCCGCGCGGCCTCGCTGCTCGATGTGAAGCTGGAGACCGGCCGCACCCACCAGATCCGCGTGCACATGGCAGCCCACCGCCACCCGTGCGTGGGCGACCTGACGTACGGCGCCGACCCGACGCTCGCCAAGCGGCTGCGCCTGACCCGCCAGTGGCTGCACGCCGTACGGCTCGGCTTCGAGCACCCCGCCGACGGCCAGTGGGTCGAGTTCGAGAGCGGCTACCCGGACGACCTCCAGCAGGCCCTGGACCTGGTGCGCGAGGAGACGTACGCATGAGTCCGACGCCGTACGCGGTGCGCGTCGCCGAGGACCCGGCCGACCGTGAGGCCTGCTTCGCGGTGCGCAAGGAGGTCTTCGTCGTCGAGCAGGGCGTGCCCCAGGAGCTTGAGTACGACGAGTACGACGCCGTAGCGACGCATGTGCTCGCCGTGCGGGAGGACGGGCTGCCGTTGGGCACCGGGCGGTTGCTGTACGGCGAGGTGGCCGCGGCGAAGTCCGACGGCGATCTCACCGTGGGTTCCCTGGGGCGGCTGGCCGTCGCGAAGGAGTCGCGGGGGCTCGGGGTCGGAGTCGCGCTGGTGCGGGCCATCGAGGACGCGGCACGCGCGCGTGGGCTGGCCGCCGTCGACCTGCACGCGCAGACACACGCGCTGGGGTTCTACGAACGGCTCGGCTACGAGGTGTACGGCCCGGAGTTCGCCGACGCCGGCATCCCGCACCGGGCGATGCGGCGCGCCCTGTGACGGAAGGGCGTCGAAAGAGCTGGTGAGCCGGGCGGCGTGGCAGGCTGGGGCGACCGCTGTATGAACGTCGAGATCCCGCCGGAGCCCTGACCGTGGATCAATTGGCCCTGCTTTTCGTCCTGTTGCTCGGGGCCGTGGTGAGTGTCCCGCTGGGGGACCGGTTCGGTCTGCCGGCGCCGGTGCTCATGACGCTTCTCGGGATGGCCCTCGCGATCGCCGACTTCGTGCCGAACGTGAACGTCCCGCCCGAGCTGATCCTGCCCCTGCTGCTGCCACCGCTGCTGTACGCGGCCGTACGGCGCACGTCCTGGCGGCAGTTCACCGCCAACATCCGGCCCATCTTCCTGCTGGCCGTGGCGCTGGTGTTCGTCACCACCCTCGCCGTGGCCGCCGTCGCGAGCGCGATCGTGCCCGGGCTGCCGATCGCCGCCGCCGTGGCGCTCGGCGCGCTGGTGGCGCCGCCCGACCCGGTCGCCGCGACCGCCGTCGCCGGCCAACTCGGGCTGCCGCGGCGGCTGGTGTCGATCCTGGAGGGCGAGGGCCTCTTCAACGACGTCACGGCCATCGTGCTGTACCACGTGGCGATCGCCGCGGCCGTCAGTGGTTCCTTCCACTTCTGGCGCGCCGGGCTCGACTTCGTGCTGTCCGCCGTCGTCGCCGTGGCGGTCGGACTGGCCCTGGGCTGGGCCGCGAACAAGCTGATGTCGGCGCTCGACGACGCCACGCTGCAGATCGGACTCACCCTCCTGGTGCCGTACGCCTCGTACGTCCTGGCCGACGAACTGCACGGCTCCGGGGTGCTCGCCGTGCTCACCACCGCGCTGTTCCTCGCCGAGTACGCCCTCGGCGCCGACGACGTGCTGACCCGGCTCGCCGGGGCGACCGTGTGGGACGTGGTGGACACGCTGGTCACCGGGGTCGCGTTCGGGCTCATCGGGCTGGAACTGCACAACGCGATCCGTACGGCGTCCGGGCGGTGGGGCGAGATGCTCGGCTGGGCCGGCGCGATCGTCGGCGTGGTCGTGGTCGTACGGCTGGCGTGGCTCCTGCCGGCGACCTGGCTGACCAAACGGCTGCACGCCAAGCGGGACTACGACGAGGAGATCCCGACGTCGTGGCGGGAGACCGTGATCATGTGGTGGGCGGGGATGCGGGGCGTGGCGTCGGTCGCGTTGGCCCTGGCGATCCCGCTCACGATGGACGACGGGTCGGCGTTTCCCGACCGGGACGAGATCGTGTTCATCGCGTTCGGCGTGATCATGGCGACGCTGGTGATCCAGGGGCTCACGCTGCCGTGGCTGGTGAAGCGGCTCGGGGTGCGGGCCGACACCGACAGCGAGAAGGCGTTCGAGAAGGAGCTGGCGGTGCGGGCGGCGAAGGCCGCGAAGCGGCGGCTGCGGGAGATCGAGGACGTGGAGGAGCTGCCCGAGGAGGTGTCCGAGCAGTTGCTGCGGCGGGCGTTCGACATCGGGGTGCGGATCTCTCCCGAGGTGGGGGACGGGGAGCGGCGGGAGGCGTACGAGAAGCGGGTCAAGCGCGTGAAGCGGATGCGGCGGATCCAGGGGGAGATGATGAGCGCGGCGCGGCACGAGGTGCTGGCGGCGCGGAGTGAGCCGGGGGCGGATCCGGAGATCGTGGACCGGGTGCTGCGGCATCTCGACGTGCGTAGTCTGCGGTGAGTCTCCCACCCGCGCACCGCCCGTTCACCGTCGGCTGGAGGGTGGACGTCTCCCGTGGGGGCCGGGCGCCGTCGGCGGCTGCGCGTACGTTCTGGTCATGGCTCGTAACGTCGTAATCAGTGGCGGGGAGCGGGGCGTACGGCGCGGCCAAGGCCGCGTTGCATCCGTACGCCCATGATCTGGCCCGGGATCTCGGGCCGGAGATCGCGGAGGCCCGGCGGGAGTGGATGATCCGCGACACGTCGGCCGGTCGGGCCGGGGCACCTGGGGATGTCGCCGGGACGCTGCGCTGGCTTGCCTCGTCGGCCGCGGGGCATGTCACTTGGCAGGTGATTCAGGTCAACGGCGGGGCGGAGCGGGGGCGTTGAGGGGGCCGACTCAAGTGTTGAAGCGTCCCGACGCCAACCGCTCAGGGGCGCGGGGAACTGCGCGACCCGCCCCCACCGGGCCCGAGCCGACCACGTACCGATCCCCGGTCCGTCACCCCCCCCCCCCCCCCGGCGGCTCATGAGCCGCCCGCCCCGAACTCCCGTTGGGTGACGTGTCCTCGCCCGGTATCGGTGCTGCGTCCGCCGTGTTGACGCGGGGGAGGGCGTACGGGTGTTCCACGTACAGCCAGCGGATCATCTGTTCGCGGACCGTGACCCGTACCGTCCAGATGTCGTCCGCGTCCTTCGCCGTGACCAGGGCCCGTACCTCCATGGTGTTGGGGGTGGTGTCGGTGACGACCAGGCCGTAGCTGCGGCCGTCCCAGGCGGGGCAGGCGCGGAGGATTTCGCGGAGCTGTTCGCGCATCGCGTCGACGGGGGCCGAGTGGTCGACCTGGAAGTAGACGATGCCGGTCATCTGCGGGGTGCCGCGCGACCAGTTCTCGAACGGCTTGGACGTGAAGTACGACACCGGCATGGTGATCCGGCGCTCGTCCCAGGTCCGTACCGTGAGGAAGGTCAGCGTGATCTCCTCGATCGTGCCCCACTCGCCGTCCACCACCACGGTGTCGCCGATGCGGACCATGTCGCCGAAGGCGATCTGCAGTCCCGCGAAGAGGTTGGCGAGCGTGGACTGCGCGGCGACACCGGCGACGATGCCGAGGACGCCGGCCGAGGCCAGCAGCGAGGCGCCGGCTGCGCGCATCGCGGGGAAGGTGAGCAGCATCGCGGCGACCGCCACGACCCCGACGATCGCCGCCACCACCCGCGTGATCAGCGTCACCTGGGTCCGGACCCGGCGGACCCGGGCCGCGTCGCGGGAGGCGCGGGCGTAGCGCGCGTACGACGACTCGACGATCGCCGCGGCGACCCGGATCATCAGCCAGGCGGTGGCGCCGATCAGCACCAGGGTCAGGGCCTGGCCGATGCCGACCCGGTGTTCCTCAAGGAGTTGCGCCTGGTCGTAGGAGCCTCTGAGAAAGGCTGCGCAGAGCAGTAGTTGGTAGGGGACGCGGCCTCGGCGCAGCAGACCCCACAGCGTGGTGTCGTCGTGCCGGGCGTCCGCCTTGCGCAGCAGCAGGTCGGTGACCCAGCCGATGAGCAGCGTGAGGACGACGGAGCCGCCGATGACGATCAGCGGGCGCAGTACGTTCTCCATGTGTCCGACCGTACTGGCACGATGGCTTCATGAACATCATGCTCTTCCACTCGACGTACGGACTCCGGCCGGCGGTCCGCGAGGCCGCCGACCGGCTGCGCGCCGCGGGCCACGAGGTGTGGACGCCGGACCTCTTCGAGGGGCAGACGTTCGAGACGGTCGAGGAGGGCATGGCCTTCAACGACGGGATCGGCAAGGACGAGCTGCTGAAGCGGGCCGTGCTGGCCGCCGCTCCCTACTCCGAGCGCGGGCTCGTCTACGCCGGGTTCTCGCTCGGTGCCTCCGTCGCCCAGACCCTCGCCCTCGGCGATGAGAAGGCCCGCGGGCTGCTGCTTCTGCACGGCACCTCGGACATCGCCGCCACCGCCTCCGTGGACGATCTGCCGGTCCAGCTGCATGTCGCCGAGCCGGACCAGTTCGAGACCGACGACTGGCTCAGCTCGTGGTATCTGCAGATGGGCAGGGCGGGTGCGGATGTGGAGATCTACCGGTACGCCGGAGCCGGTCACCTGTACACCGACCCCGGCCTGCCCGACTACGACGAGGAGGCCGCCGAGGCCACCTGGCGGGTGGCGCTCGCCTTCCTCGACAGCCTGTAGCGGCTGCCTACCGGGTCAGCACTTCTTGGGCGGGTTGACCAGCGACATGAAGTGCCCGGACCACACCCAGGACGTCGGCTTGGCGTCGTAGAGCCTGTACCACATCGCCCCCGAAGGGGTGTTGGTGGTCGAGCACTGGATCCGCAGGGTCGTGCCCGCCGCCTCCGTGCGGAACCGCGTCGACGAGGACGTGGGCTGGGAATATATGGGAGAGCTCTCGGCCGTGACGAGGTTGACATACTGCGGCGCCGCCGCGGCCGTGTTCTCCAGGGCCTGGGCGGACGTCGACGTGAGCCCGGCGAAAGCCAGGGCGGCCGTGAGCACTGCGGTCTTTGTCAAAACACCTTGGGGGGTGGCCACTTGACTCCAATCGTGGTCGATCTTGACGAGTTGCAATGAACACAGCGGGGCCTAGACCACTCCAACTGTTTTGCGGCTACACGGGGTTGTAGGTCCGCTCCACCTTCTGCGTGCCGCTGCGCGTGCGGTACGACCGCTCCCAGGCCGAGGTCGCGGTGGGCGAGGTGCGGTCGGACAGGACGTAGTAGTCCATCTGCGCCCGGTCGGCGGTGATGTCGAGGACGCCGTAGCCGTGGCGGTCCGTGTCGACCCAGTGGACGTGCCGGTTGGCGAGCTGGATGAGCGGGGCGGCGAGCGCGGAGACCGTGCCCTCGGGCACCTTCACCATGTCGTCGAGGTTGTCGGAGGTCACCGAGGTGATCACGAACTCCGTTGCGGCGGACGGCGAGAGCGGGTAGGTGCCGGCGTCCACCGGCACGTCGTTGGCCCAGGACATGTGGATGTCGCCGGTGAGGAAGACCGTGTTGCCGATCGCGTTCGCGCGCAGATGGGCGAGGAGTTCACGGCGGTCGTCGGTGTAGCCGTCCCACTGGTCGGTGTTGACGCCGATGCCGTCCTGCGGCAGGTCCAGCAGCTTGGCGAGCGGTTTGAGCAGGTCGGCGGTGAGTGAGCCGATGACGAACGGCGCGATCATCACCGAGTTGCCGACCAGCCGCCACTTGGTGTCCGACGCCTTCAACCCGGCCTTCAGCCAGTCGAGTTGGGCGCGACCCGTGATCGTACGGTCCGGGTCGTCGACCGAACCGCTGCCCGAACTCGCCTGCTGCGAACGGAAGGAGCGCAGGTCGAGGAGGGAGAGGTCCGCCAGTCTGCCGAAGCGCAGGCGGCGGTAGGTGGTGCCCGCGATGGCCGGGCGGACCGGCATCCACTCGAAGTACGCCTGTTTCGCGGCGGCTTGGCGTGCCGTCCAGGTGCCCTCGGCGCCCTCGGTGTGGTTGACCGCGCCGCCCGACCAGGCGTTGTCGGCGAGCTCGTGGTCGTCCCAGATCGCGATCACCGGCGCCTTGCTGTGCAGCGCCTGGAGGTCGGGGTCCGTCTTGTACCTGCCGTGCCGGGTGCGGTAGTCGGCGAGCGTGACGATCTCGTTCAGCGGAGCGTGCGGCCGTACGACCGTGCCGCGCGTCCCGTACTCGCCGGACTTGTACTCGTAGATGTAGTCGCCCAGGTGCAGCCAGGCGTCGAGGTCGTTGCGGTTCGCGAGGTGGCGGTACGAGGAGAAGTAGCCCGCCTCCCAGTTGGCGCAGGTGACGACGCCGAAGCGGAGGCCGGACACGTCGGCGTCCGCCGCCGGCGCGGTGCGGGTGCGCGCCGCCGGGGAGTCGGTGCCGCCGGCCGAGAAGCGGAACCAGTAGTCGGTGGCCGGGGCCAGGCCTCGGATGTCGGCCTTGACGGTGTGGTCGGAGGCGGCGGTCGCGGTGAGCGAGCCCCTGGAGACGACGGTGGTGAACGCCTTGTCGGTGGCGACGGTCCAGCTCACCTCGGTGTCCGGGCCGAGCCCGGAACCCGGGACCGCCTCGGCGGTGGGTGTCACCCGGGTCCACAGCAGGACTCCGTCCGGGAGCGGGTCCCCGGAGGCGACCCCATGGAGGAAGGCGGGGGTGTCGGTGGCGGCCCCGGCGGGCAGCGCGGCGATCAGTGGGCCGGCCAGGACGGCGGTGGCGGCCGCGGCCTTGACGACCGTACGGCGGCGCGGGGAGGGCGAGTTGGCGCCCTCGGGTGCTCTGTATCGACTGGTCACGAGCGACCAGGTTACTGACCGGTATTAACGAGAGCGGGCGAACTCGTGAAAGTTCGCCCGCTCTTCCACCGGCCGTTGGTTCAGCCCTTCAGGGCCGCGTCCACCACCCTGTTGAAGTCGGCCACCGTCATGGGCGCGTTGCCCGCGCTGTCGGCGGTCAGCATCTTGCCGTCCATGACGAAGCTCGGAGTGCCCGTCACGCCGTCCTTGTTGGTGTCGAAGGTCTTCGACATGGCCATCGCCCAGGCGTCGTAGGTGCCCTTCTTGACCGCGGTCTGGAACTTCGTGTTGTTCTTCAGCGCGGAGACCGTGTCGGCGACCTTGATGAGGTAGCTGTCGTCCTTGAACTTGTCGGTCGTCTCGTCCGGGTGGTACTTCGTCGAGTACAGCGCGGACTTGTACTCCAGGAACGCGGTGGGGCTGACGTTCAGCGCGGCGCCCAGGGCGCTCAGCGCGTTCTTGGAGCCGACGCCGTTGTCCTTGTTGTCGATGAACGTGCCACCGATGTACTGGATCTTGAACTTGCCGTCGTCGATGTCCTTGATGACGGTCGAGCCGACGGTCTGCTCGAACTGGGCGCAGACGGGGCAGCGCGGGTCCTCGTACTCCTTGAGGGTCTTCTTGGCCGTCGACTTGCCGATGACGACCGTCGTGCCCTTGGTGCCCGTGGTGTTGGCCGGGGCGGTGACCTTGGCGTCCTTCAGGCCCTCCCAGTAGCTGGGCTTGTTGCTCTGCACGACGGCATAGCCGATGCCGCCGGCTATCGCGAGGACGCCGACGACCGAACCGGCGACTATGAGCTGCCGCTTGACCTTCGCCCGCTTGGCCTGGCGCTCGCGCTCGGCGCGCAGCCGCTCACGGGCCGCCGTCTTCGCCGCCGCGCTGTTCCGCTTGCTCATGGTGGTGATCTCCATCAGGGACGCGCACAGGGTGTGCGCGGAATACGTATGGGGGGACTACACAGGGGTGCTCGTGATGCTCGTGGTGCCCGGGTGCCGGTGCGCGGACGTGTTCAGACCGCGAGGGGGCTCGCCACCGAGCACGGCGGTCCACGCCGTCCCAGGGAGTGCACCAGCAGCCGCTCACGGGCGGTGGCCGTACGGTGCGTGGTGCGCGGCAGCCGGCTGACCGCGGGGGTGCGCCGGCCCGTCAACGCGGTGACGGCGAGCAGCAGCGGCCGGAAGCCGACCGCCGTCGCCGCGCGCAGCAGTTCGGTCAGCGCGCGCTCGCCGCGGCGCAGATACGCGGCGGCCAGCAGTCCCACGCCGATGTGCGCGCCGAGCAGCAGCCAGGCGGCGGTGGCGTCGGTGTGCGCGAGCAGCGCCGCCGCCTGCTGGGGATCGTCGGTCATCCGGGCCAGCGGGGTGCCCACGCTGCCGCCGCTGCACAGCACGTCCAGGCCGACCGCGCGCAGCGGTCCGGCGACCGGGCCGCCCGCCCTGCCGTAGCAGGCGTGCTGGCCGGTGGTGAAGACCGTGTCGGCGGCCAGTTCCAGCGGGATCAGGAGTGCGGCGATCCGGCCGAAGCCGCGCTCGCGGCCCGCCAGCGCGTACGCGAGCACGAACACGGTGGCCGCGATGGCGGCCACCGTGCCGAACGGAAGGGGGACCCGGGACAGCAGCACGTGCGACGCGGTGCTGAGCGTCACGACCAGTGCCGTGAACAGCGCCGCGCGTACGGCCCTGAGCTGGATCCCGGATATGTCCATAGCGGAGTGAGTGTGTCATGCGCTCCGGTAAGGGACCCTTAAAGGGTTCCTGTGAGCGTACGGATGGTTACAGACCCGGAATCCGGCCGTTGCGGAACAGGTCGACGAAGATCTGGTGGTCGGCACGCGCGCGCGTGCCGTAGTCGTGCGCGAAGTCGACCAGGACGCCCGCGAAGCCGTCCTCGTCGGCCGCGATCGCCGCGTCGATGGCGCGCTCGGTGGAGAACGGCACCAGGGACTCGCCGGACTGGTCGTCGGCCGCCGCGTGCATGGTGGCCGTGGCCCGCCCGAGGTCGGCGACGACGGCGGCGATCTCCTCCGGGTCGTCGATGTCGCTCCAGTCCAGGTCCACCGCGTACGGCGACACCTCGGCGACCAGCTGCCCCGAGCCGTCCAGCTCGGTCCAGCCCAGCCACGGGTCCGCGTGCGCCTGGAGGGCGCGCTGGGAGATCACCGTGCGGTGGCCCTCGTGCTGGAAGTAGTCCCGGATCGCCGCGTCCGTGATGTGCCGGGAGACGGCCGGCGTCTGGGCCTGCTTGATGTAGATCACCACGTCGTTCTCCAGGGCGTCGCTGTTGCCCTCAAGAAGGATGTTGTACGACGGCAGCCCCGCCGAGCCGATGCCGATTCCGCGGCGGCCGACGACGTCCTTCACGCGGTACGAGTCCGGGCGGTCCAGGGAGGACTCGGGGAGGGTCTCCAGGTAGCCGTCGAAGGCCGCGAGGACCTTGTAGCGGGTGGCCGCGTCCAGCTCGATGGAGCCGCCGCCCGAAGCGAACCGGCGCTCGTAGTCGCGGATCTCCGTCATCGAGTCCAGCAGCTCGAAGCGGGTCAGCGAGCGGGCCGTGCGCAGCGCGCCCAGCAGCGGGCCGTCGGCGGTGTCCAGGGTGAACGGCGGCACCTCGTCGCTCTTCGCGCCGGTCGCCAGCGCGTGCACCCGCTCGCGGTACGCGCCCGCGTAGATCTTCACCAGCTCGGTGATCTGCCCGTCACTGAGCGCCTTCGCGTACCCGAGGAGCGCGATGGAGCCCGCGAAGCGCTTCAGGTCCCAGGTGAACGGGCCGACGTAGGCCTCGTCGAAGTCGTTGACGTTGAAGACCAGGCGGCCGTTGGAGTCCATGTACGTGCCGAAGTTCTCGGCGTGCAGGTCGCCGTGGATCCACACGCGTGAGGTGCGGTCGTCCAGGTACGGGCCGCCCCGCTTCTCCGCGTCGAGGTCGTGGTAGAAGAGGGCCGCCGTGCCCCGGTAGAAGGCGAAGGCGGAGGCCGCCATCTTCCGGAACTTCACGCGGAACGCGGCCGGATCGGCGGCCAGGAGCTCGCCGAAGGCGGTGTCGAAGACAGCGAGGATCTCCTCGCCGCGGTGCTCGTCGTTGAGCTGCGGAACCGACATCGCTCTGTGCCTCCTGGTACGGGTGGTACGTGACATGTGACGGGTCTGTCGTCACTTTCCAACGCTTGAAGGTACGTGGGAGTGCCCGCCTTGTGTCAGTCCCGAGGCATAGGATTCGATGCTGTCCCCCCCAGACCGTCCGCTGCCCGTCGTCGATCGTTTCCCCTGGAGGCCAAGCCGTGTCAAAGCCGCCGTTCACGCACCTGCACGTCCACACCCAGTACTCGCTGCTGGACGGTGCCGCGCGGCTGAAGGACATGTTCAACGCGTGCAACGAGATGGGCATGACCCATATCGCGATGTCCGACCACGGCAATCTCCACGGGGCCTACGACTTCTTCCACACGGCGAAGAAAGCGGGTGTCACGCCGATCATCGGGATCGAGGCGTACGTCGCCCCCGAGTCCCGGCGCAACAAGCGCAAGATCCAGTGGGGCCAGCCGCACCAGAAGCGCGACGACGTGTCCGGTTCCGGTGGTTACACCCACAAGACGATCTGGGCGGCGAACAAGACGGGCCTGCACAACCTCTTCAAGCTGTCCTCGGACGCGTACGCCGAGGGCTGGCTCCAGAAGTGGCCGCGCATGGACAAGGAGACCATCTCCAAGTGGTCCGAGGGGCTCATCGCCTCCACCGGCTGCCCCTCGGGCGAGCTGCAGACCCGGCTGCGCCTCGGGCAGGAGGAAGAGGCCCTGAAGGCGGCTGCCGAGTACCAGGACATCTTCGGCAAGGACCGCTACTTCCTGGAGCTGATGGACCACGGCATCGAGATCGAACGCCGGGTCCGTGACGGCCTGTTGGACATCGGCAAGAAGCTCGGCATCCCGCCCCTGGTGACCAACGACTCGCACTACACGTACGCGCACGAGGCGACCGCCCACGACGCCCTGCTCTGCATCCAGACCGGCAAGAACCTCTCCGACCCGGACCGCTTCCGCTTCGACGGCACCGGCTACTACCTGAAGTCCACCGACGAGATGTACGCCGTGGACTCCTCGGACGCCTGGCAGGAGGGCTGCCGCAACACCCTCCTGGTCGCCGAACAGATCGACACCACCGGCATGTTCGAGGCCAAGAACCTCATGCCGAAGTTTGACATCCCGGACGGCTATACGGAGGTCACCTGGTTCAAGGAGGAGGTGCGCCTCGGCATGGAGCGCCGCTTCCCGGGCGGCGTCCCCGACGACCGCCAGAAGCAGGTCGACTACGAGCTGGACGTCATCATCCAGATGGGCTTCCCGGGCTACTTCCTCGTGGTCGCCGACTTCATCATGTGGGCGAAGAACAACGGCATCGCGGTCGGCCCCGGCCGAGGCTCCGCGGCCGGCTCGATCGTCGCGTACGCCCTGGGCATCACCGACCTCGACCCGATCCCGCACGGCCTGATCTTCGAGCGGTTCCTCAACCCCGAGCGCGTCTCCATGCCCGATGTCGACATCGACTTCGACGAGCGTCGGCGCGTCGAGGTGATCCGGTACGTGACCGAGAAGTACGGCGCCGACAAGGTCGCCATGATCGGCACCTACGGCAAGATCAAGGCCAAGAACGCCATCAAGGACTCCGCGCGCGTGCTGGGCTACCCGTACGCGATGGGCGACCGCCTCACCAAGGCGATGCCCGCCGACGTCCTCGGCAAGGGCATCGACCTCTCCGGCATCACCGACCCCAAGCACCCGCGCTACGGCGAGGCGGGCGAGATCCGCGGGATGTACGAGAACGAGCCGGACGTCAAGAAGGTCATCGACACCGCCAAGGGCGTCGAGGGCCTGGTCCGGCAGATGGGTGTGCACGCGGCCGGCGTCATCATGTCCAGCGAGCCCATCGTCGACCACGCCCCGATCTGGGTGCGGCACACGGACGGCGTGACCATCACACAGTGGGACTACCCGCAGTGCGAGTCGCTCGGCCTGATCAAGATGGACTTCCTGGGGCTGCGCAACCTCACGATCATGGACGACGCCGTGAAGATGGTGAAGTCCAACAAGGGCATCGACCTGGAGATGCTCGCCCTTCCCCTGGACGACCCCAAGACGTACGAACTGCTCTGCCGCGGTGACACGTTGGGCGTGTTCCAGTTCGACGGCGGCCCGATGCGTTCGCTGCTGCGCCAGATGCAGCCCGACAACTTCGAGGACATCTCCGCCGTCTCGGCCCTGTACCGCCCCGGCCCGATGGGCATGAACTCGCACATCAACTACGCCGAGCGCAAGAACAAGCGCCAGGAGATCACCCCGATCCACAAGGAGCTGGAGGAGCCTCTCGAAGAGGTCCTCGCGGTCACCTACGGCCTGATCGTGTACCAGGAGCAGGTGCAGAAGGCCGCCCAGATCGTCGCCGGTTACTCGCTCGGCGAGGCCGACATCCTGCGCCGCGTGATGGGCAAGAAGAAGCCCGACGAGCTGGCGAAGAACTTCACCATCTTCCAGGAGGGCGCTCGGAAGAACGGCTACAGCGACGCGGCGATCCAGGGCCTGTGGGACGTCCTGGTCCCCTTCGCCGGCTACGCGTTCAACAAGGCGCACTCGGCCGCGTACGGACTGGTCTCGTACTGGACCGCCTACCTGAAGGCCAACTACCCGGCCGAGTACATGGCGGCGCTGCTCACCTCGGTCAAGGACGACAAGGACAAGTCCGCGATCTACCTGAACGAGTGCCGCCGCATGAAGATCAAGGTGCTCCCGCCGAACGTCAACGAGTCGGTGCACAACTTCGCCGCCCAGGGCGACGACGTGATCCTCTTCGGCCTGGAGGCCGTGCGCAACGTCGGCACGAACGTGGTCGATTCGATCATCCGCTCCCGCAAGGCGAAGGGGAAGTACGGCTCCTTCCCCGACTACCTGGACAAGGTCGAGGCCGCCGCCTGCAACAAGCGCACCACCGAATCCCTCATCAAGGCAGGCGCGTTCGACACCCTCGGGCACACCCGCAAGGGCCTCACCGCGCACTTCGAGCCGATGATCGACAACGTGGTGGCGGTCAAGCGCAAGGAGGCCGAGGGGCAGTTCGACCTCTTCGGCGGCATGGGCGAGGAGGACACCAGCGAGCCCGGCTTCGGACTCGACGTGGAGTTCACCACCGACGAGTGGGAGAAGACCTATCTCCTCGCCCAGGAGCGGGAGATGCTCGGTCTCTACGTCTCCGACCACCCGCTGTTCGGCCTGGAGCACGTGCTGTCCGACAAGGCCGACGCGGGCATCGCCCAGCTCACCGGAGGTGAGCACGCGGACGGCGCGGTCGTCACCATCGGCGGCATCATCTCGGGCCTTCAGCGCAAGATGACCAAGCAGGGCAACGCCTGGGCGATCGCCACCGTCGAGGACCTCGCGGGCTCCATCGAGTGCATGTTCTTCCCGGCGACCTACCAGCTCATCTCGACCCAACTCGTCGAGGACACCATCGTGTTCGTCAAGGGCCGCCTCGACAAGCGCGAGGACGTGCCCCGTCTGGTCGCGATGGAGATGCAGGTCCCGGACGTGTCGAACGTGGGCACCAACGCGCCCGTGATCCTCACCATCCCGGCGACCAGGGTCACCCCGCCGATGGTGAGCAGGCTCGGTGAGATCCTCAGCCACCACCGCGGCGACAGCGAGGTCCGCATCAGGCTCCAGGGCCCGACCAAGACCACCGTGCTGCGCCTGGACCGGCACCGGGTGAAGCCCGACCCGGCCCTGTTCGGCGACCTGAAGGTGCTGCTCGGCCCGGCCTGCCTGGCGGGCTGAGCGACGGACTCGCAGAAGTGACTGAGGGGCGCATCCGCCAACGGACGCGCCCCTCAGTCATTCAACAACCCTTGATACGGGCCTCAGTTGTGGCCGAAGCGCTTCTGCTTGCCCTTGCGGGCCATGTCGCTCGGCGTCGCCTGGGATATGCGCTGTTCGGCCTGTGCCTCCATCGAGGACGACGTGGCCTGCTCCTGGGCGCGCTCGGACTGGGGCTGCTTACGGTCACGATGCTTGTTCTTGGCCATGATGATCTGCCTCCTGAGGGGGGATCTAGGGGCCGGGACCGCGACCAGATTCACATAGGCTGACGAAGAACGCATTTCGGATAATTACCGTGTGTGACATGGTTGGTGCGAGACGGAAGCCCCGAAACGCCACGCCGAAGATCGAGTTTCGGGCCGTTAACCCCAGTGCGGTCGGGCAGACTCGAAGCGAGCCCGAAGCAAAACCGACCGGGAAGAGGGTGAGTCGCGTGGACCGCTGCATCGTCCTGGTGGACGCCGGGTACCTGCTGGGGGCGGCGGCCAGTCTCCTCGCCGGAGAGCCCTCGCGTTCCCGTATCACCGTCGATCACGCCGCCCTCATCCAGGGTTTGCGCGAGCGAGCCGAGTCCGACACGGAACGGCCCCTGCTCCGCATCTACTGGTTCGACGGCGCCCCCGACCGCGTCCCGCAGCCCGAGCACCGCAGGCTGCGCGTGATGCCCCGGGTCACCGTCCGCCTCGGCGCCCTGACCCGCAGCGACGGCCGCTGGGCGCAGAAGGGCGTCGACGCCGCCATGCACGCCGAACTGACCGAGCTGGCCCGCAACCGCGCCTGCTCCGACATCGTCCTCGTCACCGGCGACGGCGACCTGCTGCCGGGCATGATGGCCGCCAAGGAGCACGGCGTCGCCGTACACCTGTGGGCCGTGCAGGCCGCCGACGGGGACTACAACCAGTCCGAGGACCTGGTCGCCGAGGCCGACGAGCGGCGGGTGCTCGACCGGACGTGGATCACCAAGGCCGTACGGGCGAAGGACCTCGGCGGGGTGTGCGCGCCGCAGCCCGTGCCCAGGCCGGAGATCGCCGCGATCCTGTCCGCGCCGCTGCCCGAGTCGGCGCCCGCGACGCGCGAGCGGGTGGTCGAGGACGGCGAGCACGCGGCGGCCGAGGCCGGCTCGGAGAACGGCACACAGGAGCGGGTCCCCGCGCCCAAGGGCGTGCCCACCCCGAAGGACCTGGCGAGCCTCAAGGCCCCGGGAGCCGCCGCGCCCGCGCCGCATCCCGCGAGCGCCACCCTGCGCTGGTCCTCCGACAAAGGGTGGGTCGACCGGCCGGGCGGGGCCGCCGAGCCGCCCGAGGTCGCCTCGATGCCGACGCTGGCGCAGCTGACCACCGCCGAGCAGCGCTGGGCCGACCGCGAGGAGGACATCACCACGGTCGGCGGCGACCCCTTCGAGGTCGGACAGGTGTTCGCCCGCCGATGGATGGGCCGCCTCGGGGACCAGGGCGCCCACCTGCAGAAACTCTCCGGAATGTATCCCCGCGTCCCGCACCGCATCGACGGGGAACTGCTCCGCTACGCGGCCCGTTTCGGACTCCTCGCCCACAAGGACGACCAGATCGACGAGCACGACAGGTACGCGATCCGGGCCGGGTTCTGGCGCGAGATCGACGTACGGACGGCGGCCGAGCACGCCCCCGCGGGGGATTGACGCTCTTTACCGGGGTATTTGCGGTTCTCGACCCACCCGCGAACGGGCGGGGGCCGCGGACCCCGTAGTCTCGTCCACGTGAGTACGCGCGCGGGACAGGCACTTCGACACGGTGGGGATGTCGTGTGCGCGGTGCGCGGACTCAGCAAGACCTATCCCGCGGTGCGCGGCCGGCGCGGTGCGCCGGGCACCCCCGAGGTACGGGCCACCGACGCGGTGACCCTCGACATCCGCCGGGGCGAGATCTTCGGACTGCTCGGACCGAACGGCGCCGGCAAGTCCACCCTCGTACGCCAGCTCACCGGGCTCATGCGGCCCGACGCGGGCAGCGTCGAGATCCTCGGGCACGACATCGTCCGCCACCCGGAGCGCGCCGCGCGGATCCTCGCCTACCTCGGCCAGGAGTCCACCGCGCTCGACGAACTGACCGTGTCCCTCGCCGCCGAGACCACCGCGCGGCTGCGCGGCCTGGACCTGCGCGAGGCACGGGCCGAACGGGACGCCGTACTGGACGAGTTGGGGCTCACGGCCATTGCCGGACGGCCGCTGAAGAAGCTGTCCGGCGGGCAGCGGCGGCTGGCGTGCGTGGCCGCCGCGCTGGTCGGGGAACGCCCGCTGCTGGTGCTCGACGAGCCGACCACCGGGATGGATCCGGTGGCGCGGCGGGCCGTGTGGGCCGCCGTCGACCGGCGCCGGGCCGAGCGCGGGTCCACCGTGCTGCTCGTCACCCACAACGTCATCGAGGCCGAGACCGTCCTCGACCGGGTCGCCGTCCTCGACCAGGGCCGGGTCATCGCCTGCGACAGCCCCGCCGGGCTCAAGGAACAGGTCGCCGGAGAGGTGCGGGTCGAGCTGGTGTGGCGGGAGAAACCGCCGCTGGACGTCCCGGAGGTCGCCGCGCTGCGGGACCGGGCCGTCGAGTCCGGCCGCCGCTGGACGCTCAGGCTCGCCCCCGAGGAGGCCCGGGTGGCCGTCGCCACGGTGACCGGCGGGGCCGCCTTCGCCGCCCTGGACGACTTCACCCTGGCCACGCCCAGCCTGGAGGACGTCTATCTGACCCTGGGCGGAAACGGACAGGGGCTGGTGAAGGCATGAGTACACGGGCCGTCGTATCCGTATCGGACAGGGCGACTGCCGGCGTCGAGAGGAGCAGCGGGACGTGAGTGTCGTATCCGCCGATGTTCTGCCGAGTGGCCCGCTGGCCGTGCCGGAGGCCGCCGGGGCAGGCGCCGCCGAGCTGGGGCCGAAGGCGCGGCTGTGGCCCTCGCTGGCCGCCGTGTACCGGGCACAGCTCTCGCGGGCGCGGGTCGCGCGGATCCCGCTGCTGTTCGTGGCGACCTTCCAGTCCGTCGGCATCCTGATCATGATGCGCGGGGTCGTCGACGGCGGGAGCCATGACGCCCGGTTCGTCGTCGCGGGCTCGTCCGTGCTGGTCGTCGCCTACGTCGGGCTCAACCTGCTCGCCCAGTACTTCGGCCAGCTGCGCGGCAGCGGCGGGCTCGACCACTACGCCACCCTGCCGGTGCCGCCCGCCGCCGTGGTGCTCGGGGCGGCGGGGGCGTACGCCTCCTTCACCGTGCCGGGGACCGCGCTCACCGCCGTCTTCGGGTGTGTGCTGTTCGGGCTGCCGATGGGCAACATCTGGATCCTCGCGGCGGTGATCCCGCTCGCCGGAGCCGCCCTCGCCGGGCTCGGCGCGGCTCTGGGGCTGCTTGCGCCTCGCCCTGAACTCGCCACGCTGCTCGGGCAGTTGGGGATGTCCGCGGCTTTGTTGCTGGGTGTGTTGCCGGCTGATCGGATGCCCGACGCGGTGCGGTTCCTGCGGGACCTGGTGCCCTCGACCTACGGCGTCGAGGCCTTCGCGCAGACCTTCGCCGCGCACCCCGACTGGGCGCTGGTCCTCGGTGACCTCGCCGTATGCGCCGCGGTCGGCGTCGTTTCGCTGGCCGTCGCCGCCTGGGCCTACCGTCGGGCCGCCGTCCGGTGACGCGCCGCACAGCCGGGCCTGGCACGATGGCGTTGTGACCGCACCGCTGACTCCGCCTCCGCCGCCGCGTGACCAGTCCTCGCACGACCCGTGGCAGCCGCCGGGTGACCAGGGCCCCCAGGGCGACCCCGGTGCCCCGAGCGCCGGGTATCCCGTGTACGCCCCGCAGGACGTGTCCTACGGCGCGGACGGGCCCGGAATGAAGACCGAACTGATCGAGGCCGTGGTCGCCACGGTCGTCGTGGCGCTCGGCGGGGTGCTGCTCGGGCTGCTGTGGTGGTGGCTGGCTCCGCATGTGCCGCTGGTCGGGGACGTGGTCGACAAGAGCTGGGTCGTCTACCTCAAGGACTCCGAGGGCGAGCAGGCGGTGGGGGTGGACGGAACGTTCACTCTGCTCGCGGTCGGTTTCGGCGTGCTGAGTGCGCTTGCCGCGTTTCTGCTGCGGCGGCGTGGGGGAGTGCCGCTGGTGGTCGCGCTGACCGTGGGTGGGCTGCTGGCCTCGCTGCTCGCTTGGCGGCTGGGGATGTGGCTGGGGCCGACGAAGGACGTGCTCGCGCATGCCAAGTCCGTGGGCAAGGGGGTCACGTTCTCGGCGCCGCTGAAGTTGGGGGCGAAGGGGGCGTTGCTGGCCTGGTCCATCGCTGCGCTGGTGGTTCATCTGGGGTTGATCGCGTTGTTCGGGCCGCGGGATCCTGAGCCGCAGGGTGTTCCTACGGACGGTTACGGGGCGCCGCTGTCGTAGGGGCGGGGGGTTTCTTCGCCCCCGCCGCCCCTACCCGTCCCGTCCCTGGGGGCTGCCGCCCCCAGACCCCCGCTTCGGCCTGGACGGCCTCGTCCTCAAACGCCGGACGGGCTGGATATGGCCGACCCGTGTTTCTATGCCGGCCGGTGTCCATGGTTCGAGCGGCGCTTCTTGATGCGCCACTTTCGTTTCCTGGTTTTCTTCGACATGCCCCTTGTGCTTAACCGAGGACGGGGCCGGCGTCGAGGGGTCACGCACGGCCGATGGGGGCCAGTACCGCTGCCGTGAGGGTTGCCAGGTCGTCGGGGGAGAGTTCCACCTCCAGGCCGCGGCGGCCCGCCGAGACGCAGATCGTGGCGTGGGCCGAGGCCGAGGCGTCGACGACCGTGCGGAGCTTCTTGCGCTGGCCGAGGGGGGAGATGCCGCCGCGGACGTAGCCCGTGGTGCGTTCGGCGAGGGTCGGGTCGGCCATCGCCGCGCGTTTGCCGCCCACCGCCGTCGCCAGGGCCTTCAGGTCCAGCTGGCCCGCCACCGGGACCACGGCCACCGTCAGTGTGCCGTCGACGTCCGCGACCAGTGTTTTGAAGACGCGGTCGGGGGAGACACCCATCGCCTCGGCGGCCTCCTCGCCGTAGGACGGGTGCGCGGGGTCGTGGTCGTAGGCGTGCACCTCGTAGGGCACTCCGGCGGCCGTGAGGGCCACGGTGGCCGGGGTGCCGCCGGACTGGGGCTGTTGTTGTTTCCTGGACTTCTTCGCCATCGTCGGTCTCAGTTCAGGCTTGTCGGGTTGCGCGTCAGGTCGGACGCGGGCAGGGACGGCAGATTGCGGATGATGGCCGTCTCGGAGCGCAGGAGCTTCAGTTCGTCGCGCAGCCGGGAGGCGGTGTCGGGGGCCTGGAGCAGGCGCTGCTTGGTTGCCGTGTCGAGCATCATCGCTGCGGCTACCAGGTACGACACCACCGCCGGTTCGTCGGGGAGTTCCGCGTCGCCGGTCGACAGGGAACGCTCGCGGGCGCCCGCGAGGCGCTTCTGGTACTGGCGGAACGCGCGTAGCACTCCCTCGGCCAGCGCGCCCGCCTCGTCGCCCTTCTCCTCGGGCAGTTCCTCCAGCTCGGCCGTCAGGAACGGGCCCGAGGCGTCGACGGTGAGCAGCCGCATCCGGGTGGTGCCCGTCGCCAGCACCTCGAAGGTGCCGTCGGCGCGCTCCCGGATGGTGGCCGCGTCGGCGACGCAGCCCACCGAGTGGAAGGCCTTGAGCGGGTCGGGGCCGAAGCCTGCCGTGGGCCCGCGTTCGGGCACGGCCGTCTGGTCGGGCATGCCCTGGGCGGACGGGGCCACCTCGTGGCCGTCACGGATGGCGACGACGGCGAATCGGCGCGGTTCCTCCTCGGGGGTCTTGAGCAGTTCGCGCATCATGGCGCGATAGCGCTCCTCGAAAATGTTCAGAGGAAGCACGAGCCCCGGGAACAGAACCGAGTTCAGGGGGAAGAGCGGCAGCCGGACGGTGGTCACGGCGCAAAAGCCTAGTGGTCGCGGGAGCGGGCGCGACCGTCGTGCTCACTCCGTGGATGGGGCGGCGCGTCCGCGAAGCCCCGCGGCTGCCCCGGAATCGCCGTGAGACAGGGCGGGACCGGCCCGCCCAGGGGCAGGTGCGAGGCGACCGCGATCCGCACTCCGTCGCGCACTTCCAGGAACTGTCCGAGCGGGTCGTCCGAGATCCGGTCCCAGGGGAAGGACGTGGCGTACGGGCCGATCAGGCGCAGCTGGTCGAGGGCGTCGGGCCAGCGTTCGAGGCGGACGAGGACGTAGGCCAGCAGGTTGCGGACCTCTGCGGGCCAGGGGTCGGCCGCCGCGTAGCCGGCGGAGAGGGCGATCCCGAGGTCGGCCGCCGCGTCCAGCCGGGCGCGCGGCACCGTCGCGCCGCAGCCGTCGGTCAGACAGGCGAAGGCGGCCCGCACCGGCAGCGCCTGGACGAGGGAGCCGGGCAGGGCGTCCTGCGCGGCCCGTTCGGCGAAGTCGAAGCACTCGCGGTGGGAGTGCCGCGCGGTGTGGGGCGTGTCGCCCCGCTGGGCGCAGCAGGCGGCCGAGAGGTACTGGAGGGCGGCCACATGGCAGCCGTAGTGGTGCGGGGAGCGGCGGACCGCCTCGCCCCACAGCCGTTCGAACCCGGCGTGTCCGGCGTGGGTGCCCCGCGCGTGGTCCAGGGCGATCCGCCAGGGCACCGGGTCGCGCGGTCCGGCCTCGGCCGCCGCCGTGATCAACGGGCCGAGTTCGCCGAGCAGTTCGGCGCGGGCGGGCGATGCCCAGCAGCGGTCCACCGCCAGCTGGGCGCCGACCAGCAGCGCGTCGGAGTCGTCCGGGGCGGCGGCGTGCCAGTCGGCCAGCCACTCGGGACGGGAGCGGGCGAAGGCCGAGAGGCGACGCGTGTAGCGGTCGCGGTCCTCCCACTCGGCGGACGCGCGGGTGGTGGCCAGCAGCTCGGCGGCCGGCCCGTACTCGCCCCGTCCGGCCGCGACCAGTGCGGGGCCGAGCCGGTCGTCGGGCGCGTCGAGAAGGACCTCGTCGTCGGCCGGCAGTCCGGCGGCGGGCCGCGAGGTGCTCCTTGCCATCCGGGCGGTGCGGATGAAGTCGCGCAGCAGAGCCATGGTGCCGACCATTGAATGACCGGGATTCGGAGTGCGCCAGACCGTTTGAGCACCCCATGGAAAGTTGTACGCGTCTCGGTCAAGCCCCGGTAAAAGGTGACTTTTGCTCACCTGTTCGATAACTGTGCCGGCCGGTCGCTAACCCCGCCTGAGCAGCCGGGTCGCCCCCGCGGCCACCGTCGTCGCCAGGATCCAGCCCAGCAGGATCAGCGCCACGGACAGCCACTGCCAGCCCCCGTGCAACTGCCACTGCCCGACCTGCCCCAGGTCGATCACCGGCAGCAGCAGATCCAGCGCGAACAGCGCGGGACTCCACGGCGGATGCCCGCTCGGGTTCACCGGCACATGGCCCGCGTGCGTGAAGGCCAGCGAACCGGCCGCCCACAGCACCGCCATCCATACGGCGGCCCGGCCCGGCCGGTACCCGTAGGCCACCGTCCAGTCCTGCGCGAACCCCCATAGCTTGGCCGCGACGGGCAGGCTCTCCCGGCGCCGCCGCTGCTTGGCGAGCAGCACCTCGCGCGCGTCCTCGTCCTCACCGGCGTTGCGCAGCACGGTCGCGAGCCGCTCGTACGGCTCCGGGTTGTACTCGGCGGTCGCGGCGGCCACCCAGTCGAGCCGGGCCTCCAGCGGGAACGGGCCCTGCGGTACGAGGTTCTCGTACACGAAGCCGCCCATGTGGAGGTTGCCCGGACCCGGCCAACTGTCCTTGCCGTCAATCAGGTTGGCGACCCGCGCCCCCGACAGCACCACCTTCCCCCGCTGCGGTCTCTCCCCGAGGAAGCGCAGTTCGGGCGCCTGGATGCGCAGCAGCGACAGCTCCTGGTCGTCCGTGAAGGTGAACCGGGCCCGCTCCAGGTCCACCGCGTCCCCGAACCGTCCGTCGTCCAGGCGCACTCCGCCCTGGCAGGTGAAGCGCTGGATGCGGGTCCCGCGCGCGGGCGTGGTGCCGCTCAGCCAGGGGCCGCCGACGCCCGCCGGGGTGAGGTACAGGGTGCGGCCGACGGTCAACTGGGGCGCGTTCAGGGCGAGTCGGGAGTACGGGTTGGCCAGCCGGGCGCCGCGCAGACTCAGCGAGACGCCGACCTTGGCGCTGCGCAGGCTCAACTCGCCGTGCGATTCCAGGAGTTCGGCCTGGAGATCCTGGCCCACGGTCATGCCGTCCGCGGCGATCGAACGGCCCGTGCGGTCCCGGTAGACGATCGCCTGGTTGAGCAGCAGATCGGTGCCGATGTGCGCGTCGGTAAGCCGTACCCCGTTGTGGAAGCGGCAGCGCGGCAGATGCAGGTCACCCTCCGTGTGCACCCGCGCCGCCTCCAGCCGCGGCACCGAGCAGTCCACCAGCCGTACGGTCTGGAAGCGGGCCTCCGGCAGCAGGATCTCGTGCTCGAAGCGGCAGCCCTTCAGCTCGACGAACGGGGTGATCGTGCCGCCCGCCAGATCCAGGGTGCCGCTGATCCGCACTCCGGTGAGTTTCAGCGAGGCCACCCGGCCCGACAGCGCGGGCGGCCCGTCCAGGAGCAGCCAGCACACGAACCGTGCCCGTACGGTCCGCTCCGGGCCCCACGGATGTCCGCCGTGCGGATCGTCGACGACGGTGTCGCCACTGCTCAGGTCGTACACACTGCCGTTGCGGAAGGCCTGCCACATCCCGGCCTCGGCGGCGGTCGCATCGTCCGGCACATCCCCCGCGCGGACGCCGACACCCTCGGTCACTGCTCTGTCATCCCTCTCGACTGCTCACGGGTTTCGCACAGCTGTTCATGCCCGCTGAGTAACGCCCGGAACACTAGACGTGAAGGGGATCTTCCGGGTTCCGGCCACGTTCTGTATCAGCCATTGATATGCGCGAGCAGCGCCCGTTCGCCGTCTGAGAGAATTACTTCCGTGATCTCCCGAATCGATCTGCGCGGCGACGCCCTCCCCGACGGGCCCGCCCTGCGCGACCTGCTGCCCCGAGCCGACTTCGACGTCTCGGCCGCCCTGGAGAAGGTGCGGCCGATCTGCGAGGCCGTGCATCATCGGGGCGACGCGGCGCTGATCGACTTCGCCGAGAAGTTCGACGGCGTGCGGCTGGAATCGGTACGGGTCCCGGCGCAGGCCCTCAGCGACGCGCTGGAACAGCTCGACCCGGCCGTCCGCGCGGCCCTGGAGGAGTCCGTCCGGCGCGCCCGGCTCGTCCACCGCGAGCAGCGCCGTACGACCCACACGACCCAGGTCGTGCCCGGCGGCACGGTCACCGAGAAGTGGGTGCCGGTCGATCGGGTGGGGCTCTACGCGCCCGGCGGACGGTCGGTCTACCCGTCGTCCGTGATCATGAACGTGGTGCCCGCGCAGGAGGCCGGTGTCGGCTCCGTCGCGCTCGCCTCGCCGCCCCAGGCGGACTTCGGCGGTCTGCCGCACCCGACGATCCTCGCCGCCTGCGCGCTGCTCGGCGTCGACGAGGTCTACGCCGTCGGTGGCGCCCAGGCCGTCGCGATGTTCGCCCACGGCACCGAGTCCTGCGCCCCGGCCAACATGGTCACCGGGCCCGGCAACATCTGGGTCGCCGCCGCCAAGCGCTACTTCACGGGCAAGATCGGCATCGACACCGAGGCCGGTCCCACCGAGATCGCGGTCCTCGCGGACGAGACCGCCGACCCGGTGCACGTCGCCGCCGACCTGATCAGCCAGGCCGAGCACGACCCGCTCGCCGCCGCCGTCCTGGTCACGGACTCCGTGACGCTCGCGGACGCGGTCGAGAAGGAACTCGAACCGCAGGTCGCGGCCACCAAGCACATCGAGGACCGGATCGCCCCGGCGCTGGCCGGCCGGCAGTCCGCGATCGTCCTCGTCGACGGCATCGAGGAGGGACTGCGGGTCGTCGACGCGTACGGCGCCGAGCACCTGGAGATCCAGACGGCGGACGCGGCTGCCGTCGCCGACCGGGTGCGCAACGCGGGCGCGATCTTCGTCGGCCCCTGGGCGCCCGTCTCCCTCGGCGACTACGCGGCCGGCTCCAACCACGTGCTGCCGACCGGCGGTTGCGCCTGCCACTCCTCCGGGCTCTCCGTGCAGTCCTTCCTGCGCGGCATCCACATCGTCGACTACACCCGCGACGCCCTCGCCGACGTGGCGCATCACGTGGTGACGCTGGCGGAGGCGGAGGACCTGCCCGCGCACGGCGCGGCGGTCAAGGCAAGGTTCGGTTGGAAGGTGCCCGGCAAGTGAGCTTCGGAATCGACGATCTTCCCGTACGGGACGAACTGCGCGGCAAGTCCCCTTATGGCGCGCCCCAGTTGGACGTCCCCGTACGGCTGAACACCAACGAGAACCCCTACCCGCTGCCCGAGGCGCTGGTCGAGCGGATCGCCGAGCGGGTCCGCGAGGCGGCCCGCAGCCTCAACCGCTACCCGGACCGGGACGCGGTCGAGCTGCGCACCGAGCTCGCCAACTACCTGACGAAGACCGGTGGTTACCGGGTCGGCGTCGAGAACGTGTGGGCGGCCAACGGCTCGAACGAGGTCATCCAGCAACTGCTCCAGACCTTCGGCGGCCCCGGCCGTACGGCGATCGGCTTCGAGCCGTCGTACTCGATGCACGCGCTCATCGCGCGCGGCACGGGCACGGGCTGGATCTCCGGGCCGCGCAACGCGGACTTCTCGATCGACCTCCCGGCCGCCGAGCGCTGGATCGCCGAGAACAAGCCCGACGTCGTGTTCGTCACGACCCCCAACAACCCCACGGGCAACGCCGTTCCGCCCGGGACGGTGCTCGCGCTGTACGAGGCCGCGCAGGCCGCGCGTGCTAGTCAGGGTTCGGCGTCGATGGTGATCGTCGACGAGGCGTACATCGAGTTCAGCCACGGCGACTCGCTGCTGCCGCTGCTCGAAGGTCGGCCGAATCTCGTCGTCTCGCGGACGATGTCGAAGGCGTTCGGCGCGGCAGGGCTGCGCCTCGGCTATCTCGCCGCGCACCCGGCGGTCGTCGACGCCGTCCAACTCGTACGGCTGCCCTACCACTTGTCGGCCGTCACCCAGGCGACCGCGCTGGCCGCCCTGGAGCACACCGACACACTGCTCGGCTATGTGGAGCAGCTGAAGGACGAACGGGACCGGCTGGTAAGGGAGTTGCGGGCCCTCGGCTGCGAAGTCGTCGAGTCCGACGCCAACTTCGTGCAGTTCGGCCGGTTCGCGGACTCCCACACCGCCTGGCAGGCGATCCTCGACCGGGGCGTCCTGGTCCGGGACAACGGCATCCCGGGGTGGCTGCGGGTCTCCGCCGGAACCCCCGAAGAGAACGACGCGTTCCTCGACGCGGTCCGTGAGTTGATGAAGGAGCAGAGCACATGAACCGCGTTGGACGGGTGGAGCGGACGACCAAGGAGACCTCGGTCCTGGTCGAGATCGATCTCGACGGCCACGGCAAGGTCGACGTGTCGACAGGGGTCGGCTTCTACGACCACATGCTCGACCAGCTCGGCCGGCACGGTCTGTTCGACCTCACCGTGAAGACCGAGGGCGATCTGCACATCGACTCCCACCACACCATCGAGGACACCGCCCTCGCCCTCGGCGCCGCCTTCAAGCAGGCGCTCGGCGACAAGGTCGGCATCTACCGCTTCGGCAACTGCACGGTCCCGCTGGACGAGTCCCTCGCCCAGGTGACCGTCGACCTCTCCGGCCGCCCCTACCTCGTGCACACCGAGCCCGAGAACATGGCGCCGATGATCGGCGAGTACGACACCACGATGACCCGGCACATCCTGGAGTCCTTCGTGGCCCAGGCCCAGATCGCGCTGCACGTGCACGTGCCGTACGGGCGCAACGCGCACCACATCGTGGAGTGCCAGTTCAAGGCCCTCGCGCGCGCCCTGCGGTACGCCTCCGAGCGCGACCCGCGCGCGGCCGGCATCCTCCCCTCCACGAAGGGCGCGCTGTGACCAGCCTGTCGAGCCTCCTCATCGTCGTCGGGCTCTTCCTGCTCGGCGGGGTCTACTCCTTCGTCAAGCAGAAGATGCCGCGCCAGCTCATCGTGCTGATCTCCATCGCCGCCGGGATATGTCTGGTGGCCGGGGTCATGAGGCTGGAGGTGTGGAATTGAGCGCAGCCACGAGTACATCCAAGAAGGCGTCGAAGAAGGTGGTCGTCTTCGACTACGGCTTCGGGAACGTCCGTTCCGCCGAGCGTGCCCTCGCGCGCGCGGGTGCCGAGGTCGAGATAACGCGTGACTACGACAAGGCCATGAACGCGGACGGGCTGCTGGTGCCCGGCGTCGGCGCCTTCGCCGCCTGCATGGAGGGCCTGCGCTCGGCTCGCGGCGACTGGATCGTCGGGCGTCGGCTGGCCGGCGGGCGGCCGGTGATGGGCATCTGCGTCGGCATGCAGATCCTGTTCGCGCGCGGCATCGAGCACGGCGTCGAGACCGAGGGCCTGGACGAGTGGCCCGGCTCGGTCGAGCCGCTGCAGGCCGAGATCGTGCCCCACATGGGCTGGAACACCGTCGACACCCCGGCGGGCTCCCAGCTCTTCGCGGGCCTGGACGCCGACGCGCGCTTCTACTTCGTGCACTCCTACGCCGTCCACGACTGGTCCCTCGAAGTCTCCAACCCGGCGATGCGCGCCCCCCTGGTGACCTGGTCGACGCACGGCAAGCCCTTCGTGGCCGCCGTGGAGAACGGCGCCCTGTGGGCCACCCAGTTCCACCCCGAGAAGTCCGGCGACGCCGGAGCGCAGCTGCTCACCAACTGGATCGGAACCCTGTAGACCATGGCCAAGCTCGAACTCCTCCCCGCCGTCGACGTCCGCGACGGCCAGGCCGTCCGCCTCGTCCACGGCGAGTCCGGGACCGAGACCTCCTACGGCTCCCCGCTGGAGGCCGCCCTCGCCTGGCAGCGCTCCGGCGCCGAGTGGCTGCACCTCGTCGACCTGGACGCCGCGTTCGGCACCGGCGACAACCGCAAGCTCATCGCCGAGGTCGCCGGCGCCATGGACATCAAGGTCGAGCTGTCCGGCGGCATCCGCGACGACGACACGCTCGCCGCGGCCCTCGCCACCGGCTGCACCCGGGTGAACCTCGGCACCGCCGCACTGGAGACCCCGGAGTGGGTCGCCAAGGTCATCGCCGAGCACGGCGACAAGATCGCGGTCGGCCTCGACGTACGCGGCACGACCCTGCGCGGCCGTGGCTGGACCCGCGACGGCGGCGACCTCTACGAGACGCTGGACCGCCTCAACTCCGAGGGCTGCGCCCGGTACGTGGTCACCGACATCGCCAAGGACGGCACCCTCCAGGGCCCCAACCTGGAGCTGCTGCGCAACGTCTGCGCGGCGACCGACCGCCCGGTCGTGGCCTCCGGCGGCGTGTCGTCGCTCGACGACCTCCGCGCCATCTCCGAGCTGGTACCCCTCGGTGTCGAGGGCTCCATCGTCGGGAAGGCCCTCTACGCGAAGGCGTTCACCCTCGAAGAAGCCTTGGAGGCGGTGGCCCGGTGACCGAGCTACGACGCGTGTCGACCGGCGCGCCCTGGGAGGACGCCTTCGGCTACTCCCGCGCGGTGGAGCTGCCGAACGGCCTGGTGCTGATCTCCGGGTGCACGTCGATAGTGGACGGCGAGATCGCCGGGGGCGGTCCCTACGAGCAGACGGTCAACGCGTTCAACGTCGCGTTCGCGGCGCTGGAACAGCTGGGCCTCGGCCCCGCCGACGTGGTGCGCACCCGCATGTACATCACCCACGCCCGGGACGTCGAGGACGTGGGCCGCGCCCACAAGGAACTCTTCGACGCGATCCGCCCCGCCGCCTCGATGATCATCGTGTCCGGCTTCGTCGACCCCAGCCTGGTCGTCGAGGTCGAGGTGGAGGCGTACCGGGGGGAGGGTTCCTCATGACCCTCGCCGTACGCGTGATCCCCTGCCTGGACGTCGACAACGGCCGGGTCGTCAAGGGCGTCAACTTCCAGAACCTGCGCGACGCCGGCGACCCCGTCGAGATGGCCAAGGTCTACGACGCCGAGGGCGCCGACGAGCTGACCTTCCTGGACATCACCGCGTCCTCCGGCAACCGCGAGACGACGTACGACGTGGTCCGCCGCACCGCCGAGCAGGTCTTCATCCCGCTCACGGTCGGCGGCGGCGTCCGCACGGCCGAGGACGTGGACAAGCTGCTGCGGGCGGGCGCGGACAAGGTCGGGGTCAACACGGCGGCGATCAACCGGCCGGAACTGATCAAGGAGATCGCGGAGCGGTTCGGCCGCCAGGTCCTGGTCCTGTCGGTGGACGCGCGGAGGACTGACAGCGGGTCCTTCGAAGTGACCACCCACGGCGGCCGCAAGGGCACCGGCATCGACGCCGTCGAATGGGCGCACCGGGCCGCCGAGTTGGGCGCCGGGGAGATCCTGCTCAACTCGATGGACGCGGACGGCACCAAGGACGGCTACGACCTGGAGATGATCGCGGCCGTCCGCAAGCACGTGACCGTCCCGGTCATCGCCTCCGGCGGCGCGGGCAAGCTCGCCGACTTCCCGCCCGCGGTGGCGGCGGGCGCGGACGCGGTGCTGGCGGCCTCCGTCTTCCACTTCGGCGATCTGCGGATCGGCGAGGTCAAGCAGGCGCTGCGGGAGGCGGGACATCCAGTGCGGTGAGTCCCGTAGTGGTGCTGTAAGGCGTTGTAAGCCCCGGCCGCCTGGTGGTCGGGGCTTACTTGTGGGAGCTCCCGCTGCCTAGGTTCAGATCCCCAGCTGCTTGGCCTCATGGAGCTTGGCGATCGCGTTCTCGTCGCCGTCCAGCTCCACCTTGGCCACGTTCTGCCGGCCGTGTGCGAACAGCAGCAGCTCCGAGGGTTCGCCGGTCACCGTCACGACCGGCGCTCCCTTGTGGGCGACCGCGGTCTGCCCGTCCGGGCGGCGCAGTACCAGCCCGGTCGGCGCGCTCCGGCCGACCAGCCGGGCCATGCGCTCCAGACGGGACCACAGGGCGTCCTGGAAGACCGGATCCAGCTCGCGCGGAGTCCAGTCCTCCTGGGCCCGCCGTACGTCCTCGGTGTGCACGTAGAACTCGACCGTGTTGGAGGCCTCGTCGAGCTGCTTGAGCTGGAACGGCGAGAAGCGCGGCGGGCCCGTACGGATGAGCTGGATCAGCTCCTCGTACGGCTTCGCCGCGAACTCCGCCATCACCCGGTCCAGGCGCGGCGCGAGCTGCTTGATCATGATGCCGCCGGCGGCATCCGCGCGGCGCTCGCGCACCACCACGTGCGCGGCCAGATCACGGGTCTGCCAGCCCTCGCAGAGGGTCGGGGCGTCCGGGCCCGTCGTCTCCAGGAGGTCGGCGAGAAGAAGTCGTTCACGCTTGGCGAAGGTCGACATACCGTCAGCCTACGACCGCCCACCGGGTCCGCACAGTGGACGTCGACCTGGGTTGTCGGTGCCGCGCGGCACAATGGCCCCATGACCAGCGCGCCCCAGTCCAGCAGCCTCGATCCCGAGATCGCCGCCCGCCTCAAGCGGAGCGCCGACGGGCTCGTCCCCGCCATCGCCCAGCAGTACGACACCGGTGAGGTGCTCATGCTCGGCTGGATGGACGACGAGGCGCTGCACCGCACCCTGACGACCGGCCGCTGCACCTACTGGTCCCGCAGCCGCCAGGAGTACTGGGTCAAGGGCGACACCTCCGGCCACTTCCAGCACGTGAAGTCCGTCGCCCTGGACTGCGACGCGGACACGGTCCTCGTGAAGGTCGACCAGATCGGCGCCGCCTGCCACACCGGCGCCCGCACCTGCTTCGACGCGGACGTGCTGCTCAAGGAAGAGCCGGTTGGCGAGAGTCTTCTTAAAGATGTCGTTGATTCCAGCACCGCCGTCTCGGATCAGTAGGGTCAGCCGCCATGGACCTTGACACGTTCCGCAAGCTGGCCACCGACCGTCGCGTCATCCCGGTCACCCGCAAGCTCCTCGCCGACGGCGACACCCCGGTCGCGCTCTACCGCAAGCTCGCCGCGGAGCGCCCCGGCACCTTCCTCCTGGAGTCCGCGGAGAACGGCCGCACGGCATTTCAATGGTCTCGGTACTCCTTCGTGGGCGTTCGCAGCGCCGCCACCCTGACCGCCCGCGACGGGCAGGCCCACTGGCTCGGCACCCCGCCCGTCGGCGTCCCGGTCGACGGCGACCCCCTCGCCGCCCTGCGCGCCACCATCGACACCCTGCACACCCCCCACCAGGAGGGCCTGCCGCCCTTCACCGGCGGCATGGTCGGCTATCTCGGCTACGACATCGTCCGCCGCCTGGAGAAGATCGGCCCCGGCGAGCGGGACGACCTCAGGCTCCCCGAGCTGACCATGCTCCTCACCAGCGACCTCGCCGTGATGGACCACTGGGAGGGCTCGGTCCTGCTGATCGCCAACGCGATCAACCACAACGACCTCGACACCGGCGTCGACGAGGCCTACGCGGACGCCGTGGCCCGCCTCGACGCCATGGAGGCGGACCTCTCCCGCGCGGTGGCCCAGCCGCCCGCCCAGCTCCCGCCCTCAGAGCTTCCGGAGTACACCGCGCTGTGGGGCGGCCCCGACTTCAAGGAGGCCGTCGAGGACATCAAGGAGCGCATCCGCGCGGGCGAGGCCTTCCAGGTCGTCCCCTCCCAGCGCTTCGAAACCCCGTGCACGGCAAGCGCGTTGGACGTGTACCGGGTGCTGCGCGCGACCAACCCGTCCCCGTACATGTACCTGTTCCGCTTCGACGGCTTCGACGTGGTCGGCTCGTCCCCGGAGGCCCTCGTCAAGGTCGAGGACGGTCGCGCGATGGTCCACCCCATCGCCGGCACCCGGCACCGCGGCGCCACCCCGCAGGAGGACCAGGCCCTCGCCGACGAACTCCTCGCCGACCCCAAGGAGCGCGCCGAACACCTCATGCTGGTCGACCTCGGGCGTAACGATTTGGGACGCGTCTGCGAGCCCGGCTCGGTCGAGGTCGTCGACTTCATGTCGGTGGAGCGCTACTCCCACGTGATGCACATCGTCTCCACGGTCACCGGCCGAGTGGCCCCCGGCCGCACCGCCTTCGACGTCCTCACCGCCTGCTTCCCGGCCGGCACCCTCTCCGGCGCGCCCAAGCCCCGCGCGATGCAGATCATCGACGAACTGGAGCCCTCCAGAAGGGGGTTGTACGGCGGCTGCGTCGGCTACCTCGACTTCGCGGGCGACTCCGACACCGCCATCGCCATCCGTACGGCCCTCCTCCGCGACGGCACGGCCTACGTCCAGGCGGGCGCCGGCATCGTCGCCGACTCGGACCCGGAACTGGAGGACCAGGAGTGCCGCAACAAGGCGGCGGCGGTCCTCCGCGCGGTGCACACGGCGAACCGGCTCGGGCAATAGGACGAGGGTCATATGAACCCCGGGTGACGGTTCGCCCGGGGTTCGAGCGATAGTGGACTACGTGACTGCAGCTGTTCCTCACCCCCGTTCCGAAGGCGAAGGCCCCGCACGCGCCGGCCGCCGCAGCCTCGCCGTAGCGCTCATGAGCGGTGCGCTCGGCGCGGCCGTGGCGCTGCTGGCCACCCGTCAGCGCTGGTCGGAGGGGATCGCGACGGTGGCGGGCGACCCGTTCCCGCTGTCCGCCAAGGGCAGCGACGTCACGGGTGTGCCCGCGGCGCTCGCCATAGTGGGCCTCGCCGCGCTCGTCGCCGTCTTCGCGGTCCGCAGGACGGGCCGCTTCGCGGTCTCCGCCCTCCTCGCGCTCTCCGGCGCGGGCATCGTCGCCGCGGCCCTGCTCGGGGCCTCCGACAGCTCCGCGCTCGACGACAAGGCCACCCAGGCCTCCGGCGGCACCTCGTCCGCCGTGCACGCCTTCGACCACACCGCCTGGCCCTACGTCGCCGCGGTCGGCGGCGCCCTGATCCTGCTCGCCGGCCTCCTCGCCCTCCTCTACGGCCGCCGCTGGCCCGCGATGTCGGGCCGCTACGAACGCAACGGCACCCCCCGGGCCCGCCGCGCCCCCGTGGTCGACCCCGACCGCCCCGAGGACATCTGGAAGGCCCTGGACCGCGGCGAGGACCCCACAGGGGCGTAGCGCTCCGCGGGGAGGGGCGAGGATGCGTCCGTCGTCGGTTGACCGCAGCGTGGTCGTGGCTGGGCGCGCAGTTCCCCGCGCCCCTTCGGGGAGCGCTTCCCGACCGCGGCGGACACGGAGCCACCCCGAAGCACCGCACCCGCACACGTGCGGAACAATGAACCCCGAGCGTCTGCTCACACACGCACACGGCAACGAGGAGCACGTCATGGCGGGCAACAGCCACGGTCACACTTTGGCCGCCTGGACCGGTACCACCATCATCTTCATCGGTTTCTTGGTCGCGGGCGCCTTCATGGTCATGGCGCAGCCGGCCGGCTTCTGGGCCGGTATGGGCATCGTGGTCATCGGCGGCGTCGTCGGCTGGGTCATGAGCGCGATGGGTATGGGCATGCCCAAGGACCGTCCCCAGGACCTGACCGAGCTGCTCGGCAAGACGGCGCACGCCGACAGCTGAGCCGTAGCTGCTGTCGGCCACCACTTCGTGGAGGGGCGGTCCCGGACACACCGGGAACCGCCCCTCACGCGCGCGTGCCGCACGAAGGGGCCAGGGGGCACAATGCGAGACGTGAACGCCGACAGCGACAGCCGGAGCATCCCGAAGACGCGCACCCCCGGTTCCGCCTCCGTGCTGAACCGCGTAGCCGTGCCCGCCGGAGTCCTCGCGGCCGTCGCCGGAGCCTTCGCGTACGTCGGCACGGTCGACCCGAACCAGCCCGGCCACTACCCCGTCTGCCCCCTGTACCGCCTCACCGGCCTGTACTGCCCCGGCTGCGGCGGACTGCGCAGCGCGCACGAGTTCATCCACGGCGACTTCCTCGCCGCGCTCCAGGACAACGCGATCGCCGTGGTGGGCTATCTGGCCTTCACGGTCGTATGGACCGTCTGGGTGGTCCGCGCAGCACGCGGCCGACCGGTGCGGATCGAACTCGGCGGGGGCCGGCTCTGGACTCTGGGCGCATTGGTGCTGGTCTTCACGGTTGTCCGGAACCTGCCGTTCGGTGGCTGGCTACACCCTTGATCAACCGGCCGATGTCCAGGTACTGGGACCGGCGTCAACCGGATGCGAGGCCTACGCCTTCCTCCGGATACCATCGAGGTCAGATGTGACCATTGCTTTTCCACCGTCCGGAAGGGGGCCGCTCGCGTGAGTGTGCTCGACGAGATCATCGACGGAGTCCGTGCCGACCTGGCGGAACGGCAGGCGCGCGTCAGCCTCGACGAGCTCAAGGAGCGCGCGGCGAAGGCACCCGCGGCCAAGGACGGCATCGCGGCCCTGCGCGGCGACGGCGTCAAGGTCATCTGCGAGGTCAAGCGCTCCAGCCCCTCCAAGGGCGCGCTCGCGGCGATCGCCGACCCGGCGGGCCTCGCGGCGGACTACGAGGCGGGCGGCGCCGCCGTCATCTCCGTCCTCACCGAACAGCGTCGCTTCGGCGGCTCCCTGGCCGACCTGGAGGCCGTCCGCGCGCGGGTGGACATCCCGGTCCTCCGCAAGGACTTCATCGTCACGTCGTACCAGCTCTGGGAGGCCCGGGCCTACGGCGCCGACCTCGCCCTGCTGATCGTCGCGGCACTGGACCAGCCCGCCCTGGAGTCCCTCATCGAGCGCGCCGAGTCGATCGGCCTCACGCCGATCGTCGAGGTCCACGACGAGGACGAGGTCGACCGCGCGGTCGACGCCGGCGCCAAGATCATCGGCGTCAACGCCCGCAACCTCAAGACCCTTGAGGTCGACCGCGCCACCTTCGAGCGCGTCGCCCCCGAGATCCCCGCGCACATCGTCAAGATCGCCGAGTCCGGAGTCCGCGGCCCCCACGACCTCATCGCCTACGCCAACGCCGGCGCCGACGCGGTCCTGGTCGGCGAGTCCCTGGTCACCGGCCGCGACCCCAAGTCCGCGGTCTCGGACCTGGTGGCAGCAGGCGAACACCCGGCACTGCGCCACGGCCGCAGCTGATCACCCGATAGGCTGCCCCCGATGACACTCACCCTGACCCCCATGGACCGGCACGCCCGCCTCGCGCGCGGCTGCCGCCCGAGGGGTTGCCGTGCGCCCGCGAGGCGGGTCCACGGTCGTCGGGTGCGCTACGTCATCGGTGACGAACCTGGGCAGGTCAACGGGCGGCGATGGCAGCGCGCCCTTTAGGGGCGCGGGGAACTGCGCGACCAGCCACATCCGGCCGGCACTCAACAGACGATCCCTGCCCCCACGGCGATTAGTGTTTTTCCACAAACTCACCGTGAGGTTTCCGCATGCCCAGCGAGTTCTTCATCCCCGACCCCGACGGTCAAATCCCCAGCGCCGAGGGCTACTTCGGCGCCTTCGGCGGCAAGTTCATCCCGGAGGCGCTGGTCGCCGCCGTGGACGAGGTGGCCGTCGAGTACGACAAGGCCAAGCACGACCCCGAGTTCGCCCGCGAGTTGGACGACCTCCTGGTCAACTACACCGGCAGGCCAAGCGCGTTCACAGAGGTCTCCCGCTTCGCGGAGCACGCGGGCGGCGCCCGGATCTTCCTCAAGCGCGAGGACCTGAACCACACCGGCTCCCACAAGATCAACAACGTCCTCGGCCAGGCCCTGCTCACCAAGCGCATGGGCAAGACCAGGGTCATCGCGGAGACCGGCGCCGGCCAGCACGGCGTCGCGACGGCCACCGCCTGCGCGCTGTTCGGCCTCGAATGCACCATCTACATGGGCGAGATCGACACCCAGCGCCAGGCCCTGAACGTGGCCCGGATGCGCATGCTCGGCGCCGAGGTCATCGCCGTGAAGTCCGGCAGCCGCACCCTCAAGGACGCCATCAACGAGGCGTTCCGCGACTGGGTCGCCAACGTCGACCGCACCCACTACCTCTTCGGTACGGTCGCGGGCCCGCACCCCTTCCCCGCCATGGTCCGCGACTTCCACCGCGTGATCGGCGTCGAGGCCCGCCGTCAGATCCTGGAGCGCGCCGGACGCCTCCCCGACGCGGCGATCGCCTGTGTCGGCGGCGGCTCGAACGCCATCGGCCTGTTCCACGCCTTCATCCCGGACGCCGGCGTACGCCTCATCGGCTGCGAACCGGCCGGCCACGGCGTCGAGACGGGCGAACACGCGGCGACCCTCACCGCGGGCGAGCCCGGCATCCTGCACGGTTCGCGGTCCTACGTCCTCCAGGACGAGGAGGGCCAGATCACCGAGCCGTACTCGATCTCGGCCGGACTGGACTACCCGGGCATCGGCCCCGAGCACTCGTACCTCAAGGACAGTGGTCGCGGCGAGTACCGCGCGATCACCGACGACGCGGCGATGCAGGCCTTGCGCCTGCTGTCGCGCACGGAGGGCATCATCCCGGCCATCGAGAGCGCCCACGCGCTCGCCGGTGCGCTGGAGGTCGGCAGGGAGCTGGGCAAGGACGGGCTGATCGTCGTCAACCTGTCCGGGCGCGGCGACAAGGACATGGACACGGCCGCGCGTTACTTCGGCCTGTACGACAACGGGACCGACGCCACCGTCGCGGCCAACGCGGCCGACACCGCCGAGATCGAGGGGGACGCCAAGTGAGTGGCAACATCAAGCTGTTGAGCGACACCCTCGCCGCCGCCAAGGCCGAGGGACGCGCCGCACTCATCGCCTACCTCCCGGCCGGGTTCCCGACCGTGGACGGCGGCATCGAGGCCATCAAGGCCGCGTTCGACGGCGGCGCGGACGTCGTCGAGGTGGGCCTGCCGCACAGTGACCCCGTCCTCGACGGCCCCGTCATCCAGACCGCCGACGACATCGCCCTGCGCGGCGGCGTCAAGATCGCGGACGTCATGCGCACGGTCCGCGAGACCCACTCGGCGACCGGCAAGCCCGTCCTCGTCATGACGTACTGGAACCCGATCGACCGCTACGGCGTCGAGCGCTTCACCGCCGAACTGGCCGAGGCGGGCGGCGCCGGCTGCATCCTGCCCGACCTGCCCGTCCAGGAGGCGGGGCTGTGGAGGGAGCACGCGGAGAAGCACGGGCTCGCCACCGTCTTCGTCGTCGCGCCCAGCAGCAAGGACGCCCGCCTCGCCGAGATCACCAAGGTCGGCACCGGCTTCGTCTACGCCGCCTCGCTCATGGGTGTCACCGGCACCCGTGAGTCGGTGGGCGCGCAGGCGCAGGACCTCGTCGAGCGCACCCGGGCCACCACCGACACGCCCGTGTGCGTCGGCCTCGGTGTCTCCGACGCCCGGCAGGCCGCCGAGGTGGCCCGCTTCGCGGACGGCGTGATCGTCGGCTCGGCCTTCGTCAAGCGCATGCTGGACGCGCCGGACGACGCGGCCGGAGTCGAGGCGGTCCGCACGCTCGCCGGTGAACTCGCGAAGGGCGTGCGCGGACAGGTGTAACCGAGCAACGGCATAACGGCATAACAGAACAACGGGTCCCCCGTATGGGTGGACCTGGGACCGGGGAGGCGCGCTGCGCCTCCCCGGTTCGTTCTGCGGGGTGTGAGCGAGAAGAACCGTGACGGAAAGCGCACCGCCCGCGAGCGGCTGGCGGCAGAGCGTGAGAAGCAGAAGTCCGCGGAGCGGCGGCGGCGCACGTTGATCGTGGCCGCGAGCGTCGTCTGCGTGCTGGGGTTGGCGACGGTGATCGGCGTGCTCGCCGCGAACCACGGCAAGGACGACAGCGGCAGCAAGAGCGCGGGCCCGGTCGTGGCGCCCTCCGGGGCGACCGGCAAGGACAGCCTGGCGATCCAGGTCGGCAAGGACAGCGCCAAGCCGACGCTCACGGTGTGGGAGGACTTCCGCTGCCCGGCCTGCCAGGCCTTCGAGACGGCGTACCGCCCGACGCTCCACGAACTGACCGACTCCGGGCAGCTCAAGGTGCAGTACCACCTGGTCACGATCATCGACGGCAACCTCGGCGGCACCGGCTCCAAGCGCGCGGCCAACGCGGCGGCCTGCGCCCAGGACGCCGGAAAGTTCCGCGACTTCCATGACGTGCTCTACGAGAACCAGCCCAAGGAGACGGACGACGCCTTCTCCAGCAACGCCAAGCTGATCGAGCTGGCGGGCAAGGTGAAGGGTCTCGACACGCCCGCCTTCCAGAAGTGCGTCAACAGCGGTACGCACGACAGCTGGGTCACCAAGTCCGCCGCCGCGTTCCAGGCCGGCGGATTCACCGGCACCCCGACCGTCCTCTTCGAGGGCAAGAACATCTACGCGGACCAGACGATGACCCCGGCGAAGCTGAAGCAGCTGGTCCAGGCGGCGAACAAGGGGTAGCGCGGGGTAAGCGGGCGGGCCGGTTTTCACACCGGCCCGTTATGGAGCCGTAGCCGGGCCGCTTGCCGAGGTCGCGGTCCGGCACGGTAGCGTCGACCCTGCCATGGAAACCACTGCCTACATTCCCAGCCCGTCGCACGGGGTCATCCACCTCGGCCCCATTCCGCTGCGCGGCTACGCGTTCTGCATCATCATCGGCGTCTTCGTCGCCGTCTGGCTCGGCAACAAACGCTGGGTCGCCCGCGGCGGCAAGGTCGGGACGGTGGCCGACATCGCTGTCTGGGCCGTGCCGTTCGGCCTCGTCGGCGGTCGCCTGTACCACGTGATCACGGACTACGAGCTGTACTTCAGCGAGGGCCGCGACTGGGTGGACGCCTTCAAGGTGTGGCAGGGCGGCCTCGGCATCTGGGGCGCGATCGCGCTCGGCGCGGTGGGCGCGTGGATCGGCTGCCGCCGCCGTGGCATCCCGCTGCCGGCCTGGGCCGACGCGCTGGCCCCCGGCATCGCCTTCGCCCAGGCCATCGGCCGCTGGGGCAACTGGTTCAACCAGGAGCTCTACGGCCGCGAGACGCACCTCCCCTGGGCGCTGCACATCACGTCCTCGACGGACGGCCGCGTGCCGGGCTACTACCACCCGACCTTCCTGTACGAGTCCCTGTGGTGCGTCGGCGTCGGCTTCCTCGTCATCTGGGCCGACCGCCGCTTCAAGCTGGGCCACGGCCGGGCGTTCGCGCTCTACGTCGCCTCGTACTGCGTGGGCCGCGGCTGGATCGAGTACATGCGCGTCGACGACGCCCACCACTTCCTGGGCCTGCGGTTGAACGACTGGACCGCGATGATCGTCTTCCTCCTCGCGGTGACGTACTTCGTCATCTCGGCGAAGAAGCGCCCGGGCTGCGAAGAGGTCGTCGAACCGGAAGCGGCCGGCGACGGAACCGACGGGGACGACGCGCCCACCGCGAAGGAAGCCCCGGAGACCGACGAGACCGAAGCCACGGAGGCCAAGGAAGACGCCCCCGAAGCCGACGCCGAGTCCGAGGCCGTGGACATGAAGAAGGACGAGCCCGAGTCGGCGAAGAAGAGCTGACGACTGGTTCTACGACGACGAGGGCGCCCTGTGATCGACAGGGCGCCCTCACCGCATGTCAGGTCCGGCGCGCCAACGCCAGCGTGCGCTGCGCGGCCGCCACCACCGCCGCGTCGATGAACCGCCCGTCCGGAAGAGCCTGGGCGCCCTCCTCCCGCATGGCCGCCTTGACGATCGTCTCGGCCTGTTCGAGTTCGTGGTCGGTCGGGAGGAACGCGCTCTCGATCACCGGGAGTTGACGGGGATGGATCGCCGCCCGGCCGAGGAAGCCGAGGGCGCGGCCGTGGGCACAGGAGGCCGCCAGGCCGTCCAGGTCGCGGATGTCCGGGTGGACGGACTGCGGCGGCGGAGCCATCCCTGCCGCCCGGGCGGCCACGATCACCCGGGATCGGGACCAGTCGAGCCCCGCGTCGTCGCGCACGCCCAGGTCGGCCCGTAGATCCGCCTCGCCGAGTGCGATGCCGTGCAGGGCGGGGTGCGCGGTGGCGATGGAGAAGGCCCGCTCGATGCCGAGGGCGGTCTCCAGGAGGGCGTACAGGGGGAGTTCATGCGTGGTGTCCGCCACGGCCACGACCTCCTCGGCGGACGTCACCTTCGGGAGCCGTAGGCCGGACACGCCCGGGAGGGGTGTGAGTGCGCGGAGATCGTCGGCGGCCCACGGGCTGTCCAGGGCGTTCACCCGGACGTGGACGTTGAGTTGAGGCTCCGCGAGGAGTTCCGCGGTCGCCGCGCGGGCGTAGTCCTTGCGGTCCGGGGCGACCGCGTCCTCCAGGTCGATCACGACCACGTCGGCGCCGGCGGCGAGGGCCTTGGCGACGATCGGGGGGCGGTCGCCCGGGACGTAGAGCCAGGTCAGCGGGTTCGGGGTCACAGGGCGCCCTCCTGTCGGAGAGCGGCCAACTCGGCTTCGGTCAGGCCGAGTTCGGTCAGGACCGGGTCCGTGTCGGCGCCGTGCGGACGGCCGGACCAGCGGATGGAGCCCGGGGTGGCGGAGAGGCGGAAGAGGACGTTCTGCATGCGGAGCGGGCCGAGTTCGGGGTCGTCGACGGTGGTGATCGTGTCGAGGGCCTGGTACTGAGGGTCCGTCATCACGTCCCGTACGTCCTGGATGGGGGCCACGGCCGCCTCCGCCTTCTCGAAGGCGGCCAGGACCTCCGTGCGCGAGCGCCGCGCGATCCAGTCGCCGACCGCCGCGTCGAGGATGTCGGCGTGCCGGGCCCGGTCCGCGCCCGTCGCGAACCACGGTTCGTCGATCAGTTCCGGGCGCCCGACCAGGCGCATCACGCGCTCGGCGATCGACTGGGCCGAGGTCGAGACGGCGACCCAACTCCCGTCCGCCGTACGGTAGGTGTTGCGCGGGGCGTTGTTCTGGGAGCGGTTGCCGGTGCGCGGCTGGACGTGGCCGAGCTGGTCGTACCAGAGGGGCTGGGGGCCCAGCGCGGTCAGGATCGGTTCGATGATCGCCATGTCGACGACCTGGCCCTCGCCGGTGCGGTCGCGGGCCGCGAGGGCCGTCATCACCGCGTACGCCGTCGCCAGCCCGGCGATCGAGTCGGCGAGGCCGAACGGCGGGAGGGTCGGGGGTGCGTCCGGTTCGCCGGTGATCGCGGCGAAACCGCTCATCGCCTCGGCGAGGGTGCCGAAGCCGGGGCGGTGGGCGTAGGGCCCGAACTGGCCGAACGCGGTGACCCGGGCGAGCACCAACTTCGGGTTGACGGCGGAGAGTTCGGCCCAGCCGAGGTCCCATTTCTCCAGGGTGCCGGGGCGGAAGTTCTCGATGATCACGTCGGCGGTGGCGGCGAGGCGGAGGAGGGTGTCGCGCCCGCCCGGCTTCGAGAGGTCGAGGGTGATGGTGCGCTTGTTGCGGCCGAGCAGCTTCCACCACAGGCCGACGCCGTCCTTCGACGGGCCGTGGCCCCGGGACGGGTCGGGCTTCGTCGGGTGCTCGACCTTGATGACCTCGGCGCCGAAGTCGCCGAGCATGGTGGCGGCGAGCGGACCGGCGAAGAGTGTCGCGAGGTCGAGAACGCGCAGGCCGGACAGGGGAGTTGTGGTCGTCGTCTCGGTCATGAGGCGTACTGCTTGTCGATCTCCGCGCGGTACGGCATCGACGCCGTCGCACCCGGCCGCTGGACGGAGAGTGCCGCCGCCGCTGCTGCCCAGCCCAGCGCGTCCCGGATCGGGCGGCCCTCGGCGAGTGCCACCGCCAGCGCGCCGACGAAGGTGTCACCCGCGCCGGTCGAGTCCACGGCGGTCACTTGGGGTGCGGGGACGGTGAACGGCTCGGCGTCCCGGGCCGCGTACAGGCTGCCCGCCGCGCCCAGGGTGACGATCACCTCGGGCACTTGGCCGAGGAGGGCTGCCGCTGCCTTGCGCGGTTCGGTGTGGCCGGTGAGGGCGGTGGCCTCGTGCTCGTTGGGGACCAACAGGTCGGTGGCGGCGAGGAGTTCGGGTGGCAGGGGTTGCGCCGGGGCCGGGGTGAGGATCGTACGGACGCTGTGGCGGCGGGCGGCTTCCGCGCCCGCGACCACTGCCGCGAGGGGGATTTCCAACTGGAGGAGCAGGGCGTCTGCGCCGGCGATGAGGGCCTCGTCGCCGGGGGCGAGGTGGTCGACGGTGCCGTTGGCGGCGGGGATGACGACGATCGCGTTGCCGCCCTCGTCGTCCACGACGATGTGCGCGGTGCCGGACGCGCCCGGGACGGTGCGCAGATGGTCGGTGTCGACGCCCGAGTGCTCGAACGTGGACCGGAGTTGGGCGCCGTAGGCGTCGTCGCCGACCGCGCCGATGATGGTGACGTCGGCGCCCGCGTGGGCGGCGGCGATCGCCTGGTTGGCGCCCTTGCCGCCGGGGATCGTACGGAACTCCCGTCCCGTCACGGTCTCTCCGCGCCGCGGGGCCTTCGTGACGTAGGCGACGAGGTCCATGTTCGTGCTGCCGAGCACGGCGATGAGGGTCATGGGCGGGCGGTCTCCTGGTGGGTGAGCCGGGCGAGGGTGTCGAAGCCGATGCCGTTGAAGTCGCCTACGGAGGTGGCGAGTCGGTTCTTGAGGGGGGTCGTCCAGCGGTCGGGGAGTGCGGTCGGGCTGCCCGCGAGCAGGGCCGAAACGGAGCCGACCGTGGCGCCGTTGGAGTCGGTGTCCCAACCGCCGGACACCGCACGGCAGATGGAGCCGGTGAAGTCGCCGTCCGCGTGGGTGAGAGCGGCGGCGATCAGGGCGGTGTTGGGGATCGCGTGGACCCAGTGGTGGGTGCGGGCGTGGGTGGTGTGGAGTTCGTCCACCACGGCGTCGAAGTCCCGGTGCTTCCGGGCCAGTTGAAGGGCATGGTGGAGCGCCTTGGCGAGGCGGGAGTCGGGCGGGACGACGGTCAGGCCGGTGCGCAGGCAGGTGTGGATGTCGTGGGTGCCGGTGGCCGCGGTGGCGATGACGGCCGCCGTGAACATCGCCGCGTAGACGCCGTTCGCGGTGTGGGTGAGGGTGGCGTCGCGGTGGGCCTGTTCGGCTGCCGCGCCCGGGTTGCCGGGGTTGGTCCAGCCGTGGACGTCGGCGCGGATCAGGGCACCGATCCATTCGCGGAACGGGTTGCGGTGGCGGGCCGTTCGCGGGGGTTCGAGGCCGGAGAGCAGATTGCGGTAGGCGATGCGTTCGGCGGTGAAGGTGCGGCCGGCGGGGAGTTCGTCGAGCCAGAGCTTCGCCACGTCGGCGGTGGTGAAGGTCTTGCCGTGGCGCTGTAGCAACAGGAGGTTCAACAGGGGGTAGTTGAGGTCGTCGTCCTCGGGCATGCCGTCGATGTTCTCGGCGAGGGAGGTGGGGGCGGAGCGGCGGTTCCAGGGGTGGGCGGCGAGGAGTTCGGCGGGGACGCCCCGGGCGGTGAAGTAGAAGTCGAGGGGCCAATTGCCGGTGGCTCGGGCGAGTTGGCGGATGCCGTCGAGGGGGAGTTTCTCGACGGGTTTGCCGAGGAGACAGCCGACGGCCCGGCCCAGCCAGGCGGCCTGGAGGGTGGCCGGGCGGGGCGGTGAAGTGGCTTGTGGGGTGGGCCAGTCGGGGCACAGGGCCTTGATCCTCGCCAGGTCCGTCGGCTCCTGGTCCGCCAACCGGCTGGGCAGGTCGGCCAGTTCGTCCAGCAGGTCCTCGGCGAGCAACCGGAGGTAGCGGGAGGCGGGTTGGTCCGAGGCGCCCGCCCGGGCCGGTGCCTCCGTGCCGCCCGCAGCCCGCCAGCGTGCCGCGATCGCCGACGGTTCGCGTCCGTCCTGGACGGCCTGGCGCAGTTCGTGGCCGAGCAGGTCCTCCGGCTGGACCCAGGTCAGTCGGAGCACCGGAGCCCTCCGATCTCGGTGAACGCGGCTTCGTGGGCCCGGCGTTGGCGGACGTCACGCTCGAAGACCTCACGGGTGACGGCGGTGAGGGTCGTCGCCGGTTCCCAGAGGTCCAGGCGGCTGGCCTCGGCGACCGTCTTCGACCAGTCCTGCGGAACCGGCGATCCGAGCGCACCGGCCACCGCGCCCGCCATCGTCGCGATCGAGTCGCAGTCCCGGCCGTAGTTCACCGAACCCAGCACCGCGTGCCGGTAGTCGCCGCCGGCCACCACCAACATGCCCAGCGCGACGGGGAGTTCCTCGATCGCACGGGTACGGGAGGGACGGCGGGCGTCCAGGGAGGGGGAACGGTAGTCGGGACCCACCGTGTCGTACGGCGCGACCGCCTCCCGCAGCGGGACGAGCGCCGACTCGAAGTCCGAGTGGCGGGCGGCCACTTCGCAGACCTTCTCGATGGCCGTGCGGGTGCCGTCCTTCGCCAGGGCGAGGCAGGCGGTGACCACGGAGTCGGGGGTCGCGCCCGGTGCGCAGGCCGCGGCGACGGCCGCCGCGAAGACACCGGCCGCCTCACGGCCGTACGACGACTGGTGGGCGCCCGCGATGTCGAGCGCCTCGGTGTAAGCCCCGGCCGGATTAGCCGCGTTGAGCAGGCCGACCGGTGCCATGTACATCGCGGCACCGCAGTTGACGATGTTGCCGACGCCGGCCTCGCGGGGGTCGACATGGCCGTAGTGGAGACGGGCCGCGAGCCACTTCTCGGCGAGGAATACGCGCTGGAGCGGGATGGCCTCCGCCTCCAACTCCGGGATCCAGCGCGGGTTCTGCATCAGATCGGGGACCAGGTGGTCGGCGATCGCGTACGCGTCGAGGTGGTCGCGGACGGTCGCGTAGACCCGTACCAGCGCGTGGGTCATCAAGGTGTCGTCGGTGACGTGGCCGTCGCCCTTGTGGTACGGCGCGATGGGGCGGGCGGTGCGCCACGCGTCGCCGTTCCAGGGGCCGACGATGCCGTGGACGCGACCGCCGTGGCGTTCGAGGATCTGGTCGGGGGAGTAGCCCTCGACGGGACCGCCGAGGGCGTCGCCGACCGCGGCACCGACGAGGGCTCCGGTGATCTTCTCCTCAAGGCTGCTATCCGGCTCTTTGAGTCCTTTGGATTCTTTGGGCGTCATGCCCCGAATCATCCTCCTGGTGGGGGCGGTTGTGTGGCTTCCAGGAGTTCGGCGAGTTCCACGAGGTCGGTGCCGGTGAGGCGGGGGAGGGCGCAGCCGGAGAGGGTGCGGCAGGCGTCCCGCCAGGTGGACGGGATCGCCCGTCCGCCGCTCAACGCGCCGGTGAGGGCGCCCGCGAGGGCCGGTGCCGAGTCGGCGACGCGGGAGAGACAGGCCGCGGCGGGGACCGCTTCCGCGATACGGCCGCGGGCGGCGGTGGCGAGGGCGAGGGCGACCGGGACGGTTTCGGCGGCGGCGATGCCGTAGCTGTAGACGTGGTCGACGATCTGGTGTTCCAGGAGGGGGATCAGGGCGAACGCGTTGTCGCTGTCCCGGGCCAACTTCAGGGCGTGGCGGGCGTTGCGGCCGATCTCGGTGGCTTCGGGGAGTTCGGCGAGGGCGGCCGCCACGCATTCGTCCACGTCCGTGCCGACGAGCGCGAGGGCGAGGGCCGCCGCCATGGCTCTGGCGCCGTGGACTCCGTCGCCGTCCTGGGTGTAGCGGGCGTCGAACTCGGCGAGGGCGGCGGCGCGTTGGGGATCGCCGGGGTGCGCCACGGCGAGGACGCAGGCCCTGACGCAGGCGGCGTCGTCGAAGTAGTGGGGGTTGTCGTGGCCGGTGGCGGGTGGGCGGAGGCCGGCGGCGAGGTTGCCGAGGCCGGCGCGGACGGAGATGCGGGCGCGGAGGGGGAGTACGGCGGACTCGACCTCGGGGGCGCGGTCCGCTGCGGCGGCTACTTCGCTGGCTACGGCGTTCCAGCCGAGGTCGATCGAGGCGCGGGTACGGCGTTCTCGGCTGAGGTCGCCCAGGACGGTGTCGTCGCCGGCTCGTAGTACGGCTTCTGCGGCGAACGCTGCCCATTCGGCGTCGTCGGAAGGGCCCAGGCGGAGCGGCTCGGGGGGTTGGTTGAGGGCGATGGGGACGGGGAGTGTCGTGGTCGCGTTCTGTTCGGCGAAGGTGTCCAGCTCACGGGTGAGGCGGCGGGTCCACTCGGGCATGCGAGCGGCGCGGTGCCTTGCGGCGGGCCAACCGGCGGCGTCCCCTGCGGCGAGCCCGAGCAGCAGCCCCTCAACGCGACACGCCTCGGCTCCGCCATCGGCCTGTGTTTTCCCACCCGCACCGCCCGTACAACTTTCGTCGTCGGGTGCGGGTGGCCCCTGTGGGGCGTAATCGCCGTCGGCGGCTGCGGGTTGGTGGGGTGTGGGGTGGGGTGGGCGGGCTGCGTTGTCGGGTGCGGGTGGCGTGCGTGGGGCGGGTTCGCCGTCGGCGGCTGCGGGTTGGTGGGGTGTGGGGTGGGGTGGGTGGGTTGCGTTGTCGGGTGCGGGCGGTGTGCGTGGGGTGGGTTCGCCGTCGGCGGCTGCCGCTTCCCCCGGGTGCTGCGGAGTGCTCGCGTCCTCCGCTGCCGAGCATTCGTCGTGGGTTGTTCTCATCGCTGTACCTCGTCCTCGTCCGCAGCCAGCACGTACTCGTGCTTCCCCTGATCACGTCGCACCGCGTCGCCCCACTTGCCGCCGTCCCCCGGCACCAGCAACTCCGCGATGTCCAGGACGTGATGGCCCGCCATCGCCGGCAGGCAGCTGCCTCGCGCCGGGCCGATCGCCGATGCCCAGTCCGAGGGGATCGCGGACGCGCCCCGCGTCGCTCCCGCCAGCGCGCCCGCCACCGCCGCCGTCGTGTCCGCGTCGCGGCCCATGTTGACCGCCGTGAGGACGGACTCCACGAAGTCGCCGTCCGCCGCCGCGTACGCGCCGAAGGCGAGGGCGACGGCCTCGGGGGCGAGGTCGGTCCAGGGGTAGCCGCCGATGACCACCGCGGAGCGGACCGCGCGTTCGCCGCGGTGAGCGACCGCCACCGCGCGGCGCAGGGAGCGGGCCGTCCAGGAGTCGTCGGGCACTACGGCCAGTGCTGATGCGACCACCGCGATCGTCGGGGCGCCCGCCATCGCCGCCGCCACACCCGCCGCGACCGCCTGGCCGCCGTAGATGCCCTCGCCGTCGTGGCTCACCGAACCGTCGATCGCGACCAGGCGGGCCGCCTCGGCGGGGCGGCCCGCCGCGAAGACGCCGAAGGGGGCCGCGCGCATGGCCAGGCCGTCGCTCCAGGCGTGCCGGTGCTGGGCGGAGATGGGGGCGGCGAGGCCCCGGCGGAGGTTCTCCAGGGTGCCGCGTTCGCTGAAGCCCGCGCCCCGGAAGGGGCCCTCGTCCCGGTCCGCGATCCACTCGTGCCAGGCCGCCTCCACATGGGAGGGGGTGAGTGCCGAACCGTGGCGGGCCAGGAGCAGGCCGGAGAAGATCGCGTACTCGGTGTCGTCCGTGCCCGCCGGGTTCTCCGCCACATAGCCCTCGATGCGGCCCCAGCGGGCGCGGATCTCCGAGGGCTTCATGTTTTCTGCGGGTGCCCCCAGGGCGTCTCCCACCGCCAGGCCGAGCAGCGCGCCGCGTGCCCGTTCGCGGAGTTCGGCGGCGTTCTTGGGCGCCGGGACCGGGGGAATGCAGGCGATCGATGCCATACGCGGCCTCTCCCTACGGGGTTCCCTCAGAGCGCCTCGGGGCGCGGAACCCTTTGCGGATGTCTCCCACGGGAGGCCTTCGGCAGAGCCTGACGGAGCGCAGCATCACCCGGTCGACATTTGATGGGCTAGTAGCTCGGATGAGCGTTCGAGGGTAAACGTGCTGGTTAGCCCAGCCTTTCCTTGCTGGTGAGTCGGAAATGATCGGCGTATGTTCAGTGTTGTCGAAGAGTAGAATCTGTCTAAACTTAGCCTTACCTTAGCCCCTGGGGGATTACCGCATGGCCATCATCGAGACCGAGGCGACGCTTCACGAGGCGCACCGCGACAACCACACCCACCGCGATGTGAACGGCGGCTGGCTGCGCCCCGCGGTGTTCGGTGCCATGGACGGTCTCGTCTCCAACCTCGCCTTGATGACCGGTGTCGTCGGCGGTGCCGTCAGTCATCAGACCGTCGTCATCACCGGGCTGGCCGGGCTCGCCGCCGGTGCCTTCTCCATGGCGGCCGGCGAGTACACCTCCGTGGCCTCCCAGCGGGAACTCGTCGAGGCCGAACTCGACGTCGAGCGCCGGGAGTTGCGCAAGCACCCGGAGGACGAGGAGAGCGAACTCGCCGCCCTCTACGAGAGTCGCGGGGTCGAGGCCGCGCTGGCCCGTGAAGTCGCCCGGCAGCTCTCGCGCGACCCCGAGCAGGCCCTGGAGATACACGCCCGCGAGGAGCTGGGCATCGACCCGGGCGATCTGCCCTCGCCGCTCGTCGCCGCCGTGTCGTCCTTCGGCTCGTTCGCGCTCGGCGCGCTGCTTCCCGTACTGCCGTTCCTGCTCGGCGCGACCGCGCTGTGGCCGGCGCTGCTGCTCGCGTTCCTCGGGCTGTTCGGCTGTGGTGCGGTGGTGGCCCGGGTGACCGCGCGGACCTGGTGGTTCAGCGGGCTGCGGCAGCTCGCGCTGGGCGGTGCGGCGGCCGGTGTGACGTACGCCCTGGGCACCTTGTTCGGAACGGTCGTAGGATAGCTCGACGCGCACTTATGCGGTGGTCCGCATAAGTAGCCGTTACCCGCTGGTTTCGAACGCTTAACCACTGGGCATGAGCCGTAAGCGCTGCGGGCAACGACGCTCGGGGCGTACCCGCGGGATGGGCGACGACGCTCCCTCTGCCCTGGTCCGGCGGACATCGATCTGTCCGCTTTGGTCCCCTTCATCTCCACCGCCGATGCGGTGCACCGCCGCCACCCCGCGGCGTCCGCATGTTGGAACGGAGTATCCGGTTCCCGAGAACCGTTCCATCATGTAACCTGCACGAAATTTTGCGCTTACCCGCAGAGGGCCAACGTCGTCCCTATGCCCATGCATATGCCACGACGACAACGGGAGAGCCGATGCGTACGCCGCGCCAGCCGTCCCAGCAGCCCACGAATGGCCAGAACTGGTCCTTCATGGATGCTCGCCCTGCCGCCCAGGGTATGTACGACCCCCGCAACGAGCACGACGCCTGTGGCGTCGGCTTCGTGGCCACCCTCACCGGCGAGGCGAGCCACGCGCTGGTCGAGCAGGCGCTCACGGTGCTGCGCAACCTGGAGCACCGCGGTGCGACGGGCGCCGAGCCCGACTCCGGCGACGGCGCGGGCATCCTGTCCCAGGTGCCCGACGCCTTCTTCCGCGAGGTGGCCGGATTCGAGCTGCCCGCCGCCGGTGGATACGCGGTCGGCATCGCCTTCCTGCCCCCGGACGGCGCGGACGCCGCCGTCTCACAGATCGAGACGGTCGCCGCCGAAGAGGGCCTCACCGTCCTCGGCTGGCGCGAGGTTCCGACCGCGCCCGAACTCCTCGGTGCCACCGCCCGCTCCACGATGCCGCTCTTCCGGCAGGTCTTCGTGAGCGACGGCGAGACCCGGGGCATCGACCTCGACCGCAAGGCCTTCGCGCTGCGCAAGCGCGCCGAGCGCGAGGCCGGTGTCTACTTCCCGTCGCTCTCCGCGCGGACCATCGTCTACAAGGGCATGCTCACCACCGGTCAGCTGGAGCCCTTCTTCCCGGACCTGTCCGACCGGCGCTTCGCCTCCGCGATCTCGCTCGTGCACTCCCGGTTCTCCACGAACACCTTCCCGTCCTGGCCGCTCGCCCACCCGTACCGCTTCGTCGCGCACAACGGCGAGATCAACACGGTCAAGGGCAACCGCAACTGGATGGCCGCCCGCGAGTCCCAGATCGCCTCCGACCTCTTCGGCGACCAGGACAAGATCGACCGGATCTTCCCGATCTGCACGCCCGAGGCCTCCGACTCCGCGTCCTTCGACGAGGTGCTGGAGCTGCTCCACCTCGGCGGACGGTCGCTGCCGCACTCCGTGCTGATGATGATCCCGGAGGCGTGGGAGAACCACGACTCCATGGACCCGGCCCGCCGCGCCTTCTACCAGTTCCACGCCACGATGATGGAGCCCTGGGACGGCCCGGCCTGCGTCACCTTCACCGACGGCACCCAGGTCGGCGCGGTCCTCGACCGCAACGGCCTGCGCCCCGGCCGCTACTGGGTCACCGACGACGGCCTCGTCGTCCTCGGCTCCGAGGTCGGCGTCCTCGACATCGACCCCGCGAAGGTCGTCCGCAAGGGCCGCCTGCAGCCCGGCCGCATGTTCCTCGTGGACACCGCCGAGCACCGCATCATCGAGGACGACGAGATCAAGGCCGGCCTCGCCGCCGAGAAGCCGTACGCCGACTGGCTCGAAGCCGGCGAGATCGAGCTGTCCGACCTGCCCGAGCGCGAGCACATCGTGCACACGCACGCCTCGGTCACCCGCCGCCAGCAGACCTTCGGCTACACCGAGGAGGAGCTGCGCGTCATCCTCGCGCCGATGGCCAAGGCCGGTGCCGAGCCGATCGGCTCGATGGGCACCGACTCGCCGATCGCCGCGCTGTCCTCGCGCCCGCGCCTGCTCTTCGACTACTTCACCCAGCTGTTCGCGCAGGTCACCAACCCGCCGCTGGACGCGATCAGGGAAGAGCTCGTGACCTCCCTGCGCTCGTCCCTCGGTCCGGCGAGCAACCTGCTGGAGCCGACGGCCGCGTCCTGTCGTAGCGTCACCCTGCCCTTCCCGGTGATCGACAACGACGAGCTGGCCAAGCTCATCCACATCAACGCCGACGGCGACATGCCCGGCATGAAGGCCGCGACCCTCTCCGGCCTGTACCGGGTCTCCGGCGGCGGCGACTCGCTCGCGGCCCGCCTCGCCGAGATCTGCACCGAGGCCGACGCGGCCATCGAGAACGGCGCCCGGCTGATCGTCCTCTCGGACCGGCACTCCGACGCCGAGCACGCGCCGATCCCCTCGCTGCTGCTCACCGCCGCCGTCCACCACCACCTCATCCGCACCAAGCAGCGCACCCAGGTGGGCCTGCTGGTGGAGGCCGGTGACGTGCGCGAGGTCCACCACGTCGCCCTGCTCATCGGCTTCGGCGCCGCGGCCGTCAACCCGTACCTGGCGATGGAGTCCGTCGAGGATCTCGTGCGCGCGGGCACGTTCCTCACCGACATCGAGGCCGAGCAGGCCATCCGGAACCTGATCTACGCGCTCGGCAAGGGCGTCCTCAAGGTCATGTCCAAGATGGGCATCTCGACGGTCGCCTCCTACCGCGGCGCCCAGGTCTTCGAAGCGGTCGGCCTGGACGAGCAGTTCGTCAACAGCTACTTCAGCGGTACGGCCACCAAGATCGGCGGCGTCGGCATCGACGTCATCGCCAAGGAGGTCGCCGCCCGGCACGCCAAGGCGTACCCCGCCTCCGGCATCGCGCCCGCGCACCGCGCCCTCGACATAGGCGGCGAGTACCAGTGGCGCCGCGAGGGCGAGCCGCACCTGTTCGACCCGGAGACGGTCTTCCGCCTCCAGCACTCGACGCGCACCAACCGCTACGACATCTTCAAGAAGTACACGGACCGCGTGAACGAGCAGTCCGAGCGGCTGATGACGCTGCGCGGCCTCTTCGCCCTAAAAACAGAAAAGAACGGCAAGTCGGACCGCCCCTCGATCTCCATCGACGAGGTCGAGCCCGTCTCCGAGATCGTCAAGCGCTTCTCCACCGGCGCCATGTCGTACGGCTCCATCTCCCTGGAGGCGCACGAGACCCTCGCCATCGCCATGAACCAGCTGGGCGGCAAGTCCAACACCGGTGAGGGCGGCGAGGACGCGGACCGGCTCTACGACCCGGCCCGGCGCAGCGCCATCAAGCAGGTCGCCTCCGGCCGCTTCGGCGTCACCTCCGAGTACCTGGTCAACGCGGACGACATCCAGATCAAGATGGCCCAGGGCGCCAAGCCCGGCGAGGGTGGCCAGCTGCCCGGCCACAAGGTCTACCCGTGGGTCGCGAAGACGCGTCACTCGACCCCCGGTGTGGGTCTGATCTCCCCGCCGCCGCACCACGACATCTACTCCATCGAGGACCTCGCCCAGCTGATCCACGACCTGAAGAACGCGAACCCGCAGGCGCGGATTCACGTCAAGCTGGTCTCGGAGGTCGGCGTCGGCACGGTCGCCGCGGGTGTGTCGAAGGCGCACGCGGACGTCGTCCTGATCTCCGGCCACGACGGCGGCACGGGCGCCTCGCCCCTCACCTCCCTCAAGCACGCAGGTGGGCCTTGGGAGTTGGGCCTCGCCGAGACCCAACAGACCTTGCTGCTCAACGGACTTCGCGACCGGATCGTCGTCCAGACCGACGGTCAGCTGAAGACCGGCCGTGACGTCGTCATCGCCGCGCTGCTCGGCGCCGAGGAGTTCGGTTTCGCGACCGCGCCGCTCGTCGTCTCCGGCTGCGTCATGATGCGCGTCTGCCACCTCGACACCTGCCCGGTCGGCATCGCCACGCAGAACCCGGTGCTGCGCGACCGGTTCGCCGGCAAGGCCGAATACGTTGTGAACTTCTTCCAGTTCATCGCCGAAGAGGTCCGCGAGATCCTCGCCGAGCTGGGTTTCCGCACCATCGAGGAGGCCGTCGGCCAGGCCGGGACGCTCGATGTCGAGCGCGCCGTCCACCACTGGAAGGCGCAGGGCCTGGACCTGGCCCCGCTCTTCTACGTCCCCGAACTCCCCGAGGGCGCCGCCCTCCACCAGGTCATCGAGCAGGACCACGGCCTGGAGAAGGCGCTCGACAACGAGCTGATCAAGCTCGCCGCCGACGCCCTCGCCGCGTCCAGCGCGACCGACGCCCAGCCGGTCCGCGCGCAGGTCGCGATCCGCAACATCAACCGCACGGTCGGCACGATGCTCGGCCACGAGGTGACGAAGAAGTTCGGCGGTGCGGGTCTGCCCGACGACACCATCGACATCACCTTCACGGGCAGCGCGGGCCAGTCCTTCGGCGCCTTCCTCCCGCGCGGTGTCACGCTGCGCCTGGAGGGCGACGCCAACGACTATGTCGGCAAGGGCCTTTCGGGCGGCCGGGTCATCGTCCGCCCCGACCGGGGCGCCGACCACCTCGCCGAGTTCTCCACCATCGCGGGCAACACCATCGCCTACGGCGCGACCGGCGGCGAGCTGTTCCTGCGCGGCCGTACCGGCGAGCGGTTCTGTGTCCGTAACTCCGGTGCCACCGTGGTCTCCGAGGGCGTGGGCGACCACGGCTGCGAGTACATGACCGGCGGCCGTGCCGTCGTGCTCGGCGAGACCGGCCGCAACTTCGCGGCGGGCATGTCCGGCGGCATCGCCTACGTCATCGACCTGAACCCCGACAACGTCAACGTCGGAAACGCGGGCGCCGTAAGCGAGTTGGACGACACCGACAAGCAGTGGCTGCACGACGTGGTGCGCCGTCACGCCGAGGAGACCGGTTCCACGGTCGCCGAGAAGCTGCTCGCCGAGTGGGCCGTGTCCGTGGACCGCTTCAGCAAGATCATCCCCAGTGCATACAAGGCAGTGCTCGCCGCCAAGGACGCCGCCGAGCGAGCGGGTCTCTCCGAGACCGAGATCACCGAGAAGATGATGGAGGCGGCGATCAATGGCTGACCCGAAGGGCTTCCTGAACCACGGGCGCGAGGTCGCCAAGTCCCGTCCGGTGGACGTCCGTCTGAAGGACTGGAACGAGGTCTACGTCCCCGGTTCGCTGCTGCCGATCATCGGCAAGCAGGCCGGCCGGTGCATGGACTGCGGCATCCCGTTCTGTCACAACGGCTGTCCGCTGGGGAACCTGATCCCCGAGTGGAACGACTACGCCTACCGCGGGGACTGGACGGCGGCCTCCGAGCGCCTGCACGCGACGAACAACTTCCCCGAGTTCACCGGGCGGTTGTGCCCGGCTCCCTGCGAGTCGGCGTGCGTGCTGGGCATCAACCAGCCGCCGGTCACCATCAAGAACGTCGAGGTCTCCATCATCGACAAGGCCTGGGAGACGGGCGACGTCGCCCCGCAGGCCCCGGAGCGCCTCTCCGGCAAGACCGTCGCGGTCGTCGGCTCGGGCCCGGCGGGCCTCGCCGCCGCCCAGCAGCTCACGCGGGCGGGCCACACCGTCGCCGTCTACGAGCGCGCGGACCGCATCGGGGGCCTTCTCCGGTACGGCATCCCCGAGTTCAAGATGGAGAAGCGGCACATCAACCGCCGTATCGAGCAGATGCGCGCGGAGGGCACCCGCTTCCGTACGGGCGTCGAGATCGGCGTCGACCTCAAGGCCACCGACCTGCGCAAGCGCTACGACGCCGTCGTCATCGCCGCCGGTGCCACCACCGCGCGTGATCTCCCCGTCCCCGGGCGGGAGCTGACCGGTGTCTACCAGGCGATGGAGTACCTGCCCCTGTCCAACAAGGTGCAGGAGGGCGACTACGTCACCGCCCCGGTCTCGGCCGCGGGCAAGCACGTCGTCGTGATCGGCGGCGGCGACACCGGGGCGGACTGCGTGGGCACGGCGCACCGCCAAGGGGCCGCCTCCGTCACGCAGTTGGAGATCATGCCCCGCCCGGGCGACGAGCGGAACCCGGTCTCCCAGCCCTGGCCGACCTTCCCGATGCTCTACAAGGTGACGTCCGCGCACGAGGAGGGCGGTGAGCGGGTCTACTCCGTCAACACCACCCACTTCGAGGGCGACGAGGACGGCAACGTCCAGTGGCTGCACCTCGTCGAGGTCGAGTTCGTCGAGGGCAAGCTGACCCAGAAGCCGGGCACGGAGCGTAAGATCCCCGCCCAACTGGTCACCCTGGCCATGGGGTTCACCGGCACCGACCGCGAGAACGGTCTCGTCGACCAGTTCGCCCTGGACCTCGACGAGCGCGGCAACATCGCCCGCGACGCCGACTTCCAGACCAACGTCCCCGGCGTCTTCGTCGCCGGTGACGCGGGCCGCGGCCAGTCCCTCATCGTCTGGGCCATCGCGGAGGGCCGCTCGGCCGCCCGCGGCGTCGACCGCTTCCTCACCGGCGCCAGCGAACTCCCGGCCCCGATCCGCCCGACGGACCGCTCACTGATGGTCTGACGGCACCAGAAAAACGAGGGGGAATCCCCTCAACAGACGTCCCGCACAATGGCGTGCGGAACAGAGCGCGGCGCTTGCTCAGTCCCCGACCGGACCGGCAGGCGCCGTGGCGCGTCCGGCCCCACCGCTACGGCACCCGGTACGTCTCCCCGTACACCTTCCACACCAACGGCGGACGCAGCGTCAGGTTCCCCTCCTCCAGGAACTTCCGCTGCGCCGTGTCGACGCGGGAGGTGTCGATGCCGGGGTGCATGGCCCGCATCGCGGCGCGGCGGACATCGAGGAAGGCGCTCAAGTAGGCCTTCTCGTCGCCGCCTTGGGCCGGGGGCGCGGCCCGCTGCATCGCGCGCGTGCGGATGCCGTAGAAACCGTCGGTGCCCGGGCCGTGGAAGACCATCGCGTCGTAGTAGATGAACTGCCCCAGCGGGCCCAGGCCGTCGCGTTGGGCGGTGGCGACCGCCGGGTCGAAGTAGACGCGGTCGCGTTCCGCGTTCTGCGCCGCCTGGAACGCGGGGACCTTCGCCTCGGCGCGCCAGGCGGCCGGGAAGCCGGGGTCCAGGCCCTCGTGGGAGTCCGTGCCGTCGACCTTGCGCAGGGCGGGGAGGTAGCGGGCGAGGCCGTTGTCGGGGTGGGCGGCGGTGTACTTCTCGACCAGGACGAGCAGGTCGTGGGTGCCGGTGCAGAAGCCGATGATGCCCGCCGTGTAGCCCTGACCGTCGCCGATGTCCTGCACATATCCGTACGCGCTGCGCCAGTTGAGCGTCGAGTTCTCGGCGCTGGCCACCAGCTCCTGCGCGAGGTTCTTCATGGCCGGCGCGGCCAGCCCCTCGGGCGCTCTCCGTTGCGCCGCGGCGGCCGGGTGCGCGGGCCGCGGGTCGTCGTGGGCGGTGGTTGAGGAGCCGTAGGCCGTCGCCGCGAGGAGGACGACGGGTACGGCGGCGAGGATCAGGACGCCGACGCGTTTCATGGGGCCAGAGTAGGGGCGGTTACGTCCCTTATTCCGGGGGTTGGGGGGACATGGGGATTGTCGGACCTGCGTGGCGTAATCTCGATCCTTTCGTCGTGATCCGAAGGGAGCGCCTGTGGCCGCGATCTCGCTCAGCAAGGTCGAGGAGACCGCGCCCGCGCTGGTCAGCCTGTACAAGAGCGCCGGGGTCTCGCTCCGCAAGCACGGGCTGGACGGGCAGCGGGCGGCCGTCTATCTGGTGGTCGACTACTCGGGTTCCATGAAGCCGTACTACAAGGACGGCAGCGTGCAGGCGCTGGCGGACCGGGTGTTGGGTCTGTCGGCGCACCTGGACGACGACGGGACGGTGCCGGTGGTCTTCTTCTCGACGGACGTCGACGCCGTCACGGACATCGCTCTCGACAGCCATCAGGGGCGGATCGACCGCATCGTGGCCGGGCTCGGGCACATGGGCAAGACGAGTTACCACCTCGCCATGGACGCCGTCATCGACCACTACCTCGACAGCGGCGCCAAGGTCCCCGCGCTCGTCGTCTTCCAGACCGACGGCGGCCCGATCAACAAGCTCGCCGCGGAACGCTATGTGTGCAAGGCCGCGAAGCTGCCGATGTTCTGGCAGTTCGTCGGGTTCGGCGACGCGAAGAGCAAGCAGTTCGAATTCCTGCGCAGACTCGACGAGTTGGCGGTGCCGCAGCAGCGGGTCGTCGACAACGCGGGCTTCTTCCACGCCGGTTCGGACCCGCTGAAGATGTCCGACGCGGAACTCTACGACCGACTCGTGGGCGAGTTCCCGCAGTGGCTGTCGGCGGCTCGGAAGCGGGAGATCGTCCAGTGAGTTCAGTGCCCCGCCTGCTGCCGGCCTCGGCGCGAACCGCCGTGCCCTGGAAGAACGGTGGCGGTGTCACCCGGGAGATCGCCGCCTGGCCCGAGGGCTCCGGCATGGACGACTTCGTGTGGCGGGTGAGCCTCGCCGAGGTCGGCGCGGACGGACCGTTCTCCGCCTTCCCCGACGTCGACCGCACTCTCACCGTCGTCGAGGGCGCCGGCATGGACCTCACCGTCGACGGCGAGCGGCAGCTCGTCAACACCCGTTACGCACCACGGGACTTCAGAGGCGACGTACCGACCGACTGCCGGTTGCTGGACGGCCCGGTCGTCAACCTCAACGTCATGTGGCGCAGGAACGTGGGCGCTACGGTCCCCACGGTCGCCTTCGTCCGGGGACGGCTGCGGGTGTGCGCGGGCGCGCTGGTCGTGGCGCTCGACGGGACCGCCGAGGTGGCCGGACTGGCCCTCGGGCCTTACGACGCCGTCCAGTTGGGCGACGAGGACGCGGTGCTGCACGCCCGCGGTCGTACCGCCGTGATCGGGCTGTCATTGCCTGCTGACGCACCGTTGGCTTAGCCCGGCCCCCGTGACACCCTGTGGGGTGATCCGGACGGGGAGGCGGCGAACGTATGGACGGCGCACGATCGGTGAACGGCACAGCGGGCGGCGGACGGCCGGGCGAGGCGGGCAAGGGGGAGAAGCTCGCCGACTGGGCGGACGGACGGCTCGGGCTGTACGCGCTGGCCAAGGCCAATATGCGCAAGGTCTTCCCGGACCACTGGTCCTTCATGCTGGGCGAGATCTGCCTCTACAGCTTCATCATCCTGATCCTCACCGGCGTCTATCTCACCCTGTTCTTCGAACCGAGCGGCGTCGAGGTCATCTACCACGGCTCGTACACGCCGTTGAACGGCATCCCGATGACCCGGGCGTTCGAGTCCACGCTCGACATCAGCTTCGACGTGCGCGGCGGGCTGCTGATCCGGCAGATCCACCACTGGGCGGCCGTCGTCTTCATCGCGGGCATGCTCATCCACATGATGCGGGTGTTCTTCACCGGCGCCTACCGCAAGCCGCGCGAGCTCAACTGGGTGTTCGGCTGGACCCTGTTGTTCCTCGGCATCATCACCGGCCTGACCGGCTACTCGCTCCCCGACGACCTGCTGTCCGGCACCGGCATCCGCTTCGCGGACGGCGCGATCCTGTCCGTGCCGATCGTCGGGACGTACCTCTCGATGTTCCTGTTCGGCGGAGAGTTCCCGGGGCACGACATCATCTCGCGGCTCTTCCCGATCCATGTCCTGGTGCTGCCGGGGATCATGCTGGGCCTGGTGGTCGCGCATCTGATCCTGGTCTTCTACCACAAGCACACGCAGTACCCCGGGCCCGGACGGGACCAGAAGAGCGTGGTCGGCATGCCCTTCCTGCCCGTCTACATGGCCAAGGCGGGCGGCTTCTTCTTCCTCGTCTTCGGGGTGCTCGCCCTCATGGGCGGCATCGCCAGCATCAACCCCGTGTGGGCCTTCGGACCGTACCGGCCCGACCTGGTGACGACCGGCGCCCAGCCCGACTGGTATCTCGGCTTCTCCGAGGGACTCATCCGTGTGATGCCGGGATGGGAGATCGACGCCTGGGGCCACACGCTGGAGCTGGGCGTCTTCATCCCCTTCACGCTCTTCCCGCTGATCCTCGCCGCCATCGGCGCCTACCCGTTCATCGAGGCCTGGATCACCGGCGACAAACGCGAACACCACATCCTGGACCGGCCCCGCAACATGCCCGTGCGCACCGGACTCGGCGTGGCCTGGCTGAGTCTGTACGGCGTGCTGCTGATCGGCGGCGGCAACGACGTGGTCGCCACCCATCTCAACCTCTCGATCAACGCGATCACTTGGTTCGTACGGGTCTCGTTCTTCGTGATGCCGGTGGTCGCGTTCCTCGTCACCAAACGCGTCTGCATGGGACTCCAACGCCGGGACCGGGACAAGGTGTTGCACGGCCGCGAGTCCGGCCTCATCAAGATGCTGCCGCACGGCGAGTACATCGAGGTCCACGAACCCCTCGCGCAGGACGAGCTGTTCAGGCTCACCCAGCACGAACAGGAACCGCCCTACGAGATCGGCCCGCTCGTCGACGCCAACGGTGTGCAGCGGCAGGTCAAGGGCGGGCAGCGGGTGCGGGCCCGGCTCGCCAAGGCGATGTTCGGACCGGAGACGCGGATCGCGAAGCCGACGGTGGAGGAGTACAAGGAACTCACGAGCGGGGACCATCACCACTGAGGCGGTCGAGTCCCTTGAGCACTGCGGCCCGGCACTCGCCCGGTTCGCCCCAACTCGCGCGCAGGGCACGGGCCTTGGTCAGCCACAGGGACAGGTCGTACTCCGCCGTGTAGCCGATCGCGCCGTGCAGCTGAAGCGCCGTACGGGCCGTCGCGTACGCCGCCTCGCACGCGGCGACCTTCGCGGCGGCCACGTCCGACTCCGTCATGGTGAGCGCGGCGCCGAAGACCAGCGGGCGCGCGAACTCCAACGCGATCTTCGCATCGGCCAGTTGATGCTTCACGGCCTGGAACGAGCCCACGGGGAGCCCGAATTGGGTCCGCTGCTTGACATACGTGACGGTCCTGTCGAGCAGGGCGAGGCCGACCCCGAGCGCCTGCGCGGCGGTGGCCAGCCGGGCCCAGATGAGGGCCTGCGCCAACGGCGGCTCCGGGGTGAGGAGTTCACCGCCCGGGAGCAGACGGGTGAGACGGCGTGCGGGGTCGAGGGAGGCGCGCACCGGTCCGTCGTGCCCGGGCGCCAGCCGCAGACCGTCGGCGTCCCAGCTCAGCCGGATCGTGGCCACGTCACCGTCCAGCGCGTACGACCCCGCCTGCGCCGCCGTGGCCATCGCCCCGCCCGCCGCCAGCTCGGGCAACAGCCGCTTGGCCGGGGCGGGTTCGGTCAGCAGCGCCGCCGCCATGACCGTCTCCACCAGTGGCCCCGGCACCGCGTGCCGCCCCAACTCCACGAACCCCACCGCGAGTTCGACCGGCCGGGGACCGAGCCCCTCGTAGGCCTCGGGCACCGCCAGCGCGAACACCCCGGCGCCCGCGATCCGGCGCCACAACGCGCGCCCGCTCGCATGCTCGCCGCGACTCCAGGACCGTACGACCGACGGGGTGTCCGCGGCCGCCAGCATCGCGTTCAACGAGTCGGCGAACGCCCGCTGTTCGGGGTCGAGGAGGAAGCGCATCAGCGGCGGCCCTTCGGCAGGCCGAGCAGGCGCTCGGCGATGATGTCGCGCTGGATCTCGTTCGTACCGGCGTAGATGGGGCCCGCGAGGGAGAAGACATACCCCTCGGCCCAGTCGGCGTCCGCCAACTCGCCCTCGGGGCCCAGCAGTTCGAGGGCCGTCTCGTGCAGGGCGATGTCGTACTCGGACCAGAAGACCTTGTTCAGGCTGGACTCCGGGCCGATGGACTCGCCGTCCAGGAAGCGGGAGGCGTTGGCGTAGGTGAAGAGCTGGTAGGCGCGGGCGCCGATCACCGCGTCCGCCACCCGGTCCCTTGCGGTGGCCGAACTGCCCTGCTCCCGCCAGAGGTTGAGGAGGCGGTCGGCGGAGGCGAGGAAACGGCCGGGGGAGCGGAGGGTGAGCCCGCGTTCGTTGCCCGCGGTCGACATGGCGACCCGCCAGCCCTGGCCCGGCTCGCCGATCACGTCCTCGTCGGGGACGAACACCTCGTCCAGGAAGAGTTCCGCGAAGGCCGGTTTGCCGTCCAGGCGGCCGATCGGGCGGACCGTGACGCCGGGCGCGCGCAGGTCGAACATCAGGTAGGTCAGGCCCTGTTGGGGCTTCGGGGTGTCCGGCTCGCTGCGGAACAGGCCGAACGCGCGGTCCGCGAAGGCCGCGCGCGACGACCACGTCTTCTGCCCGCTCAGCAGCCAGCCGCCGCCCGTGCGCACCGCCCGCGAGGTCAGTGACGCCAGGTCCGAACCCGCCTCCGGCTCCGACCAGGCCTGCGCCCACACCACCTCGCCGGTCGCCATCGAGGGCAGCACGCGCGCGCGTTGCTCCCGTGTGCCGTGGTCGAAGAGGGTCGGGGCGAGCAGGTTGATGCCGTTCTGGCAAACCCGGCCCGGCGCGCCCGCCGCGTAGTACTCCTCCTCGAACAGCAGCCACCGCACGATGTCCACGCCACGGCCGCCGTACTCCTCCGGCCAGGACACCACCGACCACCGGTCCGCGGCGAGTTGGGCCTCCCACGCCCGGTGCGCGGCGAAGCCCTCCTCCGTCTCCAGGGAGGGGAGCGGCGTGGCCGGCGCATGCGCGCGCAGCCAGGCTCGGGCCTCGGCGCGGAACGCCTCCTCGGCGGGAGTGAAGTCGAGGTCCATCGCCAACCATCCTTCCCTAACAAGTGTTTGGTAGGTTAGCGTGGCCGTATGACAGGCGTCGAGAGTCCGGCATACGTCCCCGGGCACGGGCTGCTGAAGGGGCGCGCCGCCGTCGTCACCGCCGCCGCAGGCGCGGGCATCGGCGGAGCCACCGCACGCCGCTTCCTCCAGGAGGGCGCCCGCGTGTTCATCAGCGACGCGCACACCCGGCGGCTCAAGGAGTACGAGGCCGAGCTGGCCGGGGAGTTCGGCGCCGAGTCGGTCGCCGCGCTGCCGTGCGACGTCACCGACGAGTCACAGGTGCGGGCGCTGTTCGACGCGGCCGTCGCGGCGCACGGGCGGCTGGACGTCGTCGTCAACAACGCGGGCCTGGGCGGCACTTCGGACCTCGTCGACATGACGGACGAGCAGTGGTCGAAGGTCCTGGACGTGACGTTGAACGGCACCTTCCGCTGCACCCGGGCCGCGCTGCGCGCGATGCGCGGGACCGGCGGCGGGGTGATCGTCAACAACGCCTCCGTCGTCGGCTGGCGCGCCCAGGCCGGACAGGCGCACTACGCGGCGGCCAAGGCGGGCGTGATGGCGCTGACCCGGTGCGCGGCGATCGAGGCCGCCGAGTACGGCGTGCGGGTCAACGCGGTCTCGCCGAGCCTCGCCATGCACCCGCACCTCGTGAAGGTGACGACCCCGGAGCTGTTGGCCGAACTCACCGCGCGCGAGGCCTTCGGGCGGTACGCCGAGCCCTGGGAGGTGGCCAACGTGATCGTCTTCCTGGCCTCGGACTACTCCTCGTACATGACCGGCGAGGTCGTCTCGGTGAGCAGTCAGCATGCGTAGCGGGACGAGGGGCCGGTGCTGTGGCACGACAATGGGTCCGTGCCGACCAAGAAGAAACCCCCGGTGACCGCCGCTCCGGCCCGCCGCCGCGAACTCCTCGACACGGCGGCCGAGGTCTTCGCCGAGCAGGGCTACAACGCCACCACCGTACGGAAGATCGCGGACCACGCGGGCATGCTCGCGGGCAGCCTCTACTACCACTTCGACTCCAAGGAATCGATGCTGGAGGAGATCCTGCGGACGTTCCTCGACGAGCTGTGGAGCGGCTACGACACCGTCCTGGACGCCGAGTCGGGGCCGCGCGAGACGCTGGAGGCCCTGGTCACCGAGTCGTTCCGGGAGATCGACCGGCACCGCGCGGCCGTCGCGATCTACCAGAAGGAGAGCAAGCAGCTGGTCGCGCAGGAGCGGTTCGCGTTCCTCGCCGAGTCGCAGCGCAAGTTCGAGAAGGCGTGGCTGTCCACGCTGGAGCGCGGGGTCGCCGTCAAGGTCTTCCGGGCCGACCTCGACGTCCGGCTCACCTACCGGTTCGTGCGGGACACGGTGTGGGTCGCCGCGTCCTGGTACCGGCCCGGCGGACAGCACAGCGCCGAGGAGATCGCCCGGCAGTACCTGTCGATGGTGCTGGACGGGATCGCCGTACGCACGTAACTCACGGGCAAGTATGGGGAGTTGACATGGCCGAGGCCTACATCGTCGAAGCGGTCCGGACGCCCGTCGGGCGGCGCGGGGGAGGGCTGAGCGGGGTGCATCCCGCCGACCTCGGGGCCCATGTGCTGGGGGAGCTGCTCGCGCGTTCGGGGGTCGATCCCGCCGCCGTCGAGGACGTCGTCTTCGGGTGTCTGGACGCGGTGGGGCCGCAGGCCGGGGACATCGCGCGGACCGCCTGGCTGGCGGCCGGGCTGCCCGAGGAGGTGCCGGGCGTGACGGTGGACCGGCAGTGCGGGTCCTCGCAGCAGGCCGTGCACTTCGCGGCCCAGGGCGTGCTGTCGGGCACCCAGGACCTGGTCGTCGCGGGCGGCGTCCAGAACATGTCCCTCATCCCCATCGCCTTCGCCTCCCGCCAGGCCGCCCTGCCGCTCGGCCTCACGGACGGCCCCTTCGCGGGCAGCGAGGGCTGGCGCGCGCGGTACGGGACACAGCCGGTGAACCAGTTCGCCGGCGCCGAGATGATCGCCGCGAAGTGGGGGATCAGCAGGCAGGACCAGGAGGAGTTCGCCCTCCGCTCGCACCGGCGGGCCCTGCGCGCCATCGACGAGGGCCGCTTCGAGCGGGAGACGGTGGCCTACGGCGCGGTGGCGGTCGACGAGGGGCCGCGCCGGGACACCTCGCTGGAGAAGATGGCCGGCCTGAAACCGGTCGTCGACGGCGGCACCATCACCGCCGCCTGCTCCTCCCAGGTCTCCGACGGCGCGGCGGCGATGCTGCTCGCCTCCGAACGGGCGGTACGGGAACACGGGTTGACGCCCCGCGCCCGTGTCCACCACCTCTCCGTCCGCGGCGAGGACCCGATCCGGATGCTCTCGGCGCCCATCCCGGCCACCGCCCACGCCCTGAAGAAGACCGGCCTGACCATCGACGCCATCGACCTCGTCGAGATCAACGAGGCCTTCGCGCCCGTCGTCCTCGCCTGGCTGAAGGAGACGGGCGCCGACCCCGACCGGGTCAACGTCAACGGCGGCGCGATAGCGCTGGGCCACCCCCTCGGCGCGACCGGCGTCAAACTCATGACCACCCTCCTGCACGAACTGGAGCGCACCGGCGGCCGGTTCGGCCTCCAGACCATGTGCGAGGGCGGCGGCCAGGCCAATGTGACGATCATCGAACGGCTCTGACCGGGCCGGGGGCTTCAAGGGGGCAAGGTGGTTCAAGGGGGGCAAGGTGGTTCAAGGGCGGTTCAGGAGTCGGCCCTGACCAGCGTCCACAACACCTCCTCCGCCTCCTTCATCACCCGCGCCACCAGCTCCGCGCACGACGGCAGATCCTCGATCACCCCGGCGACCTGCCCGGACGCCATCACCCCGAGATCCGTGCGGCCGTCCACCATCGACGCCTTGAGGAGCATCGGGGTGTTCGCGGCGAGCAGGACCTGGCTCCAGGTCAGGTCCTTGCCGTGCTTCATGGCGAGGCCGTCGCGGATCATGCGCCGCCAGGTCAGACCGGACAGGCGGCGGAAGCCGGCGGCCCGGCGTATCGCCTGGAGCAGGGACCTCGCCCGGCCGGAGTGCTCCAGGGCGTCGACCAGTTCCGTACGGAGCATGCGGTGTGGCAGGCCGTCCACCGCCCGCGTCACCGTCACGTCCTTGACCGTCGCCGCCAGATAGGCCGCCTTCACCGCGTCCGGGACCGTCGAGTCCGAGGTGAGGAGGAAGCGGGTGCCCATGGCGACGCCCGCCGCCCCGTAGGCCAGCGCCGCGACCAGCCCCCGACCGTCGAAGAAGCCGCCCGCCGCCACCACCGGTATGTCCACCGCGTCCACCACCTGCGGCAGCAGCACCGTCGTCGCCACCTCCCCGGTGTGGCCGCCGCCCTCCCCGCCCTGCACGATCACCGCGTCCGCGCCCCACGCCGCGACCTTCTCCGCGTGCCGCCGCGCCCCGATCGACGGGATCACGACCACCCCCGCCTCCTTCAGCTCGGCGATCAGTTCGGCGGACGGCGCGAGCGCGAAGGACGCCACCCGTACGCCCTCCTCGATCATGATCCGCACCCGGTCGCCCGCGTCCGCCGCGTCCGCCCGCAGATTCACCCCGAACGGCGCCCCCGTACGGGACTTGACCTCCCGGATCGCCTCCCGGAGCCGGTCGGTGTCCATGGTCGCGGAGGCGAGGATGCCCAGCGCGCCCGCGTTCGCCGTGGCCGACACCAGCCGCGGGCCCGCCACCCAGCCCATCCCCGTCTGCACGATCGGATGCCGCACCCCGACCAGCCTGGTCAGCGCGGTCTCCATCAGACCGCCACCTCTCTGCGGCGGGTGTCGGCCGGGTCGATGACCTCACGGATCAACCGCAGCTCCTCCGGGGTGGGTTCACGGGTCGGCTCCACCTCGTCCGGGACCGTCAGCTCGAACCCGGTCGCCTCCCTGACCTGCTCCACCGTGACCCCCGGATGCAGCGAGGCCAGCCGCATCGAGCGGTCCGGGGTCGCGAAGTCGAAGACACCGAGGTCGGAGACGACCCGGGGGATGCGGTGGAAGCGGGCCGTCCCGGGGTGCTCGGCGACCCGGTCGTACCCCACCCCGCACACCATGTCGACCTTCTCCACGAACACCCGCCGGGAGTGCCGCGGTATCCAGTAACTCGTCGGATTGTTCAGCGTGTTGATCGGCGCCCCGCGCACCCCGAGCAACTGCCGCTTCGGGCGCGCCCAGTCGCCGATGCACGCGATGTTCTGGTTGCCGTACCGGTCGATCTGGCTCGCGCCCATCATCACGTGCCGGCGCCCGCCGGACACCAGGGCGAGGTGTTGCCGGTACGGCAACCAGCCCTCCGGTGTCCCGTCCGGACGGACGATCATCGCCTCGCCGTCGGTCAGCAACAGGTCGGGCGCGAAGGTGAGCCGGGCCAGCCGCGCGCCGACGGACGGGATCAAGCCCATCGGGCTGGCCAGGATCTCACCGGCGTCACGCCACGCCTCCGCACAGGCGATCACGCAGTATTCGGAACGCAGTACCTCCATCACCCCTGTTCCTCCTGCCAGTTGCGTACCGCCAACCGGTAGTCCGCCTCGTCCCCGCCGAGGAAGCGCTCGGCGAACTCCGCCCAGGGTGTCGTCGCGTACAGCCGCTGGAAGTCCTCGTCCCTGCCGTGGTCGGGGGCGCACGACGTGAAGTGGGCGCCGCCGGGCGCCTCGACGACCCCGGTGACGCTCAGCCGCTTGACGAGCAGGGACTGCGCCGGTGCCTCCTTCGTCAACTCGGCCGTGTCCACGATCCGTTCGCAGGAGACATAGGCCGCGTCCGCCGCCTCGCAGAACAGGTCGTCGAAGTACGGGTCCGGGCCCAGATACTGCCCGTTGCCCAGCCGGTCGGCCCGGTTGACGTGCACCAGGGCCGCGTCCAGGCGCAGCGCGGGCATCGCCACGAACGTCTCGCCGTCCTCGTACGGCGAAGTGACCGTCCGCAGGCCGGGGTTGACCCGCATGACGTCCGAACCGATCCCCGCGCGCACCGGCAGGAACGGCAGCCGGTTCGCCGCCGCGCGCAGGCCCCACATGAACATGCCCTCGTCGACCTCCGTCAGCTCGAACTCCCCGCGCTCGCGCCCCGCCCGGTAGTGCGGTTCGAGCGGGATGGAGTCGAGGGTGACGAAGGGCGCCACCAGCTTGCGGACCCGCCCGGCGGCCACCAGCATCCCGACGTCCGGGCCGCCGTACGACACCAGGGTGAGATCGCCGATGTCGCTCCGTAACAATGCTCGGACCAGCGACATCGGCTTGCGGCGGGAACCCCAGCCGCCGATGCCCAGGGTCATGCCGCTCGCCAGCCGGGAGACGACCTCGTCGGCGGTCATCGTCTTGTCAGCCACTTTCGGCACCCTCCTTCCCGAAGGTGTCACGGACCCGGTCGGCCACCCCGCTGACGCTCGCCTCGAAGGTGAAGCCCTGCTCGAAGCGGTAGCTGCGGCGGACGTCGACGGGGTCGATGCCGTTGATCGCGGACTTGGCGAGCCGGATCAGCTCGCCGTCCTTGGCTGCTATCTCGGCCGCCAACTCCAGCGCGGCGGACAGCAGTTCATCGCGCGGTACGACCCGCCACACCGAGCCGTGCGCGTGCAGCTCGGCCGCCGTCGCCGTGCGCGAGGTGTAGTACAGGGCGCGCATCAGGTGCTGGGGGACCAGCCGGGCCAGATGCGTGGCGGCGCCCAGCGCGCCCCGGTCCAGCTCGGGCAGCCCGAAGGTGGCGTCCTCGCTCGCCACGATCACGTCCGCGTTCCCCACCAGACCGATGCCCCCGCCCAGGCAGAAGCCCTGCACGGCCGCCACCACGGGCACCTCGCACTCGTACACCGCGGCGAACGCCTCGAAACAGCCCCGGTTCACCCCGACCAGGGCCGACTGTCCGCGCGCCTGTATCTCCTTGATGTCCACGCCCGCGTTGAAGCCCCGCCCCTCGGCCGCCAGCACCACACAGCGCACGCCGGGGTCACGGCCGGCCGCGCGCACGGCGTCGGCCAGCGCGAACCAACCGTCCACCGGCAGCGCGTTCACCGGCGGGAAGTCGACCGTGACGACCGAGACCCCCTTGCTCGCGAACGAGTTTTCCGGGGAGGAGGTGGAGACACCCATGGACGCATCAGCTACCTTTCCACCAAACATTTGTTAGGTGTGAGGCTTCGAAGCTAGCAGCCGTGGAATCCGAGCGGGAGGGCCTGTGGACAACCACCCTGTGGACAACCCCTCTGTGGACAACTCGCCCGACCGCCCGTTGAACGGCCGTACCGTCCTCGTCACCGGCGGCACCCGAGGCGTCGGCGCCGGTATCGCACGCGCCTTCGTCGAGGCCGGCGCCCACGTGCTGACCTGCGCCCGCAAACCGCCCGAAGACCCGGTCCGGGGAACCGAGTTCAGCCTCCTCGACCTCCGCGACCCGGACGCCGTACGGGAGTTCTTCGCCGCGCTGCCCCGGCTCGACGTCCTCGTCAACAACGCGGGCGGCGCGCCGTACCGCCCGCTGGTCGACGCGACGGCCGAACGCCACGCCCGGATCATCGAGTTGAACCTCCTCGCCCCGCTCACCGCCTCCCTCGCCGCGTACGAACACCTCAGGCGGGCCAGGGGCTCGGTCGTGATGATCGGCAGCGTCAGCGGCAGCCGCCCCTCGCCCGGCTCGGCGGCGTACGGGGCGGCCAAGGCCGGACTGGAGAACCTGGCCCGCTCGATGGCGGTGGAGTGGGCGCCGGACATCCGCGTCAACACCCTCGTCGTCGGCATGGTCCGCACGGAGTCGTCCCACCTGCACTACGGCGGCGAGGACGCCATCGCGGCCGTCTCCCGCACCGTCCCGCTCGGCCGCCTCGCCGACCCCACCGACGTGGGCGCGGCGGCGGTCTTCCTCGCTTCCCCCGCCGCCGCGTACATCAGCGGCGCGAGCCTCCTGGTCCACGGGGGCGGCGAGCGGCCGGCCTTCCTGGACGCGGCAACTGCCAACAAGGAGACGTGAGATGAGTACCAGTAGTGCCAGTGCTCTCTGCGACGGCCGGGTCGTCGTCGTCACCGGCGCGGGCCGCGGCCTGGGCCGCGCCCATGCCCTCGCCTTCGCCGCCGAGGGCGCCAGGGTCGTCGTCAACGACCTCGGCGTCGGCCTCGACGGCACCCCGGACCCCGACAGCCCCGCCGCCCAGGTCGTCGCGGAGATCCGCGCGGCGGGCGGCGAGGCGGTGGCCCACGGCGGTGACATCGCCACCGGCACCGGTGCCGCGTCGCTGGTGACGACCGCCCTGGAGACCTACGGCCGCCTCGACACCCTGGTCAACAACGCGGGTTACCTGCGCGACCGGATGCTAGTCAACCTCGACGAGGACGACTGGGACGCGGTGCTGCGCGTCCACCTGAAGGGCCACTTCCTGCCCCTGAAACACGCCGCCGCGCACTGGCGGGCGGAGTCCAAGGCGGGCCGCACCCCCACCGCCCGGATCGTCAACACCAGCAGCGGAGCAGGCCTGTTGGGTTCGGTGGGCCAGGGCAACTACAGCGCCGCCAAGGCCGGCATCATCGGCCTCACCCTCGTCGCGGCCGCCGAACTGTCCCGCTACGGCGTCCAGGTCAACGCGATCGCCCCCGCGGCCCGCACCCGCATGACGGAACACACCTTCGCCGACACGATGACCGCCCCCGACTCCGGCTTCGACACGATGGCCCCGGAGAACGTCTCCCCCCTGGTGGTATGGCTGGGCTCCGCCGCGAGCGCGGGGGTCACGGGCCGGGTCTTCGAGACGGAGGGCGGGCGCATCACCGTGATGGAGGGGTGGCGGGCGGGCCCGAGCGCGGACAAGGGGGCGCGGTGGGGTGCGGGGGAGGCGGGGGAGACTGTGCTGAAACTGCTGGCGGAGGCGGAGGTTCCGGGGACGGTGTACGGGGCGTAGGCGGAAGAACATGCACTTTCGGCCCGCCGAGCCTGCCTTTGTGGGTCCACTTCTTGGCCCACCGAGTCGGGTGGTTGGGAGGGCACAGGTCGGGGGTCTGGGGGCGGAGCCCCCAGTGGGCGGCCACACCGGCCTACGTGTCGCACTCCAACACCGTCCGGCACAAGGAACACCGAGCCCGCACCCGCCCCCGTACCGGCACCCTGATCCGCTGATGACACGTGGGGCAAGGGAACGACACCCGCAAGCTCCCGTGCCCGTCCCCGCTGAAGGCGTACGGCACCCCTTTCTGGGCGCCGGGCCCGTGCCGCCGGTCGTGCGCGTAGCGCCGCCGCCCCGCCCACCCCGCCGCCGTGAGCGGAGGCTGCTGCTCGTCGCGCCGGGCCTGCTCCATGCCCTTGACGTACGCCGTGTAGGCCTGCGGACTCGTGAACCACACCGAGGGATCCTCGCCGAAGACCAGCGCCCGCTTGGCGAGGACGTACCCGAACTCCTCCGGCGTGAGATACCCGAGCTTCTGCGAGGACGCCGAGTCCTCCCGGTACGCGTCCAGCAGCAGCCACCCCGCCCCCAGATACGTCGCCGCCGTGTCCGTGAGGATCTCGTTCTCCCGGGTGCCGGGGAACGACAGGTCCAGGCGGTGCAGATAGACGTGCATCACCTCGTGCGCGAGCGCCGCGCCGATGTCCCGCCGATGCGTGCGGAACCGGTCGTTCAGCTCCACGAAGTACTCGGGCCCGGCCGTGAGTTCGACGTTCGCCGCATGCGTCATCTCACGGAAGCTGACGATCAGCCGGGCATCCGGGAGCCGGTAGTGCCGGACCATCTCCCGGGCCACCCGCTGCGCCCCCAGATGCAGATCGTCCGTGTCGCAGAACGCCACGTCGACGGGGGCCACACTGGTCGCGAACGTCTGGACGGTGTCGTACGACAACCTTTTGTAGAGCGCGGTGATGGAGTCCCGCACCGTGTCCAGATGCGGGTAGCCGTGCTCGACCGGTCCGTCGTCCGCCACGTCCGTACCCCCAAAGACGCCCCCGACCTGTTCCCACTCTAGGTGTTCACACCGCCCGGAGCAGTACGGCGGAGGTGTCCGGAGCCCGCTCCTGCAGCTCCAGCACCCACACGTCGTTCACCCCTTCCCGCAGCACGGGTCCGGGCACGTACAGCTCCCGTTGCGGCCCCGCCGACCAGTACCGCCCCAGGTTGAACCCGTTGACCCACACGAACCCCCGCGTCCAGCCCGGCAGTTCGAGCACGGCGTCCCCGGCGCCCCGTACCTCGACGGTGCCCCGGTACAGGCCGGGGGAGTCGCCCGGGGACAGCGCCCCCAGCGGAATCCCCTCGACGTCCTCCAGGTCGTCCAGCGCGTCAAGCCGCAGCCCACGCGCGCGGACGTCGTGCAGGTACTGCCGTTCGTGCAGCAGGCCCCCGGTGATCCCCTTCGGTTCCCCGAGCCGGGGCCCGTAGTTGGTCCTCCCCAGGGACTCCACCCACAGCTCCACGCGCGCGTGCCCGGCGACGGGTTCCTTGAGCTGCTCGTCGCCCTCCATGAGGATCCCGGCCCGCTCCCCGTCGACGTGGACCACCGCGAGGTCCCGCAACCCCCGCGCGGTGAGCGGATACGGGGCGCGCGGCCCCGGCACGGTCACCTCGTAGCGGACGAGACCGCGGTCGACGTCCAGTTCCTCGAAGGTGGGCGGGACCGGGCCCGTGGACTCCGGTCCGCCGCGTGTCTCCAGTACGTCACTCAAGGACGCCCAGCCGGTCAGGCTTGCCCCGGCCGGGTGGGCCAACACGGGCGGTGCGGGCGGCAGTTCGGGCAGCGGAGCGTCGGCGTACTCGGCGAACACCTCGCGCAGGCGCCAGAACTTCTCCGTGGGGCGCCCGTACTCGTCGATCGGGGCGTCGTAGTCGTACGACGTCACATCGGGCTCCAACGGGCCCTCGTGCAAGGCGCCGCCGCCCCGGTTGGCGCCCGCCCAGCCGGCGAAGTTGGTGCCGCCGTGCGCCATGTAGACGTTGACCGACGCGCCGCACTCCAGGATCTCCCGCAGCGCGGACGCCGCGTCCTCGGCCGCGCGGACGACGTGCTCGCCGCCCCAGTGGTCGAACCAGCCGCACCAGAACTCCATGCACATCAACGGCCCCTCGGAGCGGAAGGCGCGCAGCGTCTCGAAGGCCTCGCGCGCGTGGGACCCGAAATTCACCGTCGCCAGGACACCGGGGAGGGAGCCGCCGCCCAGCATGTGGTCCTCGGGGCCGTCCGAGGTGCACAGAGGAACCGCGACCCCCTGGTCCCGCAACAGCGCCTCCACCTGCCGCAGATACTCCGCGTCGGAGCCGTAGCTGCCGTACTCGTTCTCGACCTGCACCATGATCACCGGGCCGCCGCGGTCCAGTTGGCGGGGCACGACCTCGGTCAGCAGCCTGCTGAACCAGCGCTCCAGGTGGCCCAGGAAGCGTGCGTCACGGGTACGCGCGCGTGGCCCCAGCTCACCCGTCAGCCAGTGCGGGAGCCCGCCGTTCTCCCACTCCGCGCAGATGTACGGCCCCGGGCGCACGATCGCCCACAGGCCCGCCTCCCGGGCCGCGTCCAGGAACCGGCCCAGCGCCGCCACGTCCCGGAACTCGCCCTGCGCCGGCTCGTGCAGGTTCCACGGGACGTACGTCTCCACGCAGTTGAGGCCCATCGCCCGCAGCATCGCCAGCCGGTGCCCCCAGTGCGCCTCGTGCACCCGGAAGTAGTGCAGCGCCCCGGACAGCAGCCGCACCGGCCGCCCGTCCAGCAGAAAGTCCCTGTCGCCCACGGTGAACTCGCTCATGCCCCGACTCTCTCCCCTTGGCGGCGATCACGTCCATGGACAAAGATCGCCACTACTTGGACCGAGCATTGTGTGAACCGGGCAATGCGCGAGGGGGCGCGGATGTACCACACCTGGATGCGGTTCTTCACGCCCGCACCCGCCCACCACCGCCTCGGCCTCGCCTGCCTCGGCGTGGGCCTCCAGTACGGCGAACTCCCCACCGTCGGACCCCGCACCCTCGACCACCACGTGGCCGTGGTGATCAGCGCGGGCGGCGGCTGGTACCTCACCCCGGACGGACGTCGTACGACCGTCACCGCGCCCGCCCTGCTGTGGCTCACCCCCGGAGTGCCGCACCACTACGCGCCCGACCCCGGCGCCGGCTGGGACGAGGGGTTCGTCGACTTCACCGGGCCCGCTACGGCGACGTACACCGAACTCGGCTACATCGAGCCGGAGCGGCCCGTGGTGGCCCTCTCGGACGCGAGCGGACCCCGCGCGGTCATCGGGCGCATGGCCCGCGCCGCGCGCCGCGGAAACCCTCTCCTGGAGGTGGAGACCGGGGCCGCCGTCCATGAACTCCTGGTGGCCCTGCGCCGGGCCCGCGCCGATCTCGCCCCGGACGGCGACCCGGTTCTCCAGGCCCTCGCCCGCGACGCCTGTCTGCCGCTGACCGTCGCCGACCACGCGGCCCGGCACGGCATGACCCCCGCCGCCCTGCGCGCCGCCGTCCGCCGGGGCGCCGGCTGCAGCCCCAAGGACTACCTCCTCGGCATCCGCCTGGGGCGCGCGAAAGAACTCCTCGCCGCCACCGAACTGCCCGTCGCCGCCGTCGCCCGCCGCGTCGGCTACGACGACCCCGCCTACTTCTCCCGCCTGTTCACCCGCCGCGTCGGCATGCCCCCCGTCCGCTTCCGCGCCCAGCAGGGCCGTACCGTCCCCGGCGGCTGGAGCGACCAGGTGCCCGATCCCGCCGATCCGCCGATGATCGGGTGGCCGCACTCCACGTAGGGTGGTCGCCCATGACCACCAGCAACAACGGAACCGGTGACGTCGACCCCGCCGTGCGCGAGGAACTGGCCAGGCTGCGCGACAGCATCGACAACATCGACGCGGCCGTCGTCCACATGCTCGCCGAACGCTTCAAGGCCACCCAGCAGGTCGGCTTCCTCAAGGCCACCCACCGGCTGCCGCCCGCCGACCCGGCCCGCGAGGCCCGCCAGATCGAGCGCCTGCGCGCCCTGGCCGAAAGCGCCAAACTGGACCCGGCGTTCGCCGAGAAGTTCCTCAACTTCATCATCGGCGAGGTGATCCGCCACCACGAGCGCATCGCGGAGGACGCCGTGAACGGCGGTTCACCCACGGCGAACTGAGCCCGCCGGACCCGTAAGGGGCGTGACACCGGGGTGCGTTCGGGGTGATGCTGCGCTGTGCACCTGCATGTGCACTCGTTGTCAGCCGACGGGCACACCCCGTCAGCGTCTGCGTCATAAGCTGGTCGTCCCACGCGGGAGGGGCCTCGGGTCATGCCGTCGGATGCCAGGATCCTCATCGTCGACGACCATGAGGACACGCTGTACGCGCTGGAGAGCGCCCTCGCTCCGCTGGGCTACCGGCTCGCCCGCGCCACCAGCGGCGACGAGGCCCTCAAGCAGGTGCTCCGCGGCCAGGTCGGCCTGCTCCTGCTCGACGTACGGATGCCCGGCGTCAGCGGCCTCGACGTGGTCCGCTATCTGCGCCGCCTCGAACAGACCCAGCACATCCCCGTGGTCCTCCTCACCGGCTTCGGCCTCGACCCCGAACTGACCGCCACCGCCTTCGGCCTCGGCGTCGCCGACCTCATCACCAAACCCGTCGACCCCTGGACCCTGCGCACCAAGATCCGCTACCTCTACGACGCCCACCAGCGCCACCTGGCCCTGGAGCAGGAACTCCGCGAACTGCGCGCCCTCCTCAAGGAGCCCCAGGAATCCCGCCCCGCCCTGCCTCACCCGGACGCGCGCGTGCCCAACCAGCGCGACGCCCAGAACACGGCCTCCGCCGACGGCCCCACTCCCGCCCCCGACCGGACATAGGCCGCGTACCGGACCTGCTCTGTGCCATGTCAGTGCCATCAGGCAGCATGTCCACCATGTCCGTACTGACGCGCGACGAAGCGCAGACCCGTGCCAGGCTCCTCGACGTCCACCACTACACGATCGAACTCGATCTGACGACGGGCGAAGACACCTTCGACTCCCGCACCGTCATCAGGTTCACCGCTCGTGCAGACGCGGACACCTTCGTCGAACTCAAGCCCGCCGAGCTGCGCTCCGTCACCCTCGACGGACACCCCCTCGACCCCGAACAACTCGTCGAGAACCGGCTCCCGCTGCCCGCCCTCACCGCCGGCGAGCACGAACTGCGCGTCGACGCGAGCATGCGCTACTCCCGCACCGGCGAAGGCATGCACCGCTTCACGGACCCCACCGACGGCGAGACCTACCTCTACACCCAGCTGTTCATGAACGACGTCCAGCGCGTCTTCGCCGCCTTCGACCAGCCCGACCTCAAGGCCGTCTTCGACCTCTCCGTCACGGCCCCCCAAGGCTGGACCGTCCTCGCCAACGGCATCACCGAACACCTCGGCGAAGGCCGCTGGCAGGCCGCCACCACCCCCCTCATCTCCACCTACCTCGTAGCCGTCGCCGCCGGCCCCTGGCACTCGATCCGCACCGAACACCGCGGACTGCCCTTCGGCATCCACTGCCGCCGCTCCCTGGCCCCCCACCTCGACGCGGACGCCGAGGAGATCCTCGACATCACCCGCCAGTGCTACGACCGCTACCACGAGAAGTTCGAGGAGCCCTACCCCTTCGACTCCTACGACCAGGCCTTCGTCCCCGAGTTCAACGCCGGCGCCATGGAGAACCCCGGCCTGGTCACCTTCCGCGACGAGTTCGTCTACCGCTCCGCCGTCACCGACACCGAGCGCCAGACCCGCGGCATGGTCATCGCCCACGAGATGGCCCACATGTGGTTCGGCGACCTCGTCACCCTCCAGTGGTGGGACGACATCTGGCTCAACGAGTCCTTCGCCGAGTACATGGGCTACCAGACCCTCACCGAAGCCACCCGCTTCACCGACACCTGGACCGACTTCGGCGTCGTCCGCAAGGCCTGGGGCTACGACGCCGACCAGCGCCCCTCCACCCACCCCGTGGCCCCCGAGAACGTCGACGACACCGCCTCCGCCCTCCTCAACTTCGACGGCATCTCCTACGCCAAGGGAGCCTCCGCGCTACGGCAGTTGGTGGCCTGGCTCGGCGAGAAGGACTTCCTCGCCGGCATCAACACCCACTTCGCCCGCCACAAGTTCGCCAACGCCACCCTCGCCGACTTCATCGACTCCCTCGCCTCCGGCACCGAACGCGACGTCCACGCCTGGGCGGACGTATGGCTGCGCACCACGGGCGTCGACACCCTCACGCCCACCACCACCCGCGCCGACGACGGCACCCACACCCTCACCGTCGACCGCGCCGGCAGCCGCCCCCACCGCATCGCCGTCGGCCTCTACGACCAGGACCTCGGCGACACCGGCCGCCTCGTCCTGCGGGAACGCCTCGACCTCGACATCCCGCAGAGCGATCCCCAGGCCCTCGGCAAGCGCCCCGCACTGCTCCTCCTCAACGACGGCGACCTCACCTACGCCAAGGTCCGCTTCGACCCCGACTCCTTCGAAACCGTCCGCACCAGCCTCTCCGGCCTCCCCGAACCCCTCACCCGCGCGGTCGTCTGGAACGCCCTGCGCGACGCGGTCCGCGACGGCGAACTCCCCGCCTCCGCCTACCTGGACGCCGCCCGCGCCCACCTCCCGCACGAGACCGACCTCGCCCTCGTACAAGGCGTCCTGGCCTTCGCCTCCGCCCAGGTCGCCGACCGCTACCTCACCCCCGAGGACCGCCCGGCCGCCCTCACCACCCTCACCGCCCTGTGCCGCGACCTCATCCGCCGCACCGAGGACGGCTCCGACCCCGGCCTGCGCCTCATCGCCGTACGCCACTTCATCGACGTCGCCGCCCACCCCGACACCATCGCCGCCTGGCTCACCGAGGGCACCGTGCCCGGCGGCCCCGAACTCGACCCCGAGCTGCGCTGGCGCGTCCTGTCCCGCCTCGCCGTCCTCGGCGCCACCGAAGAGACCGCGATCGCCGCCGAGTTGGCGCGGGACCCGTCCGCCACCGGCCAGGAAGGCGCCGCCCGCTGCCGCGCCGCCCTGCCCGACCCCGAGGCCAAACGCACGGCCTGGGAGGCGATGTTCACCGCCGACGACCTCTCCAACTACCTCTTCACCGCCACCGCCCAGGGCTTCTGGCAACCCGAACAGGCCGATCTCGTACGGGAGTACGTGCCCCGCTTCTACGAGGACGCGGTCACCCTCGCCGCCCGCCGCGGCCCCGCCATCGCCGAAGCCGCCGGCCGCTGGGCCTTCCCCACCCACGCCGTCGAACCGGAAACCCTCCGCCTCGGCGAGGACTGCCTGCGCGACGCCGACCTCATCCCGGCCCTGCGCCGCAAGCTCGTCGACCAACTCGACGACCTGGCACGGGCGTTGCGGGTACGGGAGGCGTAGGACCGAGGCCCTACGCCGTCACGGACCCGCCTCGTCCCTGCCGACGATGCGGCGGGCTGATCGTCCTTCCTAGGCTCGATGCCGCCAAGGACGATCAGCCCCAGGAGGAACCCGTGATCGTAGTGACAGGCGCCACCGGCAACGTCGGCCGCGCACTGGTGGAACGCCTCACCGCCGCCGGCCGGCCCGTGCGGGCACTCACCCGCGACCCCCAGCGGGCCGCATTACCGCAGCAGGCCGAAGTCGTCCGCCACCAACTCGACGACCCCGCCGCCCTGTTCACCGGCGCCACCCAGCTCTTCCTGAACCTCCGGGCCACCGGCGACACCATCCCGGCACTCCTCGACGCGGCCCGCGCGGCCGGCGTCCGGCACGTCGTCATGCTCTCCTCCGGAATCATCCGCGAGGGCGCCGACACCAGCCACCCCATCCACATCTGGCACACCAAGGCCGAACAACACCTACGCGACAGCGGCCTCCCGGCGACCTTCCTACGACCCAACGCCTTCGCGACCAACGCCCTCCAATGGGCCCCGCAGATCCGCGCGAGCGACACCGTACGCGGCCCCTTCGCCGACGGCGTCTCGGCACCGATCCACGAGGACGACATCGCCGCCGTCGCCGAACGCGCCCTCCTCGACCCCGGCCACGAAGGAGCGGTCCACCGCCTCTCCGGCCCCGAACCGGTCACCACGGCCCAGCAGATCACCGCGATCGGCCACGCCATCGGCCGCGACCTGCGCTTCGACGAGATCCCCGTGGACGAGGTCGGCCCCGAACTCTTCCCCCACGTACCCCCGGAAATGCTCCCCGGCCTCCTCAAGGCCTTCGGCGGAAGCGTCGGCACGACACCGGAGATCACCACCACGGTCGAGGAGATCACCGGCGTACCCGCCCGCCCCTTCAGCACCTGGGCGAAGGACCACGCGGACGACTTCCGGTGACCCTCCCACACCGGTCACACAACACTTTCGGGTTCTGATCGTTGTTCTTCCCGGGCGCGCCGACCCATCCAGGTACAAGCTGGAACCGCCCCTGCCCCGCGCCCCGGAGGACAGCCCATGAGCAACGCGCCCCTCGCCTCAGGCGCCGAAGGCCCCGACGCCCTACGGCCGTTGCTCGACACCGTCCTCGACGCGCTCGGCACCGGACGCCGCGCACGAGGCGGACCGTTCCCCGCGGGCGGCCCCGACGCGGTAGCCGCCCGCATGCGCGACGCCGTAGGGGACGTACTCCCCGAAGACGGCGACCCGACCGCCCTGCGCACCCTCGTGCACGCCCTCGCCGAAGGCGCCGCCGACCCCGCCGACCCGCTGTGCGCGGCACACCTGCACTGCCCGCCGCTCGCCGTCGCCACCGCCGCCGACCTCGCCGTCAGCGCGCTCAACCCCTCCCTCGACTCCTGGGACCAGGCCCCCGCCGCCTCCGCCCTCGAAGCCCTCGTCACCCGCACCCTCGCCCACGAGATCGGCCTCGCCGACGCCCTCGTCACCAGCGGCGGCACCGAAGCCAACCAACTCGCCCTGCTCCTCGCCCGCGAAGCCCACAGCGGCACCGTCCAGTTGGTGTGCGGCTCCAACGCCCACCACTCGCTGCCCCGCGCCGCCTGGCTCCTCGGCCTGCCCGCCCCCGTCGTCGTCCCCGCGCCCGCGGGCACCCTCGACCCCGCCGCCCTCGACGAGGCCCTCACCGCACTCCCGGGCCCCCGCGGCTCCGTCCTGGTCGCCGCCACCGCAGGCACCACCGACGCCGGCCTCATCGACCCCCTCCCCGAGATCGCCGGCCTGTGCGCCGCCCACGGCGCCCGCCTCCACATCGACGCCGCCTACGGCGGAGGCCTCGTCTTCAGCGACCGCCACCGCGACAAACTCGCCGGCCTCGACCGCGCCCACACCGTCACCCTCGACCTGCACAAACTCGGCTGGCAGCCCGTCGCCGCCGGCCTCCTCGCCGTACGCCACCCCCGCGACCTCGCCGCCCTCACCCAGCGCGCCGACTACCTCAACGCCGACGACGACACCGAAGCAGGCCTCCCCGACCTCCTCGGCCGCTCCATGCGCACCACCCGACGCCCCGACGTCCTCAAACTCGCCGTCACCCTGAAAACCCTCGGCCGCACCGGACTCGGCACCCTCGTCGACCAAGTCTGCGCCCGCGCACGGGAGTTCGCCGCCATGGTCCACAACCACCCCGGCTTCGAACTCTACGACCCACCCGTCATCAGCACCGTCCTGTTCCGCCCCGCCGAAGCCACCGACGAAGCCGTCGCCGCCGTACGCCGACAACTCCTCCACGACGGACGCGCCGTCCTCGGCCGGGCCGCCCTCGACGGCAGGCTCTGGCTCAAGGCCACCCTCCTCAACCCCCACACCCGGCCCGACGACCTGGCCGCCCTCCTGAAACTGGTGGAAGGACACACCCCCCGATGAGCCACCCCCCGACGGGTCACCCCCAGACCCCCAACCCCCCACGCCACGAACCCGATCCACCCCGCGACCTGGTCGGCATCGGCATCGGCCCCTTCAACCTCTCCCTCGCCGCCCTCGCCCACCCGCTCACCGAACTCGACACCGTCTTCTACGAACAGCGCCCCGGCTTCGACTGGCACCCCGGCCTCCTCATCGACGGCGCCACCGTCCAAGTCCCCTTCCTGGCAGACCTGGTGACCCTCGCCGACCCCGCCAGCCCCTGGTCCTTCCTCAACTACCTGAAGGCCCGCGACCGGCTCTTCCCCTTCTACTTCGCCGAGCGCTTCCACATCCAGCGCGCCGAGTACGACGCCTACTGCCGCTGGGTCGCCGACAGCCTCCCCGGACTCCACTTCGGCCACCAGGTCGACGCCGTCCGCTTCAACCCCGAACGCGACGTCTTCGAGGTCGACTTCACCCAGCTCGACAGCGACGGAGAAGCCGAGGCGCTGGGCCGCACCTACACCAAGAACATCGTCCTCGGCGTCGGCACCGCCCCCTACGTCCCCGACCCGCTCAAGCCCCTCGTCGAAGCACCCGGCGTCCCCGTCATCCACGCCGCCGACTACCTCGCCCACCGCGAAACGTTCCTCGCCGCCGAGCACATCACCGTCATCGGCTCCGGACAGACCGGCGCCGAGGTCTTCCTCGACCTGCTCCGCAACCGCCCCGCGGGACACGAGAAACTCCACTGGATCGGCCGCAGCGAGGCCTTCGCCCCCATGGAGTACTCCAAGCTCGGCCTGGAACACTTCACCCCCGACTACACCCGCTACTTCCACGCCCTCGCCGAACCCGTCCGCGACCGCCTCGTCACCGCACAGTGGCAACTCCACAAGGGCATCGACGCCGACACCATCGCCGCCATCCACGACGAGCTCTACCGCCGCACCCTGCACGGCGGTTGGCCCGACGCCGTCCTCACCCCCGGCGTCCGCGTCCGCACCGCGGGCCGCATCGCGACCACCAAGGTCGAACTCCACCTGGAGCACCTCCAGCAGAACACCCGCTCCCGCCTCACCACCGACGCCGTCGTCCTCGCCACCGGCTACCGCGAACGCCCCCTCGGCCGCATCCTCGCCGGACTCGACCCCTACCTGCGCCGCGACAGCGCCGAACGCCCGCGCGTCGACGAGCAGTTCAGACTCGTCCTCGACCCCTCCGTCACCGGCGCCGGCTGCCAGGTCTACGTCCAGAACGCCGAACTCCACACCCACGGCGTCGGCGCCCCCGACCTCGGCCTCGCCGCCTGGCGCAGCGCCACCATCCTCAACTCCCTGACCGGCAAAGAGCCTTACCCCCTGCCCGGCCGAACCGCCTTCACCACCTTCGGACTCGACCCCCAGGCCCAGATCCCCCAGGCCCGCCAGGCCGCCCGCACCCTCACCCCCCTCGTCGAAGGAAGGTGAGGGCTCCAGCAGGCACCGGAAGACAGGCCGGCACTAGAAGACAGGCGTCCCGTTCCGCGTCAACTTCCAGTCCACCGAGGCGAATTCGGCCGGATCCAGCACACCCTTCGCGGTCACCCACTCCGCGATCCGCGTCCGGATCTCCGTCGACTCCGACCACACCTCGGTCGCCGACGCCACATGCGGGAACGCACCACCGCCGTTCGCCCGGTAGTTGTTCACCGCCAGCACGAACTGCTGCGCGTCGTCCAGCGCCGCACCGTTGTACGTCAGGTTCCTGATCCGCGAACCGGCCGCCTGCGCGATGTCGATCTCGTACGAGAACCCGGACACGTAGTCGTAGTTGTAGTCCGGACGGCCGGCCGCGTTCGTCAGCTTCTCCGTGTCCACGACCGCGTCGGCGGCCGTCTGCACGAAGTACTGCGCCGAGTACTCCAGATACGCCCGCACCTGAGCACCCGTCAGCAACTTCGCCACCAACGTGTTGTCGTACACATACAGACCCGACAGATCCCGGATCGTCACCTCGCCCGCCGGGATCTCCGACGTCCGTGAGAACGGCGAAGCCTGCGCGATCACCGGCAGCGACGCATACGCCGTCCCCGCCAACGCCGCCTTCACCACGTCCTCCTGGACCTTGGTGATCAGATCGATGATCGGCGCGTCCTTGTACCGCGCCTCCACCGTCGTCAGCGTCGCCGTCGCCTTACCGACCACCTGGTTGACGTACTCCACGACCAGCGCGTGCTCGTCCTTCAGCAACCGCGTGATCTTCGGATCGTCCGCAACGGTCTTCGCGTCCCGCAGCGAAGCCGCCACCGACTCGACCGTCCAACGCCCCTTCTCGAAGACCAACTCGAAGTCGAACACGCTCAACCGCTCGGCGAAACACAGCGGTTCGGACAGCACGACCGTCTTCCCCGTCGCCGTGTTCGTGACCCTCAACTCCGGGATCTCCACATGCGCGTGACCCACGAGAATCGCGTCGATCCCCGGCACCTGCTGCGCCACCAGGGCCGCCGAGTTCTCCACGTACGGCAGCTGATCACCGTACGACGACGTCCCCGACGACCCCGAATGCGCCGACACCACGACGACATCCGCACCCATCGACCGCAGCTTCGGCACCCACTTCGCCGCCTGCTCCTCAAGCCCCGGGAACGTCAACTTCCCCTGCACATACGCCTTGTCCCAGATCGCGATGCCGGGATTGGTCAGCCCCAGCACCGCCACCTTCACCGGCGGCGCCCCCGGCACCTGGAACTTCTTGATGAAGTACGGCGGGAACGCCGGCTTCTGCGTCTTCGCGTCCAGCGCGTTCGCCCCCAGCAGCGGGAAACGGCACTGGTCCTCGAACTTCCGCAGCGTCTCGATGCCGTAGTTGAACTCGTGGTTGCCCAGCGCCGCCGCGTCGTACCCGATCGCGTTCATCGCCTGCGCCATCGGATGCACCGGACCACCCTTCGCGGTGATCGGATCCACCTTCGCGAAGTAGTACGTCAGCGGAGTGCCCTGGATCGTGTCGCCCGCGTCCAGCAGCAGCGTGTTCCGCCGACCCTTCTCCTGCCGGATCTGGTTCACCAGCGTCGACACCCGCGCCAGACCCATCGCGTTGCCCTTGGCGTCCGAGTACTCCGCGTCCTTGAAGTAGTCCCAGTTGAAGACATGCCCGTGCAGGTCCGTCGTGCCCATCACCGTCAGCGAGTACCGCTTCGGCTGCCTGCCCGGCTTCTTCTCCGCGGCCTGCGCCACCGGAGCCGCCGCCGCACCGGCCAGCGCCACCCCCGCACCCGTCACGGCGGACTTCTTCAGGAACTTCCGGCGGTTCAAGGGCATGTCTCGATCTCCTCGGGAAACGGTCAACAACGCGCGTAGATTCTTACTTGCTTCTTACTGGATGCGACAGGTCCCGCAGGTTTCGATCTGATGACCAGCAGGCGGCACGACTGACAGAGTGGGACGTATGACCACCCCGGACGAACCCCAACCCGCCGTCCCCTACGGCACCCCCGACGCACCCCGCATCGCCGTCCGCGGCGAAGCCCGCCTCGAAGTCGACCCCGAGATCGCCCGCATCGGCATCACCGTCGCCGCCCGCGGCACCGACCGCCGCACCGCCCTCGACGACCTCACCCGCCGCAACGCCACCGTCCTCGACCTCGTCAAAAGCTACGGCGAAGCAGTCGAACGCCTCGAAACCGGCGGCTTCTCCATCACCCCCGAACTCACCAAGCACGGCCGCGGCGAACGCGTCCACCGCTACCACGGCAGAGTCCACATCACCGCCGAACTCGCCGACTTCACCACCCTCGGCGAACTCACCACCCGCCTCGCCGACCTCGAACTCACCCGCGTCGACGGCCCCTGGTGGGCCCTCCGACCCGACTCACCCGTCCACCGCCAGGCCCGCCAGCAAGCCGTACGCGAAGCCGTCCAACGCGCCCGCGAATACGCCGAAGCACTCGGCACCACCCTCGCCGCCCTCGTCGAACTCGCCGACATCGGCGCCGAGAACGCCGAAACCTACGGCACCCCCCAGCGCCGTATGCGCTCCATGTCCCTCGCCGGCGCCGCCGCCGAGGACACCACCGCCGCACCCCTCGACCTCGAACCCCAACGGCAACACGTCTACGCCCAGGTCAACGCCCGCTTCACGATGGCGCCTCCGATTCTGTGACCGGAGTTCATATGGCGACCATTCGAACGCTCATTGGAGCACCCCGCCGCACATTCAAGCCTTGTCAATAACCCTTCACCCAAAGGTTGTTGAGTAGTCATGCGCGACCAATTCCCTACCCGTCGGTAAGGCCTAGGCTCAAACCATGCGCCGAGCAAAAATCGTCTGTACTTTGGGCCCCGCCACCGACTCGTACGACCAGATCAAAGCCCTGGTCGAAGCCGGAATGGACGTAGCCCGCTTCAACCTCAGCCACGGCACCCACGCCGAACACGAGGAGCGTTTCCAGCGCGTCCGAAAGGCCGCCGAAGAGACCGGCCGCAGCATCGGAATGCTCGCCGACCTTCAAGGTCCGAAGATTCGACTCGGCCGATTCACCGAAGGCCCCGTACTCCTTGAACGCGGAGACACCTTCACCATCACCGTCGAAACAGGCGCCGAAGGCGACCGCCAGTCCTGCGGCACCACCTACGCCGGACTCGCCACCGACGTCACCCCCGGCGAACGTATCCTCGTCGACGACGGCAAGGTCTGCCTCGAAGTCACCTCCGTCGACGGCCCCCGCGTCCACACCAAGGTCGTCGAAGGCGGCATGGTCTCCGACCACAAGGGTCTCAACCTCCCCGGAGTCTCCGTCTCCGTCCCCGCCCTCTCCGACAAGGACGAGGACGACCTCCGCTGGGCGCTGCGCGCCGGCTTCGACGTCATCGCCCTCTCCTTCGTCCGCAGCGGCAAGGACATCGACGACGTCCACCGCATCATGGACGAGGAGGGCCACCGCCTCCCCGTCATCGCCAAGGTCGAGAAACCCCAGGCGGTCGAGGCCATCGACGGCATCGTCGCCGCCTTTGACGGCATCATGGTCGCCCGCGGCGACCTCGGCGTCGAAATGCCCCTCGAACAGGTTCCGATCGTCCAGAAGCGCGCGATCAAACTGGCCAAGCGCAACGCCAAGCCGGTCATCGTCGCCACCCAGATGCTCGACTCGATGATCGAGAACTCCCGCCCGACCAGGGCCGAAGCTTCGGACGTGGCGAACGCCGTCATCGACGGCACGGACGCGGTGATGCTCTCCGGCGAGACCAGCGTCGGCAACTACCCCATCGCGACCGTCACCACCATGGCCCGCATCGTCGAAGCCGCCGAGGAGGACATCCTCGCCAAGGGCCTGCCCCCACTGACCGAACGCAACAAGCCCCGCACCCAGGGCGGCGCGGTGGCCCGAGCGGCCGCCGAGATGGGCGACTTCCTGGGCGCGAAGTACCTGGTGGCCTTCACTCAATCCGGCGACACGGTACGGCGGTTGTCCCGCTACAGGTCCCCCATCCCCGTGATGGCCTTCACCCCCGACCCGGCCACCCGCGCCCAACTCACCCTGACCTGGGGCGTGGAGACCATCCTCGGCCCCCACGTCGACTCCACCGACGCGATGGTCGACCAGGTGGACGAACTCCTCCTCAAATATGGCCGCTGCCAGAAGGGCGACATCGTCGTCATCACCGCGGGCTCACCCCCTGGAGTGGCCGGCTCCACCAACCTCGTCCGCGTGCACCACGTCGGCGAGGACGACAGCCCCAAGTAGCGGCGGGGGGTCAGTGTTTGGGACCTACGTGGGTGTCCATGAGGGCTACTGAGGGTTTGCGGGCGACGGAGATGTTGTGGGCGTTCGCCTGTTTCCAGCTGACGCCGACTTTGTCGAGGGTGTCGGTGTAGAGCTGCCTGATGTCCCTGGACAGGTTGGTGAAGAAGTAGCGGGGGTATTCGTAGCGCTTTGTCTCGCCGCCGACGACCCGAGTCGTCCAGTTCGTCATTCGGCAGCCGTCGGAGTGGATGAGGCCCCGGACGAATTCCCAGGGGTGGGTGTCGACGATGTCTTGTTGCCAAGGTTCGAGGGCGATGCGGCGTTCGTGCTTTTTGCCGGGCGCATGCTGGGGGAACAGATTGGGCCAGTGCCGGGAGTGACTGGTGACCATCGCGTAGCCCTCCTTCTGGAGTGCGTAGACGCCGATGCCTGGGCGTACCTTCGTGACGGCCTCGCGGCACAGTTGAAGGAGCCCCGGCCATGCGTTGGCGCACGCGATCCTCAAGTAGTAGCCGGTTCCTCGGGGATGGGCGCTGATGCAGCCGTCGCCGAGGTAGAGGCCCAGGAGGTACGCGTATGCGGGGTCGTCGGCGGGTGGTCCGGGGTCTGGAGTCGAGATGCTGGGCAGCGGTTCGAGCCGATCCTGCCAAGAGCGGATCGCTGCGCGTGAGATGCCGGTCTCGCGGCTCACGGAGTTGAGGCTGCGGCCTTGTTCGACCAGTGCGAGGGCTCGCTTGCGTGTGCTGATGTCGTACATGTGGACGCTCTGTGAGAGTGGTCGCCGTGACACGCAGCAAAAAGCGGAGGTTCACGCGAACGTGAGCCTCCGCTTAAATAGCAGCCTTCGATTTGAAGGAAAAGTGCCCCGAGTCGGATTCGAACCGACGCTGGATGGGTTTTGAATCCATGGCCTCTACCGCTGGGCTACCGGGGCCCCTTCGATACGAAGGTCAGCGGTCTCCCGCTGTGCCCCTACCTTATCGCAGCTAGGTAGGCTCTTGTCAGCACTACCCCCGTGCCCTGAACGAGGAGCCCCCGTGACCGCCCCCGAGTCGCCCCAGCCCGTAGACGCGCCCGACGACGACAAGTCGCACGTGCCTCCGCTGACGACCCGTGTCGTCATCGCCGAGGACGAGGCCCTGATCCGGCTCGATCTCAAAGAGATGCTCGAAGAAGAGGGGTACACCGTCGTCGGTGAGGCCGGTGACGGTGAGCAGGCCGTCGAGCTGGCCCGTGAGCACAAGCCCGACCTGGTGATCCTCGACGTGAAGATGCCGAAGCTGGACGGTATCTCCGCCGCCGAGAAGATCGCCGAGGAGGGCATCGCGCCCGTGCTGATGCTCACCGCGTTCTCGCAGCGCGACCTTGTGGAGCGGGCTCGGGACGCCGGTGCGATGGCGTACCTGGTGAAGCCGTTCAGCAAGAGTGACGTCGTGCCCGCGATCGAGATGGCGGTGTCGCGCTTCACCGAGCTGAAGCAGCTGGAGCAGGAGGTCGCCGACCTCACGCTGCGGCTGGAGACCCGCAAGCTGGTCGACCGTGCGAAGTCGATCCTTCAGACCGAGTACGGGCTGAGCGAGCCCGCCGCGTTCCGGTGGATCCAGAAGACGTCGATGGACCGTCGGATGTCGATGCAGCAGGTCGCCGAGGCGGTCATCCAGGACGCGGACGAGAAGAAGTCCTCGAAGGGCTGACCCACGAGACGGTGACTACGACGAGGCCCGCGCCCCCGAGCTGGGGGCGCGGGCCTCGTCGTAGGGAAGTGCTGCGGCAGGGACGTCAGTCCTCGCCGAGGTACGCCTTCCGTACCGATTCGTCGTGCAGCAGGTCCTCGCCCGTGCCGGAGAGGACGATGTTGCCGACCTCCATGACGTGGCCCTGGTCGGCGAGCGACAGGGCTGCTTGGGCGTTCTGTTCGACGAGGAGGATCGTCGTGCCCGAGGCCTTGAGTTCGACGATGGTCGCCATGATCTTCTGCATCATGATCGGGGAGAGGCCCATGGACGGCTCGTCCAGCATGAGCAGTTTCGGCTGGGACATGAGCGCGCGGCCCATGGCCAGCATCTGCTGCTCGCCGCCGGAGAGGGTTCCCGCGGCCTGCTTCTGACGTTCTCCGAGGATGGGGAAGAGGTCGTAGGCGCGCTGGATGTCCTTTTCGATGCCTTCCTTGTCCTTGCGGAGGAAGGCGCCGAGCTGGAGGTTCTCCGCGATGGTGAGGCGGGGGAAGATGTGCCGGCCTTCGGGGGAGTGGGCCAGGCCGAGGGCGACGATCTTGTGGGCGGGGACGCTGTTGAGCGGCTTGCCGTCGAAGGTGATCTTGCCGCCGGAGGGCTGGAGCAGGCCCGAGAGGGTGCGGAGGGTCGTCGTCTTGCCGGCGCCGTTGGTGCCGATGAGGGTGACGACCTGGCCGGCCTCGACGCTGAAGGAGATGCCCTTGACGGCTTCGATCTTGCCGTAGGAGACCTTGAGGTCCTCGACCTCTAGCAGTGCGGTCACTGGGCTTCTCCCTCGGCGCTGGTGGTGCTCTCCGCTTCCGTTGCGGGCGGGGTGTCCTCGGGTGTGCCTTCGAACGGTTCGCCGAGGTAGGCGGCGACGACGCGTTCGTCGGCCTGGACGACGTCGGAGGTGCCTTCGACGAGTTTTTCGCCCTGGACGAGGACGGCGACGCGGTCGCAGAGGTTGAAGATGAAGCGCATGTCGTGCTCGATGACGAGGACGGCGATGCCCTTGTCGCGGATCGCGAAGACCAACTCTTCGGTGGCGCGCGTCTCTTGGGGGTTCATGCCGGCGGTCGGCTCGTCGAGCAGGAGCAGGCCGGGCTCGGACGCGAGGGCGCGTGCGATCTCCAGCTTGCGCTGTTCGCCGTAGGGGAGGTTGCGTGCGAGGTGGTCGCGCTTGTGGGCGAGGCCGATGAACTCCAGGAGTTCCATGGCGCGTTCTTCGCTGGCCTTTTCGGCCTTCTTGAAGCCGGGGCCGCGCAGGAGGGCCGACCAGAGGCCTTCCTTGGTGCGGGTGTGGCGGCCGACGAGGACGTTTTCCAGGACCGTCATGTTGGCGAACAGGCGGATGTTCTGGAAGGTGCGGGCGATGCCGGCCTTGGTGACGAGGTGGGGCTTGGGGGGAAGGACCGTGCCCTGGTAGGAGACGGTGCCCTCGGTGGGGACGTAGAGGCCGGTGAGGCAGTTGAAGAAGGTGGTCTTGCCGGCGCCGTTGGGGCCGATGAGGCCTACGATCTCGCCGGAGTTGACGGTGAAGTCGACGGATCGGACGGCGGTGAGGCCGCCGAAGCGCATGGTGACGTCACGGGCTTCGAGTACTGGTGTCGTCATGGCTCTCTACGCCCCTGCCTTGGTGATGGCCGGTTCGTCGGTCAGGGTCGTGGTGTCCGGTACGTCGAGTTGGCCGGTCTCGTGGAATTCCAGCTGGCGTCGGCGGTTGGGGATGATGCCTTCGGGGCGGAAGCGCATCAGGAGGATGAGCGCGATGCCGAAGGCGAGGAGTGACTTGTCCTGGAGGGCGACGAGCTTCTCCGGGAGCAGGTAGAGCAGGGCGGCGCCGAGGAAGGGTCCGGAGACGGTGCCCATGCCGCCGAGGACGACGGCGGCGAGGAGGAACGCGGAGTTGGGCGGGGCCGCTCCGGCGAACTGGTACGGGTTGGGCACCACGCTGTAGGTGACGTGGGCGCTGACCGTGCCGGCGAGGCCGGCGAGGGTGGCGCCGAGGGCGAAGGCGATGAGCTTGACGCGGAAGCCGTTGATGCCCATGGCGGTGGCGGCGGTCTCGTCCTCGCGGATGGCGATCCAGGATCGGCCGATGCGGGAGTCGGAGGCGCGGCGGTAGATCGTGACCACGAGCGCCATGATCAGGACCATGAGCAGGTAGTAGTTGGCGAACCGGCCGATGGTGAATCCGGCGATGTCGTGGGTGTCTCCGAAGTTGAAGCCGAAGAACGACAGGTCGGGGATGGACGGGATGCCGTTGGGGCCGTTGGTGATGTCGGGGCCGGAGACGCCGTCCATGTTGTTGACGGCGATGCGGAAGATCTCTCCGAAGCCGAGGGTGACGATGGCGAGGTAGTCGCCGCGCAGGCGCAGGGTGGGGGCGCCGATGAGGACGCCGAAGACCAGGCTGGCGGCCGCTCCGGTGAGGGCGGCGGCCCAGAAGGGGAACTGGACGCCGGAGAACTTGGAGAACTCGGAGCCGGAGACGAGGGCGGCGGTGTAGGCGCCGACGCCGAGGAAGGCGACGTAGCCGAGGTCGAGGAGTCCGGCGAGGCCGACGACGATGTTGAGGCCGAGGGCGACGGTGCCGAAGATCAGGATGTTGACGCCGAGGTTGGCGTAGTGGTCGTTGGTCTGGGTGAAGGGGAAGCCGATCGCGGCGACGAAGCCCATGGCGAGGGCGAAGCTGCGGTTGGTGGCGGTGAGGTGGCTGAACCGGTCGAAGAGGCCGGCGCTGTGCAGGGCCCAGGAGGTGAAGACGACGACGATGAGGAAGCCGATGAAGAGTTCGTCCTCGGCGTCGATGCCGTAGGCGAAGACGGTGAGGCCGAGGGCGGCGACGATCGTGATGATCAGTCGCTGGACCCAGGGGGCGGTGGGCGCGGCGGCGGGGATGGTGTCGGGCTTGCCGATGTAGGCGTTGAGGAACTTGACGCCGGCGAGGATGAGTCGCCACCGGGAGCGGCCGTGGGTGGCGAGGTAGGTGCTGGAGGCTTCTTTCGCCTTGCGGGTCGAGCCTTCGCCCGCGGGCAGGGCGAAGGCGCCGATGACCGTGGCGAGGGAGGCGATGGCCGCGATGTATCCGCCGGGTTCGAGGTTGACGAATCCGCCGAGTTTCACGGCGATCGCGATGACCGTGTACCAGGTGGTGGCGAAGACGCCGAGTGCGGTGAGGAGGGTGGGTCCGGTGGCGCCGGCGGGGGCGAGCCAGCCGAGGCCGCGGGTGCCGTATCCGGAGAGGGCGAAGAGGGCTACGAGGATGCCGCCGACGACGGTGAGCCACTGGAGGCCGCCGGGGTAGCCGTAGACCGTGAGGTCGCCGGGGAAGTCGGAAGTCCACGTCCAGGCGAGGAACGCGGAGACGATGGTGGCGATGCCGCCGCCGAGGGTGAGGGCGCGGGCGGCCGCGGCCGGCATCGGGATGAGGCCCTGGTGCTCGGTCGTGGGGGCGTCGGCGGGCGGGGTGGCCGGAGTTTTGGTCGTCTCGGTCATGTGATCACGCCCTGTCCGCGACGCGTTCGCCGAGCAGGCCCTGTGGCCTGAACAGCAGTACGAGGATGAGGAGACAGAAGGCCCAGACGTTGGCCCAGCCGGATCCGCCGAGCTGCTGCATGCCGGGGATGTGGTTGATGTAGGCGGAGGCGAGGGTTTCGGCGACGCCGAGGACGACTCCGCCGAGCATGGCGCCGTAGATGTTGCCGATGCCGCCCATGACGGCCGCGGTGAAGGCCTTGAGGCCCATCAGGAAGCCCATGCGGTAGCCGATGTTGCCGTACTTGAGGCCGTAGGAGACGGCTGCTACGGCGGCGAAGAAGCCGCCGATGGCGAACGCTATGACGATGATGCGGTTGGTGTCGATGCCCATGAGCTGGGAGGTGTCCGGGTCCTGGGCGGTGGCTTGCATGGCGCGGCCGGTGCGGCTCTTGCGGACGAACCAGGCGAGGCCGGACATGCAGACGATGGCGGCGATGACGAGGAAGATGTCGGCGTCGGTGATGGTGACCGAGCCGATGTCGTGGCTGCCGTCGAGGCTGGGGAAGGAGCGGTCCTTGTCGGCGCCCGGGTAGAAGTTGCGGACGACTTCCTGGAGTGCCAGTGAGAGGCCGATGGCGGTGATGAGGGGGGCCAGCCGTGGTGCTTGCCGCAGGGGGCGGTAGGCGAATCGTTCGGCCCCTACCGCGACGAGGACGGAGACGATTCCGCCGCCGATCAGCATGAGCGGTACGGCGACCACCATCGCGGTGCCGTCGGGCAGGATGTAGGCGTAGACCGTGAGGGCGCCGAAGGCCCCGGTCATGAAGATTTCGCCGTGCGCGAAGTTGATGAGCTGGACGATGCCGTACACCATCGTGTAGCCGATGGCGATCAGCCCGTACATCGAGCCTAGGAGCAGCCCGTTGGCCAGCTGCTGCGGCAGGGTGTTCACCGCGTGGCCTCCATTGTCGCTGGTGGTCGTGTGCACAGATCGCGTGCCTGGGGGTGGGGGGGGGTGTGACAACGGGCCGCGCGGTCGGGGTCCTCCTTCCGCGCGGCCCGTGGTGCGGTGGTGCTGTGGTGCTGGGCTGGGATCAGCCGGTGAAGGTGCCGGTCTTCACGGCCTTCCAGGCGCCGTTGGTGACCTGGTAGACGGTGAGCTGCTTGTTGCCGGTGTCGCCGTACTCGTCGAAGGTGACCTTGCCGGTGATGCCTTCGAAGTCGGACTTCTGGACGGCGTCGACGACCTTGGAGCGGAGGTCGTTGCTGTCGGGCAGCTTGCCGCCGTTGGCGTCCTTGACGGCCTTCACGGCCTTGATGATGGCGGTGGCGGCGTCGTAGGAGTAGCCGCCGTAGGCGCCGTAGTCACCCTTGTAGCCCTTGGCCTTGTAGGTCGCGATGAACTGCTTGGCGGCGGGCAGGGTGTCGACGGGGACGCCGACGGAGGTGGCGAGGTCGCCCTCGGCGGCCGCACCCGCGGTCTGGATGTAGGTGGTGGCGTACATGCCGTCACCGCCGAACAGCGGGATCTTGACGCCGGCGCCCTTGAGCTGCTTGGTGATCTTCTCCGACTCGTCGTACTGGCCGCCGTAGTAGACCAGGTCGGCGCCGGAGTTCTTGATCTTGGTGACGAGCGAGCTGAAGTCGGTGTCGCCGGTGTTGACGTGGTCGGTGCCCGCGATGGTGCCACCGAGCTTCTTGAAGCCGCTGTTGAAGATTCCGGCCAGGCCGGCGCCGTAGGTCTGCTTGTCGTCGACGACGAAGGCCTTCTTCTTCTTGAGGCCGTTGTACGCGTAGTCGGCGGCGAAGCCACCCTGGAGGGCGTCGGTGGTGGCGGTGCGGAAGTACGTCTTGTACGGCCGCGTCTTGCTGGTCGCCCAGTCCTTGCCCTGGGTGAGGCTGGGGTCGGTGTTCGAGGGGGAGATCTCGACCATGTTGGCCGAGGCGAACACCTTCTGCATCGACAGGGCGACGCCGGAGTTCAGCGGGCCGACGGCGCCGACGACGTCGCTCTGGCCGGTGAAGGCGGTGGCGTTGGACTGGCCGGTGGCGGGCTGCGCCTTGTCGTCCAGGGCCTTGACCTTGAACTTGACGCCGGGAACCCAGTTGTTCTTGTTGGCGTCGTCGACGGCGATCTGGACGCCGTACTGGATGCCGAGGCCGGTGGTGGAGTTCTCACCGGACAGCGGGGCGTCGACACCGATGGTCAGGGTGGTCCCGCTGTCGCTCTTGCTACCGCTGTCCCGGGAGCCGCAGGCGGTGAGGGTCAGAGCTCCGGTCGTGAGAACGGAGGTCAGTATCACCAAAGAACGCTGTCGCACAATCAGTCCTTTCCGCAGGCACAGTCGCTCCGGTCTGGAGCGGCGTAGGTGCTGCGCTGGTACCCAACTCCCGATGGAGCGGTGACTGGCCGTGACTCTAAGCCCGGTCTGTGGGCATGGGCATCGTCGTGCGCTGGCTTGTGACTTTCTTGTTATGACGTGCCGGTTGGCGGGCTTCGCGAAAGGTGGGTCTCAGCCGGTTTGGCGGAATTCAGCCGCGGTCCACATTTTGAGAACCTGCACTTCCGCTTGGCCGTGGGCCTGGCCTGGCGTTTGTCGTGCCGCAGGCCCTGTGGAGGAGCTGGGAAAGGTCCTTGGAGTAGGAGGCGCCGAAGATGAAACTGTGGCGTTGTATTGCGCGCGTGTTACGCAGCGTTACGTCCAGAAAGGCGAGGTCCGCATTCAGGGGCAGTCCCGAACAGTCGGAAACGGATATCTCCACGGTGACGCGGCGGGTCGTTCCGGTGTGCACGGTGAAGGACGGTTCCGGGACGGCCTGGGCGATGAGTCCGTCGAAGGCGGCGCCGGTGACCCGCAGGGTGACGGCGGGTCCGCTGTCCACGGCGACCGCGAAGCGGAAGAAACCGGTCGTGGTGGGGGAGTCGGTGGTCTGGGCGAGTCCGACGTAGCGCCAGTTGGTGACGTTCGCGGGCCATGGCGTGGGTGGCTGCGGGTCGGACTCCCGGACGGAGTGGACGGGGGGCAGGAGGACGGCTCCGACGCCCAGCGCGGCGACCGCGCCCGCCGCGAACACGGTTCTGCGGGCGCGCGGCGACAGGGTGTGCCAGCGGTCCGTCAGATGGGGCGGGTCGCCGCCGATGACTTCGTAACTCCCGTTCGTCTCCGGCGAGTCGACGGATTCGACGGGCCCGATACCGCTCATGCCGGCAGCCTCATGGGGAAACGGTAGGGGAGTGGACGGGGGTGCGGAAGACGGAGTCCGGCCCACCGCCCCCGACGGGCTGATGGACCGGCGGGATCAGAGCGCGGCGCGCTCGGGTATTCCGTCCCCCGGGTTCACGTCCCGCAGCAGACAGGTCAGCCGCGCGCTGCACACCCGTCGCCCCTCCTCGTCACTGATCACGATCTCGTACGTCGCCGTCGAGCGCCCCCGGTGCAGGGGTGTGGCCACGCCGGTGACCAGGCCGGAGCGGGCGCCGCGGTGGTGGGTGCAGTTCAGGTCGACGCCGACGGCGATCTTCGTGCTGCCGCCGTGCAGCATCGATCCGATGGACCCGAGGGTCTCGGCGAGCACGGCCGAGGCGCCGCCGTGCAGCAGCCCGTACGGCTGGGTGTTCCCTTCGACCGGCAGCGTCCCGACGACGCGCTCGGCGGACGCCTCCAGGATCTCCAGGCCCATGCGCGAGCCCAGGTATCCGGCGGAGAAGAGGGCGGGCAGATCGACGCCGAGCGCGGCGTACTCGTCGACGACCTCTTGCGGGAACTGCACCTGCTGCTGCTCGCCCATGGGGCCCGACTCCGTTCGTCGTGATCACTGTTGCGACTACTGAGCAAACGCTCAGTCGGTCACCGATTGTTCCAGACGTACGACGACGGACTTGCTGGCCGGGGTGTTGCTGGTGTCCGCGGTGGCGTCCAGCGGGACGAGGACGTTGGTCTCGGGGTAGTAGGCGGCGGCGCAGCCCCGCGCGGTCGGATAGTGCACCACCCGGAAGCCGGGCGCCCGCCGCTCCACGCCGTCCTTCCACTCGCCGACCAGATCGACGTACGACCCGTCGGCGATGCCGAGCCGGGCAGCGTCGTCGGGGTGGACCATGACGACCCGGCGGCCGTTCTTGATGCCCCGGTAGCGGTCGTCGAGGCCGTAGATCGTGGTGTTGTACTGGTCGTGCGAGCGCAGCGTCTGCAACAGCAGGCGCCCTTCCGGGAGTTCGGGGTATTCGACGGGTGCGGCGGTGAAGTTGGCCTTTCCGGTGGCCGTCGGGAAGCGGCGTTCGTCGCGCGGGGCGTGCGGGAGAGCGAAGCCGCCGGGGTGGGCGACCCGCTCGTTGAAGTCCTGGAAGCCGGGGATCACGCGCGCGATGCGGTCGCGGATCGTCCCGTAGTCCTTCTCGAACTCCTCCCACGGAGTGCGGGATTCGGCACCGAGGACGCGGCGGGCGAGTCGGCACACGATGGCCGGCTCGGACAGCAGCTCCTTGCTCGCGGGCTCCAGTCGGCCGCGCGAGGCGTGCACCATGCCCATCGAGTCCTCGACGGTCACGAACTGCTCGCCGCCGCCCTGGAGATCGCGCTCGGTACGGCCCAGGGTGGGCAGGATGAGGGCACGCGCGCCCGTGACGGCGTGCGAGCGGTTCAGCTTCGTCGAGACGTGCACGGTGAGGCGGGCGCGCCGCATGGCCGCTTCGGTGACCTCGGTGTCGGGGGAGGCGGCCACGAAGTTGCCGCCCATCGCGAAGAACACCTTCGCGTCGCCGTCACGCAGGGCGCGGATCGCGGCGACCACGTCGTAGCCGTGCTCGCGCGGCGGGGCGAAGCCGAACTCCTTCTCCAGGGCGTCCAGGAAGGCCGGTGCGGGGCGCTCGAAGATGCCCATGGTGCGGTCGCCCTGCACATTGCTGTGGCCGCGCACCGGGCACACGCCCGCGCCCGGGCGGCCGATGTTGCCGCGCAGCAGGAGGAAGTTGACGACCTCGCGGATGGTCGGCACGGCGTGCTTGTGCTGGGTGAGGCCCATCGCCCAGCACACGATGGTGCGCTCGGAGGCGAGGACCATCTCCAGGGCCTTCTCGATCTCCGGGCGGGTCAGCCCGGTGGCGAGGAGCGTCTCGTCCCAGTCGGCGTCCCGCGCGGCGGCGGCGAACTCCTTGTAGCCGTGGGTGTGTTCGTCGACGAAGGTCTGGTCGACGGCACCCTCCGTCTCCAGGACGAGCTTGTTCAGGAGGCGGAAGAGGGCCTGGTCGCCGCCGATGCGGATCTGCAGGAACAGGTCGTTGAGGGCGGCGCCCTTGAGCATGCCCTGCGGGGTCTGCGGGTTCTTGAACTTCTCCAGGCCCGCCTCGGGCAGCGGGTTGACGCTGATGATCTTCGCGCCGTTGGCCTTGGCCTTCTCCAGGGCGGTGAGCATGCGCGGGTGGTTGGTGCCCGGATTCTGGCCGGCGACGACGATCAGGTCGGCCTGGTAGATGTCCTCGAGCAGGACGCTGCCCTTGCCGATGCCGATCGTCTCGTTCAGCGCGGAACCCGACGACTCGTGGCACATGTTCGAGCAGTCCGGCAGGTTGTTGGTGCCCAGCTCCCGCGCGAACAACTGGTACAGGAACGCGGCCTCGTTGCTGGTGCGGCCCGAGGTGTAGAACAGCGCCTCGTCGGGCGAGCCGAGGGCGGCGATCTCCTCGGCGACGATGTCGAACGCCCGCTCCCAGGTGACCGGTTCGTAGCGGTCGGCCCCTTCGGGGAGATACATGGGGTGCGTGAGACGGCCCTGCTGGCCCAGCCAGTAGCCGCTGCGGTTCGCGAGATCGGCCACCGGATGGGCGGCGAAGAACTCGGGGGTCACCCGGCGCAGGGTGGCCTCCTCGGCGACCGCCTTCGCGCCGTTCTCGCAGAACTCCGCCGCGTGCCGGTGGTCCGGCTCGGGCCAGGCACAGCCCGGGCAGTCGAAGCCGTTCTTCTGATTGACCCGCAGCAGCGTCAGCGCGGTGCGCTTCACACCCATCTGCTGCTGGGCGATGCGCAGCGTGTGCCCGATCGCCGGGAGACCGGCCGCGGCATGCTTCGGCTCGGTGACCTGCGGCGCGTCCTGGACCGGATCGCCCTGGGGCGGCTTCGTGGCCATCGCGGGCCCTCCTTCGCTGGCACATGTGCACTACATCTCCGATCCTCGCACGCGGCGGTGACAACGCTGAGGTCGGTTCGTGGGCTCAATGGTTTCGGCGATGTTCGGCGGGTGCGCGGGGCGGGGTGGGTTGTGGGGAGAGGCGGGGCGGGTGGGTTTGTCCGGCTCCTGGCCGCGGCGGGCCCAGGAGCCTTCGACGGGGTCTCCTGCCGCGACCGCGACCTCTTCACGCGTACGTGGCTTTCCGTCGTTCATCGCGGCCACGCGCTCCGACGCGGCGACCGTGACCCCGACTGTCAGTGGGGCGTGGCAGGATCGGGGTCGTGGCAGAGACAGCATCGAAGAAGACCGACAAGACCTCCGGGAACACCTCCGGCGGAGACCGTCCACGGCTGATGCTGATGGACGGGCACTCGCTGGCCTACCGCGCGTTCTTCGCGCTGCCCGCGGAGAACTTCACGACCGCGACGGGCCAGCCGACGAACGCGATCTACGGCTTCGCGTCGATGCTGGCCAACACCTTGCGCGACGAGGCGCCCACGCACTTCGCGGTGGCCTTCGACGTGTCCCGCAAGACCTGGCGCTCCGAGGAGTTCACCGAGTACAAGGCGAACCGCTCCAAGACCCCGGACGAGTTCAAGGGCCAGGTCGAGCTGATCGGCGAGCTGCTCGACGCGATGCACGTGTCGCGGTTCGCGGTCGACGGCTTCGAGGCCGACGACGTCATCGCCACGCTCGCCACCCAGGCCGAGGCCGAGGGCTTCGACGTGCTGATCGTCACCGGCGACCGGGACTCCTTCCAGCTGGTGTCCGACCACACCACGGTGCTCTACCCGACGAAGGGTGTCTCCGAGCTGACCCGGTTCACTCCGGAGAAGGTCGTCGAGAAGTACGGGTTGACGCCCGCCCAGTACCCCGACTTCGCGGCCCTGCGTGGTGACCCGTCCGACAACCTCCCCGGCATCCCCGGTGTCGGCGAGAAGACCGCCGCGAAGTGGATCAACCAGTTCGGTTCCTTCGCCGAGTTGGTCGACCGCGTCGACGAGGTCAAGGGCAAGGCCGGGCAGAACCTCCGCGACCACCTGGACGCGGTCAAGCTCAACCGCCGCCTCACCGAGATGGTCAAGGACGTCGAGCTGCCCAAGACGGTGATCGACCTGGAGCGCGCTCCGTACGACCGCACGGCCGTCGCGATGGTTCTCGACACCCTGGAGATCCGCAACCCCTCGCTGCGCGAACGGCTGCTGGCCGTCGACCCGGGCAGCGAGGAGGCCGACCCGACCCCGCCCGCAGAGAGCGGAGTGGCGGTCGACGGCTCGGTCCTCGGCACCGGCGAACTGCCCGGCTGGCTCGCCGACTACGGCACCGAGCCCCTCGGCGTCGCCACCGTCGACACCTGGACCCTCGGCTCGGGTTCGGTGACCGAGGTCGCGCTCGCCACCGCCGGGGGACCGGCCGCCTGGTTCGACCCCGCCGAGCTGGACGAGAGCGACGAGAACGCGTTCGCGGCCTGGCTCGCCGACGCCGACCGCCCCAAGGTGTTCCACAACGCCAAGGGCGCGATGCGGGTCTTCGCCGAGCACGGCTGGACCATCAACGGCATCTCCATGGACACCGCGCTCGCCGCCTACCTGGTCAAGCCCGGCCGCCGCTCCTTCGACCTGGACGCGCTGTCCCTGGAGTACCTCGGCCGTGAGCTGGCCCCCGCCGCCACGGCCGACGGCCAGCTGGCCTTCGGCGCGGACGACGGCGCCGAGGCGGACGCCCTGATGGTGCAGGCCCGCGCGATCCTCGACCTGGGAGACGCCTTCGGGGAGCGCCTCCAGGAGGTCGGTGCGGCGGACCTCCTGCGGGACATGGAGCTGCCCACCTCGATCCTCCTCGCCCGCCTGGAGCGGTACGGCATCGCGGCCGACAAGGCCCATCTCGAAGCCATGGAGCAGATGTTCGCCGGCGCCGTCCAGCAGGCGGTGAAGGAGGCGCACGCGGCGGCCGGACACGAGTTCAACCTCGGCTCGCCCAAGCAGCTTCAGGAAGTCCTCTTCGGCGAACTCGGCCTGCCCAGGACCAAGAAGACGAAGACCGGCTACACGACCGACGCGGACGCCCTGGCCTGGCTCGCCAACCAGACCGAGAACGAACTGCCGGTCATCATGCTCCGCCACCGCGAACAGGCGAAGCTGCGCGTCACCGTCGAGGGCCTGATCAAGACGATCGCGACGGACGGCCGTATCCACACCACGTTCAACCAGACGGTCGCCGCCACCGGCCGCCTCTCCTCGACGGACCCGAACCTGCAGAACATCCCGGTCCGCACGGACGAGGGCAGGGCGATCCGCCGCGGCTTCGTGGTCGGCGAAGGCTTCGAATCGCTCATGACCGCGGACTACAGCCAGATCGAACTCCGTGTGATGGCCCATCTCTCCGAGGACGAGGGCCTGTTGGAGGCGTTCACCTCGGGCGAGGACCTGCACACCACGGTGGCCTCCCAGGTGTTCTCCGTCGAGGGCTCGGCGGTGGACGCGGAGATGCGCCGCAAGATCAAGGCGATGTCGTACGGCCTTGCCTACGGCCTCTCGGCGTTCGGCCTCTCCCAGCAGCTGAACATCGACGCGGGCGAGGCGCGGGTCCTGATGGACACGTACTTCGAGCGCTTCGGCGGTGTACGGGACTATCTGCGCCGCGCGGTCGACGAGGCGCGGGCCACCGGCTACACGGCGACCCTCTTCGGGCGCCGCCGCTACCTCCCCGACCTCAACAGCGACAACCGTCAACGCCGCGAGGCCGCCGAGCGCATGGCGTTGAACGCGCCGATCCAGGGCACCGCGGCCGACATCGTCAAGATGGCCATGCTCAAGGTGGACACCGCCCTGCGCGAGGCCGACCTCAAGTCCCGCATGCTCCTCCAGGTCCACGACGAAATCGTCCTGGAGATCGCCCCCGGCGAACGAGCGGCCACGGAGGAACTGGTCCGCCACGAGATGGCGGGCGCGGTGCATCTCCGGGCGCCGCTGGACGTCTCGGTGGGTGTGGGCCCGGACTGGGAGTCGGCGGCGCACTAGCGGGCGGTGGTGCGGCGGAGGGGCGAGCCTTTCGACCGAGGTCGCCTCGACTCTCCGCCGCAACGGAGCGTACCCACCACGGCGCATCCCGGCGGTGCCGAAGCCACTCTCGCCCCTCCCCGGCAACAGAAACTCCCCGCACGAGCCCCGCCCGACCCCCAGCGGACCCGTCACCCGCGTGGCCCTCGCGGAGGCGCCTGTCGGCCCTGGGGACCGTAAGGATGCGGGCATGGGTATACGCATGCTCCATCGCCGGTCGGGCCGGGCGCGGACCCGGACACAGGCAGCGGGCGCCGCTGCCGCCCAGGTCACGCCCCGCCCGCCGGTACCGGCCCTCGCCGCCGGCGCAAGCACCGCCCGCATCCCCGCCGACCTCGCCATGGCCGTCCGGCACACGGCCGCGGGCCTCCGGTGCCGCCTCACGTTCCGGGACGACACGGCCGTGGACCCCCGGGAACAGGCCAGACACCCGCAGGGGCCCGCCACCACCCCCACCGGCACCCCCGTGTGGCGGCTGTGGGCCGAGCTGGGCCGCAGCTACCTGGACCTCGTGCTCACCCGGCTTGCGAGGTCACGCTCCGTGCACACCATGACGGTGTTCATCGCGACCCCGCCGGACGGCTCCGCTCCGCGCTGACCTCGTCGGGTGCCCCGGAGGTCGCCGGGCGCCACACACGGACGCCCACGGCGTACAGCAGCACGCCCAGGACCAGCCCGGCCCCCGCCCCGAAGCACAGGGTCGGGATCAGGTCCCAGGCGCTCGCCGTCGAGCCCCAGTACGCCCACCAGTGCGAGGCCCGTTCCACCGCCGCCACCAGCGCGCAGCCACCGAGGACGGCACCGGCCGCCCATCGGTCCCGTACCGACAGCACGGGCACCCCCACCGGCGCGGTGGCCGGAACCCGTCGTAGCGCACGCAGCACGAACGCGGCGATCAGGAGCGCGCCGACCGCCGAACTGCCGTACTGGAGAGCCGAGAACAGCGGTCTGCCGCCCACCGTGCGGTCGAGGACGGGGAAGAGCCGTACGCCCCACCGGTCGTGGTGCGTGAACGCGTCCCACACGACATGGGTCAGACCGCCGAGGACCGCGGAGACGTACCACCACGCGGCCAGTGACGGGGTGGCACGCGCGCGTGGCGTGCCGCAGCGCAGGAGGGCCGCCGTCCGGGGCTGTCGGGCGCGGGGGAGGAGGGCCACCAGGGGTTCGCGCAGCAGGAGCCAGAGGGCGACCGTCGTCCAGGTGATGAGGACGTCGACCGTGAAGACGCCCGGGAAGGAGTGCGTGACGTTCCCGAACTCCATCGCCCCGGGGACCGCGCTCGCCGCGTAGTACGTCATGTCGGGGGCGAAGGAGCCCGCCACCAGCACCGCCGGTACCAGCCGGCCGCGCCCTCTGCCGTCGCCGCGCACGGCGGGCAGTACGGCGGCGGCATGACTCAAAGTGAACGGCAACAGGTCTCCCCGTAGGGGTCATCGGCATATGGCCAGGTGGTGAATAACGGCCACCAACGGGTGCCCGTGCAAAGCAAGTTGTCGTAGGGTCGCCTGGGCCCCCGTGCGGGGCTCGCGAGCGGGCGGAGACGGAGAACAAGTACACACCATCCGATAACCACCATGAGGGCAACCTGTGGGGCGGCTCGACCGTCACAACAGGCGCAGAGGCAACAGAAAAGGCGGGCGCTCAGGCGTCCCTGGGAGGGGTTCACTCCATGACGGCGCATTTCGGCAGGCGGCTGCGCAAGGGTGCGGCGACGACGGCGGTGGCCGCGGCAGCGGTCGCGGCACTGTCCGCGTCCCAGGCTCCGGCGGTGACCGGCGGCCACAGAACGCTCCCCGCCGGCCGGACCGCGCTCGACGGGAGTGACGGGAGCACTGGTCGCAGCGCCACCGGAGACTCGCCGTACTACACGGACCTCCCGCCGCTGAGCAGCCCGAACCCCAGTACGGGCGCCAGCCAGTCGCCGTCCATAGGGACCCCCGTCTCGGTCGGCGAGGCCGAGGCGGGCATCCCCGCGACCGTCCTCGACGCCTATAAGAAGGCCGAGGCCGAACTCGCCACCTCCAAGCCGGGCTGCAACCTGCCCTGGCAACTCCTCGCCGCCATCGGCAAGGTGGAGTCGGGCCAGGCGCGCGGCGGTCAGGTCGACGCGAACGGCACCACGACCTCCAAGATCCTGGGCCCCGCGCTCGACGGCAACGGTTTCGCGCTCATCAGGGACACCGACAACGGCAAGTACGACGGCAACAGCGAGTACGACCAGGCCGTCGGACCCATGCAGTTCATCCCGTCCACCTGGGCCTGGGCGGGCCGTGACGGCAACGGCGACGGGGTCAAGGACCCCAACAACGTCTACGACGCCGCGCTCGCCGCCGGCCACTACCTGTGCCGCAACAACTGGAACCTGTCGACCGACGCGGGCGTGCGCAGCGCGATCCTCAGCTACAACAACTCGACGGACTACCTGAACACGGTCCTGTCGTGGCTGGAGTACTACCGCAAGGGCACCCACTCGGTCCCGGACGGCACGGGCACCCTGCCCTCGGGCCGCAGCGACGACAACTCCGGGGCCAACCCCACGCCTTCGACTTCGCCCTCGACTCCGGGCACCTCGTCGCCGAGCCCCAGCCCGACCCCCACCACGCCGGCCACGCCGACCCCGACGCCCACTCCCACGCCTACGCCGACGCCGACTCCGACCCCCACCGACACGGTGGCCAAGCTGGCGGACGCGGGCACGGCGAAGCTCACCGCGACGGCGGGCGAGGCGTTCACCAAGAAGATCAGCACCCGCGCCCAGGACTCGGCCGGCAAGGCCGTCGCCAAGGTCAGGATCCGGTTCACGATCGTCGGGACCACGGACGCCACGTTCACCGGCGGCGAGAAGGTCGCCACGGTCGTCACCAACGCGTCCGGTGTGGCCGTCGCCCCGGCCCTCCAAGCGGGCGAGACCACCGGTGACTTCACCGTCCGTGCCACGCTCCTGGGCCGTGCGATCACCGCTCTCGACTACACGGCGAGCGTCACGCCCCGGGTCGCCGACACCCTCGTCCGCACCAGCACCACCGCGCTGACCTGCACCCCGGGCGGCGAGTTCGCCGACCAGGTCGAGGTGAAGGCCACCTACGGCGGCGCGGTCGCCGACAAGGTCGCGGCCACCGCGACCCTCATCAAGGCGACCGACGACGCCACCGAGAACGACAAGGGCCCCTACTTCAAGGACGCCGACGGCAAGACCGTCCGCACCCTCACCGGCCTGGCCACGGACGCCGACGGCCTCCTGAAGCTGCCGAAGCTGTACGCGGACGACACCACCGGCACCTTCCTGCTCCGCATCACCACCACGGGCGGCGCGACCCTCACGGTCGAACTGACCGTGGCCGCGGCGACCGACACCCCCTCGCCCAGCCCGAGCGCCTCGGCCGACCCGAGCCCGTCGGCCTCACCGAGCGCGTAGCCGGCCGCGCAACCCCTGCGACAGGACGAGGGCGCTCCTCCGCTTCGGCGGGCGGGCGCCCTCGTCGTGTCCGCTGTCCGCCCCTCGTCCGTGTGCAACGTGTTCTCATCTCGCCCGCGCGTTGCTACGGTGCCCGACCTGACGACCTATCAGTTCCTGAATCCATTGGTTTCTGTCTGTCGGGAGGCCGGCATGCGCGCCCTGATCGCCGCCGCGACCGGACTGGTGCTCGCGTTCGCGCTGATCCTGACCATCACCGCGATGGGCTCACCGATGGGGAAGACCTCCCCGAAACCGCTGCTGACGACGGTGCCCGCGCATCCGTAAACGATTGCGCAAGCGTTTAACTCCTTGGTAGGGAGGCCGAGTTGCGCCGCAAGGCCAGCCTGATCCTGCTCGCCCTCGCCGTGTTCTTCACGGCGCTGTCCCCGCTGCTGCGCTGGTACGCCTTCCCGCGCCTGGCCAAGATCCCGGCGAACCAGTACCAGGACATGGTCCTGGAGGCGAAGAACGCCACCCTCCTCGACTACGGCACCATGCAGGCCAAGACGGTCCCCAAGGTCACCATCGTGCAGACCCTCAAGGGCGACGTCGAGGCCGCCAAGAAGATCGACAAGACCGCCGGCCGGGACGTCGTCGTCTGGGACGGCCTGTCCTACGTCCAGGGCCCCGACGGCAAGATGGTCTCCTCGATCCCCGAGCGCTACATCTTCGACGCGCACACCCAGGACCCCGTCCACGCCACCGGCGAGATGGTCGACGGCGACCCGGTGAAACGGGACGGCATCGAGTTCAAGTGGCCGTTCCTGACGCAGAAACGGGACTACGAGTACTTCGACGCGCAGACCCGCACCACCAACCCCATCCATTACAAGGGCACCCAGAACTTCCGCGGCGTCAAGGTCTACTACTTCGAGCAGACCATCCCCTGGACCAAGGTCCCCTTCCCGAAGACGATGCCGGTCAAGGGCATCACCCCGGAGTCCGTCGCCAAGACGGGCACCACGCGCTGGTACACCACGGTCCGCAGGTTCTGGGTCGAACCCGTCACCGGAGCACCGGTCTACGGCGAGGAGATCCACAAGGAGGAACTGCGCGGCGGCACCCTCCTGGGCGGTCGCGCGAAGGTGACGGCGTTCGCCGGTGACGTGAAGATGCGCGAGGACTACATCAAGCACACCGTCGCCCTGGTGAAGTCCAACCGCACCCTCGTCCTGCTGATGGTCTCCTACCTCCCCTGGGGCTTCCTGAGCCTCGGCCTCCTCCTGCTGGCGCTCTCCCTCTACCTGGAGGCCCGCGGCAGGCGCCCCGGCGACTCCGCCCCCACCGAGGTCCAGGAACCGGAACCCGTCACCGCCTGAGCCGCGCGTTGGTGAACCGCGTGGCCTCGGCGGTCGCCGGGTCCTCGGGCCACGGATGCTTCGGATACCGCCCCCGCAACTCGGCCCGCACGCCCCGGTACCCGTCCTTCCAGAAGGACGCGAGATCGGCGGTCACGGCGGCGGGCCGCCCGGCCGGGGACAACAGATGCACGAGTACCGGCACCCCCGCGACCTTCGGCGACTCGTGGAGCCCGAACATCTCCTGCAACTTCACGGCGAGGACGGGCTGTTCGGGGTTCCCGTAGTCGATGCGAACCCTGGACCCACTCGGTACGGCGATCCGTTCCGGCGCCAGCTCGCCGAGCCGCCCGGCCTCCCCCGAGGCCCACGGCAGCAACCTCTGGAGCGCCTGCCCGGCCTCGATCCGCCCCAGATCACTCCGCCGCCGCGCCCGCCCCAACTCGGGCTCCAACCACTCGTCCACGCGCGCGTGCAGCGCCTCGTCGGACACGTCCGGCCACGGCGCCCCGACGTTCAGCCACAGGAACGCCAGCCGCTGCCGCAGCACTTGGGCATCCGCGGACCACCGCAACAGCCCGAACCCTTCCTCCCGCAGCCCGTCGACAAGCGCATCCCGTACGGCGACGGGGTCGGCGTCCTTGAGCGGCCGCACCGCCAACTCGACCGCCCCGAGCCGCTCGACGCGCCGGGCCACGACGTCACCGCCGGCCCAGTGCACCTCGTCCACCTCGCTGAGCAGCGCCCCGGCCGCGAACCGGGCGACGTCCTCGTCGACGACGGCCCCGAGCTGCACGCGCGCGTGCCCCTTGCCAATGGGTCGGTCGGCCGCGGCGATGGCGATCCAGGGGGCGCCGCGAAGGGGGCTGTTGTCGCGGAGTTCGGCGCGGGTGCCGGAGACGAGGAGATAGGAGCCGCCGTCGGCCTTGGCGACACGTTCGGGGTAGGCGAGGGAGGCGACGAGTCCGACGAGCGAATCGTCGTTTTCGACGTTCACTTTTGCAGGAGGGGCGTAACCGGTGGGTGGGTGGGAGATTTCTGCCGCCACGGCCCGCAGCCGCCGAACCTCCGCACGCCACCGCCCGGCATAGGCGTCTCCTCCACGCCGGGCAAGCCGCAGCGCCCCGGCAAGATCATCGCCGTACTCCCGCGGAGCCTCCTCACTGAGCAGCGCGACAACCTCCGCACCCGCCGCCCCCGCATCCAACAACGCCCGCCCCAACCGGGGATGCAACCCCAACCGAGCCAACTGCACCCCCCGAGCCGTCGCACGCCCACCCGAGTCGACGGCCCCCACCGCAGCCAACACCCCCCGAGCCGCCGCCATACCCCCGGCGGGAGGCGCGTCGAGCAACGCCAGCCCGGACGCCCCAGGATCCCCCCAGCACGCCGCCTGAAGGGCGAACGCCGTCAGATCGGCCACCTTGATCTCCGGCGCCGGAAAACGCGGCAGACGCGCGTCCTCGGCCTCCGCCCAGCACCGGTACACCGCCCCCGGCGCCTCGCGCCCGGCCCGGCCCGCCCGCTGCCGCCCGGCCGCCTGCGAGGCACGTACCGTCGCGAGCGCGCTGAGCCCGCGCGCGTGATCGACCCGCGGCTCCCGCGCCAATCCCGAGTCCACGACCACGCGGACACCGGGAACCGTCAGCGAGGACTCCGCCACGGACGTCGTCAGCACCACCCGCCGTCGCGTCCCCGGGGACAGCACCGCGTCCTGTACGGCGGCCGGCGCCCGCCCGTGCACCTGGAGCACCTCGACGTCACCGATGTTCCCCAACTGCCCGGCGACACGGGCGATCTCGCCGACCCCGGGCAGGAAACACAGCACGTCCCCGTCCCGCTCGGCCAGCGCCCGCCGTACCACCGACGCCACGTGCGTGAGCAGCGCCGGGTCCACGCGCATCCCATGCGGCGGCCGTACCGGGCGTGCCGGAGGGGTCCAGACGACCTCCACGGGGTACGCGACGCCCTCCGCCTCGACCACCGGCGCCCCGCCCAACAGCCGGGCCCAGCCCTGCGCGTCGGTGGTCGCGGACGCCGCGAGCAGACGCAACTCGGGCCGCAGCGCCTCCCGTACGTCGACCAGGAAGGCCGCCACGGTGTCCGCGTCCAGGTGCCGTTCGTGGCACTCGTCCAGGACCACGGCGTCGACGCCCGTCAACTCCTGGTCCCGCTGCAGGCGTTGGAGCAGCACCCCGGTCGTGACGACCTCCACGCGTGCGTGCCGTCCCACGACCCGTTCGCCGCGCACGGTGTAGCCGACGCTCTCGCCGACCTTCTCGCCCAGCAGCCACGCCATCCGCCGGGCCGCCGCCCGTGCAGCTATCCGCCGCGGCTCGGCGACGACCACCCGCCGCGCGGGCCCCTCGCTGCCCCTGCCGAGCAGCCCGGCCAGCGCGAGCGGCACCAGCGTCGTCTTGCCGGTGCCGGGCGGCGCGACGAGCACCGCGGCGCCGCCCGCCTCCAGGGCTGCGTCGAGGCCGGGCAGGGCACTGTGGACGGGCAGCGCGTCGAGGGCGTCGTAGCGGATCACGCCCCCAGTGTCGTACGGCTTCCGGAACGGCCTCTACGCGCGCGTGCCCGTGTTCCGTCAGTCCCGCCCGCGGTCGCGTTCGCAGACGTAGATGGCCGTTCCCGGGATCAGGTTGCCGCGCAGGGGCGACCAGCCGCCCCACTCGGCGGTGTTCCAGGACGGCCACTCCGGCTCGACGAGGTCCACCAGGCGCAGGCCCGACGCGACGATGTCGCGGATGCGGTCGCCGAGGGTGCGGTGGTGCTCCACGTAGACCGCGTTGCCCTCGTCGTCCTGCTCGACGTACGGAGTGCGGTCGAAGTAGGAGGCCGAGACCGTGAGTCCCTCGGGGCCCGGCTCGTCGGGGAACGCCCAGCGGATCGGGTGCGTGGCCGAGAAGACGAACCGGCCGCCGGGCCGCAGCACCCGGTGCACCTCGCGCAGCACCAGGGCCGGGTCGGCGACGAACGGCAGCGCCCCGTACGCCGAGCACGCCAGGTCGAAGGATTCGTCCGCGAAGGGCAGCGCGCCCGCGTCGGCGCACACCAGAGGGAACGATCCGCCAATACGCAGCGCGTGCTGGAGCTGGCGGTGCGAGAGGTCCAGGGCCACCGGACGGGCACCCTGGGCGGCCAGCCAGCGCGAGCACTGGGCCGCGCCGGCGCCGATCTCCAGGACGTCCTTGCCCTTCAGCTCCTCCGGCGCGCCGAGGAGTTCGGCCTCCACCTCGTCGAGGCCCTCGGGGCCCCACACGAACCGGTCGTCGCCGAGGAACGTGCCGTGCTCGACCTGGTAGTCGTCCGCGTTCCGGTCCCACCAGCCGCGGTTGGCGCGCGAACTCTCGGTGACGTCGGCGTCACGTCGGGTGGCTTCCGGTTCGAACGTATCGGGCTCTTGGATGATCGGCTCCCTCGTCGTACTCTTCCGTCACCTCTACGGTGCGGCTGCCCCGGCGGCGTCACTGAAGGGGTGTGTCAGGCCTGCGTGGCCTCGCGGGACACGTTTTGTGCCGGGTATGCGGCGATCCGCCCCGGGTGTGCGCCTTCGCGCATTGACCCTGTCCGGCTGCCCCCGTATGCTACAAGTTGCGCTGCGGGCCTGCGCACCTCAGACGTAGCAGGTTGCGCTCGCATCTGTATGTATGTCCCCTCGGTTTTCGAGGCGCCACCGGACACCTGGTGTTCCGGATCGGCGCTTCCTTGGCTGTCCGGCCTTCTGCAGAGCGAAGCGAAAAAGGCTCTCGGCGTGAGCAGTACCTACGACTTCAATGTCCGTACCGGAGCCCTTTCCCACATGACGAGCAGCACCGAGACCACCGCCACCACCCCGCAGGTAGCGGTCAACGACATCGGTAACGAGGAAGCCTTCCTCGCCGCGATCGACGAGACGATCAAGTACTTCAACGACGGCGACATCGTCGACGGCGTCATCGTGAAGGTCGACCGGGACGAGGTCCTGCTCGACATCGGTTACAAGACCGAAGGTGTCATCCCGAGCCGCGAGCTCTCGATCAAGCACGACGTCGACCCGAACGAGGTCGTCAAGGTCGGCGACGAGATCGAAGCCCTTGTTCTCCAGAAGGAGGACAAGGAAGGCCGCCTGATCCTCTCGAAGAAGCGCGCCCAGTACGAGCGCGCCTGGGGCACCATCGAGAAGATCAAGGAAGAGGACGGCATCGTCACCGGTACCGTCATCGAGGTCGTCAAGGGTGGTCTCATCCTCGACATCGGCCTCCGTGGCTTCCTGCCGGCTTCTCTCGTCGAGATGCGCCGTGTCCGCGACCTCCAGCCCTACGTGGGCAAGGAGCTCGAAGCCAAGATCATCGAGCTGGACAAGAACCGCAACAACGTGGTCCTGTCCCGCCGTGCCTGGCTGGAGCAGACCCAGTCCGAGGTCCGCCAGACCTTCCTCACGACCCTCCAGAAGGGTCAGGTCCGCTCCGGCGTGGTCTCCTCGATCGTCAACTTCGGTGCCTTCGTGGACCTGGGTGGCGTCGACGGTCTGGTTCACGTCTCCGAGCTGTCCTGGAAGCACATCGACCACCCCTCCGAGGTTGTCGAGGTCGGCCAGGAAGTCACCGTCGAGGTCCTCGACGTCGACATGGACCGCGAGCGTGTCTCCCTGTCGCTGAAGGCGACCCAGGAAGACCCGTGGCAGCAGTTCGCCCGGACCCACCAGATCGGCCAGGTCGTGCCCGGCAAGGTCACGAAGCTGGTTCCGTTCGGTGCGTTCGTCCGCGTGGACGAGGGCATCGAGGGTCTGGTGCACATCTCCGAGCTGGCCGAGCGCCACGTGGAGATCCCGGAGCAGGTCGTCCAGGTCAACGACGAGATCTTCGTCAAGGTCATCGACATCGACCTTGAGCGTCGCCGGATCTCGCTGTCCCTGAAGCAGGCCAACGAGTCCTTCGGTGCCGACCCGGCCTCGGTCGAGTTCGACCCGACGCTCTACGGCATGGCCGCGTCGTACGACGACCAGGGCAACTACATCTACCCCGAAGGCTTCGACCCCGAGACCAACGACTGGCTTGAGGGCTACGAGACCCAGCGGGAGGCGTGGGAGCACCAGTACGCCGAGGCGCAGCAGCGCTTCGAGCAGCACCAGGCGCAGGTCATCAAGTCCCGCGAGGCCGACGCCCAGGCGGCGGCCGAGGGTGTCGACACCCCGGGTGCGGCTCCGGCCGCGGCCGGTGGCGGCGGCGGTTCGTACTCCTCCGAGGGTGCGGACACGTCTGGTGCCCTGGCTTCGGACGAGGCGCTCGCTGCCCTGCGTGAGAAGCTGGCCGGCGGCCAGAGCTGATCACCTGAGCAGTAGCTCTTGAACTGAGGGGCCGTACCTTTCGGGGTGCGGCCCCTCAGTCGTGTGTTTGGCTGCGGGCCGGTGGGGGCTGGGCGCGCAGTTCCCCGCGCCCCTTTGGGGCGCGCCCCAGGGGCGCGTTTTCCCGGGCTTGCAGAAACCTGCGGGATACATCAGCAACCGCTGTGCCGTAACCGGCCGTTGGCACGCTTCCCCGGTCATTCATGATCGGAGAGGGGAGCCGGACCATGGCAAGCAACCAGAGCCGACGTGCTTTTCTGCGGAACGTGGGTCTCACCGGTGGCGCGGGCACCATGTTCGCCACCATGGGGGCCCTCGGGCTCGCCCCCACCGCCCAGGCGGCCCAGCGGGAGCAGCCCTTCCGCGCCCTGAACGCGAGCGACTTCACGCTCACCGGGCGCGGTGCGGCCAAGGTCGTGATCGTCGGCGGTGGCATCGCCGGACTGACCACGGCGTACGAACTGGGCAAGGCCGGCTACGACTGTACGATCCTGGAGGCCAGGGACCGTACCGGAGGCCGCAACTTCACCGTCCGCGGCGGCGACACGACGACCGACCTCTACGGCAACCGGCAGACCGCCCGTTTCGCCGACGGGCACTACATGAACTGCGGCCCCGCGCGGATCCCGCAGTGGATGGTCACCCTCGACTACTGCCGTGAACTCGGCGTCCCCATCCAGGTGTTCACCAACGTCAACGCGGACGCGTACATCTACAACGAGTCCGCCGGCATGACCAAGCCCGAGCGCTATCGCACCGCCAAGGCCGATGTCTACGGCTATGTCTCGGAGTTGCTCGCCAAGGCCACCGACAAGGGCGCCCTGGACAAGGAGTTGACCGCCACCGACCAGGAGCGGCTGGTCGAGTTCCTGAAGGACTGGGGCGAGCTGGGCGACACGCTGAAGTACACGGGCGGTGAGCGGCGCGGGTACACGACCGTACCGGCCGCCGCGGGCACCCCGGGCGTACTGCTCGGGGACATACCCACCGCCTCCGAGGTGCTCGCCAGCGGTGTCGGCCGCTACTTCTCCTTCGAATTCGGCTTCGACCAAGCCATGTTGATGTTCCAGCCGGTCGGCGGCATGGACCAGATCCCGAAGGCGCTGACCCGGGCGATCGGCGCCCATCGCATCCGCACCGGAGCGGTCGTCTCGAAAATCACCGACAAGGGGAGTGGTGTTTCCGTCACCTACACCCAGGGAGGCCGCACGAGGGTCGTCGAGGCCGACTACTGCGTCGGCGCCCTGCCGCCCAACATCCTCGCCAAGATCCCGCACAACCTCGGCAGCGGCGTCCAGAGCGCCCTTGAGGCGATCACCCCGTCGTCCGCCGCCAAGATCGGCCTGGAGTACAAGTCCCGTTGGTGGGAACTCGATCACCGGATCTACGGCGGCATCACCGAGACCGACCAGGACGTCACCCACATCTGGCACCCTTCGTACGGCTTCCACGGTGAGCGGGGCGTCCTCATCGGGTACTACAACTATGACGACGACGCGGACTCGTACGCGAAGCTCTCCCCGAAGGGGCGTGAGGAGCGGGCGGTGGCCGTGGGCGTGAAGATCTACGGGGAGAAGTACCGCAGCGAACTGGCATCGTCCTTCTCCCACCACTGGCGTCAGACGCCCCACCTGGAGGCCGCGTGGCACGACACCCCTGGCGGCCCCGACGACGTCCGCTACAAGCCGCTCAACCAACCCACGGGACGCGTCTACTTCGCCGGCGACTGGCTCAGCTACACCGACGCCTGGCAGCACGGCGCGTTCTCCTCCGCCCGCAAGGCCGTGACCGCGCTCCACGCGCGCGTGCTGTCCTCGTGACGCGGGCGCTCTCCTGGTGACGCAGGGGAGCGGCGCATGAAAAGCCAGTAAGAGGCGCCTGATCAGGGGCATGGGCGGGAATGCCCATGCCCTGGAGGGCGTTGTGCAGTACGAACACGAGGAGGAGCGGTCACAGTGCTTGATCCGCAGGGTTTGTACGCATGGGAGCCGAAGGGCCTGGCCGTCGTCGACATGGCGCTCGCACAGGAGTCGGCCGGTCTTGTCATGCTCTACCACTTCGACGGATACATCGACGCGGGCGAGACGGGCGACCAGATCGTCGAACGACTGCTCGACACGCTGCCGCACCAGGTCGTGGCCAGATTCGACCACGACCGGCTCGTGGACTACCGCGCCCGCCGTCCGCTGCTCACCTTCAAGCGCGACCGGTGGACCGACTACGAGGAGCCCACGCTCGACGTACGGCTGGTCCAGGACGCCACCGGAGCGCCCTTCCTGCTGCTCTCCGGCCCCGAGCCGGACGTGGAGTGGGAGCGCTTCGCCCTGGCCGTCCAGCAGATCGTGGAGCGCCTCGGCGTCCGCCTGTCCGTGAACTTCCACGGCATCCCCATGGGCGTCCCGCACACGCGCCCGGTGGGCCTGACCCCGCACGGCAACCGCACCGACCTCGTCCCGGGCCACCGCAGCCCCTTCGACGAGGCGCAGGTCCCCGGCAGCGCCGAGGCGCTCGTCGAGTACCGCCTCATGGAGGCCGGCCACGACGTCCTGGGCGTCGCCGCGCACGTCCCGCACTACATCGCCCGTTCCCCGTACCCGGACGCGGCCCTGACCGTCCTGGAGGGCATCACGGCGGGCACCGGACTGGTCCTCCCGGGTATCGCGCACTCCCTGCGCACCGAGGCCCACCGCACCCAGACCGAGATCGACCGCCAGATCCAGGAGGGCGACGAGGAACTCGTGGCGCTTGTCCAGGGCCTTGAGCACCAGTACGACGCCGCCGCGGGCGCCGAGAGCCGCGGCAACATGCTCGCCGAGCCGGTCGAGATCCCGTCGGCGGACGAGATCGGGCAGGAGTTCGAGCGCTTCCTGGCGGAGCGCGAGGGCGACAACTAGCCGAAGCCGGCCCGCAGCCGGCGGTCGACGGTTGCCGAGTGGCCTGTCAGTGACAGGCCGTAGGCTTCTGTCCATGCTGAAGGTCGGCCTCACCGGGGGCATCGGTGCCGGTAAGAGCGAAGTGTCACGGCTGCTCGTCGGGTACGGCGGCGTACTGATCGACGCCGACCGCATCGCGCGCGAGGTCGTCGCGCCCGGAACCCCCGGGCTCGCGGCCGTCGTCGAGGCCTTCGGCGAGGACGTGCTCGGCGCGGACGGCGGCCTCGACCGGCCGAAGCTGGGCAGCATCGTCTTCGCCGACCCCGAGAAGCTCGCCGTGCTCAACTCGATCGTCCACCCCCTGGTGGGCCGGCGCTCCCGAGAGCTCGAAACCGCGGCGGCCGACGACGCCGTGGTGATCCACGACGTACCCCTCCTCGCCGAGAACGCCCTCGCCGCGCTGTACGACCTCGTAATCGTCGTCGACGCGAGCCCCGAGACACAGCTCGACCGGCTGGTGCGGCTGCGCGGCATGACCGAGGAGGACGCACGCGCGCGCATGGCCGCCCAGGCGACGCGCGAGAAGCGGCTTGCCGTCGCGGACATCGTCATCGACAACGACGTACCCCTGGAGGCGCTGGAGCGGCGCGTACAGGACGTATGGGCGGAACTCGTGCGCAGGGCGCACGCGCCCCAGCAGCCACCCCAGGAATAGCGGGCCTTCTCCCGGGCGTTGAAACGTCCGAGCGAGGGAAGGAATTCGCCGTGCCCGAGAACAGCGGAACGACCGGACGTACTCCGGAGACGCATGTCATCGACTTCCGCGCCGCAGAGCAGCTGCTCGCCGCGCGGGACCCGCGGGGCGCGGTGAAGCTGCTCGACAACGTCATCGACGCGCACCCCGAGAACACCGCCGCCCGCCTGCTGCGCGCGCGTGCCTTCTTCGCCGCCGCGCAACTGCGCCCCGCCGAGCTGGAGTTCACCATCGTCCTGGAGCGGGAGCCGGACAACGCGTTCGCGCACTTCGCACTCGCCCGGACCTACGAGCGGCAGGGACGCGCCGACCAGGCCAAACGCCACTTCCGGCTGGCCGCCGCGCTCGATCCCCAGCCGCAGTACCTGAAGGCGGCCCGCTTCGACGGGTAGGCGCACCCCGCGCGGGCCACGCGGTCGGTCAGGGGTGGCGGTGCTCCGGCGGTCGGTACGGCGGGATGTCGGGGCCCGGCTGGTAGTGCGGGCCCTGGCGCATATGTCGGAGGATCATGGTCATGTCGACCGTGACGATCAGCCACAGCACCCCACAGGCCGCCGCCCAGCCGGGGCGCCCGGCGAGTGCGAACGCGGCCGTGCCGAAGATCGTCCAGACCAGCCCCCACACGCTCAGCCAGAACCGCGCCCGCAGCGGACTGCGCGCTGTCGTCGGCTCACTGCCCGTACGCATCAGGATCACTACTCCTCCTTGAAACGTACTCTTCGGGTCGGACGTTCTCCACAGGGAGGGGAAGCGCACTGTGCTGCCGGACACCGACGAACTGCCCGAGGTCCTGCTCGACCTCGCCGTACCCCACGAGGACATCAACGAACTGGTCCGACTACGCCGGGTGTTGGCGCGCGACCCCGATGCGGTAGGGCTCCTGGAGGAGTGCGTCGGGGAACTGGTGAAGGACATCGGGGAGCACGGCCACTGGACCCGGCTCACCGAGCTGCTCCTCGCCCGGCTGCCCGAGGCCCCGCCGGAGATCGGCCCCTACTTCGCCGTGTACGTGTTCGTCGCCGCGCTGCCCGCCACGCGCGCGTACCACCGCGAACGCGGCATCCCCGCGGACATCTCCCGGCACACCCTCTCTGACCTGGGACGCAACATCGCGGTGCACCGCAAACGGTACGGCGGGCCAGGCCTGCCGTTCCCGCAGTGGCTCGTCCCGCACTTCCGCGGCGAGCTGTACCAGCTGGGGCGACTGCAGTACGAACGCGCGCGGCTGGGGGAGCGCACCGCACAGGCGCTCAAGGCGGCCGGGCTGGACGTCGAGCCGGGATCGCCCTGCCTGAACCTGCACATCCCCGACTTCCAAGGACCGCTCTCGCCGACCGCCTGCGACCGCTCGCTGGAGCTGGCCCGCCCGTTCTTCGCCCGGTACTTCCCCGAGGAACGCCACGCCATCGCGGTCTGCCACTCCTGGCTGCTGGACCGGCAGTTGAAGCGACACCTGCCGGCCGACTCGAACATCGTCCACTTCCAGGAACGGTTCCGGGTGGCCTACGACGACACGGAGCCGACCGACGGCGATCCGGTCCAGTTCGTGTTCGGCAACCCTGCTCTGCCGGTGGCGACCCTGCCTCGGCGCACCTCGGTGGAGCGGGCCGTCGGGGACCATCTGCGGGCGGGCGGACACTGGTACCTCGGGCACGGGTGGTTCCCGCTCTGAGCCCGGGCGCCCGCATCCGATTCCGGCGGGTTCCACTCCAAGGCCGCTCCAACGGTTGCCTCTCCAAAGGGAATTGACTCGTACGAGTGAATCAGTGCGAGTCGGGAACGGGCGTGCGGTCGCGAGCCGTTGGACGGGCATGCGACTCGAAATGCGTGAGGGATACAAGGGGACAGGACCCGGGGCAATCACTCCGGACGGCTGCGCGGTGGAGCTGTACTCACGGCTAACCGTGGGGGAGGAGCCGGACATCATCTCGGCGGCCGTGCCGGCGGGCGCGCGCATCCTGGAGCTGGGCAGCGGGGTGGGACGGGTGACCCACCCCCTCCTGGAGCGCGGGTTCACGGTCACGGCGGTCGACGAGTCCGCCGAGATGCTGGAGCGGGTCAGGGGCGCACGCACGATATGCAGCCCCATCGAGAATCTCGACCTGGGCGAGACCTTCGACGTCGTGATGCTGGCGTCGTTCCTGGTGCACGCCGGAGACGCCGAGGTGCGGCGCGGACTGCTGCGGACCTGCGTACGGCATGTCGCGGCGGGCGGCTGCGTGCTGATCCAGCGGGAGGGCGAGGACTACCACTCGAACGTGCCGCGCGAGCGGGTCGACCCCAGCGGGTTCACCGTGCGGTTGGTGTCGGCGGAGCCGGTCGGGGACGGGGTCGACTCCGTCCGCGCGGAGTATGTGTTCCCGGACGCGATCTGGACGCAGACGTTCCTGTCCCGGCCGTTGACGAAGGACCAGTTCGAGGAGGCGTTGGCGGAGGCGGGACTGAAGGTGGACAGCTATCTGACACCGGACCGGATGTGGGTGCGGGCGGTGCCGATGGACTGACAGCCGACGGCTGCGCCCGATCTCACCGTTGCGTGCCCCGGCGGGTGGTACGGCGGGCGGTGCCGTGTGCCGGACGGTGCGGATCGGGCGTTTCGCCGGGGGAGCCGGAGGTGGGCAGATCGCGCAGGCGTTCCAGCTCGCGGCGGTCGCGCTTGGTGGGGCGGCCGGTGCCGCGGTCGCGGACACCGGCCGGGGCCACGGTCTCGCGGGGCGGGGGCGGCGGGGAGTTGTCCACATAGCACTCGGCGGCGACGGGAGGGCCGACCCGCTTGCGGATGACGCGCTTCACGACGACGATCCGTTCCCGGCCCTCGTGGCGCAGCCGTACCTCGTCGCCGACGCGGACGGAGTGGGCGGGCTTCACCCGCTCGCCGTTGACGCGGACGTGGCCGCCCTTGCAGGCGGCGGCGCCCATGGAGCGGGTCTTGACCAGCCGGACGGACCAGATCCAGCTGTCGACGCGGACGCTCTCGCCGTTCGAGGGACCGGCGGCCACGGCTTCGCCCTGCGGTTCGGGCGCGGGGCGACGGTCGTCGGTCTCGTCGCTCACGTCGTCGCTCTCGTGCACGCCCTCGGAAGCCATGCCGCGATTTTAGTCCCCGGGGGACAGCGGGCAGTGGCAGTTGCCGACGCCGCCGGTCAGGGTGATCGGCTGACCCGCGGCTGCCCGGTGCTCGGCCCGGTCCGCACCCGAGTCCGTACGGTGATCGCCGGAGCCCGTACGGTGAGGGGATGAACCTGTCCGACCTCGATCGCGGGATCACCGGCTGCCGGGCCTGCCCCCGGCTGGTCGCCTGGCGTGAGGAGGTCGCCCGCACCAAACGTGCGGCCTTCGCCGACTGGACGTACTGGGGCCGCCCGGTACCCGGCTTCGGTCCCGCCGACGCACCCCTGCTGATCATCGGCCTCGCCCCGGCCGCGCACGGTGCGAACCGGACCGGCCGCATGTTCACGGGCGATCGCTCCGGGGACGTCCTGTACGAGGCCCTGTACGACGTGGGTCTCGCCTCGCAGCCGACCGCCGTGAGCGCCGACGACGGCCTGGAGCTGTACGGCGTGCGCATCACCTCGCCGGTGCGCTGCGCACCGCCCGTCAACAAGCCCACCCCCGAGGAGCGCGACACCTGCCGTTCCTGGCTCGTCGACGAACTGACGCTGCTGCGGCCGACGTTGAAGGCCGCGATCGTGCTCGGTGGCTTCGGCTGGCAGGCCGCGTTGCCCGCGTTCGCGGCGGCGGGATGGGCCGTGCCGAGGCCGCGGCCGGTGTTCGGGCACGGCGTGCGGGTGCCGCTCGACGGCCTCGACCTCTTCGGCTGCTTCCATGTCAGCCAGCGCAACACCTTCACCGGGAAGCTCACCCCCGCGATGCTGCGGGACGTGCTGCGCACGGCGGCCGGGGCGGCGGGGCTGCCGGTCGCGCCATGACCGGTCGAGGGGATTCTTAACCGGTGGCAGGGGATTCGCGGCGGACGTTAGGGTCGCCGGATGGGCCTGTATCCGGAGATCGAACCGTACGACCACGGCATGCTCGACGTCGGAGACGGCAACCTCGTCCACTGGGAGACCTGCGGAAACCCGAACGGCAAACCGGCGGTCGTGCTGCACGGCGGCCCGGGATCGGGCTGTTCCCCCTACCCCCGGCGCTACTTCGATCCCGCCGTCTACCGGATCGTGCTGCTCGACCAGCGCGGGTGCGGACGTTCCACCCCGCACGCGAGCGTCTACGACACCGACATGAGCGTGAACACGACGGCTCATCTGATCGCCGATCTGGAGCTGCTGCGGCGGCACTTGGGGATCGAACGGTGGCTGGTGTGGGGCGCGTCGTGGGGCTCGGTGCTCGGACTGCGGTACGCGCAGACGCATCCCGGGGCGGTGTCGGAGCTGGTGCTGACCTGTGTGGCCACCGGTTCCGATCCCGAAGTGGCCTTGCTGACCAGGGGACTTGGGAGAATCTTCCCCGAGGCCTTCGAGCGGTTCATCGCTGAACTGCCCGTGGGGGAACGCGACGGGAACCTCGCCGCCGCCTACAACCGCCTCATCGAGTCCCCCGACCGGGCGGTGCGGGAGCGGGCGGCGCGTGCGTGGACCGACTGGGAGACGGCGATCATCCCCGCCCCACCGCGCTCCGAAAAGCGGTACGAGGACCCGAAGTTCCGTATGTGCTTCGCCCGCACCGTCACGCACTACTTCGGCAACGACCACTTTCTCGGCGAGGGCAACGACGAGGGCGTCGTGCTCCGGGACGCGCACCTGCTCAAGGGCATCCCCGGCACCCTCGTCCAAGGCAGCCTCGACCTCGGCAACCTTGTCGGTTGCGCCTGGCGGCTGCACCACGCCTGGCCCGGCAGCGAGTTGGTGATCGTCGACGAGGCCGGGCACAACGCGAGCGCGCCCGGTGTGGCGGAGGCGCTGGTGGCGGCGACGGACAAGTACGCCCGCCGTCAGCCCAGTTGGTCCCCTGCGGTGCCGAAGAGGTGACGCACGGTGGACCGGTAGTTCGCCTGGACGTGGCTGAGGGCGTGGGCGCGGGCGCGTTCCGGGTCGCCGGAGGCGATCGCCTCGTACAACTCCTCGTGTTCGGTGAGGAGTTGGGGCCACTCCTCGTTCTGCCGGGTGAGCCAGCGCAGTCTGCCGTCGACCGGTTCCATGACCGAGATCAGCAGGCTGTTGCCGGCCAGGGCCAGAATGCGGTCGTGGAAGCGGGTGTTGACGTCAGTGATCGCCTCGGCGTCGTCGGACCTGGTGGCTTCTGCCGCGCTGTCCAGCAACTCCCGTAGTTCGGCGAGTGCTTGAGGAGTGGCGCGGGTCGCGGCGAGCCCGGCCGCGTACACCTCCAGCGCCTCGCGCAGCTCGAACAGCTCCTTGACGTCGGTCGGGGTCAGCCGTCGTACGACCGTACGGCGGGCCGACTCGAACAGGACGAAGCCCTCCGCGACCAGGGCCCGGATCGCCTCCCGGACCGGCACCCGCGAGACCCCGAAGCGTTCGGCCAGCTCGCGTTCCACCAGCCGGTCTCCGGGACGGAGACGACCGGCGATGATGTCCTGCCGCAGGGTCGCCAGGACGCGTTCGCGCACCGCCCCGAGGGGTTCGATCTTCGCTGTCATGGAGCTCATGGGGCCATCTTCGCCGACTCCGGGGGTCTTTTACGGAGCGTTAACAGTGGGGACATCGGTCGGAACCGTTGACGGGAGGACCATGACGGCAGTTTGGTATACCAAAAGACACCGGTAGCCGTCCTGCTCCCCCTTCTCCCACTCCACCCCCCACCCCTCCTCGCACCTCCGTCCCCTTGCCCTGGAGGCCCCGTGTCCCTCGCCGACCACGCCGAAGCCACCGGCACACCAGCGTTCGTCCCCGACCCCCGGCTCACCAACGAAGACCTCGCCCCCGCCGACAAGCGCAACTGGAAGGTCTTCGACCTCTTCGCCATGTGGATGTCGGACGTCCACAACCTCGGCAACTACACGTTCGCCGCAGGCCTGTTGGTCCTCGGCATGAACGTCTGGCAGGTCTTCACCTCCCTCCTCGTCGGCTTCGTGCTCATCTACGTCGGCATGAACTGGATGGGGAGGATCGGGCAGGCGCACGGCGTCCCGTTCCCCGTCGTCAGCCGCATCAGCTTCGGCGTCTGGGGCGCCAACATCCCGGCCCTCATCCGGGCCGTGATCGCCATCATGTGGTACGGCATCCAGACCTATCTGGCCTCCGTCGCCGTGAACGTGATGCTGCTGGCCGCCTGGCCGGGCCTGGAATCCTGGACTCACCACTCCTTCCTGGGACTTGACGCCCTCGGCTGGGTCTCCTTCGTGTCCCTGTGGCTGATCCAGGCGGTGATCATCAGTCAAGGCATGGAGTCGGTACGGAAGTTCCAGGACTTCTGCGGCCCGGCGATCTGGCTGGTGATGATCGCGCTGGCCATCTGGGTGCTGGCGAAGGCCGGTTGGTCGATCTCGCTGACCTCCACCCCGCACCCGGTCTCGTTCGGCGAGCAGTGGCGCCAGTGGTTCGGCGCGATCGGCCTGATCCTCGCCATCTACGGCACCCTGATGCTCAACTTCTGCGACTTCTCCCGCTTCGCACCCGACTACAAGACCGTCCGCCGCGGCAACTTCTGGGGCCTGCCCATCAACTCCACCGCGTTCGTGGTCGTTTCGGTGATCGTGACGGCCGGCTCGCTGGAGGTCTGGGGACAGGCCATCACGGATCCGGCCGAGTTGGTCGCCAAGGTCGGCAACACCTGGGTGATGGTGCTGGGCGCGTTCACGTTCGCCGTCGCCACCATGGGCGTCAACATCGTCGCCAACTTCGTCTCCCCGGCGTACGACCTGGCCAACGTCTGGCCGCAGAAGATCACGTTCAAGATCGGCGGCATGATCAGCACGGTCGCCGCACTGGTCGTCACTCCGTGGAACCTCTTCTCCAATCCCACGGTCGTCAACTACTTCCTCGGCGGCCTCGGCGCCTTCCTGGGCCCGCTGTTCGGCGTGATCATGGTCGACTACTACTGGGTCAAGCGCGGCCGTGTCGACGTCGACGAACTCTTCGACGCGACCCCCGGCTCCCGCTACTACTACCGCAAGGGCGTCAACCCCAAGGCCCTGTGGGCGTTCCTGCCCTCGGCGGGCGTCGCGGCCGCACTCGCACTGGTGAAGACGTTCAGCGACGTCGCCCCGTACTCGTGGTTCATCGGTACGGCCCTGGGCGCCGGCCTCTACCTGCTGATCTGCCGCACCGACCGAGCCGCCGCCGAGCCCGTCCTCAAGCCGGTGGAGGTCTGAGCGGAGTGCGCATCGTCGTCACCAACTGCAACACCACGCAGGAGATGACCGAGGAGATCGTACGAGGTGCCCGGGCCGCCGCAGGCCCGGGCACCACCGTGACCGGACTGACCCCCGCATGGGGACCGGAATCGGCGGAGGGCTGGCTCGACAGCTACCTCTCGGCCGCGGCCGTCATGGACCTGCTGCGGACCTACGACGGACCGCGCTACGACGCCGTCGTGATGGCCGGCTTCGGGGAGCACGGGCGGGAAGGCGTACGGGAGTTGGTGGACGTACCGGTCGTCGACATCACCGAGGCCGCTGCCCATCTGGCCTGTCTGCTGGGCCGCCGCTACGGCGTCGTCACCACGCTGGAACGCTCGTGCGGCCAGATCGAGGACAGCCTGGAGCTGGCCGGGGTGGGCCGCAACTGCGCGGCGGTGGTGGGGACGGGGCTGAGCGTCCTCGACCTCGGCGGCGACGAGGACCGTACGGAGGCGGCGTTCCTCGCGGCGGCGCAACGGGCGTGCGCGGCCGGCGCCGAGGTCCTGGTCCTGGGCTGCGCGGGGATGACGGGACTGCAGCGGGCGGTGGGGGAGAAGCTGGGGCTGCCGGTCGTGGACGGGGTCGGCGCGGCGGTGAAACTGGCGGAGTCGCTGGTGGGGTTGGGCCTGAGAACGAGCAGAGCGGGGAGCTATGCGAGCCCGGTGCCGAAGAAGAGGTTGTGGGGCAGCGCCCCTTCAGGGGCGCGGGGAACTGCGCGACCAGCCACGCCGCCGCCGCACCCGCCAAACAACACATCGCGGCACTCTCGATAGCGCATCCATCGGGGTGATCTCGCAGCGACCTGACCGACGCTACGGCGACTCGTTGACGCGTGCCCCGCAAACTCCCGGAAGGACAAGTCACCGGCAAGAACGGAGCCTCCCTTGCCCACACCGGTACAGCGAGCCCTCCTCGCCACGCTCCTCGCAGGACTCTGTGCCGGAGCGACCCGCGACGTACCGGAAGCCTTCTGGACCACCCCCGACTCCCGCGCCGCGCGCCAGGCGGCCACCTGGCGCGAGGACGGCCGAGCAGCCGACGCCACGCTGATGGACCGCATCGCCACCAGACCCGAGGCCGAGTGGCTGAACGGCCCCGACCCCGGCCCGGTCGTCCGCGCCCGCACCACCGCCGCCGCCCGCGCCGGACAGACCGCCGTACTCGTGGCGTACTACATCCCGAACCGCGACTGCGGCCAGTACTCACTCGGCGGCGCCCCCACCGCGGCCGCCTACCGCACCTGGATCGACGAGTTCGCGACCGCCCTCGGCGACCGGGGCGCCTACGTCATCGTCGAACCGGACGCCGTCGCCCAGGTGGTCGCCGGCTGCACCCGGGTGGTGGCGACCGACCGCTACGCCCTGCTCGCCTACGCCGTCGACCGCCTCGAACGCCGACCGCACACCCACGTCTACCTCGACGCCGGCAACTCCGGCTGGATCCCCGAGGCCTGGCGACTGGTCGACGCGCTGAAGGCGTCCGGCGTCGCCCGTGCCGACGGGGTCGCCCTGAACGTCTCCAACTTCCAGACGAACAAGGCGAGTTCGGCATACGGCGACCAGCTCTCCAAGGACCTCGCCGGCACCCACTACGTCATCGACACCAGCCGCAACGGCAACGGCCCCTACGCCGGCACCGACGCATGGTGCAATCCGCCCGGCCGCGCCCTGGGCACCCCGCCCACGACCCGCACAGGCAACCCTCTCCTCGACGCCTACCTGTGGATCAAACGCCCCGGCGAGTCCGACGGCGCCTGCCGCGGCGGCCCGGCAGCGGGCCGGTGGTGGCCGGCGTACGCCCTGGAGCTGGCCCGCAACGCAGGCCCCTGACCTAGGACTCGGGCTCCCACACATACCGCACGTCCGGCTCCCGCTCCTCGTTGGCGCTGCCGTCCGTGAACTCGACGGCGACGAAACCGTGGCGCTCGTAGAACCGGTGGGCGGGCTTGTTGACCTGGAAGGTCCACAGGTGCAGCCCCTCCGGACTCCGCTCCTTGGCCAGTTCCACGAACCGGTCCCCGAGGCCGCGCCCACGCCAGTCCGGGTCGAGGTAGAGCTGCGACAGCAGATCGCCGTTGAGCACCATCAGCCCCACAACTCCGCCACCGTCCCCCGCGTCGGCCACCCAGATCTCGCGCAGCGGCACGACGACGTTCCGGAAGTGGTCGCGCACGTCGTCGGCGGACCGCGGGCTGACGACGGTCGGCAGCGCGGCGGCGAAGGACCGCAGCCACACGTCGGCAGCGGGGCGCGCGTCCGGGGTGGTCGCGCGACGGAGGGTGACGACGGTCTCGGGGACGGGATTCACGGCTGCGCCACCTCTTCCGGTGCGGACGGCGGGGACGGAACGGCCGGCGCGGGCGGCGCGGGCGGTACGACGGCCGTCGCCGTGATCTCCACGAGCTGCCCGGTGTACCCGAGGCAGGCCACGCCGACGAGTGTGGACGAGTGCGGCCCCGTGCTCAGCCCGGACGCCTCGACCACCTCCCACACGGCGGACAGCACCGAGGGCTCACTGCTCACGACGTACACGTCCGTCGCCACGACATGCCCCAAGTCGCTGCCGACCGCCCGCAGTTGCTCACCCAGATTCGCGAGCACCTGCTCGGCCTGCCGTACCGCGTCCCCCTCACCGACCACCTTGCCACCGGCGTCGAGCGGCACCGCTCCGGAGAGAAAGGCCAGCCTCGTACCGGCTTCGACGACGGTGGCGTGCGAGTACGTGGGTGGCGGGAAGAGGGCGTGGGCGGTGACGCGTTCGAGCACGGGGTCTCCCAGAGGCGGGGGTTGGCGGCGGGCGTCGCATTGCGGGACGCCAGCGGATCACGTGGACGGCGGCACCCGCATCCGAATTACCGGCGGACCGCGGCCAGCCGGCGTTCGCACTCCTGCGCAAGGAGCGGGTACGCCTCGCCGATGGCCGCGTAGAGCCGGCGCCGGAGCAGCTCCTCCGCCGCGGCGCGGCCGGTGCTGCCGTACAGCCCGGTCAGGAGTTCGTCGTAGCGAGTCAGGCGATGGCACAGATAGTCGACCTGCCACCGGTCGAGCTCGGTGGGATCGGCACTTTCGACTGTGGCTGTATACGTCCGCTCCTCGTCCCGGCGGTTGCGGTGCTCGACCGCCAGTGCCGTCAGCCTCTGAGGGGTCAGGCGCGGTACGTCGATCGGCTCGGTCGTGATGCGCGTCAGGACCTCCCGCCGCCTGCGCCGAGCGGCGCTCCTGGCCGCGGCGGACCGTCGTGCGGCAGCCGCCGCGACGGCCCGGAACGCATCGCTGCGCTCGGCGGTCTCGACCCGTTCGACGCAGTACAGGCGGGTCGGCGGGGACGACCTGACATGCGGGTTGGCCCGGAACAGGTCGGGTTCGCCGAGCAGTTGACGCACCATGCCGACGGTCCAACCACGTGCCCGCAGCCCGGCCGCCGAAAGATGCGAACGCGCGGCCTGCGACTCGCCGCCACCCTCAGCTTGCCCCTGCGCCTGCCCGCCCTCATTCGTCTCGTGCGCTGTCATCGACCGCTCCCCTGTGGTGACTCTCAGTGACCACTCCATTGAAGCGCGCACCACTGACAATCGGTCCGAGGGCCCGCTCTCAGGCCGCGAGAGCGACCTCAGCCGACGGGATCCGAAGGGGAGGCGGGGGTGCCGAAAGTGTCAGGACCCCTCTGAGCGCTGGGGGGGGGGTGCCCCGAACCGGCCCTGTCGGCGCGTTCTCGGGACCTCGTGGTGCGGGCAGGTCGATGAGGTCGCTGACTCCCGCCACCTCCTGCAAGGTCCGGGCCAGTGACATCAGCGAACTCCGCACCTCGGAGATCGCCCGGCGCAGCACTTCCTCGTGTTCCCACTCCCGCTCCCACGCCACCGGGTCCCGGCCCTCGGGCCGCTGCGACTCGTAGGCCGCGAGGCGGGGATGCCAGGACGCGAGCAGGGGACGCAGGACGCGGTTGAGGACGGTGACCGCGAGGACGGCGAAGCTGACGTGGCCGGGGGCCAACGGCGGGGCGATGTCGGGGCCGTAGCGGCGGAGTATGTCCCGGGTGGTGCCGAAGAAGGTGTAGAGGGAGGACAGGGCCTCGCGCAGGAAGCCCTCGTCGGCGGAGAGTTCCTCGACCGAGACGCGGGTGACCAGTTCCAGGTACAACTCCCAGGCCGCGCTGCGTTCCGCGTCGGCCGGTTCCCAGGTCCCCGAGATCTCGCCGACGAACGGGATCGTCAGCCTGGCCGTGATCTGCGACGGACCGCCCGGACCTCGCCGCCTGCGCTGCCTGTGTCTCATGATCGCCCTCCCCGGTACCCACAGTAGGGTAAGTCGCCGTGTGGGACGTCTTTCTCAGCTACAGCCGCGGTGACGTGGAGCGGGTGCGACCGCTCGCGCGGGTCCTGCGCGACGGCGGGCTCGACGTGTTCGAAGGACGAGACCGGGGTCGCGTCCTTCGCCGGCATCAGCGACACCATCCGGCGCGAACTGGCCCGCTCCAAGGCACTGCTCGCCTACTACTCCGTCGGCTACCCCGAACGCGAGGCCTGCCAGTGGGAGTTGACGACGGCCTACCTGGCCGGCCTGCGGGAGGGCGATCCGCGCGGTCGCGTCATGGTCGTCAACCCCGAGGCGACCACCGACCACATCCACCCCGTCGAACTCCGTGACGCCCGGCACGCCCCGGCCGACGACCTCACCGCCCTGGTGGCCGACGTACGCGAGCACGTCGCCCGCCTCGACGGTCCGATGGCGATCCAGCAACGCGCCCCACGGCGATGGCTGTTGGGCTCGCCGGAACCGCGCCCCGACTTCCTGGGCCGCCTCTCCGAACTCTGGCAGGTGCACTCCGCCCTGCACGCCCACTCCGCGCCCCTGGTCACCGGCCGCGCCGCCCCGCGCGCCGTGCAGATCCGCGGTATGGCCGGCATCGGCAAGTCCGCCCTCGCCCAGGAGTACGCCCTCCGCTTCGAGGCGGCCTACCCCGGCGGTGTCTTCTGGGTGAGCGGGCGGACGTACGACGACTCCGTCCGCGCGCTGTCCGATTCCGGCGCCGCTTCCTTCCGCACCGCCGAACCGTTCCTGTGGATCGTCGACGCCGTCCCCGCCGACCGCCCGACGGCCCGCGACATCTCCGCGATGGCCGCGCCCCACCCGCTCGGCCACACCGTCTTCACCCTGCGCAGCCGCGCCTACGACGGGATCGGCACCCCCGTGGACCTGGGACCGCTCGACGCACCGCACGCGCGCGTGCTCGTCGGCGGGGACGAGGCACTGGCCGAGGCGCTGGACGGACACCCCCTCGCCCTGGGCCTGCTGGCCCGCGCGATCCGGGCCGGTCATCAGCCGCGCGAGCTGTACGGCAGGCTGCACGCGCGCGGGGGCTCGCTTCTCGACGCCCTCTCCGAGGGGGACGTGACCGGTGCGCTCGTGCGGGACGTCGACACGGCGGACGCCGCCGACGTGCTGCGCTGCGCCGCCGTACTGCATCCGCTGCCGTTGACCGCGGAGGACGCGGAGCGGGTGCTCGCCGCCGCCGACCGGGTGCCCAGGGCCGTCGCCGCCCGGCGGGCCGCGAACGGCGTCGCCGAGCTGCGCGTACGCAGCCTGCTGGCACCCGCGGCCGACGGCGGCTGGCGGCTCCACCCCGTCACCCTGCACGCCTGGCACCACCACGACCCGGCCCCCGCCCGCACCGAGTCCCTGCGGCACGCTGCGCTGCGCAGCCTGTGCGGTCACCGTGGCCCGGCTACGCTGGCCTTCCCCGGCAGCCGGAGGGAGGCACCCATGGCAGCACCCAGCGAGTCGGAGCGGATGGCCGCCTTCGACATCCAGGTCGAGCTGGTCACCCGGATCGGCGTGCAGGAACTGGCGCCGGGCACCGGCAGTCTGCGGGAGGCGCTGACGTCCCTGAAGTCGCTGATCGACTTCACGCGCGGGACGCTGCACACGTACAGCGTCGGTCTGGAACGCGGCTCCGGCGCACCGACCGTCCAGAGCCTCGCCTACGCCCTCGTCAACGACACCATCCGCCCCTTCACCAGCACCTGGCATCCCCGCCTCGCCGCGTACGAGGCCCGCTGCCCCGCCGACACCGCCCCCCTCGACCACGAGGCCGCCTGGCCCCAGGCCGACACGATGCGCACCGAACTGACCGCACTGCGCGAGCCGTTGCTCCGCATCACGGAGGCGCTCGGGGACATCTCGGGGGCGGACTTCGGGGTGGCGGCGACGGGTTGACCTGTGGTCACTCGTCGATCAGCGGGCGATTCCCTGGGCCATGGCGTTGGTGGGCATGCGGATCGCCCCACAGGAGAACCCGTAGCCGAACAAGGAGCGCGCTGTGGAACGTCGACGTCTCTTGGCTGTGCTGGCCACCCTGGCCGTCGCCACCGGCTGCTCGACCCATGACGACAAGTCCGAACCCTCCCGCTCGGCGTCATCCGCATCCTCCGACGGGGCACGCCAGGCCGTCGACGCCTATGTGTCTGCCCTCAACTCCCGCAGCGCCACCGGTCTGATCAAGGTCGGCGGGGTCGAGGACGAGAGCTGGTCGCGGCAGGAGGCCGCGCAGATCCTCAAGGACCGAGGTGGGCAGGAGTGGAAGATCAAGGATGTGCGGATCGACCACGACATGGGTCCTGACACCGGGTCGGCTCGCCTTCTGGCCGACGGCAAGGCGGGCAAGTCCCTGAGCGACACCTTCACCGTGACGCGGGAGAAGGGCGTGTGGCACCTGGCTGTCTTCACCCACCAGCCGAACGGGAAGGACAAGGAGTCCTCCTCGACCGACAAGCCCGGTTCCTGACACCACGCAAAGGGGCTGGACTTGGTGGATGCGAAGCTGTCCGCACCGCGTTGGTGACCTTCTCGCCGGTCCACGGCGGGCGGCGGGTCGATGTGCACTATCGCGATCCGGCCGTGGTGGAGCGGGAGTTGGCGGAGGCGGAGGAGGGGCGCTTCCGGGGGAGCCGTTGCTGTTCCATCTCGCCGGAATCCCCAGCTACTTGGTGGTCGCCGAACTCGCGATCAACCGTGTGCTGCGAGGTGAACTGCCGTGCCCCGGCGCCTGTCCCGAGAAGCTGCGGCACTCCGCCGCCGAACGCCGGCACGGCACCGTCCGCGCCACCCTCGCCTACGCGCGGGCCAACCACGCGCCGAAGGGCAACCTCACGGAGGTGGTCGGCGCGCTCGCCGTGACCGCCGTGCAGGCCGGGCACGGTGTGTCGGCGGGGCGGGGGGAGTGGGTGACGAACGAGAAGCGGCTGCTGGAGCGGGCCGGGCTGCGGCGGATCGACGACATCGTGGCGGAGCTGCGCCCGGAACCCGAGGCGCTCGCCCGCGCGGGCCTCGACGCGGACGCCGTCCTCGGGGCGTCGCGCGGTCAGAGAAGCGGCAACTGTCCTCCGGGCCGGGTGTTGCGCGCACAAGGAAGCGGCGACCGTTCTCCCGTGCGGGCGTCGCGCGCAAAAAGGCGTCAACCGTCCTCCGGGCGTTGCGCACATAAAGAACCGGACGCTGCGTTCCGGGCGTTGCGTTCATAAAGAAGGCGCCGCTACGGCCAACCTTCACACCCCCGAAATACCACCGGCCCGTTCCGCACAAGTCCCCGGACTACCGTGGACACACAGCCTCAGTCTCCGCCCCGGCCACCGTCGCCCGAAGGCCCGCCCCGCCCTCGCCACGACAGGAGCCCCGTGTCCCGACGTACCGTCGCGCCGTCCCTTCCGCCCTGGCTCGCCCACGCCCTGCGTGCCCAGCGCGGGCCGGTTCCCTGGAGCGCGGTCACGCGAGGGGCGTTGTCCGCCGGGCCGCTTCTCCTCGTCGCCGTACTCGTCGACAGGACGTCCCTCGGTGTGCTGGCCGCGCTCGGTGCCATGCTCGCCGGGATCAACGACCGGCCCGGCAGCCGGCGGGCCTCCGTCAAGCGGCTCGGTGGGCCCGCCCTCGCGGGCGCCTCGGGGCTGCTCGTCGGGACGTATGCGGGGGAACACGTGGGAGCCGTCGTGCTGACGCTGCTCCTCACCGGGATCGGGCTGGTCGCCGGCAGTTTCAGTGCCGTCGGACCCGTCGCGTCCGGTGCCGGTACGCAACTGCTCGTCGCCTCCGCCATCGGCGCCGGGATGCCCCTGCCCGAACCGGGCTGGCAGCGGGCCCTCGCGTTTCTCGCCGGGGCCGCCTGGCTGGTCGGGCTGCGGCTCGCGCTGCCCACGCCCGGCGCCATCGCCGGCGACTACCGCTTCGACGGCGAGCGGGACGCCGTGGCCGCCGTCTACGACGCGATCGCCGCGCTGCTCGACGCCACCGGCGGTCCGGACGCGACGGCCCGGCGCGCCGCGCTCACCGCCGCTCTCGACCACGCGCAGGACGCCCTCGCCGGGCCCCGGCTGCGGCGGTACGCCAGTTCCGCGGCCGAGCGGCGGCTGCACGGGCAGTACGCCGCCGCGCTGCCGCTCGCCGAGGCCGCGACCGCGCTCGCGTGGGCGGGGGAGGCGGTCTCGGCCCGGGTGGGCGAGGGGCCGCGTCGGCTGGCCGCCGCCGTGCGCGACAACGCGCACACCGGGCCGCTGCCCGCACCGAACCGTTCCGCGCCCGCGCTGCGCGCCCTCGACGACGCCCTGCTGCACGCCGCCGACGCCTTCGACCAGGCGGAGGGGAGTGATCTGCACACCCGTCGGAGGACCACAACTGATCTGTTCCGTACGGCATTTGGTGCCGGAGGACGTGAGTACGGCTTCCGGGTCGCCCTCTGTTTCGGGGCCAGTGTCGCCGTCGCGCAGGCGCTGCACCAGGCCCGTTGGTACGGGCTGCACGAGCACTGGTACTGGCTGCCCGCCACCGCCGTCTTCCTCGTCAAGCCGGATCTCGGACCGCTCGCCTCCCGGGTGCTGTGCCGGGCGGCGGGGACCGTGCTGGGGGCGGTCCTCTTCGCCGGGTTCGCCGCCGTGCTGCCCCGGCCGGAAGGGCTCGTCGCGCTCGTGGCGCTCAGCGGGGCGCTCATTCCCGTCGCCACCCGGCACTTCGCCGCGCAGACCGCCGTCGTCACCGTCCTCGTGCTCTCGCTCGTGATGGTCGGCGGCGAACCGCAGGCCTCCGCCGGGCGGATCGGGGAGACGTTGATGGCCTGCGCGATCGTGCTGATCGTCGGGCATCTGCCGATACCGGGGAAGCGTGGTGGGGGAGTGCGGGCGCGGCTTGCGGCGGCGGGTGACGCCGCGCGCGCCTATCTCGTGCACGTGCTGAGTGAGTCCGGCGACCGCGCCGAGCGCTGGACCCTGCGCCGCGAGGCCTACCGCACGCTCGCCGAGGCCCGTGGCGCCATCGCCGTCTCGGCCGCCGAACTCCCCGCCCTCGCCCGGCACACGGAGGGCACCGACGAGGTCGCCGCCGTCCTCGAACGGCTCGTCGACACCACCACCGCCTGCGCCGTCCACCTCGACGAAACGGGACGGCTCACCCGCCGGCACATCGAGCAACTCACCGAACTGCTGGAGGAGTTCGAGCGGGGGCGGGGACGGGTCGGGCTGCGTGCCATCGAACTCCCGGTCGCCGTATAGCCACTTGGACCGTCCTGGCTACTCCACCCGCACCCACACCGGTGCGTGGTCCGACCCCGGTGCCTCGCGCCGCGTCGCCGGATCCGGTCCCACGGACGGCAGTTGGGGTGCTTCCGCGCCGGGCAGTCCCGCCCCCGCCGCCGTCACCCGGTGCACCAGGTGGTGGCTGGCCAGAATGTGGTCGATCAGTTCGCGGCGCCCGGAGTTGATGCGGGAGTAGCGCTGGTCGGCGGGGATGAGCGGGGCCACGTCCCAGAGGCGGACCGCGTCGCCCTGGTCCGGGCGGTCGTAGCCGGGTGTGCCGATCTCGGAGCCGGGCGGGCCGAGCAGGATCTGTGTGGTGGCCGCCTGCACCTCGTCGTTCATGTCGCCGAGCACGGCCACGTCCCGGGTACGGCCGTCACCGGCCAGCAGTTCGTCGGCCAGCGCCCGCAGGGTCGCCGCCTCGGCGGCCCGCCGGTAGAGGGCGTAGGCGCCGTAGCGGGCCCGTTCGCCCTCGTCGCGGGGGAAGAAACGGTTACCCGGGTAGGTCAGCAGCTTGGACTTCAGATGGGCGACCGCCACCGTGAGCGTGCCGGTGTCCGTGGTGACCTCCACGGCCAGGAAGCCCCGGCCCGCGGTCGGTTCCACGGCCCCCGAGTCGTCGGACTGCACGGGGCGCAGCTTCGCCGGGAACGCGTTCGTGTCGGCGATCACCTGCGGTGCCGTGCGGCTGAGGAAGCCGACCCGGATGCCGCGGCCGTCCGGGTGCGCGGACAGGGCGATGTGCCACTCGCCGCCCAGCATCCCGGCCAGGTCCTGGAGCGCCTCGGGCTCTCCGACCTCCTGGACGCCCAGCAGCACCGGGTCCAGTTCCGTGATCACCGCGGCGAGGGAGGCGAGCTTCGCCTCGTAGGCGGCCTTGTCCTTGGGGCCGAACGGGCCGCCGGGGCGGTACAGGTTCTCCAGGTTCCAGGTGCCGAGGAGCATGTCGGGCTCCTTCCAGAAGCCTTGTCCTGAGCCAAGGGTGTGGGCCCGGACCGGTCCGCGACAGCACAACGCCGGGATGCGCGGTTCGGCTCACCCGACACGAGGACGGCGTCGTACGTTGGCGTGATGAGGCCCTCTCGAACCGAAGCTGCCGCCGATCTCATCATCACCCGATGCACCGTCCTCGTGCACGACGATCAAGAGCGGATCGGGTTCCGGGAGGACGCCGCGATCGTCGTACGGGACGGGCTCGTCGCGTCGGTGACGAGCGCGGCGGACGCGGCCGGCCTCGCCGCCCTCGAACGCATCGACGCGCGCGGGCAGGTGGCCCTGCCGGGGCTGATCAACTGCCACACCCACGCGCCGATGGTCGCGCTGCGCGGGCTCGCCGAGGACCTGCCCACCGAGGAGTGGTTCAACGACGTGGTCTGGCCCGTCGAGTCCAACCTCGCTGAAAAAGATGTCGAGTTGGGGGCGCGGCTCGCCTGTGCCGAGATGATCCGCGCCGGGGTCACCTGCTTCGCCGACCACTACTTCTCGATGGACACGGTGGCCGCCGTGGTTACCGAGTGCGGGATCCGCGCCCACCTCGGCGAGGCCTACTTCTCCTCCCAGGGACCCCAAGGCCGGGAGAATACGGTGGAGTTCGCGCTACGGCACCGGGGCGCGGCCGGCGGTCGCATCTCCACCGCCCTCGCCCCGCACGCCCCCTACACGGTCACCGACGCCGACCTCGCCGCCACCGCCGAACTCGCCCTGGAACACGGCCTCCCCGTCCATCTCCACGCCGCCGAGAACCGCGACCAGACCGACACCAGCCTCGCCCGCCACGGCCTCACACCGATCGAAGTCCTCGACCGCACCGGCCTGTTGGCCACCGACCTGCTCATCGCCCACGGCACCGGCATCGTCGACCGCGACCTGCCCGTCCTGGAGCGCGCGAGCGGCCGTGTCGCGGTCGCCACCGCGCCCCGCGGCTACCTCAAGTTCGGCTGGCCCAGCACCACTCCGATCCGCGCCCTGCGCGCCCTCGGCATCCCGGTCGGCCTCGCCACGGACGGCGCCGCCTCCAACAACTCACTCGACGTGTGGGAGTCGATGGCCCTCACGTCCCTCGTCCAGAAGTCGACCGAGGGCGATCCACGCTGGCTGACATCCCGTCAGGCGCTGCACCACGCCACTCTCCAGAGCGCCCGGGCGGTCGGACTGGGCGACTCGATCGGGTCCATCGCGCCGGGCCGCCGGGCGGACATCATCCTGGTCGACCTCACCGGGCCGCACACCCAACCCGTCCACGACCTCGCCGCCACCCTCGTGCACAGCGCCCGCTCCGCCGACGTCCGCACCACGATCGTCGACGGCCGCGTCCTGATGCGCGACCGCGAGCTGCTGACCCTCGATGTGCCCGCCGTCGTACGGGAGTTGGGGGACCGGCTGCCCGCACTCGTCGACCGGAGTCACGGCCGGCGCATTCAGGAATACGACACCTGAGCCGCGCCCAAGTCCCCTCTAGGCTGTTCCCATGGATCTCGCGGACGGCCTTCTCGACCACCCGTACGACGTGTACCGGCGCCTGCGCGACAGTGCCCCCGTGCACCGCATCGCCGGCCCCGACGGCACCCCCGCCTGGCTCGTCACCCGGTACGAGGACGTCCGGGCGGCGCTGGCCGACCCGCGGCTCTCGCTCGACAAGAGGCATGCCACGGCCGGGACCTACAAGGGGTTCGCGCTGCCGCCCGCGCTCGACGCGAACCTCCTCAACATGGACCCGCCGGACCACACCCGCATCCGCCGCCTGGTCGGCCGGGCCTTCACCCCGCGCCGAACCGAGCAGCTCCGTACGCCCGTTCGGCGCACCGCCGACCAACTCCTCGACGCACTGGGCGAGAACGGCGACACCGACCTCATCGCCTCCTACGCCGCGCCCCTCCCCATCACCGTCATCTGCGACCTGCTCGGCGTGCCCGACCGGCACCGGCGGGACTTCCGGGTGTGGACCGACACCCTCGTCGCGCCCGCCCCCGGGACACCGCCCGAGGCCGGCAAGCACGCGGTCGTCGCGATGCTCGGCTTCTTCACCCAACTCCTCGCCGACAAACGGGAGGAGCCCGGCGACGACCTGCTCTCCGACCTGATCGCCGTACGCGACGAGGGCGACCGGCTCAGCGAGGACGAGCTGATGTCGCTGGCCTTCCTCATCCTCTTCGCGGGGTACGAGAACACCGTCCAGCTCATCGGCAATGCCGTGCTCGCGCTGCTGCAGAACCCCGAGCAGTTGGCCGCGTTGCGCAAGGACCCCGGTCAACTCCCCGCCGCCGTCGAGGAGTTCCTGCGCTACGAAGGGCCCGCGCTGCTCGCCATCCGGCGCTTCCCCGTCGAGGACGTCACTATCGGCGGGGTCACCATCCCCGCCGGCGAGACGGTCTGGGTGTCCCCGTCCGCCGCGAACCGCGACCCGCACCGTTTCCCCGACCCGGACCGGCTCGACCTCGCCCGCGACACCACCGGGCATCTCTCGCTGGGCCACGGCATCCACTACTGCCTGGGCGCGCCGCTGGCTCGCGCCGAGACCGAGATCGCGCTCGCCGCCCTGCTGGAGCGCTTCCCCCGGCTGGAGTTGGGGGAGGGCGAGGTGCGGTGGCGGCCCTCGCTGCGCGCGCGGGGACTGCTCACGCTCCCGGTGTCGTACGGGAAGCACTCGACCTGAAATTCTTTTCGCGGCAGCGATGAGTTCCGGTCCGTGCCCCGGTCCACCCCTCAACGGACCGTTGTCACAGGAGGGCCCATGTCGCTTCCGGAGATCGTCTCGCGTGCGCAGTGGCGCGCGGCGCGCGAGGAACTGCTGGTCAAGGAGAAGGCGGCCACGCGCGCGCGGGACGCGCTCAACGCCGAGCGGCGCGGGCTGCCCATGGTGGAGATCGACAAGGAGTATCTGTTCGAGGGCGGCGACGGGAAGGCCACCCTGCTCGACCTCTTCGAGGGGCGCGGCCAACTCGTCGTCTACCACTTCATGTTCGCGCCCGAGTGGGACGCGGGCTGCCGCAGCTGTTCGGCGTTCCTCGACCAGATCGGACATCTCGCCCATCTGCGGGCGCGGGGTACGACGTTCGCCGCCGTGTCGAGGGCGCCGTACACGAAGATCCTGCCGTTCAAGGCGCGGATGGGGTGGACGGTGCCCTGGTACTCGTCCTTCGGCGGGGAGTTCAACTGGGACTTCGACGTGACGCTCGTCGGGGACGGGGAGCCCGTCGAGCGGCCCGGGGTGAGCTGCTTCCTGCGGGAGCGCGACCGGGTGTTCCACACCTACTCGACCTATGAGCGCGGGCTCGACGGGCTCGGCTCGACCACCTCGTTCCTCGATCTGACCGCGCTGGGGCGGCAGGAGGAGTGGGAGGAGCCGAAGGGGCGCGCGTCGGTGCTGGGGGCGCCCGCCGGCAGCGCACGTGTTCTGTATCACGACGAGTACGAGGACTGATACGCGAAACTTGTTACGGGAACCTGTGTCGAAGGTGTGTGGCCAGGTGTCGACTATGTCTCAGTACCGTCACTTCGCGAGCCGTTCACCGTACTGTCGGCGTTTAACTCTACGAGGCTTCACGAAGCTCTCCGAGTTCAGCACGACAGGGAGGTACAGGGTGAACGGGCGAACGGTGCTTCAGCGTTTCCCCGCCGGCGGGCCGCGTGGTTCCTGGCCGGCGGAGGAGTTCGCGCAGGCACGCCGTCTTGAAGGGCTGCCCGCCGAGGTCGTCATGGACATCGCGACCGACATGTTCCTGGTGATCGTGCGCAGCGCCGACACCGTGGACGTGGCCGCCTGACCCGTCAGCCCGCCTTCGGGGCGGGCACCTTCGCCGTGAACTGGTCCGCCTGGAGCGCGTACAGCTCCGCGTAGACACCGCCGCTGAGCAGGAGTTCGTCGGGAGTCCCGGACTCCACCAGCCGCCCCTGGTCGAGGACGTGCACCAGGTCCGCGTGGCGTACGGACGCCAGCCGGTGGGTGATCAGGACCACCGTCTGGCCGGTGCCGGCCAGCGCGCGGATCTTCTCGAAGACCTCCAGCTCGGCGCGGGCGTCGAGGGCCGCGGTCGGCTCGTCCACGATCAGGATGCGGCCCTTGCGGTAGGCGGCCCGGGCGATACCGAGCCGCTGCCACTGGCCGCCCGACAGCTCGTGCCCGCCGCTGAAGTTGCGGGCCAGCAGTGTGTCCAGGCCGCGCGGCAGATCCGCGACCACGTCCTCGGCGCCGGCCTCGGCGAGCGCGCCCGCCAGCCGCTCCTCGGTGAGCGGCGCGGCGGACCGTCCGACGGCCACGTTGACGCGGGCGGTGAACGGCCAGCGCTTGAAGTTCTGCGCCACCATCGCGATCCGGTCGGCCAGTTGGTGCCGGTCGGCCGTCGCCGCGTCGACGCCGTCCCACAGGATCCGGCCCCGGTCCGGCCGGTACAGCCCGGCCAGCAGCTTGACCAGGGTCGTCTTGCCGGAGCCGTTCTCGCCGACCAGCGCGATGATCCGGCCGAGCGGCAGCCTGAGCGTGACGTCGTCGAGCGCGGGGTGGGTCGACTCGCCCGGATAACTGAACGTGACGTTCTCGAAGCGGATCTCCCGCGGCTCCTCGGGCAGCGCCGCCCCGCCGACCGGAATCGCCCGCTCCGCCGCCTCCTTGTACAGCTTCTCCAGATCGCCCACGAACAGGGCCTCCTCGTGCAGCTGGTTCACCGCCAGCACCAGCGTGTCGAGGCTCCCGGACCCGGTGCGGATCGCGATCACCGCCGTACCCGCCACCGACAGCGCCATCGCACCGGACAGCAGCAGCCCGCCCAGCGTCGCGTACGTCGCCGCCGTCGCCAGGCCCGTCCAGGTCGCCGCGATCAGCCCGGTACGGGCCGCGAGCCGGGCCAGCCGGGCCTGCTCCGCCTCCGCGCTCTCCGACATCGCGTGGAAGTGGCGCAGCAGGAACGGGCCGACCCCGTGGACGCGGATCTCCGGCGCCGCCTCCGGTTCGGTGAGCAGACCGCTGATGAGATGGCCGGCGCGGGCGTGCTGCACCCAGATGTGGAACGACTCGTAGCGGCGGCGCGCGTTCGTCAGGGCGCCCCACGCGCTCGGCAGCGTCATCGTCACCAGCAGCGGAAGCAGCGCCGGATGCAGCACGGTCAGCACACCGGCCGCCGCGATCAACGAGATCACCGCGTTCATCACCCGCGTCGCCAGCGAGATCATGCGGCGGGCCGAGGAGGCACCGTACTGCGCGGTGTCCAGCAGCTTGTGGAACGCGTGGTCCTCGATCGCGGCCAGCTCCACGGCCGCCGCCCGCTCCAGATACAGCTCGGTGGCGACCCGCTCCACCTTCGGCTCCAGCCGCCCGGTCGCGTACGTCGACGCGGCCCGCAGCAGCGCGCCCACCAGCAGGACGGCGGCCATCGTGACCAGCGCCGGTACGGCGCCGTGCAGCCGGTCCGCGATCGCGCCCCCGGTGATCAGCCGCCCCAGCACGCTGTTGACCGCGAGCAGACTCACCGCCTGCGTGACACCCCGGCCCGCCTCGGCCGCCAGCACGATCCGCGCGGCCCGTGGATCGGCCTGCCAGGCCAGCCGGAAACTCGACCCCAGCATCGCCGGCAACCGCGTCACCATGGCCCGGAAACTCAGCTCCAGGAACGCGTCCGTGTGCTGGTTCCACCCCATGTCGTACCGCAAGGGTCCACCGAAGAGCAGCTGCTCCGACGCGGACGGCCCCGCCTGCCCCGAGTCACCCTTGCTTGCCACCGTCGACCTCCCCCGATAGCGGACGAACGGCCACTATCGCGGGGGTGGGGCGGTGCGGGGGAGAGCGCATGGGAAGGGCGTTACGGACGCGCGGGCGTGCGCCCCGTCAGGGGCGCGGGGAACTGCGCGACCAGCCCCCACCGGCCCGCCGATAAAAACAATCCGCTACGCGCTAATCGGCCGAGACCAAGAAGGCGTAGCCCCCGTAACCCGGCACACAGCCAGATACAACGGAATCGGCGGCGTATACGGCAGCTTCCCGTCAGGCCGATGAATGAGCCCGGGCGCGCGAGGCGCGTCCGGAACCAGCGCCCCGGCCGTGTACCGCGCCGGCGCCGGCCAGTCCAGCGCGTAGTCGGAGTCGGACGGCACGATCCACCACCAGTGCGCCTCGTCGGCGTAGACACAGCCGACGCGCGGCAGGCGGGGCAGGACCAGCGGTCCGAAACGTGCGGGCACCGCCACCGCGTCGCAGCCGAGCGGGGCCGTCATGCCCTCGGGTACGGGCAGTCGCCGGGGCGTGCCCGGTCCGTGCAGCGCGCGCCCCAGGCGGACCAGTGTGTCGAGACTGAGTACCTGGCCGGGACCGGAAGCGCCGCTCAGACCCATTCGACCCCCGACCCGAAGTCTCCGAATCCGCTGGAACCGCCCAGCGCACCCGGATTCACGAGCCCACTGGAATCGCCGGTGTCCGCCGTGTCCGCGGAGTCCGGGAGGTCGCCTGCGTCCAGGTGGCCCCGGCCTCTGGAGGATCCTGTTTCCTCCCGGCCCGGCTCCCCGAAGTGTCCGGCGACCTCCCGGCTCCGGTGCACGGAGCCGGTCCCGCTGTCGGGGCCGACTCCGTTTCCGTGTTCCCGGCCCCCGAAGCCGCCGAGATCCAGGCCTCCGAACTCGCCGGCACCCCCATGCCCGCGGGAGGCATCCCCATGCCCCCGTGCCGGATATACGCCCAGATTCTCGAAGGCCCCGAAGTGTGCCGTCGCCTCGTCCTCGTCGCCCGAACCGCCCGACGGCACCGGTTTGGGTCGTGCGCCCCACCCCAGGTCGTTGCGCGGTACGGAGCTGTCGTGGCCGGGGGCCGGGTGGTGGCCGTGGGTCGGGTCGGCCTGCCGGGGCAGGTCGGCCCAGACGAGCAGGCCGGGGCCGTGTTCCTGAGCGCCCCAGGCCCGGCACAGCCCGTCGATGAGAAGCAATCCCCTCCCGTGCTCCTCATCGGGCCGCTGCGGGGACGGATACGACTCGCCAGGAGCGCAGCCCTCGTCACGGACGGCTATCCGCACCAGGTCGTCGCCGTCGTGCAGCTCGCAGACTATGTGGCTGCTCGCGGTGTGCACGATGGCGTTGGTGACCAGCTCGGAGACGACCAGAACCGCCGTGTCGCAGGTGTCCTCGCACACGGACCAGCCGGACAGCCGGGCCCGCGTCAGGCGTCTCGCCTGCGCGGGGGAACCCGGATGGGCGGCCAGCTCGAACCGGAACCGGCGCTCGGCAGCGGCCCCACCTGGGGCGGCTCCCGTGGCGGCACCGAGACCGAGGCGGCCTGCGGTGGCGTCTGTTCCTAAGGGCGCGGACGGAATCACGCTTGCCACTATCGCCCCGCCGTGAACACTTGGCAAGTGTCACTATGAAAAATGCAGAGTGCCGTATGACGCTCTGCACGGTCGTGGCACACTGCTCGCAACAGAACGTCGCGCGGCGCCAGTTGGAATCTCCGGAGGTCCCTCCTGATCTTCGAATGAGTCTTCGAATGGCGCCGCAGGGCTGTCAGGATTCGATTGCCGGGCTCATTCGCCGTACGGGACTCAACGGGACTCATGGGGGGAGGTGGAGCGTGAGCGAGCCGCGGTCCGCACCGACGGTCGGCCAGGTCGTCCTCGGCCGGCGCCTGCTGGACCTGCGGGAACGTGCCGGGCTCAAGCGCGAGGAGGCCGCCAAGGTCCTGCGCGTCGCGCCTGCCACGGTCCGCCGTATGGAGATGGCCGAGGTCTCCCTCAAGATCCCGTACCTCCAGCTCCTCCTGAAGTCCTACGGCGTCTCCGAGGAGGAGGCCGGGGCCTTCGTCCGGCTGGCCGAGGAGGCCAACCGACCCGGCTGGTGGCAGCGCTTCCACGACATCCTGCCCGGCTGGTTCTCGATGTACGTCAGCCTGGAGGGCGCCGCCGCGCTCATCCGGTCGTACGAGCCGCACTTCGTGCCCGGGCTGCTGCAGACCGAGGAGTACGCGCGCGGTGTGCTGCTGTCGGGTGCCATCGGCCAGACCGAGCCCGACGAGATCGAGCGCCATGTCGCGCTGCGCATGCAGCGCCAGGACCTGCTGACCCGTCCCGACGCGCCCCGCTTCTGGGCCGTGATGGACGAGACCGCCCTGCGCCGCCCGGTCGGCGGCCCGGAGGTGATGCGTGCCCAGATCGACAGACTGCTCGATGCCACGAAGCTGCCCAACGTGACCCTGCAGGTCGCCCCGTTCTCCTCGGGGCCGCACCCGGGCACGTACGGGCCCTTCGTGCTGTTCCGATTTGCCATGCCGGAACTGCCGGACATGGTCTACAGCGAGTACCTGACCGGCGCCGTCTATCTGGACGCGCGCGAAGAGGTGGCGACCCACCTTGAGGTCATGGACCGCATGGCGGCGCAGGCCGCTACGGCACATCGCACGAAGGAGATCCTCAAGGATCTCCGCAAGGAGCTGTGAATGGATCGCATCAAGCCGCGTATGAGCGTCTACAACGGTATGCCCGCGCGGGACTTGGGAAGCGAAGGCTGGCACAAGCCGTGGAGCGGCGGCAACGGCGGCAACTGCCTGGAGGCGATGAAGCTCGCCGACGGCCGGATCGCCGTCCGTCAGTCCACCGACCCGGACGGTCCGGCCCTGATCTACACCACCGACGAGATGACGGCCTTCATCGAGGGGGCGAAAGCCGGCGAGGCGGATTTCCTGCTCTCATGACCCGGCCTGTGACCCAGCTGTGCTGAATGCTTTTTCCTTAACGAACCTGCTCATTTTGCTATCAGTCACCATTGGTTCTGATCGAATCCGTTGATTCCGAAGGGATGGGATGCGCCCCATCGCTGTCCGCGCCCAGGCTCCCGAGCAGGCGCAGCCCGTCCTCGGCGGGGCTGCCGGGAGCCGCGGACAGCACCAGCAGTTCCATGCCCGACTCGTCCGGCAGCGCGAAGTTCTCCTGGTGCAGTTCCAGTAGTCCCACCAGCGGGTGCCGGTACACCTTGCGCCCATGGGTGCGGGCGCGCACGTCCGCACGGGCCCAGAGGCGGCGGAAACGCTCGCTGCCCATCGCCAACTCGCCGATGAGGGAAGCCAGTCGGGGGTCCTCGGGATATTTGCCGGCGGCCAGCCGCAGATGCCCGACCACGTCGAGGGTGCACTGCTCCCACTCCGCGTAGAGGCCGCGCTCGGCCTCCTCCAGGAAGATGTGCCGTGCGGTGTTCAGGCCCGGCAGCGGCCGGTCGAGGAGAAGCCCGGCGAGACGGTTCCCGGCGAGCACGTCCAGGCGGTGGTCCATGATCAGCGCGGGTGCGCCGGCGACCAGGTCGAGGACCCGCAGCAGCTCAGGCCGGACCCGTCCGCCCGGCGTCCTCGCGCGCCGTCGGCGCTGCCGGGCGAGCCGGTGGAGGTGCCCGCGCTCGGTCTCGTCGAGGCCGAGCACACGGGCGAGCGCGTCGAGGATCTGCCCGGAGGGCTGGGTCGCGCGGCCCTGCTCCAGGCGCACGTAGTAGTCCACGCTGACCCCGGACAGATGCGCGACCTCTTCGCGGCGCAGCCCCTCGACCCGGCGACGGCTGTCGGTGGGGATACCGACGGCCGCCGGGTCGACCCGGGCGCGCCGGGTCCGCAGAAAGCCCGCAAGATCATCCATGCCCCCAAGTATCGCCTCGGCCAAGGCACTTGAAGGTGGCCCTGCCGATACCAGGAAGTCCCGTCCGACGGAAGGAGCGCCCCTGTCGCGACGCGGCCCCGGCGCCCGAGCATCTGTGGCGACACACCTTGTCGAAGGGAACAGCCATGAAGACGCTCATCGTCCACGCCCACCCCGAGCCGCGTTCGCTGAACGGCGCACTGAAGGACCTCGCCGTGTCCACTCTCGAAGCCGCCGGGCACGAGGTGCGGGTGAGCGACCTGTACGCGATGAACTGGAAGGCCGTGGTGGACGCGGCGGACTTCGGCGAGCACGCCACGAACCCGCTGCGGGTGGTGGCGAGTTCGGCCGGGGCGTACGACGCCGGTGCGCTCACCCCCGACGTGGTGGCCGAGCAGCGGAAACTCCTGTGGGCCGACACCGTCGTCCTCCAGTTCCCCCTGTGGTGGTACACCATGCCGGCGATCCTGAAAGGCTGGGTGGACCGGGTGTTCTCCTTCCACTTCGCCTACGGCGTCGGAGTGCACGACGAGACGCGGTACGGCGAGCGTTTCGGTGAGGGGACGCTGCGGGGGCGCCGGGCGATCCTGTCGGTGACCGTCGGGGGACCGGAGTCCCACTACAGCGATCGCGGGATCAACGGTCCGATCGAGGACCTGCTGTTCCCCATCCACCACGGGATCCTGTACTACCCGGGCGTGGAGGTGCTGCCGCCCTTCGTGCTGTACGGCACCGACAAGATCACCGACAGCGACTTCGAGGACGCCGCGAAGGCCTGGCAGGAGCGGCTGCTGTCGCTGGAGACGACCGAGCCGATCCCGTTCCGGCGCCAGAACTTCGGCGACTACGAGATCCCGTCACTGCGGTTGAAGGAGGGCCTGGAGGCACCGGGCCGCAAGGGGTTCGGCCTGCATGTGCGCGGCTAGCCGCAGGAGCGGGGCGCGTCACAGGCCATGGGCGGCTTCGCCGGGCGGGAGCGCCTCGCACAGCGCCTCCAGCGCGGCACCGAACCTGGCCTCCGAGGGCGTCGCGTAGCCCACGACGAGACCGTCCTGAACTCCCGCACCCGGAGCCGTGGTTGCCTCCTCCGGATGCCGGAACGCGGCCAGCCCGTCCAGCGCGACGCCCTGCCACGCGGCTGCCTTGAGGGCGGAGCGCTCCGTGCCGGGCGGCAGCCGCAGCACCGCGTGCAGGCCCGCGGCGACCCCGGTGACCTCGATGTGCGGGGCCCGCGCGGCGAGCGCCGCGACCAGGCGGTCACGGCGGCTCCGGTACCGCTGCCGCATCCGCCGCACATGACGGTCGTAGGACCCCGACGTGATGAAGTCGGCGAGGCCCAGCTGGTCGGGGACGCTCGCCCAGGCCTCGCGTTCGCCCTTGGCCGCGAGCACGCCCTCGACATACCGCTCCGGCAGGACCAGCCAGCCCAGGCGCAGTGCGGGGGACAGGCTCTTGCTGACCGAGCCGAGGAGGATCACCCGCTCCGGGTCCAGGCCCTGGACGGCGCCGACGGGCTTGCGGTCGTAGCGGAACTCGCCGTCGTAGTCGTCCTCCAGGACCACCCCGCCACGCGCGCGTGCCCAGTCGATCACGGCGGTCCTGCGCTCGGCGTGCAGCGGACCGCCGGTGGGGAACTGGTGCGCGGGCGTGAGCAGTACGGCCCGCTCCTTCGCCAACTCCTCGACGCGCGCGCCGTGTTCGTCGACCGGCAGCGGCACGGTCCGCACACCGGCCGCGCGCAGCAGCTCCCGGTGGAAGCCGAGTCCGTACGCCTCCACGGCCAGCGGTCCGCGCAGCACCCCTCCGCCGCCCTGGCCGAACAGCAGCCGCAGCCCGTGCGCGAAGCCGGAGCAGATCACGATCCGCTCGGGCGCGGTGCGTACGCCACGCGCGCGTGCCAGGTATTCGGCGAGCGCCTCCCGCAGCTCGACCCGGCCGGCCGGGTCACCGGGGCCGAACACCTCGTCGGGCGCCTGCTGGAGCGCCCGCCGGTACGACGCGAGCCAGGCCGCGCGCGGGAACGCCGACGCGTCGGGCGTGCCCTGCCGCAGGTCGTGCCGGGGCGCACGCGCGCGTGGAGGTGCCGTAACCGGGCCGTTCCCGGCGTGTCGCGTCGGCTGCTCCCGTAGGGGCCGGGTTCGGTCGGCGACCCGGGTGCCCGAGCCCTGGCGCGCGGTCAGCCAGCCCTCCGCGACGAGTTCCGCGTACGCGTCCGCGACCGTGTTGCGGGCGACCCCGAGGTCGGCGGCGAGCGAGCGGTACGGCGGCAGCCGGGTGCCCGGGGCGAGCCGCCCGCCGCGCACGGCCTCGCGCAGCGCGTCGATGAGGGCGGCCCGCCGGCCACCACCGCCCGACAGCTCCAGATGCAGATCGGCCCCGATCCGCTCCGCCAAATTGACCCACGATTCCTCCATGGAAATGCACCCTACAGGGGGTCTTTCCGACTCGTAGATTTGTCGCATGACGACGAACACGAACACGAACGCCCAGGTCACCACCACGACCCCCCGCCTCGACCTCGCCCGCTCCGCCCCCAAGGTCTTCCGATCCCTCATCGGCTTCGACGCCGCCGCCCGCGAGGGCCTGGACCCGGCCCTGGTCGAGCTGATCCAGATCCGCGCCTCGCACCTCAACCACTGCGCGTACTGCCTCCACATGCACACGAACGACGCCCGCAAGGCCGGCGAGAGCGAGGACCGGCTGCACATGGTCGCCGTCTGGCGCGAGGCCCGGCACTTCTTCACCGAGCGCGAGCAGGCGGCCCTCGCCCTCACCGAGTCGGTGACCCTGGTGGCCGACGGCGGTGTCCCGGACGACGTCTACGCGCGGGCGGCCGACCGGTTCGACGAGGCGGAACTGGCCCACGTCCTGTCCCTGATCCTCACGATCAACACCTGGAACCGGGTGGCCCTGGCGACCGCCAAGGCGGCGGGCACGGACCAGCGACGCTGACGCGGTCCGTCACACCGTCATCGGCCGGTCGTACGGCCCGATCGGCGCCGGAAGCTGCGAACTCCCCGTCAGATAGCGGTCCACGGCCGCCGCCACGGCCCGCCCCTCCGCGATCGCCCACACGATCAGCGACTGGCCCCGGGCGGCGTCGCCCGCGACGAACACGCCCCGCGCGCTCGTCGCGAAGTCCGCGTCGCGGGTGATCGTGCCGCGCGGTGCCATCGCCAGCCGCAGCTGATCGATGAGTCCGTCGGCCCGGTCGGGCCCGGAGAACCCGAGCGCGAGCAGTACGAGATCGGCGGGCAGGCTGCGCCCGGAACCGTCCAACGGGCGCCGCTCCGCGTCCACTTCGACCAGGTGCAGCGACCGCACCCGCCCCTCGGCGTCCCCCTCGAAGCGGAGCGTGGACGCCGCGAACAGCCGGGCGTCGGCGTCCGCCGCGGGTGCCGTCTCCAGGTCCCGCGCCTCCTCGTGCGCGGCCGACAGACGGTAGATCTTCGGATACGTCGGCCAGGGCTCCGCGTCCTCGTCGCGCTCGGCGTCCGGCTGGGCGTAGATGTCCAACTGGGTGACGGACGCGGCCCCTTCACGCACCGCCGTACCGAGACAGTCGGCCCCGGTGTCACCGCCGCCGACGATGACGACGTGCTTCCCGGCGGCGGACATCGGGGACTCGGCCAGGTCTCCCTCGCACACCCGGTTGGCCAGCGGCAGATACTCCATCGCCTGGTGGATGCCGGTCAACTCCCGCCCCGGCACGGCGAGTTCACGCCACGCCGTCGCTCCGGTGGCGATCACCATCGCGTCGTAGCGCGCCCGCAGTCCGGCCGCTCCGACATCCCGCCCGACCATGGTCGACGTACGGAACTTGGTGCCCTCGGCCCGCATCTGCTCCAGCCGCCGCTCCAGATGCCTCTTCTCCATCTTGAACGCGGGGATGCCGTACCGCATCAGCCCGCCGAGCCGGTCGTCCCGCTCGTACACGGCGACCGTGTGCCCGGCGCGCGTCAACTGCTGTGCCGCGGCGAGGCCGGTGGGCCCGGAGCCGATCACCGCGACGGTCCGCCCGGACAAGCGGTCCGGCGGCCGGGGTGGCGTGAAACCGTCGGTCCACGCGCGGTCGGCGATGGCCACCTCGACGTTCTTGATGGTGACCGCGGGCTGGTTGATGGCGAGCACGCAGCCCGCTTCGCACGGCGCCGGACACAACCGCCCGGTGAATTCGGGGAAGTTGTTGGTGGCGTGCAGCCGGTCGGCCGCCGCCCGCCAGTCCTCCCGGCTGACCAGATCGTTCCACTCGGGGATCAGGTTCCCGAGCGGACAGGCGTCGTGGCAGAAGGGGACACCGCAGTCCATGCACCGGTCGGCCTGTCTGCTCACGATCGGCAGCAGCGCGCCCGGGACATACACCTCGTCCCAGTCCCGTACCCGCTCGTCGACGGGCCTGCCGGGCCACTCCTCGCGCGGAGTGGTCATAAAACCCTTGGGATCGGCCATGGCGGTCTTCCTCGCGTCCGCATGCGACAGGCCGTGCGTCATCGAGCGGCACTCTTTCAGCCACGATAAGGCCCCCCGGCCGAGCGCGCAGAGTGGGCGAGACGGCTTTCTCGACGGGGTTTCCGCGTGCTCCCGCCGCCTTATCCCGGTGTTCCTCAGCCCGCGCCCGGTTGATCTTGGTGGTTCACTCAGGTGAGGGCCAGCATGTAGACCAGCGCGGCGGCGGCCGAGGCCATCGCGCGGACGTGATTCCACATCGTCCACTCGCGTATGTACGACGGCCAGTACGCGGCGGCCTCCGGGGTCCCCGGGTCCAGCTTCAGCAGGGCCTCGTTGCGGGGCACGTTCGCGACGAGGGTCAGCCCGAACGCCCCGAACAGATACAGCGCGCTGCCCAGCAGCAGCTCCGCGGTCCCCTGGTCCGGCCACAGCACGAACGTCACGACCGCGATCACCGCGCACACCAGCGCCGAACCGGCGAACAGCAGCATGAACGCGGGAGTCAGCGCCGCCCTGTTGATCGCGTTCATCGCGGCGACCCCCTGCGCGGGCGGCAGCTCGGCCAGCCCCCGCATGACCAGCACGGAGAAGGCACAGAACACACCGGCCATCACCCCGGTGGTGAGCGCCCCCAGAACCGTCAGCGCGAAATACGGTTCACCGATCATGCCGTTACCAACTCCCGCCCGTAGAGCCGAGATCCTGCCCACCACCAACCATCACGACAAGTCGAACCCATCCCGGCCCGCGCGACCATGGCCGAGAATCGCCGGACCATGCGCGAGCGTCCACGACACCGCTCGCCGACGCCGACGGACGTCATGCCGGGACATCCCGCCAGTCCCGCAGCACCCGTTCCACCCCCACCGCGATCCGCCGTCGTGCCTCGTGCCTCGGCACCCCGCTCATCAGCAACTGGTCGTACGGCGTGTCCCCGTGCCGTACGGACGCCGCCACCGCCGAGACCACCGCGCCCTCGGACAGCGCCCGTCCCGCCGCGCTCCGCCCCACCCGCCCGCTGCCCCGCAGCGAGGCGTGTGCGGCGATCGTCCGGGCCCGCTCCTCGGGGCAGCCGGGGAACAGCCGTCGTATCTCCGCCGCGAACGCCTCCGCGAACCGCACGTCCTCCACGGCCCGCCGCCCCGCGTCCCGCACCCGGCGCCGCCGCCGTGCCTCCGCGTCCGCGAGGCACCGTTCCTCGGCCCGGGCGAGCCCCGCCTCCTCGACGAGGACGCCCTGCCGCTCGTACCGGCTCCGGCGCCGGTTGAAGCGCACGACCACCGCCGACAGCGCGCTCTCCTCCCGCGCCCTGCGCGTCAGCGCCGTGTCGCCGCGCGGCAGGAACACCAGATGCCCGAGGTCCACGCAGTCGAGACAGCGCGGCACCCCGCCCTCGACGACCAGCAGCGCCAACGGCCCACACCGACACCCCGCACAGTGCCGTTTCCTGAGCGGCTGGACGACCACGAGTCCGCCGACGGCCACAAGTCCGTTGCGGATCGGGGGAGTCGAGAGCGATGCCATACGAGAGACATTCCCTGCCACCGACCACCTCTCTCCTGTCTTCACGCTGTCCCGACCTTGTACTTCCGCCGCACCCGCGCCTCGCGCGGGCCGCCCGCGCGACACCCGCTGACCGAGGCCTGACGCATCATGGGCCCTGTGCGACTGGAAGCGATCACCTGGGACCGGCTCGGCGACCTCCTCGCCGAGCGTCTGCTCGACCTGAAGCCGGCCGACGGCAGCCCCTGGCCGCGCATCGCCTTCGACGGCGCCCCGGCGGCCCGCCCCGGCGACCTCGCCGAACGGGTCGCCGAGGCGCTGCGCGTCCGCGGCCGCCCCTCGCTCGTCGTCGGCACCGAGGGCTTTCTGCGCCCCGCCTCGCTGCGCCTGGAGTACGGGCATCAGGACGCCGACGCCTACTACGACGGCTGGTTCGACACCCGGGCCCTGTGGCGGGAGGTCTTCGGCCCGCTCGAACCGGACGGCGACGGCCGCGTCCTGCCCGACCTGTGGGACCCGGCCGCCGACCGCGCCACCCGCAGCCCCTACGTCCAACTCCCGCCCGGCGCCCTCCTGTTGCTGCACGGCCCCCTCCTCCTGCGGCACTGGTTCCCCTTCGACCTGACCCTCCACGTCCTCCTCTCACCGGGCGCCCTGCGCCGCCGTACCCCCGAGACCGAGCACTGGGCCCTGCCCGTCTTCGAACGCTACGAGGACGAGACCGACCCGGCCGGCACGGCGGACGTCCTGGTGCGCGCCGACGATCCACGGCACCCGGCGTGGGGCGGGCTGCCCACGGGGTGAGGGGTCCGAGGGCCCGGGGGGCTGAGGGGCGAGGGGGCCGCACAAGTACCTCGGCACCGACTCGCCCACCGAGCGGGACGACCGGGTCGGCGCACCGGAAGTCCCGACCGTCCGGGTGCGTTCGTCCCGTCGCGCGGCGAGAATGTAGGTCGCCGGGACTAGCGGAACGTTCTGTGCCGCGCCGGCCGTCCGGCACCGGGAGGTACTTCATGACCACCGCCGGAGACATCATGCACCGGGGCGCCCAGTGGATCCCCGCACATGAAACCCTGGACCGCGCCGCCCAGCTGATGCGCGAACTGGGCGTCGGAGCCCTGCCCATCAGCGACGAGAACGAACGGCTCTGCGGCATCCTCACCGACCGGGACATCGTCGTCGGCTGTGTGGCCATGGGCCACGATCCGGCGAAGATCACCGCGGGCGAGATGGCCCAGGGCACGCCCCGCTGGATCGACGCCGGCGCCGATGTCGGCGAGGTGCTCCAGGAGATGCAGGGACACCAGATCCGCCGGCTTCCCGTCATCGAGAACAAACGCCTCGTCGGCATGATCAGCGAGGCCGACCTCGCCCAGCATCTGACGGAGGAACAGCTCGCCGGATGGGTCGAGAGCGTCTACGCCCGGAGCGGCATGCGCTGAGCCCCTGGACGGTTGTGCTCTGAGCCGCCGGGTGGTTCAGAGCCAGCCGTTGCGCCGGAAACCGCGGTACAGCGCCAGACAGGCCACGGTTATCACGCCGAGGACCAGGGGATAGCCGAACCGCCAGTGCAGCTCCGGCATGTGGTCGAAGTTCATGCCGTACACACCGCACACCATCGTCGGTACGGCGATCACCGCTGCCCAGGCCGTGATCTTCCGCATGTCCTCGTTCTGCGCGACCGTCACCTGGGCGAGGTGCGCCTGCAGAATCGAGTTGAGCAGTTCGTCGAAGGACGCGATCTGTTCCTTCGCCCGCAGCAGGTGGTCGGAGACATCGCGGAAGTACGCCTGTATCTCCGGTCCGACCACTCGCATCGGCCGGGTGGACAACGCCTCAAGCGGGCCGCTGAGGGGGACCACCGCCCGCTTCAACTCCAGCAGTTCTCGCTTGAGTTGGTAGATACGGCCCGGGTCGGCCCGCGCGCCGTTCTCCGCGAACACGTCCGTCTCCACCTGGTCGATGTCCGCCTGCACCGAGTCCGTGACGCTCAGATAGTCGTCGACCACGTGGTCCGCGATCGCGTGCAGCACCGCGGCCGGCCCCTTGGCGAGCTGCCGGGGGTTCGACTCCAACTCCTCGCGCAGCGGCCCCAGTGAGCCGTGCCGTCCGTGCCGCACGGTGATGACGAACTCGGCGCCGACGAACACCATGATCTCGCCGGTGTCCACGACCTCGCTCGTCGCCGTCAGCTTCTCGTGCTCGACGTAGCAGACCGTCTTGAACACCGCGAACAGCGTCTCGCCGTAGCGCTCCACCTTCGGACGCTGATGGGCCTCGATCGCGTCCTCGACCGCCAGCGGGTGCAGGTCGAACAGCTCGGCGATGCCCGCGAACTCCTCGTTCGTCGGCTCGTGCAGACCGAGCCAGACGAACCCGTCGTCCTTCTTGCGGATCCGCTCGACGGCGTCCACCAGATCGCCGCCGACCGGGACCCGGGCGCCGTCCTGATACGTGACGCACTTCACCACCGAGGAGCCCAGGGGCGACCGGGCGTGGTGGCTCAGGTCGACCCGGGGGCGCCGACGCGCCAGCCGCGCCACCTTGCGGAGGCCGCCGACCCTGCCCAGGCCCGTGACCTTCCGAAGATTCCCTGCCATGGACATCCGGATCTCCTTGCTTGGATCCCCTCGCATCGCATTTCTGCGCCTTGGCGTGCCAGTTTGCCAGGCCGACGTGAGCGGCGGGTAAGCCTGTGGGAACGGAATCCTCCGCTTTGTTCCCGCCTGTGGACGAAGCCGTGCGCGGGCGTTCCGAACCGGAGCGTCGACCCCTGCCGACAAGCGGAGCAACTGGGATGATCGCGGCATGACGCGATCCGACGGATATCTCCTCGACAACCGGCAGTCAGAGGCGGGGCAGCGTTTCGACGCCTTCGCCACGCTCTTCGACCCCACGACGTTCCGGCACATGGAGGGGTTCGGCGTCGGACCCGGCTGGCGGGTCTGGGAGGTCGGCGTCGGCGGCACGTCGGTGGTGTCCTGGCTGGCCAAGAAGGTCGGACCGACCGGGAAGGTTCTCGCGACCGACATCGACACCTCCCAGGTCGCCTCGGTGGCCCGCACGCCGATCGAGGTGCGCGTCCATGACGTGGGCGCCGAGGAACCGCCGGGGGAGGGCTTCGACCTCGTGCACGCGCGGCTCGTCCTGGTCCATGTCCCGGACCGGGAACGGGCGTTGCGCTCGATGATCAAGTCCCTGCGCCCCGGCGGACGCCTCCTGATCGAGGACGCCGACCCTGCCCTGCAACCCCTGCTCTGCCCCGACGAACACGGCCCCGAGCAGCAACTCGCGAACCGTCTCCGCAACGGCTTCCGCGCCCTCCTCGCCGACCGCGGCGCCGACCTCGCCTACGGCCGCAAACTCCCGCGACTGCTCCGCGAGGCCGGTCTGCGCCGGGTGGAGGCCGACGCGTACTTCCCGGTCACCTCACCGGCCTGCGCCGCCCTGGAGTCCGCCACGGTCCGCCAGATCCGCGACCAACTCGTCGACGCCGGCCTTGCCACGGACGAGGACATCGACCGCCATCTGGCCAACGTCGCCTCCGGCACGATGGACCTGGCTACGGCACCGATGATCTCGACGTGGGGGCGGAAGGCGTAGGCGACGGGCGGGAGTTGACGCCGAGCGGGTGAGGGAGGCGGGCAGGTGAGAGAGGCGGGGGCGCTGCGTCACTCCCGCCCGGGTGGTCGCCCTCCCACCCGTTCCACCGCCTGCGCCCCCGCCCGGCACCCCTCCCGCGCCGCCTTCTCGGGATCGGCGCCCGTCAGCAGCGTCGCGAGGAACGCCCCCGTGAACGCGTCGCCCGCGCCCGTGGTGTCCCGGGGCGTGGCGGGCTCGGCCGGCACGCGCGCGTGGACCGTCCCGGAGTGGGCCACCAAGGCCCCCTGCGCGCCCTGCTTGGTGACCACCAGGGGCACGTGACGACTCAACTTGGCCGCCGCGTCCGCCGGATCGGGCAACCCGGTGAGCAGACACGCCTCGTCCCGGCTGGGCAGCAACACGTCCACCCCCTCGACGAGCGCCAGGAAACGGTCCACACCCAGCTCCACGAGAAACCCCGCCGACGCCGGATCCAGACTCACCGGCACCCCACGCGCGCGTGCCGACTCCACGGCCGCGGCCACAAACGCCCGGCTGGGCTCGGAGAACAGCAGATACCCCGACAGATGCAGCCGTACGACGCCGTCCAGCAGCGAGTCCGACCAGTCCTCGGGGCCGAGCCGTAGCGCCGCGCCACTGTCGGTGAGGAACGTCCGCTCGGCCGACGCCCCCGTGTCGACCAGGCAGATCACCGTCCCGGTCGCCGCCTCCGGATCGACGACGAGACGGGGCCGTACCCCGGAGGCGACCAGTTCCCGCTCGTGCCACGCCGCCGCATCCGCGCCCACGCGGCCGAGCAGCCGTACGTCCGCACAGCCCCAATGGGCCGCCCAGCACGCCACGTTGGCGCCCGCGCCGCCCGGCACGGTCCGGATCACGGCGGCCGTGTCGGTGCCCGGGGCGAGCGGACCCCGATGCCGGGCCACGATGTCCGTGATCACGTCCCCGACGACCAGGAGCGCGCCGGCCGGCCCGGTCGTCACGCCTCCTCGGCCCAGGCCGCCGCGATCCGCCCCGCCAGCCGTACGTTGCCGCGCACGGCCGCCAGGTTGGCGCTCAGCGAGGCACCGTCGGTGTGCTCCACGAGGTAGCCGAGCAGGAACGGGGTGACCGCCTGCCCGGTGATGCCCTCCGCCTCGCACGCGTGCAGGGCGTCGGCGAGCACGCGCGCGTGCAGCGCGGGATCCAACTGCTCGTCCTCGGGCACGGGGTTGGCGACGATCAGCGTCGACTCCGGGGCGTCGAGCGCGTCCTGCGCCCGCATCACGGCCGCCACCTGCTGCGGGGTCTCCAGCGTCCAGTCCACGGGGTATCCGGAGTCGGAGAGGTAGAAGCCGGGGAAGCGGTCCGTGCCGTATCCGGCGACGGCCACGCCCAGCGTCTCCAGGCGCTGCAAGGTCGCCGGCACGTCCAGGATCGACTTCACGCCCGCGCACACCACCGTGATCCGGGTGGACGCCAGCAGCCCCAGGTCGGCGGACTCGTCCTGCGTCACCGTCCACTCCCGGTGCACCCCGCCGAGCCCGCCGGTCGCGAACACCCGGACGCCCGCCCGCGCCGCCAGCAGCGCCGTCGCGGACACCGTGGTCGCCCCGCTGGCCCCCGCCGCCACCGCGAGCGGCAGGTCGCGGTGGCCGAGCTTGCGGATCCCGTCCTCGTTGGCGACCCGCTCCAACTGCTCCTTGTCCAGGCCGACATGGGGCCGTCCGTCGAGCACGGCGATCGTCGCGGGTACGGCACCCTCCTGCCGTACCGCCGCCTCCAGCTCCAGTGCCACCTGCAGATTGCGCGGGCGCGGCAGCCCGTGCGCGATGATCGTCGACTCCAGGGCCACCACGGGTCGACGCGCGTCGATCGCCTCGCGTACTTCCTCGGACACCACCAGCACCACGCGCCTCCTGTCGTTCGGTCTTCCCTCATCCCTGGCGGGCTCGGCCCCCGGTCAAACCCTCGCGGGCTGTGGGAGACATCATCACCGTCCGACATGGAAAACGGGGGCCACGCGTGCGTGGCCCCCGCGTTCCCGTGCGTCAGACCGGGCTGATGCCGGCCAGCGTCCCGTGCGGATCGAGCACGTACTTGCGGCTGGCGCCCTGGTCGAACTCGGCGTAGCCGCGCGGTGCGTCCTCCAGCGCGATCGGGGTCGCGTTGACGGCCTTCGCGATGTGCACGCGCCCGTGCAGGATCGCCATCATCAGACTCCGGTGGTACGTCATCACCGGGCACTGACCGGTCGTGAACCGGTGGCTCTTGGCCCAGCCGAGGCCGAGCCGCACCTTCAGGGTGCCGCTCTTGGCGTCCTCGTCGACCCCGCCGGGGTCATCGGTGACGTACAGCCCGGGGATGCCCAGGGCACCGCCCGCGCGCGTGACGCCCATCAGCGAGTTGAGGACGGTCGCCGGCGCCTCCGGGGCGTTCGGGCCGTGTGCCCGTGCCTCGAAGCCGACCGCGTCGACCGCCGCGTCCACCTCCGGCTCGCCGATGATCTCGGCGATCTGCTCCCCGATGTCACCACGCGAGACGTCGACGGTCTCGCAGCCGAAACTCCTTGCCTGGCCCAGGCGTTCGGGGTTCAGGTCGCCGACGATGACGACCGCGGCGCCCAGCAGCTGCGCCGACGCCGCCGCCGCGAGACCGACCGGACCCGCCCCGGCGACGTACACCGTGGACCCGACCCCGGCGCCCGCGGTGACCGCGCCGTGGAAACCGGTCGGGAAGATGTCCGAGAGCATGGTCAGATCGAGCAGCTTCTCGCGTGCCTCGTCCCGGTCGGGGAACCTCAGCAGGTTGAAGTCCGCGTACGGGACCATGGCGTACTCGGCCTGACCGCCGACCCAGCCGCCCATGTCGACATAGCCGTAGGCCGCCCCCGGACGGGCCGGGTTGACGTTCAGGCAGATGCCGGTCTTGCGTTCCTTGCAGTTGCGGCACCGCCCGCAGGCGATGTTGAACGGTACGGAGACGATGTCGCCCACGTCGATGAACTCGACGTCGGGACCCCGTTCGACGACCTCTCCGGTGATCTCGTGTCCCAGGACCAGCCCCTCGGGCGCGGTCGTCCTACCGCGCACCATGTGCTGGTCGCTGCCACAGATGTTGCTGGCGAGCACCTTCAGGATGACCCCGTGCCGGACCTTGCGGCCGACGTTGGCGCGGGCGACTCCCGGCCCGTCCTGCAGTTCGAGCGTCGGGTGGTCGACGGTCCTGACTTCCACCGCTCCCGGCTTGAGATACGCGACTGCCCTGTTTCCGCTTCCACTCATGCGTGATCGCCGTCCCTTCGGCTCCGATCCCCCGGATGCCAGTGGCTGTGCGCGCGCATGGCGGAGTCTGCTACCGGCTCGGCCTCCCGGCCACCCTTCGCGGGGCATCGGAAACCGGGCTTTTCAGGAGTGGCCGACCGGCGCCCGGCCCAGCCCCTGCCCGAGCGCTCAGAACAACGGCTCGGGCAGGACCCCCTCCAGTGCCAGCAGTTTCCTCTTCGTCTCCAGGCCGCCGCCGAATCCGCCGATGCCGCCGTCGCTCTCGACGACCCGATGGCAGGGCACGACGACCGGCAGCGGGTTCGAACCCATCGCCACCCCCACCGCCTGGGCCGCGCGCGGCTGACCGACCCGCCCGGCCAGGTCGCCGTAGCCGACGACCGAGCCGTACGGGACGCCGGACGCCAGCTCGCGCAGTACCTGGCGGTTGAAGCCGGAGATCAGGGACCAGTCGAGCGGCAGGTCGAAGTCGCGCCGGGCTCCGGCGAAGTAGGCCTCGAACTGGCGTATCGCCTCGGCCAGCAAGGGGGAGCCGGGCGCCTCGACCGGTTCGGTGCCCAGCCGGGACGCCAGCCGGTCGAGTGTCCTCTCGCGCACCGCGTCCGTGGCATGGAACACGACGTTGACCAGGCCGTCCTGTGTCGCGGCCAGCAGCAGCGGACCGATGTCGGTGCCGACGACGGTCCACACGATCCGCTGCTCGTTCTGCCCATGGCTGTCCATGCGCCCACCGTACGACCCGGCACTGACAACGCCCCGCGAGCGCTCTCAGAACCCGTTCAGCGCGGACCGCACCACGTCCGGTCTGTTGGTGATGAGGCCGTCCACGCCGTACCCGGCGACCTTCCACGCCGTGGGCGCGTCGTCGACGGTCCAGGCGTACACCTCCATCGGAGTGCCGTGCGGGCCCGTGAACCCGTGCACGGCGGAGACGTAGCTCGTGGAGATCGAGCCGTACGAGGGGTTGATCAGATCGGTGTAGGCGGCGTATTCGTGCAGGGCGGACAGGGGCGGCGTACCGAGGAAGCCGGTCCTGATGCCCGGGGCGAGGTCGTGCACGATCCGGATGCTGTCCGCGCTGAAGCTCTGGACGATCAGCCGGCTGTCGAGGTGGGACTGGTCGAGCCACCCTTCGTTGCCCAGGACCTTGAGGGTCTGCTGCTCGATGCCGGGGTACAGCTCGGGGTTCTTGATCTCCAGGAGCAGGCTCTGGTGGTTGTGCTCCACCTCGCGCATGTACTGCGTGAGCGTGGGCACGCGCGTGCCCGTGAACGCGGGGCCGAACCAGCTGCCCGCGTCGAGGCGGGCGATCTCGGCGGCCGTGAAGTCCTTCACCTTCCAGGGGGCCCGGTCGGGGAACACCTTCGCGACATCGGTGGTGCGCTTCAGGCTGTCGTCGTGGATGACGACGAGTTCGCCGTCCTTGGTGCGCTGGACGTCGTTCTCCACCCACTGGAAACCGAGCCGGGCCGCCTTGTCGATGGAGGCCAGGGTGTTCTCGGGGGCGTAGGCGGACGCGCCGCGATGGGCGACCACGGTGGGCCACTGGGTGGCGTCACCGGCACTGGCCCGGGGGGAGGGGAGCAGGAGGGCGGCGGCCCCCAGGAGCGCGGTGGTCGAGGCGGCAACTGCGCGCAGGTGCATGCGTACTCCTCGCGTCGAGCGATCACATACAGCTCAAGAGTGACAGCGGAACGTCACTACCCGTGGGGTACAGGATGGACACAGAATGAATGGAGTTGCCCAAGTCCGCTCACCGGTGCCGCACAAGTGGGGCAGGGCCGTGTTTCTTTGCCGGAAAATCGTTCGACCATTCCGGTGGGGGTCATACTCTCTGCGTCGACCCTGACCGTTCCTGCGGTCCTGGGGCTGGGCGGGTTTCAGGAATTTGCGGGACGGAACAGGGCGGAAGGGGTTACTGCGCATGCAGGGCACGGTCGACGGTTTCAGCTACGGACTCGTCACACCGCTGGTGGCCTATCTCATGGCCTGCCTCGGCGGTGCGCTCGGCCTGCGCTGCACCACCAGATCGATGCTCGTGACCCAGTCCTGGAGGCCCGGCTGGCTCGCCCTGGGATCGGCGGCGATCGGTTCCGGCATATGGACGATGCACTTCATCGCGATGATGGGTTTCTCGGTCCGCCAGACACCGGTCCACTACGACAAACCGATGACCTTCGCGAGCCTCGCCGTCGCCATCGTCATGGTGGGCGTCGGGATCTTCATCGTCGGCTACCGGGGGGCCAGGGGAACGGCCCTGTTCACCGGCGGCACCCTCACCGGCCTGGGCATCGCCTCGATGCACTACCTGGGCATGGCCAGCATGCGCCTCAACGGAAAGCTCGAATACAACACCTTCACCGTCACCGCCTCCGTCGTCATAGCGGTCGTCGCCGCGATCAGCGCCCTGTGGGCGGCCGGACAGGTCCGCGGATTCCTGTGGAGCGTGGGCGCGAGCCTCGTCATGGGGCTCGCCGTCACCGGCATGCACTACACCGGGATGGCCGCCCTCACCGTCCACGTCCACGGCACGGCCGCGACCACCGACGGAGTCTCCGCCGCGTCACTGCTCGCGCCCATGATGATCGGCCCCCTCGCCTTCCTCCTCCTGGCCGGCGTCGTCGTGATGTTCGACCCGCTGATGGTCATGGGCAGGCCCGCCCGGCTCCCCGTCGAGCACAAGCCCGGCGTCCCGGCCGGCGCCGTCGTCCCGCACCCCCGGCGCACCCCGGTCCGCGCCGACCGCGACCTCGGACACCGCCGCTCCCGCACCCCGCAGAACCGCTGATCCGACCCCGTTGTCAGTGGCGGGTCGTACGGTTGGTTCCATGCGGCCCGTTTCCCACATCGAACGCACGGTGGCGCCTTTCGAGGTCGTCAGTTCCTACCAGCCCAGCGGCGACCAGCCGGCGGCCATCGCCGAGCTGGCCCGGCGCGTCGAGGCAGGTGAGAAGGACGTCGTCCTGCTCGGCGCGACCGGCACCGGCAAGTCCGCCACCACCGCGTGGATGATCGAGAAGCTCCAGCGCCCCACCCTGGTGATGGCGCCGAACAAGACCCTGGCCGCCCAGCTGGCCAACGAGTTCCGCGAGCTCCTGCCGAACAACGCGGTCGAGTACTTCGTCTCGTACTACGACTACTACCAGCCCGAGGCCTACGTCCCGCAGTCGGACACCTACATCGAGAAGGACTCCTCGGTCAACGAGGAGGTCGAGCGCCTGCGCCACTCCGCGACCAACTCGCTGCTCACCCGCCGCGACGTCATCGTGGTCGCCTCGGTCTCCTGCATCTACGGCCTCGGTACTCCGCAGGAGTACGTGGACCGCATGGTCCCCCTCAAGGTCGGCGACGAGATCGACCGCGACCAGCTGCTGCGCCGCTTCGTGGACATCCAGTACACGCGCAACGACGTGGCCTTCACCCGGGGCACCTTCCGGGTCCGCGGCGACACCATCGAGATCTTCCCGGTCTACGAGGAACTGGCCGTCCGCATCGAGATGTTCGGCGACGAGATCGAGGCCCTCTCGACGCTCCACCCGCTGACCGGCGAGATCATCAGCGAGGACGAGCACCTCTACGTCTTCCCGGCCTCCCACTACATCGCGGGCCCCGAGCGCATGGAGCGGGCCGTCAACGACATCGAGAAGGAACTCGGCGAGCGGCTGGCCGAGATGGAGAAGCAGGGCAAGCTCCTGGAGGCCCAGCGCCTGCGGATGCGCACCACGTACGACCTGGAGATGCTCCGCCAGATCGGCTCCTGCTCCGGCGTCGAGAACTACTCGATGCACTTCGACGGCCGCGAACCCGGCTCCGCGCCGAACACCCTGATCGACTACTTTCCCGAGGACTTCCTGCTCGTCATCGACGAGTCGCACAACACGGTCCCGCAGATCGGCGCGATGTACGAGGGCGACGCCTCCCGCAAACGCACCCTCGTCGACCACGGCTTCCGACTGCCCTCCGCCCTGGACAACCGCCCCCTGAAGTGGGAGGAGTTCCAGAAGCGCATCGGACAGACGGTCTACCTGTCGGCGACCCCCGGCAAGTACGAACTCTCGCGCGCGGACGGCGCCGTGGAGCAGATCATCCGCCCCACCGGCCTCATCGACCCCGAGGTCGTCGTCAAGCCCACCGAGGGCCAGATCGACGACCTGGTGCACGAGATCCGCAAGCGCACCGAGAAGGACGAACGCGTCCTGGTCACCACCCTCACCAAGAAGATGGCCGAGGACCTCACCGACTACTTCCTCGAACTCGGCATCCAGGTCCGCTACCTGCACAGCGACGTCGACACCCTGCGCCGCATCGAGCTGCTGCGCGAGCTGCGCTCGGGCGAGTTCGACGTCCTGGTCGGCATCAACCTCCTCCGTGAGGGCCTCGACCTGCCCGAGGTGTCCCTGGTGGCCATCCTGGACGCCGACAAGGAGGGCTTCCTGCGCTCCGGCACCTCCCTGATCCAGACCATCGGCCGCGCGGCGCGCAATGTCTCCGGCCAGGTCCACATGTACGCGGACCGGATCACCCCGGCGATGGAGAAGGCCATCGAGGAGACCAACCGCCGCCGGGAGAAGCAGGTCGCGTACAACACGGCGCACGGCATCGACCCCCAGCCGCTCCGCAAGAAGATCAACGACATCGTCGCGCAGATCGCCCGCGAGGACGTCGACACGGAGCAGCTGCTCGGCTCGGGCTATCGCAAGGCCAAGGACGGCAAGGGCGCCAAGGCCCCCGTGCCCGCGCTCGGCGGCAAGGCCGCCAAGGCGTCCAAGTCGGCCAAGGGGAAGGCGAAGGACGGGGTGCCGACCGACCGTCCCGCGGCCGAACTCGCCGAGCAGATCGAGGAGATGACCGCGCGTATGCGCGCCGCCGCCGCGGACCTGCAGTTCGAGGTCGCCGCCCGGCTGCGCGACGAGGTGCACGAGATGAAGAAGGAGCTGCGGCAGATGAGGGAGGCGGGTATCGCCTGACCTCCTCGGGGGAGTGCCGGACCTCGGGATATGCGCTCTGTGTTGCAAGACCGACACAAAGTCCGATGCGGGGTTCGGCACTGTCAGTGCCGCTGCGTAGGGTTCTGGGCAGCCGCGGATTCCGCGGCAACAGGGGACAGTTCGAGAGGGGAACAGCCGTGACCGTCAACATGACCAAGGGTCAGGCCATCAGTCTTGAGAAGAACGACGGGACCGGCCTGACCGCGGTGCGCATGGGTCTCGGCTGGCAGGCGGCACCCCGGCGCGGTCTGTTCGGCTCGCGCACCCGGGAGATCGACCTCGACGCGTCCGCCGTGCTGTTCGCCGACAAGCAGCCGGTCGACGTGGTGTTCTTCCGCCACCTGGTGAGCGACGACGGCTCCGTCCGGCACACCGGTGACAACCTCGTCGGCGGTGTCGGCCAGGGCGGGGACGACGAGGCCATCCTCGTCGACCTCGCGCGCGTGCCGGTCCACATCGACCAGATCGTCTTCACCGTGAACTCCTTCACGGGCCAGACCTTCCAGGAGGTGCAGAACGCGTTCTGCCGCCTGGTCGACGAGACCAACGGCCAGGAACTGGCCCGCTACACACTGGCGGGCGGCGGCCAGTACACGGCCCAGATCATGGCGAAGGTGCACCGCTCCGGCTCCGGCTGGACACTGACGGCCCTCGGCACACCGACCAACGGCCGCACCTTCCAGGACCTGATGCCGGCGATCCTGCCGCACCTCTAGGGCGGCCCGGCACACGAGACGACACGGCTGAGCAGGGGGACGAGAGCGATGGCGGCCGAGCTGGTGCGAGGGCAGAACCACCCGCTCTCCCAGATGCGTCTGGAGATCCGGGTCGCGGCCGGCAAGCCGGTCGTGGCCGCCGCCACGCTCGGCGACGAGCGCGGCAGGATCCACGGCGTCGAGTGGGTGGCCCACCCGGGCACACCCACCCTGCCCGGCCTTGAGGTCTCCAAGCAGGCCGCCGCCGACCACCGCCTCGCGGTGGACCTCGGCGCCATGCCGGAGGCCGTGCACCGCGTCAGCGTGCTGCTCGCGCTGCCCCTCGGCGCCGACGGCCCCACCCGTTTCGGGGCCGTCGCCGCACCCTTCGTGGCGGTCACGGGCCTGGACGGCACCGAGGTCGCCAGCTACACGATCACCGGCCTGGACGCCGAATCGGCCGTCGTGGCCCTGGAGTTGTACCGCAGACAGGGCGCCTGGAAAGTGCGCGCCGTCGGCCAGGGCTACGCGGGCGGTCTGGCCGAACTCCTCACCGACCAGGGCCTGCCCCAGGCCGCCCACCTCGCGGGCGGCATCAACGAAGCGGTGGCCCGGGGCCTGGCCCGCTCCGTGGCAACGCCCCCGCCGCGCACCGCGGACGGCGACCGCACCCGCCAGACGACCACACCGGGAATCGGCCCGGAGGGGAGCGGCGCTACGACACCGGGTGCCTCCGGTGCCGTAGGACCGCAGCCGTCGACCTCGCCGTACGGTGCACAAGGTGCTGTGGCGCCGCCGTCCGGATACCCGGCGGACCCGGCCGCCACCCAGCCCGCCGCCCCCGCCACCGGTGGCCCGATCGACTACAGCCACCCGCGTCGGCAGACCGGGGCGCCCCCCTCGCCCGCGCCGACCGTGCCCCCGGCTCCGCCCGGACAGGCCGCGCAGCCCGTCGCCGGTGACGCGACCGGGTGGTCGATGGAGGAGCGGCTCTACAACCAGGTGTGGGGCATGTTCGAGGACCTGGCCCGCACCATGGCCGCCTACCGCAGCGCGGTCGACTTCGCCGACTCGCGCATGGAGAAGGAGCTCGACCAGGCGCTGTCCGACCCGCGCAGCCGGATCGGCGGTCAGGGCGACGCGGCCCGTGAAGCGGCCCAGGCCAAGCACGCCCAACTCGTCGACCAGGCGCGGGCGGCCCTCGACCGGGACCTCGCCCAGCTGGCCGCCGAGTCCGAGGTGGTCGAACCCGCGCTCCCGCTCGCGTTCGCCGGCTGGGACAACCCGGTCTGGCACGGCTACCGCGTCCCGATGGAGATCCCCATGGCGCTGCGCCTGGGCGACCTCCATCTCCCGGAGAGCCCCGACCTGCGGATCCCGATGCTGGTCAGGCTGCCGTTGGAGCGCGGTCTGTGGATCGACAGCGGTGGCGGGGAGTCCCTGGACGGCTCGTTCGCCGACTCCCACGAGCTGAGGCGCCTCGCGCTCGACACGGCCGTGGCGCACGCGGCCCGGCTGCTGGCCGTCTATCCGGTGGGCGAGTTCGCCGTGCACGTCATCGACCCGGCCGGTTCGGCGGCGCAGGCGCTGGTCCCGCTGGTGCACACGGGTGTGCTCGCGGCGCCGCCCGCCGTGGGGGCCGCCGGGGTCGCGGACGTGCTGGCCCGGCTCACGCAGCGGGTGGATCTGGTGCAGATGGCGGTGCGCGGCGGAGCCGCCGACGCGCTGCCGCCCGGCCTCGACACGGCCGAACAGCTGCTGATCGTCAACGACTTCCCGCACGGCTTCGACGACCGTGCCGTGACCCAGCTGCGCTATCTCGCGGACGAGGGTCCGTCCGTCGGCGTCCACCTGATGATGGTCGCGGACCGTGAGGACGCGGCGGGCTACGGCCCGTTGCTCGACCCGCTCTGGCGTTCGCTGATGCGACTCACCCCGCTGCCCGACGACCATCTCGCCGACCCGTGGGTCGGTCATGCCTGGACGTACGAGCCCTCGTCCGTGCCGCCCGGCAGCCAGGTGCTCCAGCGGGTGCTGACCGAGGTCGCGACGGCTCGCACCAAGTACAGGTAAAGAGCCCTCACCTGCTGGGTTGCCTTTCTTTTGCCCATCTCTTTACCTTTCCTTGGTGATTGGGGTAAGCTCTTCCGTACGGAGGGGAGTACTCCCTATCTGCTGCGGCGTACCCGTCAATACGGATCAGGCCAGATCCCGGGGCGTCGGCCCTGGACGCCCGTCCAAGGTGGAAGAGACCTCCGGTAGCGACGACGCTGACCATTTGCCGTTAATACCGCCGGAGGAGCAGTAGTGGATGTTTCCGTGACCCTGTGGGTCCTGACCATCGTGGGGCTGGCCGCCCTCATCGCCGTCGACTTCTTCATCGGCCGCAAGCCGCATGACGTGTCGATCAAGGAAGCCGGAATCTGGACCGTCGTCTGGATCGCCCTGGCCGGACTCTTCGGACTCGGCCTGCTCGTCTTCGGAGGCGGCCAGGCCGGCGGCGAGTTCTTCGCCGGATTCATCACCGAGAAATCGCTGAGCGTCGACAACCTCTTCGTCTTCGTCCTGATCATGGCCAAGTTCGCCGTGCCCTCGCAGTACCAGCAGCGGGTGCTGCTCGTCGGCGTCCTCATAGCCCTGGTCCTGCGGGCCATCTTCATCGCGGCGGGCGCGGCCGTCCTCGCCAACTTCGCGTGGGTCTTCTACATCTTCGGCGCCTTCCTCATCTGGACCGCCTGGAAGCTCATCCAGGAGGCCCGGGCCGACGAGGAGGACGCGGAGTTCGAGGAGAACAAGCTGCTCAAGGCCGCCGAGCGCCGCTTCGGCGTGGCCGACCGGTACCACGGCACCAAGCTGTGGATCCGGGAGAACGGCAAGCGGGTCATGACCCCGATGCTGGTCGTGATGCTCGCCATCGGTACGACGGACGTCCTGTTCGCCCTCGACTCCATCCCCGCGATCTTCGGCCTCACCCAGGACCCGTACATCGTGTTCACGGCCAACGCGTTCGCCCTGATGGGCCTGAGGCAGCTGTACTTCCTCATCGGCGGCCTGCTCAAGAAGCTGGTCCACCTCAGCTACGGCCTGTCGGTGATCCTCGGCTTCATCGGCGTGAAGCTGGTGCTGCACGCGCTGCACGAGTCCGGGGTCCATGTCCCGGAGATCTCCATCCCGGTCTCCCTCGGCGTGATCTGCGGGGTCCTGGTCGTCACCACGATCACCAGCCTGATGGCCAACAAGAGGACGGCGGCGGCCGAGGCGGCGCAGGCGGGGACCGAAGGCGCTCCGAAGGACAGCATCGACGCCTGACCACGCCGGACGTAGGAACAACGATCACCGGGAGCACCGCACGATGAATTGCCGACCACCGCTCCCGGTGCTTCGTTGGATACCGAGCGCCCCCGCCCCGGGGGCGTCACGGCCGGGTGGAGGCATTCATGGACGCATCGATGAAGTTCGTGCAGATCGTCGACTTCGAGACCGACCGTTTCGACGAGATGCGAGCACTGGCGGAGGAGGCGGACAAGCGCATGGCCGGCCGCGACGGCGGGCCTACCCATCGCCTCGTCCTGCGGGACCGGAACAAGCCCGGCCACGTCCTCGTCGTGATCGAGTTCGACTCGTACGAGGACGCCATGCGCAACAGCAACGATCCCGGTACCACCGAATTCGCCCAGCAGATGGCCGCGTTGTGTACCAGGCCGCCGTCCTTCACCGACTGCGACGTACTGGACATGACCGAGTTCAAGTAGCGCGCGACGGGCTCCGCGGCGCCGGAGTGCGGGGCCCGTACGCCTCTGCGAGGATCTCTTCATGATCACTCGGCTCAGGTCGCTCACCACCCGGTGGACGACCTTCGTACCGGTGCTCGCAGTCGTCCTGCTGATCTTCACCTGGGGGCGCAAGGACCTGCCCGGCGTGGTCGTCGCCCTGGTGACCCTGGTCCTCGCCGGAGCGGTCCTGGCCGCGGTGCATCACGCCGAGGTCATCGCCCACCGCGTCGGCGAACCCTTCGGCTCCCTGGTCCTGGCCGTCGCCGTCACGATCATCGAGGTCGCCCTGATCGTCACCCTGATGGCCGACGGCGGCGACAAGAGCTCGACCCTCGCCAGGGACACCGTCTTCGCGGCCGTCATGATCACCTGCAACGGCATCGTCGGCCTGGTTCTCATCGTCGCCTCCCTGCGCCACGGCACGGCGGTCTTCAACCCCGAGGGCACCGGCGCCGCCCTCGCCACCGTGGCGACCCTGGCCACGCTCAGCCTGGTCCTGCCGACCTTCACCACCAGCAAGCCGGGCCCGGAGTTCTCCGGCGCCCAGCTCACCTTCGCCGCACTGTCCTCACTCGCCCTGTACGGCCTCTTCGTGGCCACGCAGACCGTGCGGCACCGCGACTACTTCCTGCCGGTCTCCCGCCAGGGCGCGGTGATCACCAAGGACCACCACGCGGACGCGCCGACCGCCCGCACCGCCCTGATCAGCCTGGGCCTGCTGGGCCTCGCCCTCATCGGCGTCGTAGGCCTGGCCAAGGGCGTCTCGCCGACCATCGAGTCCGGAGTCGAGGCGGCAGGGCTGCACCACGCCGTCGTCGGCGTGATCATCGCGCTGCTCGTCCTGCTCCCCGAGACCATCGCCGCCCTGCGCTCAGCCCGCCGCGACCGCGTACAGACCAGCCTCAACCTCGCGCTCGGCTCGGCCATGGCCAGCATCGGCCTCACCATCCCCGCCGTCGCCCTGGCATCCATCTGGCTCTCCGGACCGCTCGTCCTCGGCCTCGGCTCGACCCACATGGTGCTGCTCGCCCTGACCGTGGTGGTCAGCTCCCTGACCGTGGTGCCCGGACGGGCGACACCGCTCCAGGGCGGCGTCCATCTGGTGCTGTTCGCGGCGTACTTGGAGCTGGCGATCAACCCGTAGCCGTGTCACCCGGTGGCCGGTTCCGGGACCGCGACCCGCACCGGCCGTGTCTCCGGCAGCAGCGCGAAACAGCCCAGGCTGAACAGCGCGACCCCCGTCAGATAGGCGCCCACACTCCAGGGAACGCGCCCGCTGTGCTCGGCGAGCGCCGTCGCCACGATCGGGGTGAGCGCGCCGCCGAGCACCCCGCCGAGGTTGTAGCCCACGGCGGCACCTGTGCAGCGCACCCGCGGCTCGTACAGCTCCGGCAGATACGCGCCCAGCACGGCGAACATCGTCACGAACGCGAGCAGCGCCCCCAGGAAGCCGAGGAACATCAGCAGCGGCGCTCCCGTGGCGAGCAGCGCGACCATCGGGAACATCCACAGCGCGGCGGCCGTGCACCCCAGCAGACACAGCGGTCGGCGCCCGTAGCGGTCGCTCAGCAGCGCCACCAGTGGGGTCAGCGAGCCCTTCACCACCACCGCGGCCATGATGCAGGCCAGCATCTCGGTACGGCCGACCCCCAGCCGCTCGGTGCCGTAGGCGAGGGACCACGTCGTCACCGCGTAGAAGATCGCGTAGCCCACGGACAGCGCGCCGGCGGTCAGCAGGACCAGCCGCCAGTGCTCGCGCACGACCTCGGCGAGCGGCACGCGCGCGTGGTCGTCGATTTCGAGGAACCGGGGGCTCTCGACGAGCGACGAACGCAGCCACAGCCCGCCCAGGGCCAGCGCCCCGGCCACCCAGAACGGCACACGCCAGCCCCACTGCGCGAACTGCGCGTCGGTCAGGGTCGCCGACAGCGCGAGCATCACACCGTTGGCCAGCAGGAACCCCGCCGCCGGCCCGATCTGCGGAAAGCTCGACCACAGTCCGCGCCGCCCGGCGGGCGCGTGCTCGGCGGTCAGCAGCACCGCACCGCCCCACTCCCCACCGAGCCCCAGGCCCTGCAGAAAACGCAGCACCAGAAGGAGCACGGGAGCGGCCACCCCGATCGAGGCGTACGACGGTACGCAGCCGACCGCGACCGTCGAGGCGCCGGTCAGCAGCAGCGAGGCGACGAGCACCGGCCGCCGCCCGCGCCGGTCCCCGAAGTGCCCGAACAGGATCGAGCCCAGCGGTCGCGCCACGAAGCCCACACCGAAGGTCCCGAAGGCGGCCAGCGTCCCCGCCACGGGCGAGAACGTCGGGAAGAACAGTGGCCCGAGGACCAGGGCCGCCGCCGTGCCGTAGACGAAGAAGTCGTAGAACTCGATCGCGGTGCCGGCGAGCGAGGCGGTCGCGAGGCGGAGCATGGACGGGGTGTTTACGGTGGGTGCATCGCGCATGCCGCGTCAACTACCCACAGTGAACGTCGGTTACGGGGGCGCGCGGTGGTGCGGAGGCGGCGTGATAGACCGGGTCCGAGCAGCGGTCGCCAACCGGCGGCCCACCTCGAACAACATGTCCGAACGGACCGGAGGAACCGTGCCCCGCACCCTGGCCAACGCCCCGATCATGATCCTCAACGGCCCCAACCTGAACCTCCTCGGCCAGCGCCAGCCGGAGATCTACGGCTCCGACACGCTCGCCGACGTCGAGGCGCTGTGCGTCAAGGCGGCGGCCGGGCACGGCGGCACGGTGGACTTCCGGCAGTCCAACCACGAGGGCGAGCTGGTCGACTGGATCCACGGGGCGCGGCTCAACCACTGCGGCATCGTGATCAACCCGGGGGCGTACTCGCACACGTCCATCGCGATCCTGGACGCCCTCAACACCTGTGACGGTCTACCGGTGGTGGAGGTCCACATCTCCAACATCCACCAGCGCGAGTCGTTCCGGCACCACTCCTACGTCTCGCTGCGCGCCGACGGTGTCATCGCGGGGTGCGGTGTGCAGGGGTACGTGTTCGGCGTGGAGCGGGTCGCCGCGCTGGCGGGGGCGGGGAAGGCCGACGCCTAAGGCCGGCACGTCAGGCGTAAGCACCGGCCTCCAGGCCTACGCCCCTTACAGCCGGCCCGCCTCCACGATCCGTCGCAGGAAGCGCTGGGTGCGCTCCTGCTGCGGGTCGCCGAAGATCTGCTGGGCGGTCCCGCGCTCCAGGACCACGCCTCCGTCCAGGAAACAGACCTGGTCGGCTACGTCCCGGGCGAAGCCCATCTCGTGCGTGGCCAGCACCATGGTCATGCCCTCGTCCTTCAGGTCCCGGACGACGGCGAGCACTTCACCGACCAGCTCGGGGTCGAGCGCGGCGGTGATCTCGTCGAAGAGCAGCAGCCGGGGCCGTACGGCAAGGGCGCGCACGATCGCGACCCGCTGCTGCTGACCGCCGCTGAGCCGGTCCGGGTAGGCGCCCGCCTTGTCCCCGAGCCCGAGCCGCTCCAGCAGCTCACGCGCGTGTGCCTCGGCCTCCGCGCGGGACGCGCCGTGCACCCGGCGCGGGGCGAGAGTGATGTTCTCCAGGACCGTCATGTGCGGGAACAGGTTGTACGCCTGGAACACCACGCCGATACGGCGCCGTATCGCGTCCTGGTCGACGCGCGGATCGGTGATCTCCTCGCCGTCCAGCCAGATCGCGCCGTCGTCGATGTCCTCCAGGAGGTTCGCGCACCGCAGCAATGTCGACTTGCCGGAGCCGGAGGCGCCGATCAGCGCGGTCACGGTGTGCTGCGGGACCTCCAGGTCGACGTCCCGCAGGACGACGGACGTACCGAAGGTCTTGCGGACGGACTCCATGCGCAGCACGGGAGCGGTGTCGTCGGTGCTCATGTCGTGCCTCCCTGGGCGCGCTGCCGGTCCATCCGCGCGGTCACCCAGTCCGTGAAGCGGGTCATCGGGATGGTCAGCGCCACGAAGACGAGCCCCGCGACGATGTAGGGCGTGTAGTTGAGGGCGCGCTGCGCGATGATGTCGGACGCCCGTACGGCGTCGATCGCGCCGCCGATCGACACGAGCCCGGTGTCCTTCTGGAGGGACACCAGATCGTTCAACAAGGGTGGCACCTGTCGGCGTACGGCCTGGGGGAGCACCACGTGCCGCAGCGCCTGCCGGTTGGTCAGACCCAGGGCGCGGGCCGCGGCACGCTGCGAGGGGTGGATGGACTCGATGCCGGCGCGGAACACCTCGGCGACGTACGCCGAGTACGTCAGCGTCAGCGCCGTACCGCCCAGCCACACGGGGTCGACGGTCACGCCCTGGAGGCGCAGTGCGGGCACTCCGAAGACGACGATCATCAGGTTGATGATGAGCGGCAGTCCGCGGAAGAAGTCCGTGTACGCCGCCGCCAGCACCCGCAGCGGGAAGAACACCGGGCCGCGCAGGGTGCGCGCGACGGCGATCAGCATCCCCAGGACGAGCACCAGGACACCGCAGATCAGCAGCAGCCGGATGTTCAGCCACAGGCCTTCGAGGACCTTGGGGAACGCCTCGCGCGCGTAGTGCCCGTCGAAGAACGTCTCCTTGGTGCGCTCCCAGCCCGGCGCGCTGACCACGACCACATACAGGACGACGGCTGTGACCAGGGTCGACACCGCGGCGATCGCGGTCGCGCGGCGGGCACGCGCGCGTTTGTGGCGCTCGCGCTCCAGGCGGCGCTCGGAGGGGACGTACGCGTCGCCCCCGCCGGGCATGTCGCCCTTGTCGTCCGCGCCCTCCCGGCCCGACTCGTCCTTCACCACGGTCACTTGAGGACCGGGGCGTCGACGGCGTCGGACAGCCACTGCTTCTCCAGCGCCGCCAGGGTGCCGTCCTTGCGGAGCGCGTCTACGGCCGACGTCACGCACGAGGTGAGATCGCTGCCCTTGTCGAGGACGAGCCCGAACTGCTCGGGCGTGCCGCCCTGGTTCTCGAACTGGCCGACGATCTTGGCGTTGGTCACCTCGGCAGAGGTGATGTAGAAGGCGGTCGGCAGGTCGACGACGATGGCGTCGACCTGGCCGTTCTTGAGCGCGGACACGGCCTGGTCGTTCTTGGAGAACGCGGCCTCCTGCTGCGTCGGCTTCACCACGTCGCTGATGTAGTTCAGGCTCGTGGTGCCGACCTGGGCGCCCAGCTTGAGGCCCTTCAGGCCCGCGATGGTCGTCGCCTTGGCGGCCTTGCTGCTCTTGAGCGCGATGACGGCCTGGCGGACGTCGTAGTAGCCGGACGAGAAGTCGACGGCCTTCTTGCGCTCGGCGCTGATCGACACCTGGTTGATGTCGAAGTCGAAGGTCTTCACACCGGGCGCGAAGGCCTTGTTGAAGGGGACGCTCTGCCAGACGACGGCGCTCTTGTCGTAGCCGAGCTGCTTCGCCACGGCGTAGGCGACCGCCGACTCGAAGCCCTTGCCGTTGGCCGGCTTGTCGTCCTCGAACCAGGGCTCGTACGCCGGTTCGTCCGTCGCGATCGTCAGCTTGCCGGAGGTCTGGGTGGCCAGCTTGCCCTTGGCGCAGGTGGCCCCGGCGGACGTGGAGGCCTTGTCGGAGGCCTTGTCGTCCGGTTGCGGAGCACAGCCGACAGCGGTGGCGAAGAGGGCTATGGTGACGGCGGCTATCGCGCGACGCGGTGCGCGAGGGGCAAGGTGCATGGCGGGAGAGTGACAGCCAAACGTCCTGTTTGTCGAGGTCACAGCCCTCAATGTCCGCATATTGGGAACGGGTGTTGCGTTTTCGTGAACAACGCCTGTGTGATCCCGCCCGCGACACGCTTGCCGGGGCCGCCGGTCGAGGGCGGGGATCGATGGACCGGCGGCCCATCCGCGCAGGAGCCGTCGTCCTGAGCGGGGCTGCTTCCAGTTGACCGCGCAACCATGTGTGCCGGGAGCGCGCGTACGACACCGGCGCGTGCGAAGGATTCACACGGGGCGCACGGGAACCACTTCACACCCGGTGGTTCACCACCCGCGCGCGTGCCACTCCGGCAGATGCGGGCGCTCCGCGCCCAGCGTCGTGTCGTTGCCGTGCCCCGGGTAGACCCACGTCTCGTCCGGGAGCGTGTCGAAGATCTTCGTCTCGACGTCGCGGATCAGGCTGGCGAACGCCTCGGGGTCCTTCCAGGTGTTGCCCACGCCGCCCGGGAACAGGCAGTCCCCGGTGAACACATGGGGATGCCCGTGCGGGTCGTCGTAGACGAGCGCGATTGAGCCCGGGGTGTGGCCCACGAGGTGACGCGCGGTCAGTTCGACCTGCCCCACCCGGATCGTGTCGCCGTCGTCGACCAGGACGTCGGTCGGCACCGGGATGCCGTCGGCGTCCTCGCGGCCCGCGTAGGTACGCGGGCGCGTGGCCGTCACGACCTCGGCGAGCGCCTGCCAGTGGTCGCCGTGCTGGTGGGTGGTGACGACGGACGCGATGCCGTCGTCACCGATCGTGCCGAGCAGGGTCTCCGCGTCGTTGGCCGCGTCGATCAGCAACTGCTCGTCCGTGGCCCGGCAGCGCAGCAGATACGCGTTGTTGTTCATGGGCCCGACCGCGATCTTGGTGATCATCAGGTCCGTGAGTTCGTGCACGTCCGCCGGTCCACCGACCGTGACCTCGCCGCTGTACGTCATGGCGGTCAGCCTAATCCGTTTCCGGAGGACGTTCCGAAGTGGCCGGTGTCCACCGGACGTTCGCGTGCATCGGAGGCTCCACCGCAGGGCCGCGCGCCTATAGCGGAGGAAGCGTCGGCAAGGAGTCGCCGTCGACCGTCAGGTCGGACCCGTCGCCGCGGCCGCAGAGCCAGCCGAGAAGATCCGCCGGGTTGCCGGTGACCGTGACTTCGGGCTTCTCGGCGGCCCGGCCCGTGCTCCACGCGCGCGTGCCGTCCGTCAGACGTGTCGACGGCACCTCGGGGTGCCCGGTGAACCGCTCGGCGAGGAAGTCGATCTCCCGCTGGGTGAACTCCTCGGGCAGGTCCTCCAGTTCGTACCCGATCCCCATGTCCACGTGATGCAGCTCGACCTCGACCCACCGCCGGAACGGCACGCGCGACGCGGTGTCGACGACCCCGTTGCGCAGTTCCACGGTGCGCGACCAGTCCGCCGGAGCGGCGCCGACTGCCTGGAAACGGGCCCCGCTCTCGCGCACGTCGGCGAGCTGGACGTCGAGGGGGCGCGGGGCGTCGCGCTCGATGTCGGCGTCGCGGACGCTCGCCGTCGCGTACATGGGGCGCCCTTCGAGGACGTTCACGAGGGCGTCCGCGTTGCGGGCGATGTGGGCGAGGACGTGATTGCGGCTCCAGCCGGGGAGCCGTGACGGCTCGGCGGCCGAGGCGTTGTCCAGTGCGGCGGCTGCGGTGAGGAGCCGTTCGGTCGCGTCATGTACAGAGGCCAGGTCATGAGCGTGATCAATCATGCTGCTGACCCTAGTCCCGCCACACCTTTGGGTGAAGGTGGTGAAGCAGTGCCGTAAATCGAATGCGCGTGCTATATCGTCGGGTGCGGCGTCGGGCATGCTGGAAGGCCGGAGGTTGTTATGCCTCGGCCGGGATTCCGACCGGCGTTGTCAGTGGCTCCCCCTAGTCTGAGAACGACGGGGGCCCCGCCCCTGTCACTTCTCTCAAGAAAGGTGCGGACCGGCGTGGCCGACCGTCTCATCGTCCGTGGCGCGCGCGAGCACAACCTGAAGAATGTCTCGCTCGATCTGCCACGTGACTCGCTCATCGTTTTCACGGGCCTGTCCGGGTCGGGCAAGTCCTCCCTGGCCTTCGACACGATCTTCGCCGAGGGCCAGCGGCGCTACGTGGAATCGCTCTCCTCGTACGCCCGCCAGTTCCTCGGCCAGATGGACAAGCCGGACGTCGACTTCATCGAAGGTCTCTCCCCGGCGGTCTCCATCGACCAGAAGTCGACCTCGCGCAACCCGCGCTCGACGGTCGGCACCATCACCGAGGTCTACGACTATCTGCGTCTGCTCTTCGCGCGCATCGGCAAGCCGCACTGCCCGGAGTGCGGCCGGCCGATCACGCGCCAGTCGCCGCAGGCCGTCGTCGACAAGGTCCTGGCGCTGCCGGAGGGGAGCCGCTTCCAGGTCCTGTCGCCGCTGGTGCGCGAGCGCAAGGGCGAGTTCGTCGACCTGTTCGCGGACCTCCAGACCAAGGGCTACAGCCGCGCGCGTGTGGACGGCGAGACCATCCAGCTCTCCGAACCGCCCGTCCTGAAGAAGCAGGAGAAGCACACCATCGAGGTGGTCATCGACCGCCTCACGGTGAAGGACTCCGCCAAGCGCCGCCTCACCGACTCCGTGGAGACCGCCCTCGGGCTCTCCGGCGGCATGGTCGTGCTCGACTTCGTCGACCTCCCCGAGGACGACCCCGAGCGCGAGCGCATGTACTCGGAGCACCTGTACTGCCCGTACGACGACCTGTCCTTCGAGGAGCTGGAGCCCCGCTCCTTCTCCTTCAACTCGCCCTTCGGCGCCTGCCCCGAGTGTTCCGGCATCGGCACCCGCATGGAGGTCGACGCCGAGCTGATCGTCCCGGACGAGGACAAGTCCCTGGACGAGGGCGCCATCCACCCGTGGTCGCACGGCCACACCAAGGACTACTTCGGCCGCCTCATCGGCGCCCTCGCGGACGCGCTGGGCTTCCGCACCGACATCCCCTTCGCGGGCCTCCCGCAGCGCGCCAAGAAGGCCCTGCTCTACGGCCACAAGACGCAGATCGAGGTGCGGTACCGCAACCGGTACGGCCGCGAGCGGGTCTACACGACGCCCTTCGAAGGCGCCGTCCCCTTCGTCAAGCGCCGGCACGGCGAGGCGGAGAGCGACGCCAGCAGGGAGCGCTTCGAGGGCTATATGCGCGAGGTGCCCTGCCCCACCTGCCACGGCACCCGCCTGAAGCCCGTCGTCCTCGCGGTCACGATCATGGACAAGTCGATCGCCGAGATCTCCGGCATGTCCATCAGCGACTGCGCGGAGTTCCTGGGCGGGATGAAACTCGACGCCCGCGACAAGAAGATCGCCGAGCGAGTGCTGAAGGAGTGCAACGAGAGGCTGCGCTTCCTGGTCGACGTAGGCCTCGACTACCTCTCCCTGAACCGCGCGGCCGGCACCCTCTCCGGCGGCGAGGCCCAGCGCATCCGCCTGGCCACCCAGATCGGCTCCGGACTCGTCGGCGTCCTGTACGTCCTCGACGAGCCGTCCATCGGCCTGCACCAGCGCGACAACCACCGGCTGATCGAGACCCTGGTCCGGCTCCGCGACATGGGCAACACGCTCATCGTCGTCGAGCACGACGAGGACACCATCAAGGTCGCCGACTGGATCGTCGACATCGGCCCCGGCGCGGGCGAGCACGGCGGCAAGGTCGTGCACAGCGGCTCCCTGAAGGAACTGCTCGCCAACGACGAGTCGATGACCGGGCAGTACCTGTCCGGCAAGAAGGCCATCCCGCTGCCCGAGATCCGGCGCCCGCTCGACCCCTCGCGCCGGCTCACGGTGCACGGCGCCCGGGAGAACAACCTCCAGGACATCGACGTCTCGTTCCCCCTGGGCGTGTTCACCGCGGTCACCGGCGTCTCCGGCTCCGGCAAGTCGACCCTGGTCAACGACATCCTGTACACGCACCTGGCCCGCGAGCTGAACGGCGCGAGGAACGTACCGGGACGGCACACGCGCGTGGACGGCGACGACCTCGTCGACAAGGTCGTGCACGTCGACCAGTCGCCCATCGGCCGCACCCCCCGGTCCAACCCGGCGACGTACACCGGAGTCTTCGACCACGTCCGCAAGCTGTTCGCGGAGACGACCGAGGCGAAGGTGCGGGGCTATCTGCCCGGCCGCTTCTCCTTCAACGTCAAGGGCGGTCGCTGCGAGAACTGCGCGGGCGACGGCACCATCAAGATCGAGATGAACTTCCTGCCGGACGTCTACGTCCCGTGCGAGGTGTGCCACGGCGCCCGCTACAACCGGGAGACGCTGGACGTCCACTACAAGGGCAAGTCCATCGCCGACGTCCTGAACATGCCGATCGAGGAGGCCACGGAGTTCTTCGAGGCGGTCCCCGGTATCGCCCGTCACCTCAACACCCTCAAGGACGTCGGTCTCGGCTACGTCCGGCTCGGCCAGTCCGCGACCACCCTGTCCGGCGGTGAGGCCCAGCGCGTCAAGCTCGCCAGCGAGCTGCAGCGGCGCTCCACCGGCCGTACGGTCTACGTCCTGGACGAGCCCACCACCGGCCTGCACTTCGAGGACATCAGCAAGCTCCTCACCGTGCTCGGCGGACTGGTCGACAAGGGCAACACGGTCATCGTCATCGAGCACAACCTCGACGTGATCAAGGTGGCCGACTGGGTCGTCGACATGGGTCCCGAGGGCGGCGCGGGCGGCGGACTCGTCATCGCCGAGGGCACCCCGGAGCAGGTCGCCGCGGTAGGAGCCAGCCACACCGGCAAGTTCCTGCGCGAGATCCTCGACGCCGACCGGATCAGCGACGGAGCCCCTGTGAAGGCCCCGCGCAAGGTCGCCGCCAAGAAGACCGCCGCAGTCGCGAAGAAGACCGCCGCGCCCGCCAAGAAGGCCGCGCCCGCGAAGAAGACGACGCGGGCCCGCAAGGCCTGACCATCGCGGAGCGGCTACACGGATGCGGCGCCCCACGGGAACTCCCGTAGGGCGCCGCACTCGCTCAACACCCGCTACAGATCGCCCAGTTCGGAGGCGTACGGCGGTTCCGCCCCCGCCCGGGAACAGGTGATCGCCGCCGCCCGCGCCGCGTACCGCAGCAGCCGGGTCCAGCCGTCGCGGCCGAGGCCGGCCAGCCCGTCCGGGGACAGCGCGTTCCGGGCGGACAGACCGTGCAGCAGCGCCGCGTTGACGGTGTCGCCGGCCCCGATCGTGTCCACGACGTCGACCTTCTCGCCCGGCACCGGATACACCTTGCCGTCCCGGGTGAACGCGGTGAGACCGTCGCCGCCCTGGGTGATCACGACGGCCGAGGGACCGGCGTCCAGCCACTCGACGGGATTGCCCCCGAGCCACAGCGCGTCCTCCTCGGAGAGCTTCAGCAGCGACACATGCGGCAGCCAGCTCTTGAAGCGCGCCCGGTAGGCATCGGCGTCGGGGATCAAGCCGGCCCGGATGTTCGGGTCGAGCGCGGTGAACACGCCCTGTGCGGCGGCGGTCCGCATCAGCTCCTCGTAGGCGCTCGCGCCCGGCTCCAGGACGAGCGAGCAGGTGCCGAAGGACACCGCCTCGGTCTCGGCGGGGAGCGTGTAGGGCATCACGAAGAGCCGGTCGGCGGTGCCGTCGACGTAGAAGGAGTAGGTGGCCGAGCCGTTCGCGTCCAGGGTGGCCGCCGCGAGCGTGGTCGGCTCCGGGCCGCGCTGTACGTCCAGGACGTCCACGTCGGCCTGGCGCAGCCCGGTGAGCAGGGCCTCGCCGAAGGCGTCCTGGGAGACGCGCGAGCAGAAGGCGGTGGCGGAGCCGAGCCGGCCGAGGGCGACGGCGGTGTTGTAGGGGCCGCCGCCGAGCGCCGGCTTGAGGACCGCGAGGGCGCCCGGGCCCTGCGGTACCAGATCGATCAGGGCCTCACCGGCGACGACGATCACGAGACGTTTCCCTTCGTGGACTTCTCGGGCTGGTCGGGGCAGCCGCACGAGGTGCGGTGGACGAACGCGCAGGGGAGCCGCAGCACCCGGCCGGGCCGGTCCGGCGCGGCGAGCCGGTCCAGCAGCAGCCGTACGGCCTCGGCGCCGATCTCCTTGCTGGGCTGGGCGATCGCGGTGAGCCGGGGCTCGAACAGGTCGGCCCAGGCGAAGTCGTCGAAGCAGCACAGCGCCAGGTCGCCGGGGACGGACAGACCGCGCTCGCGCAGGGCGCGCAGTGCGCCGATGGTCATCGCGTTGTTGGCGGTGACCAGGGCCGTCGGCGGGGCGGCGAGGGAGAGCAGGGTCGCGGTGGCCCGCTCGGCGGCGGCCGACTCGGAGTCGCCGTGCGCCAACAGCCGCTCGTCGTAAGGGAGTCCGGCGGCGGCGAGGCCGTGCCGGTATCCGGCGATCCGCTCGCCGGTGGTGCTGAGCCCGGGCAGGCCCGCGACCAGGCCGATGCGGCGGTGGCCGAGTCCGGCGAGATGGGTGACCAGCTGCGCCGTCGGTTCGATGTTCTCGGCGCACACCTGGTCGAAGGCGCCCGCTCGGTCGGAGGCGCTCGCCCGGCCGGAGGGGGACGGGGCGTCCGGGGGCGTCTCGACCACCCGGTCCAGGAACACCGTCGGTACGGCGTGCCGCCCGAGGTAGGCGACCAGGGCGTCGGGGTCTGCCGACGGTGCGACGATCATGCCGTCCACCCGGCGCTCGTGCAGGAGTCGGCCGACCTTGAGTTCGTGCTCCGGGTCGTCGTGCGGGTCGGCGATGAGCAGGCTGTAGCCGTGCTCCAGGGCGCCGGCCTCGACGCCCTGGAGGATCTCCGTGAAGTACGGGTTGCTGATCGCCGCCACCGCGAGGCCGATGGAGCGGGTGCGGGACGTCACCAGGGAGCGGGCGAGGGTGTTGGGGGTGTAGCCCAGTTCCTCGATCGCGCTCAGCACGGCCTGCCGGGTGCCGGGCAGCACCGGGCGCGTGTCGTTCAGGACGTGCGAGACGGTCGCGACGGACACACCGGCGCTGCGTGCGACGTCCACCATGGTGGCCACCGTGAGTCCCCCTGTCTGCAGCACGGCAGGTCTTCCGGCCGGGAACCTATCTCATCCGGTGCCCGACGTAAACGCTTGCGCAAACGTTTACGTACTGTGAGCACTCATGGGGTGAACCCGACTCAAAGCGGGCGGAACTCCACCGGTATGGTCGGCCTGCACGACCTCTGAACAGCCCGAACGCAGCCCGAACAACTGGAGACCCGCATGCCCGGCCGCCCCGTCCCGAGCCGTCGTACCGTCCTGCGCGGAGCGGCCCTCGCACCCGTCGCCGGGCTCGGGCTCGCCGCCTGCTCGGGCGGCGGCTCAGGGGCCTCCACGACGCCGACCGCGCCCGTGGACCTCGGCGCGGAGAGCGAGGTCGCGAAGGGGAGCGCCAAGCTGTACCGCGATCAGAACGTGGTCGTCAGCCGGGCCGCGAACGGCACCCTCAAGGCGTACAGCACGATCTGCACGCACGCGCAGTGCCCCATCAACAAGCTGGACGGCACGACTCTCATCTGCCCGTGCCACGGCAGCCAGTTCGACGCCACCACGGGCAAGGTGCTCCAGTCCCCGGCCACCGAGCCGCTGACGGAGCTGAAGGTGACGGCCGAGAACGGCAGGATCGTCGCGGGACCGGGCGCCTGACCCCTGGGGCGTCCGGGCCGCGGCGGCTCACTCCCAGTCCCAGCCGATGCCCACGATCCCCGACCGCATCCGCGGCTCCACGAGGTGCACCGAGTGGTGTCCGGTCGGGCGCAGCTCCTGACGACCACTGCGCGGGGCCGCCGCCGAGTGCTGGGTGAACCGGTGGCAGCGCGTCGGCAGAGCGCTCTCGTCGAAGCTCACCTGAAGCGCGTACTGGCCGCCCGCGGAACCGAAGTCGCGGACGTACTCGCGGGAGACACCGGCGGTGCCGTCCTCGACGCCGTAGCGGAAGAGGAACGTATCTCCCGAGCGCAACCGGGTGCCGAAGAGGAACTCGGCGACCAGCATGCCGGTGTCGTGGTGGCGGCGGACGCGGCCCGTGCGGCAGTTCTCCAGGGCGTGCACGGTCATGTGCTCCGGGGTGCAGCCCGGGTCGCCGTAGTGGACGGCGATGAAGCGGTCGACGCCGTCCCGGTGGGCGCGCACGATGTGGTGCGACTCACGGCTCGCCAGCTCGCGGCGCGGGCCGACGCGCACCCGTTCGTGGTGCCCGAAGGTGTGCAGCCCGCTGTCGGGCGTGGACTCCAGTTCGGCCAGGAGCTGTTCCAGGACGCCCGAGGCCTCGACGAAGGAGCGGTAGGAGCGGGCCGCGGGGCGGGCGGCGACCGCGCGTTCCTCGGCCTCCGCGAGCAGCCGGATCAGGGACTCCTCCGGGAGCTGGAGGATCTCCTCCAGCGCCCGTACGGCCCGCAGCGACTCGGGGCGCTGCGGGCGGCGGGCGCCCTGCTGCCAGTAACTCAGGCTGGTGACGCCGACCTTGACCCCGTAGCGCGTCAGATGGTGCTGGACGCGCTGCAGTGGCAGTCCGCGGGCCGCGATGGCGGCGCGCAGTGCGACGTGGAAGGGGCCGCCGCGCAGGGCCGAGTCGAGTTCCGCGGTGGCGACATCCGCCTGCTGTGTGGCGTGCGGCATGCAGGGGCCCTTTCTGTGAATGTTCACAACGGCTGGTCAGGCCGTTCACGCGGGTTGCTTCGGGGCCCCCGTCGGCATCGGAGAAGGGTCTTCACATCCGTACGCCGTCGTTCACGCCCTGAGTTCCCCCGCATTGAAGCGTGTTGACCAAGTCCCGACAACACCTGTCGCCCAACACTCCTGTGTGACCTGGCCGAGTCGTGGTGGGTGGGCTCAGGGTGGTGCGGCCGGCCCGGCGTCGCTCAGGACGTCCCTGATCGCCCGCGCGGACAGGGACGACTTGTGCAGGAACCCGTGCGCGGGGCTGGCGGCGATCAGTTCCTGGAAGTCCTCCCGGGAGTGGGTCGAGATGAGGATCACCGCCGGTACGTCGCCCACCAGGTGGCGCGCGACGTCGAAGCCGTTCTCGCCGTCGAGGTCGAGATCGACCAGGACGACGTCGGGGGCCGTCTCCCGGGCCCGGGAGACGGCGTCCGCGCCCGTCGAGGCAATACCGACGACCTCGACTCCGCCACGTTCCAGCAGGGCGCGGGCCGCCTCCAGGAACCGGGCGCTGTCATCGACGAGGAGACAGCGCAGCGACATGTCCACAGCTTGCCAACCAGCGGTCGGTCGCGCTTTCCAGCTAGCCGGAAAGTGCTGAAGTCCCGTGCCGTGAACGGCGGTTCTCGTGCACACAGGGCGATGGCGATACGACGGGCGGTAGCATGTCGGGGCCCTGGGGAGGCCGAGCCGTCTGGTCGAGTGGGGGTGTGCCATGAGTGGTACGAGCGCCACGCGCGCGTGGCCCGCGATTCGCCGGGTACGGGGCACCCTGGCCCCCTGGGTGCTGTGCGCGACCTTGCTGCTGGCCGCGTGCGACGGCGGCGGCAGCGACGCCAAAGGCGTGAGCGCGTCCCCGAAGGACACCACCTGCGACGGGAAGATCGACGGCACCGCGCACATCACCGTGTGGTTCCACGCGGGCCCGAGCGGCGAACTCACCACGCTGCAGAGCCAGGTGAAGGAGTTCAACAAGCGGCAGAAACAGGTGCGGGTCGAGCTGGTCACCCTCCCGGAGAACCGCGTCTACAACGACCTGGTGCTCTCCGCAGCCGCCAGCGGGGACCTGCCCGACCTCCTCGACTTCGACGGGCCCAACCTCTACAGCTACGCCTGGTCGGGCAAACTCCGGCCGATCGACTCTTGCGTGCCCGCGAGCGTCCGCGCCGACCTGTTGCCGACGATCCGTCAACAGGGCACCTACGCGGGCAGGCTGTGGGGCGTCGGCACCTTCGACTCGGGCATGGGCCTGTATGTGCGCACGTCCGTCCTGAAGAAGGCCGGAATACGTATCCCGACCGGCCCCAAGGACGCCTGGACGGCCACCGAACTGACCGGCATCCTCCGCAAGTTGCGCACCCAGGGCTACCGGGCGCCGCTCGACCTGCGGCTCGTCTACGCGCAGCCGGGCCAGGAGTGGAACACCTACGGCTTCGCGCCCGCCGTGTGGTCGGCGGGCGGCGACCTCGTCGAGCCCGGGAACCACAGCACCGCCGACGGCTATGTGAACGGCCCCGGTTCGGTGAGGGCGCTCACCACCATGCAGAACTGGGCCAAGGCGGGGCTCATCGACATGGTCAAGGACGACAAGGCGTTCGTCAGTGGCCGCAGCGCGATCTCCTGGTGCGGCCACTGGACCTATCCGGAATTCAACAAGGCCTTCCCTGGGGACGTCACGATCGTCCCGCTGCCCGATTTCGGCCAGGGCACCGTCACCGGCATGGGCTCCTTCCAGTGGGGGGTCCCGGCGGGCAACGCCGACGGCGACGCCGTGTGGCGCTTCCTGTCCTTCCTGCTCCAGCCCGCCCAAGTGCACCGGATGACGGTGGCCAACGGGGCGATCCCGGCCACCGAGAGCGCGATCAAGCTCTCTCCGCAGTACGCACCCGGCGGACCCGAGCACCTGTTCATCGAGCAACTCCGGGACGGCGTGGCCCGCCCCAGGCCGCAGACGCCGGCCTACCCGGCGATCAGCGACGCCTTCTCCCGCGCCTTCGCGAAGATCATCTTCGATCGGGCGCCGGTCCGGGCCACTCTGGACGAGGCCGCCAAGACGATCGACAAGGACCTCGCGGCGCACGACGGGTATCCGACGAACCCGTCGTGAAAACGGGCGCCACGCGTGCCCGCCCCGAGCGCCACGCGCGTGTGCCCGATGTCGCGGTACCCGTCCTCTCCAAGACCCTGACGATCATGGCTGGTTCGGGGCAGGCTGAGCACGTGACCGACCACCACCCGCACTCCCCACCCGCCGGCCGCTGCTGAGATCCCGCCATGCGCCGCCCCCGGCCCGCCGCCGCCCTCCGCATCCCCTTCCTCGCCCGGCTGCGCGTCGGGCGCAAGCTGATGCTCCTGGTGCTGCTTCCGGTGACCGGCATGATGGCGTTCACCGCGTTCGGCGCCGTCTCCCAGTGGCACGACGCACAGACCCTGCGGGACTTCCGTACGGCGACCGAGCTGTCGTTCCGGACCGCCGCGCTGACCGACGCGCTCGCCAAGGAACGCATCGCCGCCGTGCAGGCCCGCCTGCGCCCCGGACCGGCGACACTCAAGGAACGCACCGGGGCCCAGCACGCCACCGACAGAGCCCTGCGCGCGGCCCTCCTCGACACCGCCGGCTGGACCGGACCGCCCGACGTGCCGGGCCGGCTCGACGCCCGCGGCCGTCAACTGAGCGTCCTGCGGCTGCAGACCGGCACCGGCTCCCTCACCGCGACTCAACTCGCCGACCAGTACGACACGATCGAGCACGACCTCCTGGAGCTGGCCGCCACCCTGGAGTCCGGCCGCCCCACCCGCGCCTCGGGCCAGGCCGCCGACGCCCACATCGCGCTCCTGAACGCCATCGAGGCGGCCGAACGCGAACGCACCGAACTGGCCGTCCTGTTCGCCGCCCCCGACGCCCCGCACCCCACCGCCACGGACCGCTGGTCCGCCCTGGAGAAGGCGCTCCTGGACGACTTCGACCAGACCGCGCCGGCCGGCCTCAAGGGCAGGCTGTACGTCGTCCTCCTCCAGCACCCCGGCCTCGTCGTCCGCAAGACCCGCGAGACCCTCGCCGACCCGCATGCCCAGCGCAACACCTGGCCCACGTACGACAGTTGGCTGACCGCCTCCACCCAGCGCATCGAGGCGCTGCGCAACGTCCAGCACCAGGCCGCCGCGGAACTGGGCCGTGACGCCACACGCGACCTGGACACCGCACGCGCGCGTGAGACCCGCGACCTCAGCGTGTCGCTGGCCGTCCTGGCCGCCGTCACCGTCCTCGCACTGACCCTGCGACTGTCGATCACCCGCCCGCTCAGCGAGGTCTCCGCGGGCGCCCGGGCCCTCTCCGAGGGAGACCTGTCGTACGACATCCGGTACGCGGGCCGGGACGAGCTCGGCGCCGTCGCCGACACGTTCCGCGAACTGCGGGTGACCACCGGACGGCTCGCCGCCGAGATCAACGCCATGAGCGCGGCGATCGACGACAACCGGCTCGGTCACCGCGCGGACGTCGTCGCCTTCGAGGGGGCCTGGGCGCGGCTGCTGGGCGGCATGAACGGCACCATGGCGTCCTTCGCCGCCGCCCACGGGCGACGCGACAAGGCCGAGCAGGAGCTGGCGAGCATCTTCCACCTCTCCCTCGACCTGCTGTGCATCGCGGGACTCGACGGCTACTTCAAGCGCGTCAATCCCGCCTTCGAGCGGACCCTCGGCCACTCCGCCGAAGCCCTGCTCGCCAGACCGTGGCTGGAGTTCGTGCACCCGGAGGACCGGGCACACACGCGTGCCGCCCTCGATCGGCTGGCGAGCGGCGTCGAACTGGGCGAGTTCGAGAACCGCTTCCTCCGGGACGACGGCACCGAACGCTGGCTCCAGTGGAGCGCCCGCCCGGTCACCAGAGAGGGCCTGATCTACGCCGCCGCGCGCGATGTCACCGAGAGCCGCCGCGCCGCCCGCGAACAGACCGCGCTGCGCCGGGTCGCCACCCTCGTTGCCCGCGGGGTGCCGCCGCACGAGGTGTTCTCCGAAGTCGCCGACCAGGTCGGCAAGGTCCTGAGCAGCGGCTCGGCAGCCGTCCTGCGCTACGGCGCCGACGGCACGGCCACCGTCCTCGGTTCCGCCCACGGACCCGACGCGGAGGCCGGTCCGGCCGCGACCGCGGCGGCTGCGGAGGTGGCCCGCACCGCACGCCCCGCGCGCGTGGGCCGCTCGGTGGGCGCCCCGATCGTCGTGGACGACCGGCTGTGGGGTGCCGTCGTCGCGACCGCCGCCGGACCCGAACCGCTGCCCCCGGGCACCGAGTCCCGCCTCGCCGACTTCACCGAACTCGTCGCCACCGCCCTCGCCAACGCCGACAGCCGCGACCAGCTCACGGCGTCACGCGCGCGCGTGGTGGCCGCCGGGGACGCCTCCAGGCGCCGTATCGAACGCGATCTGCACGACGGAGTCCAGCAGCGGATCGTCTCGCTCCAACTCGACCTCAGAACGGCCCAGTCGATGCTGGACGAACAGCCGGAGGAACTCGCCGAGCAACTGGACCACATCGCCAAGGGCCTGGACGACGCCTTCACCGACCTGCTGCAGGTCGCGCGCGGCATCCACCCCGCGATCCTCTCCAAGGGCGGCCTGGGCCCCGCCCTGCGCGCGCTCGCCCGCCGCTCCGCCGTCCCGGTGGAACTCGACCTGCGACTGCCCCCGGGCCGCCTCCCGGAACAGACGGAGGTCGCCGTCTACTACGTGACCTCCGAGTCCTTCACCAACGCCGCCAAGCACGCGCGCGCGAGCTTCGTGCAGGTGACGGCGCGGGCCGGGGACGGCGTCCTGGAGGTGACGATCGCCGACGACGGAGTGGGCGGCGCCGACCCCGGGCACGGCTCCGGGCTCATCGGACTCGTCGACCGGGTGGAGGCGATCGGCGGCAAACTGCGCGTCGACAGCCCACCGGGGGAGGGCACGACACTCACCGTACGGCTGCCGCTGCCCCGGACGGAGTGGTGACCGCCCGAGGCGTACGTGGTAGGGGTCCAGGCCGGGGGAGCGTGGACTCGGTGACGTCGCGTACGCGTCGGGCGGTCTTCTCGGACGGAGAGGCGACCGTCCGGCTCTATGAGTGCCGCGAGGGACTCGCGCGCAGCTGTTTGGCGCGCACCACGTCCGGGTCCCTGGGGTCCAGGAAGTCCTTCGGGGACCGGGTGTCGTCCTCGTACCGGCGGACACGGATCGACCGCCGTGGTCTCTCCGCCCGTGTCCGCCGCATCTCCCGCATCTCCCGCAGCCCTTCCGACCCGCGGCCGGAGGCCCCGCACCCGGGGCGACCGGTCCGCTCGCGTCCGCACTGCTACGAGAATCGTCCGGACCCGGCCCCCTGTCGTCACGGTCACCCCCCAATTCCCTTACCCGCTAGCCGTACCCGACCGGGTCCGGCAGGCTGTGCCTGGCGCACGGCACCGGTCGGGCAAGGGGAGCCGAGACGATGGACGCATCGCAGCAGACCGCGCGGGGAAGAGTCGTTCTCGCGGACGACGACGTCCTGCTCAGAGAGGGCCTGGCGAGCCTGTGCGAACGCCTGGGCTACGAGGTGGCCGGCCAGGCCGGTGACGCGGAACGGCTCCTGGAACTGGTCGACACCGAGCGGCCCGACCTCGCGATCGTCGACATCAGGATGCCCCCGGACCACTCCACCGAGGGCCTCAAGGCGGCCCGTACGATCCGGGAACGCCACCCCGGCACCGGCATTCTCGTCCTCTCGGCGTACGTCGAGGTCGAAGAGGCCCTGGAGCTGCTGGCCGGCGGGCACCGGATCGGGTATCTCCTCAAGAGCCGGGTCACGGTCGTCGACGACTTCATCGAGGCCCTCGACCGCATCCACAAGGGCGGCTCGGTCGTCGACCCCTCCCTGGTGCACGAGCTGTTCTCGGCGCAGCGCCGCGACGATCCGTTGTCCGTCCTCAGCAACCGCGAGCGCGAGGTCCTGGCGCTGATGGCGGAGGGCCGCTCCAACGCCGGCATCGGCCGCAGGCTGTGGGTCACCGAGGGCACCGTCGAGAAGCACGTCCGCAGCATCCTGGGCAAACTCCGCCTTCCGGAGGCCGCCGACGACCACCGCCGGGTCCTGGCGGTTCTCACCTTTCTGGAGTCGCGGTAGGAGTTCCGCTCCGAGTCCCGCCGGGCACGTACGGCGTTGTCCACAGCCCCGCCGCGCTGTCACTCCGCGCCAGTAGGGTGTGAAACATGGCCGATCCCTCCAGCTACCGCCCCAGGCCGGGAGAGATCCCGGACTCGCCCGGGGTCTACAAGTTCCGCGACGAGCACCGCCGGGTGATCTACGTCGGAAAGGCGAAGAGCCTGCGCCAGCGCCTGGCGAACTACTTCCAGGACCTGGCCGGACTCCACCCGCGCACGCGCACGATGGTCACCACGGCCGCGTCGGTGGAGTGGACGGTCGTGTCCACGGAGGTCGAGGCACTTCAGCTGGAGTACTCCTGGATCAAGGAGTTCGACCCCCGGTTCAACGTCAAGTACCGCGACGACAAGAGCTACCCGTACCTCGCGGTGACGATGAACGAGGAGTACCCGCGCGTGCAGGTGATGCGCGGTCACAAGAAGAAGGGCGTCCGCTACTTCGGGCCGTACGGACACGCCTGGGCGATCCGCGACACCGTGGACCTCCTGCTGCGCGTGTTCCCCGTCCGCACCTGCTCGGCCGGCGTCTTCAAGAACGCCGCCCGCACCGGCCGCCCCTGTCTGCTCGGTTACATCGGCAAGTGCTCCGCGCCCTGCGTCGGCCGCGTCTCCGAGGAAGAACACCGCGAACTGGCCGAGGAATTCAGCGACTTCATGGCCGGCCGCACCGGCACGTACATCCGCCGCCTGGAGCAGCGGATGACGGAGGCCGCCGAGGAGATGGAGTATGAGCGAGCCGCCCGCCTGCGCGACGACATCGAGGCCCTGCGCAAGGCCATGGAGAAGAGCGCGGTCGTCCTCGCCGACGCCACCGACGCCGACCTGATCGCGGTCGCCGAGGACGAGCTGGAGGCGGCCGTCCAGATCTTCCACGTCCGCGGCGGACGCGTGCGCGGCCAGCGCGGCTGGGTCACCGACAAGGTCGAGGACGTCACCACCGCGGCCCTCGTCGAGCACGCACTCCAGCAGCTCTACGGCGAGGAGACCGGGGACTCCGTCCCCAAGGAGGTCCTCGTCCCGGCCCTGCCCGACCCGGTGGAGCCGGTCCAGCAGTGGCTGACGGACCGGCGCGGGTCGAACGTGTCGCTGCGCATCCCGCAGCGCGGCGACAAGAAGTCCCTCATGGAGACGGTCGCGCGCAACGCCCAGCAGTCCTTGATCCTCCACAAGACCAAGCGCGCCTCCGACCTCACCACCCGCTCCCGCGCCCTGGAGGAGATCTCCGAGGCCCTCGACCTGGACAGCGCCCCCCTCAGGATCGAGTGCTACGACATCTCGCACCTCCAGGGCGACGACGTCGTGGCGTCCATGGTCGTCTTCGAGGACGGGCTCTCCCGCAAGAGCGAGTACCGCCGCTTCCAGATCAAGGGCTTCGAGGGCCAGGACGACGTCCGCTCCATGCACGAGGTGATCACCCGCCGCTTCCGGCGCTATCTCGCCGAGAAGGAGAAGACGGGGGAGTGGGCGGACGGCGACGAGCTGACGGACCTGAAGGACGACGAGGGGCGTCCCAAGCGGTTCGCCTATCCGCCGCAGCTCGTGGTGGTCGACGGTGGGCAGCCGCAGGTCGCCGCGGCCAAGAAGGCCCTAGACGAACTGGGCATCGACGACATCGCCGTGTGCGGCCTCGCCAAGCGCCTGGAGGAGGTCTGGCTGCCCGACGAGGACGACCCCGTGGTGCTGCCCCGCGCCAGCGAGGGCCTCTACCTCCTCCAGCGCGTCCGCGACGAGGCCCACCGCTTCGCGATCACCTACCAGCGCGCCAAGCGGGCCAAGCGGTTCCGGGCGAGCCCCCTGGACGACGTGCCCGGCCTCGGCGAGACCCGCAAACAGGCGCTCATCAAGCACTTCGGTTCGGTGAAGAAGCTGCGATCCGCGACAATCGACCAGATCTGCGAGGTTCCCGGCATAGGTCGCAAGACCGCCGAGACCATCGCGGTGGCCCTCGCCCGGGCGGCCCCGGCCGCACCCGCCGTGAACACGGCGACTGGAGAGATCATGGATGACATGGAAGACGGTGCGCCCGGGACGACGACGGGTGCACCGGGGGAGCCCGTACCCGCGGGCGCCCCGGACGAGCGACGGGGGCAGGAGACATGAGCGAGCACGAGAAGCGGCCCACAGCGGACCGAGATCAGACCCACAAGGAAACGGGTGAAGATCAGGCTCCACCGGAAGGCGCCCAGGACAACGGAGCAGAAGTGAGTACGGACAGCACGACACCAGGGGTGCCCGAGGCGGCCATCCCCGAGCTGGTGATCATCTCCGGCATGTCCGGGGCCGGGCGGTCCACGGCCGCCAAGTGTCTGGAGGACCTCGGCTGGTTCGTCGTCGACAACCTCCCGCCCGCGCTGATCCCCACCATGGTGGAGCTCGGCGCCCGTTCCCAGGGCAACGTGGCACGGATCGCGGTCGTCGTCGACGTACGCGGCCGGCGCTTCTTCGACAACCTCCGCGAGTCCCTCGCCGACCTGGAGTCGAAGAACGTCACCCGGCGGATCGTCTTCCTGGAGTCCTCCGACGACGCCCTGGTGCGCCGTTTCGAGTCCGTGCGCCGCCCGCACCCCCTCCAGGGCGACGGCCGCATCGTCGACGGCATCGACGCCGAGCGCGAGCTGCTGCGCGAACTGCGCGGCGACGCCGACCTCGTCATCGACACCTCCAGCCTCAACGTCCACGAACTGCGCGCCAAGATGGACGCCCAGTTCGCCGGCGAGGAGGAGCCCGAACTGCGGGCCACCGTCATGTCCTTCGGCTTCAAGTACGGCCTCCCGGTCGACGCCGACCTCGTCGCCGACATGCGCTTCCTGCCCAACCCGCACTGGATCCCGGAGCTGCGCCCCTTCAACGGCCTCAACGAAGAGGTCTCGGCGTACGTCTTCAACCAGCCCGGCGCCAAGGAGTTCCTCGACCGGTACGCCGAGCTGCTGCGCCTCATCGCGGCCGGCTACCGCCGTGAGGGCAAGCGGTACGTGACGATCGCGATCGGCTGCACCGGCGGCAAGCACCGCTCGGTCGCCACGGCGGAGAAGCTCGCCGCGCGGCTCGTGGCCGAGGGCGTCGAGACGGTGGTCGTACACCGGGACATGGGACGGGAATGACGGGACGTAGCCCACGGCTCGGCCGGCTGCGCCGAGCGGTGCCCGAGGGACGTACGACCAGGCCCGTGGAGGCCCGCGGCGGCAAGCCCCGCCGGCGCGGCACCCAGCCCAAGGTGGTCGCCCTCGGCGGCGGCATGGGCCTGTCCGCCTCGCTCACCGCACTGCGCCGGATCACCGGCGACCTCACCGCCGTCGTCACCGTGGCCGACGACGGCGGCTCCAGCGGACGCCTGCGCGACGAACTGGGCGTGCTGCCCCCGGGCGACCTGCGCAAGGCGCTGGCCGCGCTGTGCGGCGACGACGACTGGGGCCAGACCTGGGCCCGGGTCATCCAGCACCGCTTCCAGTCCAAGGGCGACCTGCACGAGCACGCGGTCGGCAATCTGCTGATCGTCGCCCTGTGGGAGCAGCTCGGCGACCACGTCCAGGCCCTCGACCTGGTCGGCAAGCTGCTCGGCGCGCACGGGCGCGTGCTGCCCATGTCCGCCGTACCGCTGGAGCTCCAGGCCCTGGTCAAGGGGCACGATCCGGAGCGGCCCGACGACATCGACACGGTGCGGGGACAGGCGACCGTGGCGCTGACGCCCGGCGAGGTGCAGTCCGTGCACGTGGTGCCGCACGACCCGCCGGCCGTGCCCGAAGCCGTCGCCGCCGTGCTCGACGCGGACTGGGTGGTGCTCGGTCCCGGCTCCTGGTTCTCGTCGGTGATCCCGCACCTGCTGGTGCCGGAACTGCTCGATGCGCTCACCGAGACGAAGGCCCGCCGGGTACTCTCCCTGAACCTCGCTCCGCAGCCCGGAGAAACCGATGGCTTCTCCCCGCAGCGTCATTTGGAGGTTTTGGGACGACACGCCCCTAAACTCGCCCTGGACGTGGTGCTGGCCGACGAGGCCGCCGTGCCCGATCGCGCGTCGCTCACCGAAGCCGCCAAGCGGCTCGGCGCCGCGGTCGAGCTGGCGCCGGTGGCCCGGCCGGACGGAACTCCAAGGCACGACCCGGAGCTGTTGGCCGCCGCGTACGACCGTATTTTTCGGATGCATGGAAGGATCGGCCCATGGCGATGACGGCAGCGGTGAAGGATGAGATCTCCCGGCTCCCCGTCACCCGTACCTGCTGCAGGAAGGCGGAGGTCTCCGCCATTCTGCGGTTCGCCGGAGGCCTCCACCTGGTGAGCGGGCGCATCGTGATCGAGGCGGAGCTGGACACCGCGATGGCGGCGCGCCGGCTCAAGCGGGACATCCTGGAGATCTTCGGCCACAGTTCCGAGCTGATCGTGATGGCACCCGGCGGACTGCGCCGCGGCTCCCGTTACGTTGTCCGGGTGGTCGCGGGCGGCGATCAGCTGGCCCGGCAGACGGGCCTCGTGGACGGCCGCGGACGCCCCATCCGGGGTCTGCCGCCGCAGGTGGTCTCTGGGGCGACCTGTGACGCCGAGGCGGCCTGGAGAGGCGCGTTCCTGGCGCACGGCTCGCTGACCGAGCCCGGCCGGTCCTCCTCCCTGGAGGTGACCTGCCCGGGTCCCGAGGCCGCGCTCGCGCTGGTCGGCGCCGCCCGCAGGCTGTCGATCGCGGCGAAGGCGCGCGAGGTGCGGGGCGTGGACCGGGTGGTCGTCCGTGACGGCGACGCGATCGGCGCCCTGCTCACCCGGCTCGGCGCGCACGAGTCGGTGCTGGCCTGGGAGGAGCGCCGGATGCGCCGCGAGGTGCGCGCCACGGCGAACCGTCTCGCCAACTTCGACGACGCCAACCTGCGCCGTTCGGCCCGCGCGGCCGTCGCCGCCGGCGCCCGGGTGCAGCGCGCGCTGGAGATCCTCGCCGACGAGGTCCCCGAGCACCTCGCCGCCGCGGGTCGCCTCCGCATGGACCACAAGCAGGCCTCCCTGGAGGAGCTGGGCGCGCTGGCCGACCCGCCGCTGACGAAGGACGCCGTGGCGGGCCGTATCCGCCGGCTGCTGGCGATGGCCGACAAGCGGGCCCAGGACCTCGGCATCCCGGGCACGGAGTCCAGCATCACCGAGGAGATGGCCGACAACATGGTCGGCTGATGCCCCCTGTCGCCTGACGATCACTCAACGCGCCGATGCGGCTGTCCCCTTGGACAGCCGCATCGGCGCTTGACCGTCCCGATGCGCCCCCTTGACTCGATCATGAAGTGTCATGAGCCTGGCAACAGTTCGCTGTTGTGGCGGACAGTTGCTAGGGGGATTCATGAGACACAGAGCGAGATCGATCCTCGCTGTCGGTGCACTCCTGATCGCCGGGGCGAGCATCGCGCCGATCGCCCAGGCGCAGGGCGGTAGTTCCACGAAGGCCGACCCCGACGAGGTCAAGGTCTTCCACGCCGACGTCACCCAGAAGCAGATACCCCTGCTCCTGAAGGCCGGACAGGACGCGCACGAACTCGGCGACAACAAGTTCTCGGCCGCCGGCAAGACCGCCGTCGAGGTCTACCTCACCGACCAGCAGGCCCAGAAGCTGGAGAAGCAGGGCGTCGACCTCACCGAGCACACCCTCTCGGCGAAGGCCGAGACCCGCGTCGAGGACGCGGCGCAGGGCGTGTTCCGGCCGTACAGCGGAAGCGGCGGCCTCAAGGAGGAGATCGTCAGGACCGGGCAGGCCAACCCCGGTCTCACCAAGGTCGAGTCCATCGGCAAGACGATCAACGGCCAGGACATCCTCGCGCTCAAACTGACCAAGAACGCGAAGAAGACCAAGGACGGCTCCAAGCCCTCCGTGCTGTACGTGTCCAACCAGCACGCGCGCGAGTGGATCACGCCGGAGATGACCCGCCGGCTGATGCACTACTACCTGGACAACTACAAGACCGACAAGCGCGTCAAGAAGATCGTCGACTCCACGGAACTGTGGTTCGTGCTCTCCGCCAACCCGGACGGCTACGACTACACCTTCAAGGACACCAACTCCCGCCTGTGGCGCAAGAACCTGCGGGACGTCAACGGCGACGGCACCATCTCCACCGGCGACGGCGTCGACCTCAACCGCAACTTCGCCTACAAGTGGGGCTACGACGACGAGGGTTCGTCCCCGAACCCCACGAGTGAGACCTACCGCGGCACGGCCCCCGCCTCCGAGCCCGAGACGCAGGCACTCGACAACTTCGAGAAGCGGATCGGCTTCAGCTACGGCGTCAACTACCACTCCGCCGCCGAACTCCTCCTCTACGGAGTCGGCTGGCAGGTCGCGACGCCCACCCCGGACGACGTGCTCTACAAGGCGCTCGCGGGTACGCCCGACAACCCGGCGATCCCCGGCTACCACTCGCAGGTCTCCTCGGAGCTGTACACGACCAACGGCGAGGCGGACGGCCACGCGTCGAACGTCAACGGCATGTCGATGTTCACCCCCGAGATGTCGACCTGCCAGACCGCGTCGAACATCGACCCCAACGACGCCTGGAACGCGGCCGACTGCCAGTCCGTCTTCAACTTCCCCGACGACGAGAAGCTGATCCAGGACGAGTTCGCGAAGAACATCCCCTTCGCGCTCTCCGTCGCCGAGACCGCCGTCCACCCCGACCAGCCGACCTCGTCGGTCGGCCTGACCGCCGCCGACTTCACCCCGGCCGGCTTCCCGACGTCGTACGCGCGCGGCGCCGACCAGACGGTCTCCGTCGTCGTACGGAAGTCCGTGCGCCACAAGGAGCTCAAGTACCGCGTCGACGGCGGCCGTACGCAGGACGCGGCGCTCAAGCCCTGGAAGGGCGGCCAGACCTACGGCGGGGACGACAACCTGTACTTCGACGAGTACCGGGCCAAGGTCAAGGGCGGCGACCCGGGCGACAAGGTCGAGGTGTGGTTCACCGGCAGGACGAAGGCCGGGAAGCCCACCTCCAGCGCCCACTTCACGTACACGGTCGCCCAACGGCCCGCCGCCGACACCCTCGTGGTCGCCGAGGAGGGCGCCGCCGCCACCCAGACACAGGCCTACGTCGACGCGCTGAAGGCCAACGGCCGCAAGGCGGTCGTCTGGGACGTCGCCACGCAGGGCGCGCCCGACGCGCTCGCCGTGCTCGACCACTTCAAGACGGTTGTCCACTACTCCGGTCCCACGGGCCCCGGCAACGACACCCAGCTCCAGCTGCGCGCCTTCCTCAACGAGGGCGGCAAGCTGATCGAGGCCGGCGAACAGGCCGGCGGCTCCGTCGCCCTCGCCGACGGCACGCCCTCGAACGACTTCAGCCAGTACTACCTGGGCGCCTACTCCCGTACGTCCCTCCCCGGGGCCACCGGCTTCAACGGCTCCGGCAAGCTGGCCGGCTTCGCGGGCGCCCTCAGCGGCGCGCCCGGCAACCCGCTGGACCGGGCGGGCAGTTACAGCGTCACCTCCGACTCGCTGTCCCCGGCCACCTACCCGCAGTTCGCGAGCGCCGGCGCGGGCCAGTTCGCCGGGACCGTCAACCCGTACGGGCCCTACGCGGGCTCCTACATGGCCGCCGCCGTCCACACCGACGACGCCTACAAGCGCCTCACCCGCACCATCGACCTCACCGGGGTGAGCGCGGCCGACAAGCCCACGCTGCGCAGCGAGTTGCTGTGGGACACCGAGCCCGGCTACGACCACGCCGTCGTCGAGATCCACACCACCGGCGCCGACGACTGGACCACGCTCCCGGAGGCGGGCGGCGCCACCAGCACCGCGCTGCCCTCGGAGTGCGAGGCCGGGTTCCTGGTCGCCGAACACCCGTGGCTCAAGCACTACCTGACGTTCGCCACCACCGGCTGCACCGCGACCGGCTCCACCGGTTCGTGGAACAGCTTCACCGGCGCCTCCAACGGCTGGCAGCAGGTCAACTTCGACCTGAGCGCCTACGCCGGCAAGTCCGTCGAGGTGTCGCTCAGCTACATCACCGACCCGGGCTCCGGCGGCCACGGCGTCCTCGCCGACGACGCCTCGCTAGTCGTCGGCGGCACGGCCACCCAGACCGAGGGCTTCGAGACCTCTCTGGGCGCTTGGAGCGTGACCGGACCGCCCCCGGGCAGCCCGGCGGTCCTGAAGGACTGGACGCGCACGGGAGCCCTGTTCCAGACGTACGGCGCGATCACCACCGACCGCACCGTGCTGCTGGGCTTCGGCCTGGAACAGGTCACCTCGGCGACCGACCGCGCGGCCCTGCTCAAGAAGGCACTCGCGGCTCTGAAGAGCTGACGCGGTGTGACGATGTCATGAACATCCAGGGCGGTCCGTACCCCTACTGGCGGGTACGGACCGCCCTGCGGTGTATGGGGCATCTCGATGTCACCACGGGGGGCTCAGGGAGGTAGGGTCGTAGGCGGTCGGGGACATCCCATACAACTCGCCGGCACTGAGCCGGCGTACCAACGAGGAGATCGGTTCGTGACGATCCGCGTAGGCATCAACGGCTTTGGCCGCATCGGTCGTAACTACTTCCGCGCGCTGCTGAAGCAGGGTGCTGACATCGAGATCGTGGCTGTCAACGACCTGGGTGACACCGCGACCACCGCTCACCTGCTCAAGTACGACACCATCCTGGGCCGTCTGCCCGCCGAGGTGTCGCACACCGCCGACACGATCACCGTCGACGGGCACACGATCAAGGTCCTGTCCGAGCGCAACCCCGCCGACATCCCGTGGGGCGAACTGGGCGTCGACATCGTCATCGAGTCGACCGGCATCTTCACGAAGAAGGCCGACGCCGAGAAGCACATCGCCGGCGGCGCCAAGAAGGTCCTCATCTCGGCTCCGGCCAAGGACGAGGACATCACCATCGTGATGGGCGTCAACCAGGACAAGTACGACGCGGCCCAGCACCACGTCATCTCGAACGCCTCCTGCACCACCAACTGTGTGGCGCCGATGGCCAAGGTTCTCGACGAGAACTTCGGCATCGTCAAGGGCCTGATGACCACGGTGCACGCGTACACGAACGACCAGCGCATCCTGGACTTCCCGCACTCGGACCTGCGCCGCGCGCGTGCCGCCGCCGAGAACATCATCCCGACCACCACCGGTGCCGCCAAGGCCACCGCCCTGGTCCTCCCGCAGCTCAAGGGCAAGCTCGACGGCATCGCGATGCGCGTCCCGGTCCCGACCGGCTCGGCCACCGACCTGGTCGTCCAGCTCCAGCGCGAGGTCACCAAGGACGAGGTCAACGCCGCGTTCAAGAAGGCCTCCGAGGACGGCGACCTCAAGGGCTACCTGACCTACACCGAGGACCCGATCGTCTCCTCGGACATCGTCGGCGACCAGGCCTCCTGCACCTTCGACTCCCTCCTGACCATGGTCCAGGACGGCACGTCGGTGAAGATCCTCGGCTGGTACGACAACGAGTGGGGCTACTCCAACCGCCTCGTCGACCTCACGGTCTTCGTCGGCGGCCAGCTCTGACCACCGGAGCAGGCAACTCGATGTGAGCCAGGGCTCGGGCAGCGCACGCCGCGCTGTCCGGGCCCTGCGCCACGTGGTGATCGATCAGCCCTCTCGGATCCGAAGAGCCCGAAGAGCTTGAAGAGCCTTCCCTAGGAGCCCCATTCATGAAGACGATCGACGAACTTCTCGCCGAAGGCGTGGACGGCAAGCGGGTCTTCGTCCGCGCCGACCTCAACGTCCCGCTGGCCGACGGCCTCATCACCGACGACGGCCGCATCCGCGCCGTACTGCCCACGATCAAGGCCCTCGTCGAGGCGGGCGCCAAGGTGATCGTCGCCTCGCACCTGGGCCGCCCCAAGGGCGCCCCGGACCCGGCCTTCTCCCTGCTGCAGCCCGCCGAGCGCCTCGCCGAACTCCTGGGCGCGCCCGTCGCGTTCGCCCAGGACACGATCGGCCCCGCCGCCCACGACGCGGTGCGCGGCCTGGAGCCCGGCCAGGTCGCGGTCATCGAGAACCTGCGCTTCAACGCGGGCGAGACCGCCAAGGACGACACCGAGCGCGGCGAGTTCGCCGACCAGCTCGCCGCCCTGGCCGACATCTACGTAGGAGACGGTTTCGGCGCCGTGCACCGCAAGCACGCCTCCGTGTACGACCTCCCGGCCCGCCTGCCGCACTACGCCGGCTACCTCATCGCCACCGAGGTCGGCGTCCTGAAGAAGCTCACCGAGGACGTCAAGCGGCCCTACGTCGTCGCCCTCGGCGGCTCCAAGGTCTCCGACAAGCTCGCCGTCATCGACCAGCTCCTCGGCAAGGCCGACCGGCTGCTCATCGGCGGAGGCATGGCCTTCACCTTCCTCAAGGCCCAGGGCTACGAGATCGGCGCCTCCCTGGTCCAGGACGACCAGCTGCCCGCCGTCACCGAGTACGTCGAGCGCGCCGCGAAGAACGGCGTCGAACTCGTCGTCCCCGTCGACGTCGTGGCCGCGACCGCCTTCCCGGACCTGAAGACGAAGGCCCCCTCCCACCCCGTCACCGTCGCCGCGGACGCCATCCCCGCCGACCACATGGGTCTCGACATCGGTCCCGAGACCGGTGCCCTGTACGCCTCGAAGCTCGCCGACGCGGCCACCATCTTCTGGAACGGCCCGATGGGCGTCTTCGAGCACCCCGACTACGCCGAGGGCACCAAGGCGGTCGCCCAGGCCCTCGTCGACTCCCAGGCCTTCACCGTCGTCGGCGGTGGTGACTCCGCCGCCGCCGTCCGCATCCTGGGCTTCGACGAGACGGCATTCGGACACATCTCGACCGGCGGCGGCGCCTCCCTCGAATATCTAGAGGGCAAGACGCTCCCCGGCCTCGCCGCACTGGAGGACTGACCTACATGAGCACGCGCACGCCGATCATGGCGGGCAACTGGAAGATGAACCTCAACCACCTTGAGGCCATCGCCCACGTCCAGAAGCTCGCCTTCGCCCTCGCGGACAAGGACTACGAGGCCGTCGAGGTCGCCGTCCTGCCGCCCTTCACCGACCTGCGCTCCGTGCAGACCCTGGTCGACGGCGACAAGCTCAAGATCAAGTATGGCGCCCAGGACATCTCGGCCCACGACTCCGGCGCCTACACCGGCGAGATCTCCGGAGCGATGCTGGCCAAGCTGAAGTGCACGTACGTGGCCGTCGGCCACTCCGAGCGCCGCCAGTACCACGCCGAGACCGACGAGATCGTCAACGCCAAGGTCAAGGCCGCCTACAAGCACGGCCTCACCCCGATCCTGTGCGTCGGCGAGGAACTGGAGATCCGCGAGGCGGGCAACCACGTCCCGCACACGCTCTCCCAGATCGAGGGCGGCCTCAAGGACGTCCCGGCCGAGCAGGCCGAGTCGGTCGTCATCGCCTACGAGCCCGTCTGGGCCATCGGCACCGGCAAGGTCTGCGGCGCCGACGACGCCCAGGAGGTCTGCCAGGCCATCCGCGGCAAGCTCGCCGAGCTGTACACCCAGGAGCTGGCCGACCAGGTCCGCATCCAGTACGGCGGCTCCGTCAAGTCCGGCAACGTCGCCGAGATCATGGCCAAGCCCGACGTCGACGGTGCCCTGGTCGGCGGTGCCTCGCTGGACGCCGACGAGTTCGTCAAGATCGTGCGCTTCCGCGACCAGTGAGACCATGAGTAGGCCGTAGCGACGATCCGTCGTACCCTTGCGGGGACATGGCTCCACAGCCGTGTCCCCGTCGTCCGTCCGAATCCGAGGAAGTTGGTCCAGCCGTGGTTTTGGGGTTCTCGATCGCCCTGATCGTCTTCAGCCTGCTGCTGATGCTGCTGGTGCTGATGCACAAGGGGAAGGGCGGCGGTCTCTCCGACATGTTCGGTGGCGGCATGTCGTCGTCCGTCGGTGGTTCTTCGGTGGCCGAGCGCAACCTCGACCGCATCACCGTGGGGCTCGGTCTTCTGTGGTTCACCTGCATCGTCGTGCTCGGCCTGCTGATGAAGACGAGCTGACCGCACGTTCCTTCGCACATTCCGTACGTAAGGCCCCATGTTCGGTACGCGCAGCTGAGCGCGGCCTATCATGGGGCTTGCGTCTAGGTGTAGGGGCTGTAACTCCAACCACTGGACGCGCGTTGGGCCTTACGTAGACTGAGGCGCTCGCAACGGAGCGAAACGCCGACTCGCTTCGCGGCACCATCACGCAGGGAGTTACGACCGTGGCAAGTGGCAACGCGATCCGTGGAAGCCGGGTCGGGGCGGGGCCGATGGGTGAGGCCGAGCGTGGCGAGTCCGCGCCCCGGCTGCGCATCTCCTTCTGGTGCTCCAACGGGCACGAGACGCAGCCCAGCTTCGCCAGCGACGCGCAGGTCCCCGACACCTGGGACTGCCCGCGCTGCGGCTTTCCCGCCGGACAGGACCGGGACAACCCGCCGGACCCGCCGCGCACCGAGCCCTACAAGACGCACCTCGCGTATGTACGGGAGCGGCGCAGCGACGCGGACGGCGAGGCGATCCTCGCCGAGGCACTCGCCAAACTGCGGGGAGAAATCTAGGAGTTGAACCGGCCGGACGCCCACAAGGTGTCTGGCCGGAGCTGTTTCGCACCCCGGCGGCCGACCCGCCCCGGACCGATTGTCAGTGGCACCCTCTACGGTTTGTGCATCGGCGAACCGTGAGGGGGAGTGGTGACGACGGTCGAGGTGACGGGCAGTCATGTGCCCGCGTGGCGTGGGGGGTTCGGGCGGCTGTGGAGCGCCGCCGTGATCTCCCGGTTCGGGGACGCGCTGCGTACGGCCGCGCTGCCCCTGCTCGCCGTGCGGCTCACCGACGACCCGCTCGTCATCGCCTCCGTCACCGCCTGTGGATACCTCCCCTGGCTGCTCTTCGGACTGCTCGGCGGGGCCGTCGCGGACCGGGTCGACCAGCGGCGCGCGATGTGGGCGGTGGACTCGTTACGGGGGCTGCTCGTCGCCTCCTTCGCGCTCGCCGTCGGACTCGGCCACGCCTCGATCCCGCTGCTGCTCGCCCTCGCCTTCTGCCTGACCACGCTCCAGACCCTCTTCGACAACGCGTCCACGGCTCTCCTGCCGTCCCTGGTGGCCCGTGAGGCGCTGGGCAGCGCCAACGCCCGGCTGATGACCGGCCAGCAGCTCGCGGGCGGTCTGCTGGCCGGCCCGCTCGTGCCGCTGCTGCTGACGGCCGGGGCCTTCATGCCGTTCGCCGCCGATGCGAGCACCTACCTCCTGGCCGCCGCCCTGGTGGCCTCCCTGCGCACCAGGCCGCCCGAGCGGGAGCCGCGCCCGGCCGGCAGCACCCTCAGGACGGAGATAGGGGAGGGTCTGCGCGCGCTGTGGGGCGACCGGGGCCTGCGCGCCGTCTGCGTGGCCACCCTGCTGTGCAACATCGGCATGGGCGCCCTGATCGCCACACTCGTCCTCCATGTGACGCGCTGGCTGGACGCGGGCAACGCCGGATACGCGGCGGCGATGACGGCGTACGCGGCCGGCAGCTTCTGCGGCGGCTTCGTCGCCCAGCGGATCGCGCGCCGCACCGGCCGGGTCCGGGCGCTGCTGGTGGCCGGGAGCGTACAGACGTCGTCGCTGCTGCTCATCGGCACCGTCCGGCACTTGGGCGCCCTGGTCCTGGGCATGCTGCTGCTCGGCGCGATGAACATGGTGTGGAACGTCAACCAGGTCACCCTGATGCAACAGCGCAGCCCCGCCGCCATGGTCGGCCGCATCGCCTCCGCGTTCCGCACGTCCTCGACGTCGGGAGCCCCGCTCGGCGCGCTGCTCGGCGGAGTCGTGGCCGGGAGCTTCGGGCTGAACGCACCCGCCCTGCTCGCGGCAGCCCTCTTCGGGCTCGCCGTCGCCTCGTTGATACCCGCGGTCAAGCCGGACGTACCTGTTGTTGCCCAGCAGGACAACGGGACGACCGCTCGCGCCACGGGCTGATCAATTAGGTTGGAACCGGCCCCCAGGTCGGTAGGAAAGAAGGCTGAAGTCGCAATGAACGCAGACGGCCGTACCAGGCTCAACCAGACGCCCGAGTGGACCGCGTTGGCCAAGCACCGCGAGGAGCTCGGCGAGGTGCAGCTGCGGGAGCTGTTCGCCGCCGATCCCGGACGCGGCACCGGCTACACGCTCCGGGTCGGTGACCTGCACCTCGACTACTCGAAGCACCTCGTCACCGACGAGACCCTGCGGCTGCTGCATACGCTGGCCGCCGCCACGGACGTGTTCGGGCTCCGGGACGCCATGTTCCGCGGCGAGAAGATCAACGTGACGGAGGACCGCGCGGTCCTGCACACCGCGCTGCGCGCCCCGCGCGACGCCGTGATCGAGGTCGACGGCGAGAACGTCGTGCCGCAGGTGCACGCGGTCCTCGACAAGATGGCCGGCTTCGCCGACCGCGTCCGCTCCGGCGAGTGGACCGGCCACACCGGCAAGCGCATCAAGAACATCGTCAACATCGGCATCGGCGGCTCCGACCTCGGCCCGGCGATGGCCTACGAGGTGCTGCGCAGCTTCACCGACCGCGATCTGACGGTCCGCTTCGTGTCGAACGTGGACGGCGCCGACCTGCACGAGGCGACCCGCGACCTCGACCCGGCCGAGACTCTGTTCATCATCGCGTCGAAGACCTTCACCACGATCGAGACGATCACCAACGCGACCTCCGCCCGCGACTGGCTGCTCACCGAGCTGAAGGCCGGTCAGGACGCCGTCGCCAAGCACTTCGTGGCGCTGTCGACGAACGCCGGGAAGGTGTCGGACTTCGGCATCGACACGGACAACATGTTCGAGTTCTGGGACTGGGTCGGCGGACGCTACTCCTACGACTCCGCCATCGGGCTCTCCCTGATGATCGCCATCGGCCCGGACCGCTTCCGGGAGATGCTGGACGGTTTCCACCTCGTCGACGAGCACTTCCGCACCGCGCCCGCCGTGTCCAACGTGCCTTTGCTGCTCGGCCTGTTGGGCGTCTGGTACGGCAACTTCCACGACGCCCAGTCGCACGCCGTGCTGCCGTACTCGCACTACCTCTCCAAGTTCACGGCCTACTTGCAGCAGCTGGACATGGAGTCCAACGGCAAGTACGTGGGCCGGGACGGCCAGGAGGTCGACTGGCAGACGGGCCCGGTGGTGTGGGGCACGCCGGGTACGAACGGGCAGCACGCCTACTACCAACTCATCCACCAGGGCACGAAGTTGATCCCGGCGGACTTCATCGGCTTCGCCGAGCCGGTGGCGGAGCTGAGCGAGGGGCTCAAGGCGCAGCACGACCTGCTGATGGCCAACTTCTTCGCGCAGACACAGGCGTTGGCGTTCGGCAAGACACCCGACGAGGTGCGCGCGGAGGGGGTCCCCGAAGAACTCGTGCCGCACAAGACGTTCAAGGGCAACCACCCCACGACCACGATCCTGGCCCGTGAGCTGACCCCGTCGGTGCTCGGCCAGCTCATCGCGCTCTACGAGCACAAGGTGTTCGTGCAGGGCGCGGTCTGGAACATCGACTCCTTCGACCAGTGGGGCGTCGAGCTGGGCAAGGTCCTCGCCAAGCGCGTCGAACCCGCCCTCACCGAAGGCGCCGACGTACCCGGGCTGGACGCGTCGACGACGGCCCTGGTCGCCAAGTACCGCGAGCTGCGCGGGCGTTGAGGCAGCGAAGAGCCCGTACGGCAGACGTGACATCGTACGGGCTCTTCGGCAGGTTGCCGGTGGTGTTCAGGCGTCAGGCCGAAGCCGGCGGATACAGGGCGCGGGGCAGCTGTGAGGCCGCCGCCGCGTCCAGCAGCCACAGGGTGCGGGAGCGGCCCTGGGCACCGGCGGCCGGTGCCTGGATCTCGCCCGCGCCGGACAGCGCGATCGCCGCGGCCTCCGCCTTGTCCGCGCCCGCCGCGAGCAGCCACACCTCACGGGCGGAGCGGATCGCCGGCAGGGTCAGGGTGACCCGGGTCGGCGGCGGCTTGGGCGCGCCGTGGACGCCGACGACCGTGCGCTCGGTCTCCCGTACGGCGGGCAACTCCGGGAAGAGTGACGCCACATGGGTGTCCGGGCCGACGCCCAGCATCAGCACGTCGAAGGTCGGCACGGAGCCGTGGTTCTCGGGACCGGCGGACCGGGCGAGTTCCTCGGCGTAACCGGCCGCCGCCGCGTCCACGTCGGTGCCGTAGAGACCGTCGGACGCGGGCATGGCGTGCACGCGCTTCGGGTCCAGGGGCACCGCGTCGAGCAGTGCCTCGCGGGCCTGGGTGACATTGCGTTCCGGGTCGCCCTCGGGCAGGAACCGCTCGTCGCCCCACCACAGGTCGAGGCGGCCCCAGTCGATGGCGTCCCGGGCGGGCTGTCCCGCCAGGGCCGCCAGCAGACCGTTGCCGTTGCGACCGCCGGTGAGCACGATCGAGGCGTAGCCGCGCGAGGCCTGCGCGTCCACGATCTTCGTGATCAGCCGGGCCGCGGCGGCCTGGGCCATCAGTTCCTTGTCGCGGTGGACGACGAGCTGGGGAGTACTCACTGCGGATCAGCCTTCTTGCTTCTTGACCGGGGGCATCTTCGCGGGGGTCGGCCGGTCGGCGTCACCCTCGCCCGCCGAACCGGAAGCCGAAGCGGGGGCCGATGCCGGAGCCGACGTGGCAGCCGATGCCGTCTTCGGAGCCGATGCGGGCGTCGCCTCCGGTACCGCGCGGACCGGCAGTGCCGGTACCGGCTGGTCGGCCGCCGCTTCCGCCCGCTCCGCCGCCGACTGGATACCGCCCAGCCGGTCCACGCCGAAGCGCAGCGCGGACGCGTACGTGTCGTCCGGGTCGAGCCGGCGCAGCTCCTCCGCGAGGAGTTCGGACGTCTCGCGGCGCTTGAGCGCCACCGCGCGGTCCGGCTGGCCGGGCAGTGCCAGAGTGGCCATCGCGCCGTCCGACCGGTGCAGCGTGATGGGACCGCCGGTCGTCTCCAGGCGCACCTGGGTCAGACCGGGACCGGCCGAGACCGCCCGCCGGACATGCACGTGGAGGCGGTCGGCGAGCCACATCGCGAGCAGTTCGACGCTCGGGTTGGACTCCTCGCCCGCCACCTCGACGGAGACGATCTCCGTGGAGACCTGGTCGAGCGCGGCGGCCAGCATCGAACGCCACGGCGTGATCCGGGCCCAGGCCAGGTCGGTGTCGCCCGGCTGGTAGCTCTCGGCGCGGGACCGCAGCTCGTCGACGGGCTTCTCCGCCGCGTAGCTGTCGGTGACCCGGCGCTGGCTGAGGGCGCCGAGCGGGTCGGCCGACGGGTCGCGCGGCGCGTCCACCGACCACCAGACGACCACCGGCGCGTCCGGCAGCAGCAACGGCAGCACCACGGACTGGGCGTGGTCGGAGACCTCGCCGTACAGCCGCAGGACGACCGTCTCGCCGCTGCCCGCGTCCGCGCCCACCCGTACCTCGGCGTCGAGGCGGGACTGGGTGCGGTCCCGGGGCGAGCGTGAGACGCGCTTGATGACGACGAGCTTGCGGGAGGGGTGCTCGTGCGACGCGTCGCTGGCGGCCTTCAGGGCGTCGTAGGCGTTCTCCTCGTCCGTGACGACGACGAGGGTGAGCACCACGCCGACGGCCGGGGTGCCGATGGCGCGGCGGGCTTTCACCAGCCCCTTGTTGATCTTGCTGGCTGTGGTGTCGGTGAGGTCTATCTTCATGGCCGGCGCCAGCTCCGTCCCTCTCGTGCGAGCATTTCGTCCGCCTCGACCGGACCCCAGGTGCCGGACTGGTACTGCGCGGGCTTGCCGTGCTTGTCCCAGTACCGCTCGATCGGGTCGAGGATCTTCCAGGACAGCTCGACCTCCTCGGTGCGCGGGAAGAGGTTCGAGTCGCCCAGGAGGACGTCGAGGATCAGCCGCTCGTACGCCTCGGGGCTGGACTCCGTGAACGACTCGCCGTAGGCGAAGTCCATGGAGACGTCCCGGATCTCCATCGAGGTGCCGGGCACCTTGGAGCCGAAGCGGACCGTGACGCCCTCGTCGGGCTGGACGCGGAAGACGATCGCGTTCTGGCCCAGCTCCTCCGTCGCCGTCTGGTCGAAGGGGGAGTGCGGGGCGCGCTGGAAGACGACCGCGATCTCGGTGACGCGGCGGCCCAGGCGCTTGCCGGTGCGCAGGTAGAAGGGGACGCCCGCCCAGCGGCGGTTGTCGACCTCGACCTTGATGGCCGCGTAGGTGTCGGTCTTCGACTGCGGGTCGATACCGTCTTCCTGGAGGTAGCCGACGGCCTTCTCGCCGCCCTGCCAGCCCTCGGCGTACTGCCCGCGGACCGTGTTCTTGCCCAGGTCCTTCGGCAGCCGTACCGCGCCGAGCACCTTCTCCTTCTCGGCGGCCAGCGCGTCGGCGGAGAAGGAGGAGGGCTCCTCCATCGCGGTCAGCGCCATCAGCTGGAGCAGGTGGTTCTGGATGACGTCACGGGCGGCGCCGATGCCGTCGTAGTAGCCGGCCCGGCCGCCGATGCCGATGTCCTCGGCCATCGTGATCTGCACGTGGTCCACGAAGGACCGGTTCCAGATCGGCTCGAACATCGTGTTGGCGAAGCGGAGCGCCAGGATGTTCTGGACGGTCTCCTTGCCGAGGTAGTGGTCGATGCGGAAGACCTGGTCGGCGGCGAACACCTCGTGTACGACCCTGTTGAGGTCCTCGGCCGACTTGAGGTCGTGGCCGAAGGGCTTCTCGATGACCGCGCGGCGCCAGGAACCCTTGTCCTGGTCGGCCAGCCCGTGCTTCTTCAGCTGCTGGATGACGACCGGGAAGGAGCGCGGCGGCACCGACAGATAGAAGGCGAAGTTGCCGCCCGTGCCCTGTGCCTTGTCCAGTTCGTCGATCGTGTCGCGCAGCCGCTCGAACGCGTCGTCGTCGTCGAAGGTGCCCTGGACGAAGCGCATCCCCTGGACGAGCTGCTGCCAGACCTCCTCACGGAACGGCGTACGGGCGTGCTCCTTGACCGCGTCGTGGACCTCCTGCGCGAAGTCCTCGTGGGCCCACTCGCGCCGGGCGAAGCCGACGAGCGAGAAGCCCGGCGGCAGCAGACCCCGGTTGGCGAGGTCGTACACGGCGGGCATCAGCTTTTTGCGTGACAAATCGCCTGTGACGCCGAAGATGACCAGGCCCGACGGCCCCGCGATACGCGGGAGCCGTCGGTCGGCGGGGTCACGAAGCGGATTCGCCCCGGAACCGGAATGAGGAGCCAAGGTCTCAGCCCTCCGAGGGGGCGAGGCGCGCAAGCTCCGCCTCGGTCGACTTGAGCAGGTCGGTCCAGGATGCCTCGAACTTCTCGACGCCCTCGTCCTCCAGCAGCTGCACGACCTCGTCGTAGGAGATGCCGAGCGCTTCCACGGCGGCGATCTCGGCGCGGGACTGCTCGTACGTGCCGGAGATGGTGTTGCCGGTGATCTGGCCGTGGTCGTCGGTGGCCTCAAGGGTGGCTTCCGGCATGGTGTTCACCGTGTTCGGCGCCACCAGGTCGTCCACGTACAGCGTGTCCTTGTACGCCTTGTCCTTGACGCCGGTCGAGGCCCACAGCGGACGCTGCTTGTTGGCCTGCGCCTTGTCGAGGGCGGCCCAGCGCGGCGTGGCGAAGACCTCCTCGTACGCCTCGTAGGCGAGCCGCGCGTTGGCGAGACCGGCCTTGCCGCGGGCGGCCTTGGCCTCGTCGGTGCCCAGCGCGTCGATCCGCTTGTCGATCTCGGTGTCCACGCGGGACACGAAGAAGGACGCCACGGAGTGGATCTTGGAGAGGTCCAGGCCGCGCTCCTTGGCCTTCTCCAGGCCCGCGATGAACGCGTCCATGACCTCGCGGTAGCGCGCCAGCGAGAAGATCAGCGTGACGTTGACACTGATCCCGAGGCCGATGACCTCGGTGATCGCCGGGAGACCCGCCCGGGTGGCCGGGATCTTGATCAGGGTGTTGGGACGGTCCACCAGCCACGCGAGCTGCTTGGCCTCGGCGATCGTCGCCGCCGTGTTGTGCGCCAGGCGCGGGTCGACCTCGATGGAGACCCGGCCGTCCTGGCCGCCGCTCGCGTCGTAGACCGGGCGCAGGATGTCGGCGGCGTCACGGACGTCCGCCGTCGTGATCATGCGGATGGCTTCCTCGACGGTCACCTTGCGGGCGGCGAGGTCGGTGAGCTGCTGCTCGTAACCGTCGCCCGACGAGATGGCCTTCTGGAAGATCGACGGGTTGGTGGTGACGCCCACGACGTGCTGCTGGTCGATCAGTTCGGCGAGGTTGCCGGACGTGATCCGCTTGCGCGACAGGTCGTCCAGCCAGATCGCGACGCCTTCTTCAGAAAGGCGCTTGAGTGCGTCTGTCATGGAAAATGCATCTCCTACGTGTCGTTTGTCAGCGTCAGCTCTGGGCGGCGGCGAGGGATTCCCGGGCCTTGGCGGCCACGTTCTCGGCAGTGAAGCCGAACTCCTGGAAGAGCACCTTGCCGTCGGCGGAAGCCCCGAAGTGCTCCAGGGAAACGATGCGACCGGCGTCCCCGACGAACCGGTACCAGGTCAGACCGATCCCGGCCTCGACCGCGACCCGCGCCTTGACCGACGGCGGCAGCACGCTGTCGCGGTACTCCTTGTCCTGCGCGTCGAACCACTCCACGCACGGCATGGACACGACCCGCGTCGGCACCCCGGAGGCCTCCAGCTGCTCGCGCGCCTCGACGGCCAGGTGCACCTCGGAACCGGTACCGATGAGGATCACCTCGGGCGTACCCGTGGACGCCTCGAACAGGACGTAACCACCCTTGGCGGTGTCCTCGTTGGCCTCGTACGTCGGCACACCCTGACGCGTCAGCGCGAAGCCGTGCGGGGCGCCCTTGCCGTAGACCTTGGTGTAGCGGCGCAGGACCTCGCGCCAGGCGATCGCCGTCTCGTTGGCGTCGGCCGGGCGGATCACGTTCAGGCCCGGGATGGCGCGCAGCGAGGCCAGGTGCTCGACCGGCTGGTGGGTCGGGCCGTCCTCGCCGAGGCCGATGGAGTCGTGCGTCCACACGTACGTCACCGGCACGTGCATCAGCGCGGAGAGACGGACCGCGTTGCGCATGTAGTCGGAGAAGACGAGGAACGTACCGCCGTAGACACGGGTGTTGCCGTGCAGCGTGATGCCGTTCATCTCCGCGGCCATGGAGTGCTCGCGGATACCGAAGTGGATCGTGCGGCCGTACGGGTTCGCCTCCGGCAGCGGGTTGTCCGCCGGGAGGAACGACGAGGTCTTGTCGATCGTCGTGTTGTTGGAGCCCGCGAGGTCGGCCGAGCCGCCCCACAGCTCCGGGATGACCGCGCCGAGCGCCTGGAGGACCTTGCCGGACGCGGCACGGGTGGCGACACCCTTGCCCGCCTCGAACACCGGAAGGGCGTTCTCCCAGCCGGCCGGCAGCTCGCCCGCGGCGATGCGGTCGTACTCGGCGGCGCGCTCCGGGTTGTTGGCGCGCCACTCCTGGTACGACGGCTCCCACGCGGCCTTCGCCTCGCGGCCCCGCTCCAGCGCCTGACGGGTGTGCTTGAGGACGTCGTCGGAGACGTCGAAGGACTTCTCCGGGTCGAAGCCGAGAACGCGCTTGGTGGCCGCGACCTCGTCGGCGCCGAGCGCCGAGCCGTGCGCGGCCTCGGTGTTCTGCGCGTTCGGCGCGGGCCAGGCGATGATCGAGCGCATCGCGATGAACGACGGCTTGTTCGTCACCTTCTTCGCGGCCTCGATGGCGTTGTAGATGGCGTGCGGGTCCAGGTCGCCGTCCGGCTTCGGGGCCACGCGCTGGACGTGCCAGCCGTAGGCCTCGTAGCGCTTGACGGTGTCCTCGGAGACAGCCGTCTCCGTGTCGCCCTCAATGGAGATGTGGTTGTCGTCCCACAGGAGGATCAGGTTGCCGAGCTCCTGGTGGCCGGCGAGCGAGGACGCCTCGCCTGAGATGCCCTCCTGGAGACAGCCGTCACCGGCGATTGCGTAGATGAAGTGGTCGAACGGCGACTCGCCCTGCGGGGCGTCCGGGTCGAACAGGCCGCGCTCGTAGCGGGCGGCCATCGCCATGCCCACGGCGTTGGCGACACCCTGGCCCAGCGGGCCGGTCGTCGTCTCCACACCGGTGGTGTGCCCGTACTCGGGGTGCCCCGGAGTCTTGGAGCCCCAGGTGCGGAACGCTTCGAGGTCGGCCAGCTCCAGGCCGAAACCGGCCAGGTAGAGCTGCGTGTAGAGGGTCAGGGACGAGTGACCGGCGGACAGGACGAACCGGTCGCGCCCTACCCAGTCGGCGTCGGCGGGGTCGTGGCGCATCACCTTCTGGAAGAGGGTGTACGCGGCCGGGGCCAGGCTCATCGCCGTACCGGGATGGCCGTTACCGACCTTCTGTACGGCATCGGCTGCCAGGACGCGCGCGGTGTCCACCGCGCGCTGGTCCAACTCGGTCCAGTCGAGGTCTGTTGTGGTCGGCTTGGTGCTCACCCTGGGTCAGGGCTCCTCTCCACATGTCACGCATGTCGAATGCCGGTGCACGCGGCGCCCACCGGCCGTTGTCGAGCCTACCCCCGTAAGAACGTGCATTTTTTCGAGTCATTCCAGACTGCCGGGACTCTCGGGGATCCGCCTCCCGACCGGTCCGTTCCGCATTCGGCAACTGAATACGGAGGTGCTCGTTCGAGTGCTCAACAGAGTGCTGATCAGCTCTTCCGGAGGCGGTGCCCAACACGACCCCACCCCCGCGAATGTCCGGGTCTGGGCAACGTCTACAGTGGCGTGGTACGCGCGAGCCGTTACGGGGAGTTCACACCCGGAGGCTTGCTGGGATGTCTCTGTCAGGGGTGTGCGTGACGGCCGTTGAATCCCGTCCAGCGGGGATTGTCGGGGCGAGTCAGAGCCCGAGCCGGCGGCCGATCGGGGCCCGGGTCATGGCGTTCGTGGCGCTCACGAAGCCGCGGATCATCGAGCTGTTGCTGATCACCACCGTTCCGGTGATGTTCCTGGCCCAGCAGGGTGTGCCCGACCTCAAGCTGGTCCTCCTCACCTGCCTCGGCGGCTATCTCTCCGCCGGTGGCGCGAACGCGCTCAACATGTACATCGACCGCGACATCGACGCGCTCATGGACCGCACCTCGCAGCGCCCCCTCGTCACCGGGATGGTCAGCCCCCGCGAGTGCCTCGCCTTCGGCATCACCCTCGCCGTCGTCTCGACGCTCCTCTTCGGCCTGACCGTCAACTGGCTGTCCGCGTGGCTCGCGCTCGGAGCGCTCCTCTTCTACGTCGTCGTCTACACGATGATCCTCAAACGACGTACCTCACAGAACATCGTGTGGGGCGGAATCGCCGGCTGCCTGCCCGTCCTCATCGGCTGGTCGGCGGTCAAGGACTCCATGTCCTGGGCCCCGATCATTCTCTTCCTCGTCATGTTCTTCTGGACGCCGCCGCACTACTGGCCGCTCTCCATGAAGGTTCGCGACGACTACGCGCGCGTGGGCGTGCCGATGCTCCCGGTCGTCGCCTCCAACAAGGTTGTCGCCCGGCAGATCGTGATCTACAGCTGGGTCATGGTCGCGGTCTCCCTCCTCCTCACGCCCCTCGGCTACACCGGCTGGTTCTACACCCTGGTCGCGCTGCTGGCCGGCGGCTTCTGGCTCTGGGAGGCACACGGCCTGCAGAACCGCGCCAAGGCCGAGGTGACGGGGGGCAAGCTCAAGGAGATGCGCCTCTTCCACTGGTCGATCACCTACGTGTCGATCCTGTTCGTGGCGATCGCGGTGGACCCCTTCCTGCGATAGGGACTGGGCCAGGGCCTGAGGCGGGAGTCACTCCCCCCGCCCGTCGCCGTCCGCCCTACCCGTCGGTAGCATCCTGGCCATGGCAGACACGCAGCAGGTTGACGCGAAGGCCGAGCGCCAGGTGGCCCGCCTCGCCAAGCAGATCGGCACCTTCTCCAAGGCGCACGGCGGGGCCGAGGGCCAGGTCGCGTACATCGGGGAGCGCGGCGCCCGCATCGTCCTGGTCGGCGAGGACGGCGGCTGGGGCGATCTGGTCGCCACGACCTACGAGATCGCCCAGCAGGCCGTGGAGAAGTCCGGGATCACCGTCCACGAGGACTTCGACGGCGAGTTCGCGGCGAAGGTGACGACGGGGCGGTACGAATGGAAGCGGATGGCAGGCATCCAACTCGGCGGATAGCGCCCCCGTAGGGGCGCGGGGAACTGCGCGACCAGCCACAACGAACCGTCGATCGCTGATGAACCCGCACCTCCCTCCCCCTGGCGCCCCCTCACACGGGGTGTGCGCACCAACACCTGAACCCCGGTTCACCCGTTAGGCCCCGTACAAGCGACGCGGTCAACTGCACGGGGAGCCCGGATGATCGAAACGCCGTCCCTCGTGGACCAGTACTGCCACGGCGTACTGAGAACGGAGCTGGGCCTCGGCACCTTCGAGGCCCAACTCGCCCGCACCGAGGGCCCACCCGCCCCCGGCACCACCCTCTTCGACACCCAGACCGGATTCGCCGTACGGCGCTGGTGCCCACCCCTGCTCGGCCTGGAACCGCACTGCCCGCCCGCCCGCTATCTCGCCCGGCGCCGTGAACTCGGCGTACTGGAAGCGGGCCGCAGGCTGCTGCGCGGCAGTGGCATCACGACGTACCTGATCGACACGGGCCTGCCCGGCGATCTCACCGGACCCGCCGAGATGGCGACCGCCGGCCAGGCGGACGCCCGGGAGATCGTCCGCCTCGAACTCCTCGCCGAACAGGTCGCCGACACCTCCGGCACCGTCGAGTCCTTCCTTGCCAACCTCGCCGAGTCGGTGCACGGCGCCGCCACCGGCGCGGTGGCCTTCACCTCCGTGGCGGGCGTACGGCACGGCCTCGCGCTCGCGCCGGAGCCCCCCGGCCCGGGCGAGGTCCGGGGCGCGGCGGGCCGCTGGCTGGCCGGCCGCAGGGTCGGCGGGGCGCTGAGCGATCCCGTGCTCCTACGACACCTGCTGTGGATCGCCGTGGCGTCCGGGCTGCCCCTCCAACTCCACGCGGGACTGGGCGAACCGGGCCTGCGCATCGACCGCACCGACCCCGTCCTGCTCACCGACTTCGTGCGCGCGACGGCCGGGCTCGGCACCGACCTCGTGCTGCTGCACAGCTACCCGTACCACCGGCACGCGGCCCATCTCGCGGGCGTCTTCCCGCACGTCTACGCCGACTCCGGCGCCGCCCTCGTCCGCACCGGCGCCCGCGCCGCGACCGTGCTCGCCGAGATCCTGGAGCTGGCCCCCTTCGGCAAGATCCTGTTCTCCAGCGGGGCCCACGGGCTGCCCGAACTGCATGTCGTGGGCGCCCGGTTGTTCCGCGAGGCGCTCGGGCGGGTGCTCGGCAACTGGGTCGCCGAGGGCGCCTGGTCGCTCGCCGACGCGCAGCGGGTCGCGGGACTGATCGCGGTCGGCAACGCCAAACGGGTGTACGGGCTGGAGTGAGCTGTACAGACTGGGCCAATGCCGACCGACGCGTTGCTCGACCGCTTCCTGACCGAACTGGCCCCCCTGAAGCCCGTCGCCGTGTGGGCCCACGGGTCGCTCGCCGGGGGCGACTACCAGGAGGGCCGCAGCGACCTGGACCTGATAGCCATCCTGGACCATCCCCTCAAGCCGAGCACCGCCCGACAACTCGTCGCCCTGCACCGCGGCCTGCGCACCGACCCCCTCGCCGTCCGCCTGCACTGCAGCTACCTCGCCCCGGGCACCCAGGACGCCCCGAACCAGCGCCACCTCACCTGGGCGCACGACCACGTCACCCGCAGACCGGTCACCCCCGTCACCCGGCGTGAACTGCACGAATTCGGGCGGGTGTTGCAGGGCGGATCACCGAAGGAACTGCTGCCGGCGGTGACCGACAAGGAACTGGCCGAGTTCGTCGTACGCGATCAGCGGGACTACTGGCGACCGGCCGTGGACAAGCCACAGCTCTGGCTCCAGGACATCTGGGTCGACGTGGGCCTGACCACCTTCGCCCGCGCGACCGTGACACTGCGCGACGGCCGCCTGATCACCAAGCGCGAGGCACTCGACCTGCTGCCCGCTCTGGGCGCCCCGGTGGAGGTCGTCGAGGACGTCGTACGGCGGCGTTACGACGATACGGTGCCGTCCGCCGCCACCCCCGAAGGAGACTGGTCCGACCGCCGCGCCGAGCTGATCCGGGCCTATCTCGGCCCGGCGATCGACGAGTTGGTCACCCGCTACGGATGATTCACGCGCGCGTGGGCAGCGACTGCTCCACCGACGGTCCCGGCAGGTCCGCCACGATCTCCGGCCGCTCGCGCAGCGACAGCAGCACCCGCAGCACCCCGATCCACACCAGGCAGGAGCCGAGCATGTGGACGGCGACCAGGGCCTCGGGGAGGTTCGTGAAGTACTGGACGTAACCGATGACGCCCTGGGAGAGCAGGATCAGGAACAGCTCGCGGGTGCGGTCCAGCGGGCCCTTCGGGGCGTCGACCGCCTTCAGGACGAACCACAGGGCGAACGTCAGCGTGACCACGATCCAGGCGAGCACCGCGTGCAGTTTGGCGACCGTCTCCCAGTCGATCGGGATCCGGTCGACCTCCTTGGAGTCGCCCGCGTGCGGACCCGCGCCGGTCACCACCGTGCCGACCGCGATCAGCAGCACGGAGGCGGTGACCAGGAACCACACCAGCTGCTGCACGGCCTTGCCGACCAGCGGCTTGGACTCCGCGTCGCCCTCCCGGCTGCGCTGCCACATCAGCGTGGCGACCGCGATCAGCGCCGAGGAGAGCAGGAAGTGGGCGGCGACCGTGTACGGGTTGAGGCCGACCAGCACCACGATCCCGCCGAGGATCGCGTTGCTCATCACGATCCAGAACTGCGCCCAGCCCAGCCGGGTGAGGGAGCGGCGGTACGGCTTCTCCGAGCGCGCGGCGATGATCGCCCAGCCCACGGCGGCACACAGCACGTACGTCAGCATGCGGTTGCCGAACTCGATGGCTCCGTGGAAGCCCATCGCGCTGGTCGTGGTCAGCGAGTCGTCCGTGCACTTGGGCCAGGTCGGGCAGCCGAGCCCCGACCCCGTCAGCCGCACGGCACCGCCGGTGACCACGATGACCACCGACATGACGAGCGCGGCGAGAGCCGCCCGCTGAACCGTCCGGGGATCCGGGGTCCAGCGTGCGGCGATGAAGGCGAGGGGGTTGCGCGCGGCGGCTACGACGTCGGCACGGGTCACGTTTGGCACGGGGACCATCGTAGGGGGGTGCTTGTGCACGTATTCACGAGGGTGGGCGATGAGGAAGCGGGGCGCCGTTTCCGGCACCCCGCTCGTTTCCTCCGGACCGCCGTGCCGGAGACTCAGCGGGCGCAGAGGACCTGGGCCTTGAAGTACCACGTGCCAGGTGTGCCCGGAGCCAGCTCGGAGACGGTCACCCGTGATCCGGTGGCCGTCGGGCGCAGCTCCACCGGGACGAGCCGGTTGAGGACGGCGCTGGTCGCGGAGAGGCGGACACCGACACCGAACGACTTGCTGCCACGCGGGCAGTTGGCGACGGCCGTTCCCGACTGTGCCGGGTCCCCGACCCTCTTCCAACCGCTTTCCCGGAACGATAGGGCGAGGCCCTTGGCGCACACGGCGTGGGACGTCACGGACCAGCGTTGATCTGTGGCGACAGCCTCACTCGCGCGGGCCGAGGCCGAGAGCCCGAGGGTGATGGTGACGCTGTTCAGGCCGACCCTGTTGTTGACTCCGGAGATCCCCGCCCCGAGACCGATGAGCCGGGTGCTGCCGGGGCAGGTCCGGCGTCTCGATCCCGAGTCGGGACGCGTCGGCGAGGCCGTCGAGGTGGGGAGTGCCCCCGCCGGTATCGCCGTGGGGAAGGACACGGTCTGGGTCGCCAACAGCCTGGCGCGCGGACCGATTCCGGTGGGCGCGGGACCGCAGAGCGTGGCGGTCGGCGAGGACGCGGTCTGGGTCGCCAACGGGCTCTCGCTGACCGTCTCCCGCATCGACGTTCGAACCGGCGTCGTCACCTCCCATCAGGTGGGCGACGGCCCCCGCACCGTCGTGGCGGGACCGGACGGCGTGTGGGTGAGCAACGAGTACGACGCCACCGTGGTCCGCCTCGACCCCCGTACCGCGCGGCCGGTGCGCACGATCCGCACCGGTGCTTCGCCGCGCGGTCTCGCGCTGGCCGGGACGACGGTGTGGGCGGCGGCCCGGGCCTTCGCGTCACCGGATCATCGCGGCGGCACCCTGACCGTGCTGGGCTGGGGCGGCGCCGCCGAGTACGGCACCGACCCGGCGACCGTCTACGAGTCGGAGGCGGGCCTGGCCATCAGCGTCGTCTACGACCATCTCGTCGGCCTGCGCCAGGTGCCCGGCGGATCGGACCTCACCCTCGTCCCGGACCTGGCGACGGAACTCCCGCGGCCGACCGACGGCGGGCGCACCTACACCTTCACGCTGAGACGGGGGATCCGTTACTCCGACGGCCGGATCGTCAGGCCGGCGGACTTCCGCCGCGGGGTGCAGCGGGCGCTCACCGCCGGCGGGGGAAACCCGATGTTCTTCACGGGGATCGTCGGTGGGGCCGCGTGTCTGGACCACCCCGGGCACTGCGACCTCTCACGGGGGATCACGACCGACGACACGACGTCCACCGTCACCTTCCGGCTCACCGCGCCGGACCCGGACTTCCTGGGCAAGCTCACCCTGCTCGTGGTGCCGACCCCGCCGGGCACCCCCACGCGGAAGCTCGGTGACCACCGCATCCCCGCGACCGGCCCGTACCGGATCGGCGAGTACCGGAAGGGCGAGCGCCTCACCCTCGTACGGAATCCGCACTTCCGGCAGTGGTCCTACGCGGCCCAGCCGGCCGGCTATCCCGACGTCATTCGCTGGACGTCGGTCGCGACCGCCGGGGAACAGGTCGCGGAGGTGATTGCGGGCCGGGCGGACCTCGCCGTCCACCTCAACACCCACCCCGGACGCCTCGACCTGCGCCGGCTCGCCCTGCGGTACCCCTCGCGGCTCCACATGGATCCGTCGTTCTTCATGGTCTACGAGGTCTTCAACACCCGGATGCCCCCGTTCGACGACAAGCGGGTCCGGCAGGCGCTCTCCTACGCGGTCGACCGGAAGAGACTGGTGACCCTGATGGGAGGGCCCGAACTGGCGTCCGGCAGCTGCCAGTCCCTGCCGCCCGGATTTCCCGGCTACCGGCCCTACTGCCCGTACACGCGGTCCCCCAGCTCCGACGGCAGCTGGTCCGGGCCCGATCTCGCCCGGGCCAGGAAGCTGATCGAGGCCTCGGGCACCGCGGGGGCGGAGGTGGGCGTGTGGACCTGGACCGTGGAGTGGTCCCGTCGCGTCGCCGACTACTTCGTGGACCTTCTGGACGAGCTGGGCTACCGCGCGACCCTGCATGTCGTCCCGGAGGACACGTACTGGACGACCGTGGCGGACTCCGACACAGGGGCGCAGCTGATGGTCAACGGGTGGTTTCCCGACTACCCGTCCTCCGCGACCTACTTCACGCCCAACGTCACCTGTGACGGCTTCCGTCCCGGTGACGGGAGCAACAGCGTCAACTTCCCCGAGTACTGTTCACCGGCGCTGGACCGGCTCATCGCCTCCGCACTGGCGGCCCAGGGCAGGGACCCCGGCGAGGCGCGCCGGCTGTGGGCGCGGGTCGACCGGACGGTCGTGGACGAGGCGGTCCAGCTCCCGGTCGCGAACGTCCGGCAGGTGGCCTTCACCTCCGCCCGCCTCGGCAACTACCAGACCACGCCGGGCTTCGGCCCGCTCGTCTCCCAGATGTGGGTCAGGTGAGCCGAGCGGCTCACTCCCAGCGGAAGAACGCCCCCGCCGCCCCCAACCCCACGACCGCCCACACGCCCAGGATCCCCAGGTCGCCCCACGGCATCCCGGCCCCGTGCTGCAACACGTCCCGCAGCCCGTCCGAGAGGGCCGAGATGGGCAGCAGGCCCAGCACGTCCTGCACCCCCGACGGGTACTTGTCCATCGGCACGATCACTCCGCCGCCGACCAGCAGCAGCAGGAACACCAGGTTCGCGGCGGCCAGCGTGGCCTCCGCCTTCAGGGTGCCCGCCATCAGGAGGCCGAGGCCCGAGAAGGCCGCCGTGCCGAGGACCAGGAGGAGGAGCACCGCGAAGGGGTTGCCGTGCGGGGACCAGCCCAGTGCGAAGGCGATCGCCGTCAGCAGGATGATCTGGAGGACCTCTGTGACCAGGACCGACGCCGTCTTCGCGGTCATCAGGCCCCAGCGGGGGAGCGGCGAGGACGCGAGGCGCTTCAGGACGCCGTAGCGGCGTTCGAAGCCCGTCGCGATGGCCTGGCCCGTGAAGGCCGTCGACATCACGGCCAGGGCGAGGATGCCGGGGGTGAGGAAGTCGACGGACTTGCCCTTGCCGGTGTCGACGATGTCCACCGAGCTGAAGAGCACCAGCAGGAGGGTGGGGATGACCACCGTGAGGAGGAGCTGTTCGCCGTTCCGTAGGAGCATCTTCGTTTCGAGGATCGCCTGTGCCGCGATCATGCGGGGGAGGGGCGCCGCCCCGGGCCGCGGGGTGTACGTCCCGGGAATCGTTGTCGTCATGAGCGCAGCTCCTTGCCCGTGAGCTCCAGGAAAACGTCCTCCAGGGTGTGCCGTTCGACCGAGATCTTCTCCGGCATCACCCCGTGCTGCGCGCACCACGAGGTGACCGTGGCGAGCAGCTGCGGGTCGACCTTGCCGCCGACGCGGTAGGAGCCCGGGGTCAGTTCGGCGGCCGTGGAGTCGGCCGGGAGGGCCTTCAGCAGGGAGCCGACGTCGAGGCCGGGGCGGCCGGTGAAGCGGAGGGTGTTCTCGGCGCCGCCGCGGCACAGCTCCTCGGGGGAGCCGTGCGCGATGACCTTGCCGGCGTCGATGATCGCGACATCGTCGGCGAGCTGCTCGGCCTCGTCCATGTGATGGGTCGTGAGGATGACGGAGACGCCGTCCGCGCGGAGGTCGCGTACGAGGTCCCAGGTGGCGCGGCGGGCCTGCGGGTCGAGGCCGGCGGTCGGCTCGTCCAGGAAGACCAGTTCGGGGCGGCCCACGACGGCCATCGCCAGCGCGAGGCGCTGCTGCTGGCCGCCGGAGAGCCGGCGGTACGTCGTACGGCCGCAACTGCCGAGGCCCAGGCGCTCGATGAGGGCGTCCACGTCCAGAGGGTGCGCGTGCAGCTTGGCGATGTGGCGGAGCATCTCGTCGGCGCGGGCGCCCGAGTAGACCCCGCCGGACTGGAGCATCACGCCGATTCTGGGGCGCAGTGCGGCGGACTCGCGGACCGGGTCGAGGCCCAGGACGCGCACCGTGCCGGAGTCCGGCTTCCGGTACCCCTCGCAGGTCTCGACCGTGGTCGTCTTGCCCGCCCCGTTGGGACCCAGCACCGCGGTGACACCTGATTCGGCCACCAGGTCGAGGCCGTTCACCGCGGTCTTCGTGCCGTACCGCTTCACCAGGGCCTGGACCTGGAGCACGGGCTCGCTTCGCATGGGCCGAGTCTAGGTAGGCCGGCCTCGCCTCAGAGCGGCGGGTGCAGGATCTCCTCCTCACGGGGGCGGTGCAGGGGCAGCCACCGCTCGGCGTAGGCCACGGCGTCGCCCACCGGGAACAGCCGCACGTCGGCCGCGCCCGCCTTTCCCCGTACGACGGGACGGTCCCGTTCGAAGTCGTGGCCCAGTTCGTCGAAGCGGTCGGAGGAGATCGACACCTCGGTCACCGTCTCCCAGCCGTCCGGGCCGGGGCGGCCGAGCGCGACCAGCGGGGACGGGACGCGGTACTCGGCGAGATGGAAGCTGGTGCAGCTGTCGTAGCCCGCGCCGAGCAGCAGCACGCGCGCGTGCAGGCCCTCCAGGCGGGCCAGCGGGCTGCGCTCGCCGAGCCGGCAGTCGAGGGCGTGGCCTTCGAGGATCTCGGCGGCGTACGGGCCGATGGCCGCGAAGGAGGTCTGCGGGTGCGCGGAGCGCAGGGCGCCGGGCCAGGTGCGCACGGTCTCCGGGACGACGCCCACGCCGCGCGAGGGCGTGACGAGGGGGTCGTAGGACGGCATGGACGCGCGGATGGTGTCCCACCATTCCCGGGGGACCGGCGGGTTTCCCCAGTGGGCCGGGTCCGAGAGGTCACCGGTCTGGGTGGGGACGACCAGGGTGCCGGTCGGGCCGAGTACGTCGAGGATTCCCTGGACGACCGACACGGCGCCTCCGCAGACCCATCCGAGGGAGCTGAGGGAGGTGTGCGCGAGGAGGATCTCGCCGGGGCGCACGCCCGCCGCGCGCAGGTCGGCGGCGAGTGTGTCCCGGGTGACAAGTGGGCCGGTGGGAGGGGGTGTGGCCATAGGTGGGGAGTCTCCCGGAAGGGGGTCGGCGGCGCCACCCGATTGATCGATCAAAGATCGTTTCCGCAGGTCAGATTAGGTATACCTAAGTGACGTACCGCACCGCCGGGTGGCCGGGGCGCGGGTTGCCTGCCTCTGAGGAATTACGCAACAATGGCGTTGTGAAAAACGTTGGCGAGGCTCCGCAGGAGGAACTCGCGACCGGTGAGCGGTCCACCCGCAACCGTGTCGCGCGCTCCATCCTGGACCACGGCCCGTCGACCGTGACCGACCTCGCAGGCCGGCTGGGGCTGACCCAGGCCGCCGTACGCCGTCATCTCGACGCACTCGTCGCCGACGACGTCGTGGAAGCACGTGAGCAGCGGGTCTACGGAGCGCGCACGCGCGGCCGCCCCGCCAAGGTGTTCGCCCTCACCGACTGCGGGCGCGACGCCTTCGACCAGTCCTACGACAAGCTCGCCGCGGACGCGCTGCGCTGGATCGCCGCGCACAGCGGCGGGGACGAGGCGGTCGTCGCCTTCGCCCGCGACCGCATGGCCGCCCAGGCCGTCACGTACCGCGAGGCCGTCGAGGCCGCCGCGCCCGAGAACCGCGCGGAAGCGCTGGCCAAGGCCCTGAGCGCGGACGGGTACGCTGCTACGGCGCGTAGCGCACCGGTCGGTGAGCAGCTCTGCCAGCACCACTGCCCGGTCGCCCATGTCGCCGAGCAGTTCCCGCAACTGTGCGAGGCGGAGACAGAACTCTTCTCCCAGCTGCTCGGCACCCATGTCCAGCGACTGGCGACCATCGCCCACGGCGACGGTGTGTGCACCACGTTCATCCCAAAGATTTCCAAGACCGTTTCTGATCTGTCTGACACATCTGCAAGTACCGCCGGGAGGAACCCCGCATGACGCTCCCCATCGAGGAGACCGCCCACCCCGAGCTTGAGGGTCTGGGTACGTACGAATACGGCTGGGCCGACTCCGACGTGGCCGGTGCCTCCGCCAAGCGCGGCATCAACGAGGACGTCGTCCGGGACATCTCCGGCAAGAAGAGCGAGCCGGAGTGGATGACCAAGCTCCGCCTCAAGGGCCTGCGCCTGTTCGAGAAGAAGCCCATGCCGAACTGGGGCTCCGACCTCTCCGGCATCGACTTCGACAACATCAAGTACTTCGTGCGCTCCACGGAGAAGCAGGCGGAGTCCTGGGAGGACCTGCCCGAGGACATCAAGAACACGTACGACAAGCTCGGCATCCCCGAGGCGGAGAAGCAGCGCCTCGTCGCCGGTGTCGCGGCCCAGTACGAGTCCGAGGTCGTCTACCACCAGATCCGTGAGGACCTGGAGGAGCAGGGCGTCATCTTCCTGGACACCGACACCGCGCTGAAGGAGCACCCGGAGCTCTTCAAGGAGTACTTCGGCACCGTCATCCCGGTCGGCGACAACAAGTTCGCGTCGCTCAACACGGCCGTGTGGTCCGGCGGTTCCTTCATCTACGTGCCGAAGGGCGTGCACGTCGAGATCCCGCTCCAGGCCTACTTCCGCATCAACACGGAGAACATGGGCCAGTTCGAGCGGACCCTGATCATCGTCGACGAGGGTGCCTATGTGCACTACGTCGAGGGCTGTACGGCGCCGATCTACAAGTCGGACTCGCTGCACTCCGCGGTCGTCGAGATCATCGTCAAGAAGAACGCCCGCTGCCGTTACACGACCATCCAGAACTGGTCGAACAACGTCTACAACCTGGTCACCAAGCGCGCCGTCGCCTACGAGGGCGCGACCATGGAGTGGATCGACGGCAACATCGGCTCCAAGGTGACGATGAAGTACCCGGCCGTCTACCTGATGGGCGAGCACGCCAAGGGCGAGACCCTCTCCATCGCCTTCGCGGGCGAGGGCCAGCACCAGGACGCCGGCTCCAAGATGGTCCACATGGCGCCGAACACGTCGTCCAACATCGTGTCGAAGTCCGTGGCGCGCGGTGGCGGTCGTACGTCCTACCGCGGTCTCGTCGAGATCGGCGAGGGCGCCCACGGCTCCAAGTCGAACGTGCTGTGCGACGCGCTGCTCGTCGACACGATCTCCCGCTCCGACACGTACCCGTACGTCGACGTCCGCGAGGACGACGTCTCCATGGGCCACGAGGCGACCGTCTCCAAGGTCTCCGAGGACCAGCTCTTCTACCTGATGAGCCGCGGTCTGACCGAGTTCGAGGCGATGGCGATGATCGTGCGCGGCTTCGTCGAGCCGATCGCGAAGGAGCTGCCGATGGAGTACGCCCTTGAGCTCAACCGGCTGATCGAGCTCCAGATGGAAGGCGCGGTCGGCTGATCCCGACCGCCGGTCAGCACATTTCTTGACTTCAGAAAGCGAGCACTACGACAGCCATGGCTGAGGCTCAGAACTCCACGGTGGGGTCCTCCACCACCGCCGGATCGATCGCGGTGGCCGCCGAGTCGACCGTCGCCACGCGCATGAGCGCGCCCCCCTCCTTCGACGTGGCGGACTTCCCGGTCCCCCACGGCCGCGAGGAGGAGTGGCGGTTCACCCCGCTGGAGCGCCTGCGCGGGCTGCACGACGGCACCGCGGTCGCCACCGGCGACGGCGTGAAGGTCGCCATCGGGGCCCCCGAGGGGGTCACCGTGGAGACCGTCGACCGTGACGACGCGCGGCTCGGCAAGGCCGGCACCCCGGTGGACCGCGTGGCCGCCCAGGCCTACTCGTCCTTCGAGAAGGCCTCGGTCGTCACCGTCCCCAAGGAGACGGTCCTCACCGAGCCGATCCGCATCGCCGTGCACGGCGAGGGCGGGGTCGCCTACGGCCACCAGGTCGTCGAGCTGGGAGCCTTCGCCGAGGCCGTCGTCGTCATCGACCACACCGGTGACGCGGTCCTCGCCGCCAACGTCGACTACATCGTCGGCGACGGCGCCAAGCTGACCGTCGTCTCCGTCCAGGACTGGGACGACAAGGCCGTGCACGTCGGCCAGCACAACGCCCTGATCGGCCGGGACGCCACGTTCAAGTCGTTCGTCGTCACCTTCGGCGGCGATGTCGTACGACTGCACCCGCGCGTGGCCTACGCCGGACCCGGCGGCGAGGCCGAGCTGTTCGGCCTGTACTTCACGGACGCCGGCCAGCACCAGGAGCACCGCCTCCTGGTCGACCACAACGTCCCGCACTGCAAGTCCAACGCCATCTACAAGGGCGCGCTCCAGGGCGAGGGCGCGCACGCCGTCTGGATCGGTGACGTCCTCATCGAGGCCAAGGCCGAGGGCACCGACACGTACGAGATGAACCGCAACCTCGTGCTGACCGACGGCGCCCGCGTCGACTCCGTGCCGAACCTGGAGATCGAGACCGGCGAGATCGTCGGCGCCGGACACGCCTCCGCGACCGGCCGCTTCGACGACGAGCAGCTCTTCTACCTGATGGCCCGCGGCATCCCCGCCGACGACGCCCGACGCCTGGTGGTCCGCGGCTTCTTCGCCGAACTGGTCCAGCAGATCGGTGTCGCCGACATCCAGGAGCGGCTGCTGGAGAAGATCGACGCGGAGCTGGAGGCGTCGGTCTGATGTCGTTCGTACGCGCCTGTGGGCTGAGCGAGCTGGAGGAGGACACCCCGAAGCGGGTGGAACTCTCCGGCACGCCGGTCTCGGTCGTCCGTACCGCGGGAGAGGTGTTCGCGATCAACGACATCTGCTCGCACGCGAACGTCTCGCTCTCCGAGGGCGAGGTCGAGGACTGCCAGATCGAGTGCTGGCTGCACGGCTCCGCGTTCGACCTGCGCACCGGCAAGCCGTCCGGCCTCCCCGCCACGCGCCCCGTACCCGTATACCCCGTAAAGATCGAAGGGGACGACGTGCTCGTCTCCCTCACCCAGGAGTCCTGAGGAACCCATGGCAACGCTTGAAATCCACGACCTGCACGTCACCGTCGAGGCCGACAACGCCACGAAGGAGATCCTCAAGGGCGTCGACCTCACCGTGAAGCAGGGCGAGACCCACGCCATCATGGGCCCGAACGGCTCCGGCAAGTCGACCCTCGCCTACTCGCTCGCGGGCCACCCGAAGTACACGATCACCGGCGGCACCGTCACCCTCGACGGCGAGGACGTCCTGGAGATGTCCGTCGACGAGCGCGCCCGCGCCGGCCTGTTCCTCGCGATGCAGTACCCGGTCGAGGTCCCCGGTGTCTCCGTCTCCAACTTCCTCCGTACGTCCGCCACCGCCATCCGCGGTGAGGCGCCGAAGCTGCGTACGTGGGTGAAGGAGGTCAAGGAGACCATGGAGCGCCTCTCCATGGACCCGGCCTTCGCCGAGCGCAACGTCAACGAGGGCTTCTCCGGCGGCGAGAAGAAGCGCCACGAGATCCTTCAGCTGGAGCTGCTCAAGCCGAAGATCGCGATCCTCGACGAGACGGACTCCGGCCTGGACGTCGACGCCCTGCGCGTCGTCTCCGAGGGCGTCAACCGCGTCCGCGAGACCGGTGAGGTCGGCACCCTGCTGATCACGCACTACACGCGCATCCTGCGCTACATCAAGCCCGACTTCGTGCACGTCTTCTCCGGCGGCCGGATCGTCGAGTCCGGCGGCGCCGAGCTCGCCGACAAGCTGGAGAACGAGGGCTACGAGGCCTACACCGCGAAGGGTGGCGTATCCGCGTGACACAGTTGCCGGGCCTCCTCGACACCGAGGCGCTCCGCAAGGACTTCCCCATCCTGGACCGCACGGTCCACGACGGTAAGAAGCTCGTGTACCTGGACAACGCGGCGACCTCGCAGAAGCCGCGCCAGGTGCTCGACGCCCTGAACGAGTACTACGAGCGCTACAACGCCAACGTCCACCGCGGTGTGCATGTGCTCGCCGAGGAGGCCACGGCGCTGTACGAGGGCGCGCGGGACAAGGTCGCCGCGTTCATCAACGCGCCCTCCCGCGACGAGGTGATCTTCACCAAGAACGCCTCCGAGTCGCTCAACCTCGTTGCCAACATGCTGGGCTGGGCCGACGAGCCCTACCGCGTGGACCACGAGACCGAGATCGTCATCACGGAGATGGAGCACCACTCCAACATCGTGCCGTGGCAGCTGCTCTCGCAGCGCACGGGCGCGAAGCTGAAGTGGTTCGGCCTCACGGACGACGGCCGCCTGGACCTGTCGAACATAGACGAGATCATCACGGAGAAGACGAAGATCGTCTCCTTCGTCCTGGTCTCCAACATCCTCGGTACGGTCAACCCGGTCGAGAAGATCGTGCGCCGCGCGCAGGAGGTCGGGGCCCTGGTCCTGATCGACGCCTCGCAGGCCGCCCCGCACATGCCGCTGGACGTCCAGGCCCTCCAGGCCGACTTCGTGGCCTTCACCGGCCACAAGATGTGCGGCCCGACGGGCATCGGCGTCCTCTGGGGCCGCCAGGAGCTGCTCGAAGACCTGCCTCCGTTCCTGGGTGGCGGCGAGATGATCGAGACCGTGTCGATGCACTCGTCGACGTACGCCCCCGCCCCGCACAAGTTCGAGGCGGGCACCCCGCCGATCGCGCAGGCGGTCGGGCTCGGCGCGGCGATCGACTATCTGTCGGCGATCGGCATGGACAAGATCCTCGCCCATGAGCACGCGCTGACCGAGTACGCGGTGAAGCGCCTGCTGGACGTCCCCGACCTGAAGATCATCGGCCCCACCACGGCCGAGGACCGGGGCGCGGCGATCTCCTTCACGCTCGGCGACATCCACCCGCACGACGTGGGCCAGGTCCTCGACGAGGAGGGCATCGCGGTCCGCGTCGGCCACCACTGCGCACGGCCCGTCTGCCTGCGCTACGGAATTCCTGCGACCACGCGAGCGTCGTTCTATCTGTACTCCACGCCGGCCGAGATCGACGCACTGGTCGACGGTCTGGAGCACGTACGGAACTTCTTCGGCTGAGGAGCTGGCTGAACGTGAAGCTGGATTCGATGTACCAGGAAGTCATCCTGGACCACTACAAGCACCCGCACGGGCGGGGCTTGCGGGATGGCGACGCCGAGGTGCACCACGTCAACCCGACGTGCGGCGACGAGATCACGCTGCGCGTGAAGTACGACGGCGAGCAGATCACCGACATCTCCTACGAGGGCCAGGGCTGCTCCATCAGCCAGGCCTCGGCCTCCGTACTGAACGACCTGCTCGTCGGCAAGGAGCTGGCCGAGGCGCAGAAGATCCAGGAGACCTTCCTGGAGCTGATGCAGTCCAAGGGCCGCACCGAGCCCGACGACGCGATGGAAGAGGTGCTGGAGGACGCGATCGCGTTCGCCGGTGTCTCCAAGTACCCGGCACGGGTGAAGTGCGCCCTCCTCAGCTGGATGGCATGGAAGGACGCGACGGCCCAGGCCCTGGGCGGAGCCGACGCCGACGCGGAAAGGAAGACGGCATGAGCGACACCGAGACCATGGAGATCAAGCCCGCCTCCGAGGAGGAGGTCCGCGAGGCCCTGCTCGATGTCGTCGACCCCGAACTGGGCATCGACGTCGTCAACCTCGGCCTCATCTACGGCGTGCACATCGACGACGCGAACATCGCGACGATCGACATGACGCTGACCTCGGCGGCCTGTCCGCTGACGGACGTCATCGAGGACCAGGCCAAGTCCGCCACGGACGGCCTCGTCAACGAGCTCCGGATCAACTGGGTCTGGATGCCGCCGTGGGGCCCCGACAAGATCACGGACGACGGGCGCGACCAGCTTCGGGCGCTCGGGTTCAACGTCTGAGCGTTCGGACGCACGGGAAACGGCCATACCTTTGGGGTATGGCCGTTTCTTTGCATCACATAGTCGTCGACGCGCACGATCTACCGGCACTCGCCCGTTTCTGGTGCGGAGTTCTCGACTGGCGGATTCTCTCCGAGAAGGAACGCGAAGTCGTCATCGGCCCGGGGGAGTTCGCGGAGACGGGCATCTGTTTCATGCCGGTGAGCGACCCGAAGACGACCAAGAACCGACTGCACTTCGACCTCGCCCCCGACGACCAGGCGGCCGAGGTCGAGCGGATCCTGGCCCTCGGTGCGCGGCGGGTCGACATCGGGCAGAGCGAGACCGTGGGCTGGGTGGTCCTCGCCGACCCGGAGGGCAACGAGTTCTGCGTACTACGGCCCAAGGCCTCGCTGATCGCCTTTCGTGAAGTGACCGTCCAGGGGCCCTAGTCGAGCCCGGCCACCAGCCGGAACGCCGAGTCCGCCCGGAACAGGCCGCTGTTCTGGTACTGGTCCAGCTTGAGCTGGAAGTTCTGGTGACGCAGATAGCGGCCCGGGTAGTTGACCGACTCCAGCATCACCGCGCCCGAGTAGGACGACGTCCGGGGACAGAAGGTGGCGTCCTGCTTGAAGAGGGACGAGCCGTCGTTGCGTTCCGCGCGGAGGATGAAGTTGCGGTGGCGGAGGTAGCTGCCGTCGGCCGTCGCGAACGAGTAACAGGAGCTCTTGGCAAGGCCCTTGACCACCTTGAAGGTCGAGGCGCGGCGGGCCGTGGCGGAGCCGGCCGGGTTGAGCTTGACGTAGTCGCCGCTCACCTGCCAGTAGCGGTCCGGGTAGTTGACCGAGCGCACCGACTTCCAGGCGGTCGAGGAACTCGACGAGCCGCCCGAGCCGCCCGACCCGGACGATCTTCCCGAGCCCGACGAGGACGAACCGCCGTGGGACGACGCCGACTTGGAAGGCGCGGGCGCCTTCGCGGAGGGCGTGGAACTCTGCTCCGCGGCGGTGGCCGACGCGGAGGGTGACTTCGTGGCGGCCGGTGTGTGCGCGTCGGGCGTGGGCGTGTCCTTCTTCGACGGCGAGGCGAACGAGAGCAGGCCTGGACCGTCCGATCCGATCGACGACGGGTCCGTCGCCGCCTTGGTGCGTGGCGTGTTGTCAGGCTGTCTGTCCGTGATGACGATCGCCGTGGCGCACACGGCGATCGTGGTGAGGGCGAGCGCCCCGGCCAGCCAGAGCCGGCGGGTTCCGGGGGCCCGGGAGCTGTCGGGGGTCCAGCCGTTCTCCCAAGGGGTGTGGTGCGGGGGAGGGTGCTGGGATGTGTTGTCTGGCATGCGCTGTTCCTCCAGCGGAGCCCATGGCGACGACCGTGGCCGTGAAAACCAGGTGAGTGAACGGTGAAACAGTAGTGGAGCGAGAGGGCTGTGAGCAGCCCTTTCAGTGAGCGGTTTCTACGAGTTCCGAGGTCGGCGAGCGACGTATGGGACGTCACCTCTCATTCCTCGTGCACTTCTATCAACTCCGCGCGGAAAGCGGCTACTTGGGCGAGGCCCGCGCCCCGATGAAGAGATGCCGCTGTTATGGGCGGACCGTTCCGCCCGCCGTTATGTACACTCGTACACATGGGATTCCTGATGCTCCTCACGGCGATCGCCGCGGAGGTGGGCGGCACCACCGCCATGAAGTTCAGCCACGGCTTCAGCCGGCTGTGGCCCTCGGTCCTCACGGTCGTCGGATACGTGCTCTCCTTCGCACTGCTCGCACAGACCCTGAAGTCCATGTCGGTCGGTACGGCCTATGCGATCTGGGCGGGCCTCGGCACCGCCGCCATCGTGGGCATCGGGACGGTGTTCCTGGGCGAGGGGATGACCTTCGCGAAAGCCGCCGGAATCGCGCTGATCATCGTCGGCGTCGTCGTCCTCAACCTGGGCGGCGCGCACTGATGGCCCGGCGCTACGACCCCGAGCGGCGCCAGCGGATCATCGACGCGGCGATCCGGGTCGTCGGACAGAAGGGCATCGCGGGACTCAGCCACCGCACGGTCGCCGCCGAGGCCGATGTGCCGCTCGGCTCGACGACGTACCACTTCACGACCCTCGACGAACTGATGGTCGCCGCACTGCGCCAGGCCAACGAGGGCTTCGCCAAGGTGATCGCGGCGCGCGGCGGTCTGGAGGACCCGCGCACCGACCTGGCCGCGGAGCTGGCCGGCTGGATGGGGGAGTGGCTCGCGGGCGACCGCACGGGCGTGGAGCTGGAGTACGAGCTGTATCTCGCCGCCCTCCGCCGCCCCGCGCTGCGCCCGGTCGCCGACGAGTGGACCCGCGACCTCGCCGACCGCCTGTCCCGACGCACGGACCCGGTCACCGCGCGGGCCCTGGTCGCGCTGATGGACGGGATCTGCCTACAGGTACTGCTGACGGACGCGACGTACGACGAGGCGTATGCGCGGGAGGTGTTGGGGCGGGTGATTCCCTGACGGGGGTGTGAGGTGGGCACATGGCGACCGGTGGCTGGTGGCTGCCGGGCGGTGACGTGCGGCTGTCGGTCTGAGTTGTGGGCGTGGCGGCTGGTGGCTGCCGCGAGGCGGCCTGCGGCCATCGGCCTGCGACTTGGTCGGTGTGACTGGTGACCGCCGCGCGGTGACCTGTGGCCGTCGGTCTGAGACCTGGGCGTGGCGACCGGTGACCGGCGACCAGTGACCGCCGCATGGCGACCCGCGGCTGTCGGTCTGAGACCTGGGCGTGGCCCGTGACCTGTTGTCGCGGCTACCGCGACCCGCGCCCCACCCTCCCCCCGTAACTCGCTTTACCCGCACCCCGGGCCGCCCCGCACCCCGGGCCGCCCCGCACCCCGGGCCGCCCCGCACCCCGGGCCGCCCCGCACCCCGGGCCGCCCCGCACCCCGCGTACGCCCCGTCAGCCGCCCCCGTTGACCGTGGCACGAGCCGTACCGCGGGGCCGTGTGTGTCGTTCCCTGAGACGCCCCGTGGACGAGTTGGTCCCCGCCGCCCCCTCCAGGTTAGGTTTCCCTCATGACCGACACGACCGCACCTCGCACCACCGGCGCCGTTGCCGCCGGCCTCGCCACCGTCACCGCCGACGGAACCGTCCTCGACACCTGGTTCCCCGCGCCCGAACTGTCCGCCGAACCCGGCCCCGCCGGCACCGAGCGGCTGTCCGCCGAGCGCGCCGTGGAGCTGCTCGGCGAGGGTGCGGCGAAGGCGGTCGGTCCCGACGCCCGCCGGGGCGTCGAGGTGATCGCGGTCCGCACGGTCATCGCCTCCCTCGACGACAAGCCGCTCGACGCGCACGACGTCTACCTGCGCCTGCACCTCCTCTCGCACCGCCTGGTCAAGCCGCACGGCCAGAGCCTGGACGGCATGTTCGGCTTCCTCGCCAACGTCGCCTGGACCTCGCTCGGCCCGGTCGCCGTGGACGAGGTCGAGAAGGTCCGGCTGAACGCCCGCGCCGAGGGCCTGCACCTCCAGGTGACGTCGATCGACAAGTTCCCGCGCATGACGGACTACGTGGCGCCCAAGGGCGTCCGCATCGCCGACGCCGACCGGGTCCGCCTGGGCGCGCACCTCGCCGAGGGCACGACGGTCATGCACGAGGGCTTCGTGAACTTCAACGCCGGCACGCTCGGCACGTCGATGGTCGAGGGCCGGATCTCCGCCGGTGTCGTGGTCGGCGACGGCTCGGACATCGGCGGTGGCGCGTCCACGATGGGCACGCTGTCCGGCGGCGGCAACGTCCGCATCACCATCGGCGAGCGCTGCCTCGTCGGCGCCGAGGCGGGCGTCGGCATCGCGCTCGGCGACGAGTGCGTCGTCGAGGCCGGCCTCTACCTCACCGCAGGCACCCGCGTCACGATGCCCGACGGCCAGATCGTCAAGGCCCGCGAACTCTCCGGCGCCTCCAACATCCTCTTCCGCCGCAACTCGGTCACCGGCACGGTCGAGGCCCGCCCGAACAACGCGCTCTGGGGCGGCCTGAACGAAATCCTGCACAGCCACAACTAGCGGTGCGGTGACGTGAGTTGAGCGCCCTTCCGGTCACCGGGAGGGCGCTCGGCACGTATCGGGGTTCATGTCCGCATGGTCGCCACGAACCCCGCCAGCGCCGCGAAGTCCCCCTCGCGCAGCCCGAGTCGGGGGTTCACATGGTGCAGCAGCGCCGGGCCGGGATGACGGGCGGTCACGAAGTCGCCGTCCAGTGCGCTCTGTTCGTCGTCCACCCAGGCGAAGGGCCTACCCTCGGCGTACGCCACGATCGCCTCCGTCTTCCAGTGCACACCGTCGGGCCGCTCGGCGAACAGCGCGTCGCCGAAGTCGACGTACGGCAGCTCGGGCAGGCCGACGACCGGGGCGATCCAGCGGTTCGCGGCGGCCATCCACGTGGTCGCCCAGCACAGGTCGTAGCCGAGACCGAGCAGCGCAGAGCCGTGCGAGGGGTTCAGCCAGACCCGGAGCGGGCGGCCAGGTCGTACGGCGGCCCTGATCGTCGTATACCCCTCGGGGCGGCGCTCCGGCTGCGCGGCGTACGGGTTGAGGGGGCCGTCGACGTCGAGGAACAGCAGGGGGCGGCGGCTCATGCGGCCACCGTAGGGGAGCGGTGGTGCGAGGTGGGTGGAAAATTCTCGGGCCGGCAGGCATAGCCACGCGGCCCCGTGAGCGTCACCAGGAATACAGGGGCGGGGCACGGGCACCGCCGGGGAAGAGAAGGTGACGATGAATGCCGAAGGGCTGGAGAGTTTCCGGGACTTCGTGGACAGCAGATCGTCGGCCCTGCTGAAGACGGCCGTGCTGCTCTGCGGGGGAGACCGGCACGCCGGTGAGGACCTGCTGCAGAACGCCCTCGTCAAGGCGGCCGGGCGATGGCAGCGGATCGACGAACCCGAGGCCTACGTACGGCGGATCCTCTACCGCCAGCAGGTCAGCCGCTGGCGGCTGAAGTGGCGCGGGCGCGAGGTCAGCGTCGCCGAACCGCCCGAGGCCGGTGCGAGCACCGACGCCGCGTCGGCGGCCGAACTGCGCCTGGTGATGCGTGCGGCGCTGTCCAGGCTCACCGCCCGCCAGCGCACCGTGCTCGTGCTCCGCTATTTCGAGGACCTCCCCGAGGCCGACGTGGCCCGCCTGCTCGGCTGCTCCGTCGGCACCGTACGGTCCACCACCCACCGTTCGCTGGCCCGACTGCGCGTTCTCGCACCGGAGTTGGCCGCCCTGGGCCTCGCCGATGTGGAGCGTCAGCCGTCCCGCGACTACTCACCCGTGGAGGTGCGTCCATGAACGTCGAGGATCTCCTCCGCGACGCGCTGCGCGAGCAGGCAGCCGAACAGCCCCCGGCGGGAACGGGGTTCGCCGAATGGGTGCTGGCGCTCCGCAGACGCCGCCGCAACCGCAGGCTCGCGAGTGTCGCCGCCGCCACGGCCGCCGTGGTCGCCGTCGCGGTGGCCGTGCCGCTGCTGGACTCCGGGAAGGACGACGTCCGCCCGTCGGGCATCGTGGAGCAGCAGGGAGTCAGCGCCCACCCGGACCAGTCGCCGCCGCGCGACCTGATCGCCGCCGGGAACACGGCACTTGCCGCCTACTACATTCCGAACACCGTCAAGCGATCGGCCACGGAGGCCGTCTACGAGCGCACCTACTGGCTGCTCGACCAGAAGACCGACAAATACGTGAAGGCCCCGCAGTGGTCCGTGGTCGCCGTCGCCCCCGGCCTGAAGACCGCCGCCGTCCTGGAGAAGGGCCTGCCCGCCTCCCGGATCGGACTGCTCGACCTGGCCACCCGCGAGGTCAAGCGGTGGATCGACGTCGACCACGGGGTCGCGGGGCTGGAGTTCTCGCACGACGGACGGAAACTCGTCGCGACGACCTACAGTGAGAATCCCGATCTGCAGGTCAAGCCCAAGGGCTCCGACTCCTTCATGGGGAATCAGCCGTCGAGCCGCACCGGCTTCTACGTCTTCGACGTGGCCTCCGGCAAGGGCTCGTGGAGCGAGGTCAAGCTCGGGGGCGGCAAGAGCGACCCTATGGGCCTCGACTTCATCAACTCCCGCCAGGACTTCGCCCTCAGCCGCGACGGCAGGTACGTCTGGGCCGGGAACCCCATGGGCGAGATCGGCAAGGAGTTCTGGGACCTCACGGGCGCCTCGGTGCCCGTACCGGACAACGAGAAGTACCTCGACTGGTCCGTCGAAGCGCTGGACTCACCGAGCGGTCGGCTCGTCGCCGGTGGCTTCGCGGGCAAGAAGTGGCACACCTCGTCCTACGTCGTCGACTCCGCCACCGGAGCGAAGACGGAGATGCGCGGGCAGCAACTGCTCGCCTGGGTCGACGACAGGACACTCGTCGCCTGGGACATCGGCAAGGGCGCGAAGGAGAGCGAGTACCACCAGCGACTGGTGCTGGTCACCATCGGCAGCGACAAGGAGGTACCACTGAGCGGCTTCCGCAAGGACAACGGCACCAACCCCGACAACGGTTCGGGACGGTGGGAGCCGGTGTTCGCGGAGCGCTGAGCACCTCGGACACCACGGACATCTCGAAGACCTCGGTCAGCCGGCCATGAACTCCTCGTACGCCGCGACCAGCCCGTCGACCGCGTCCCGGCCGGCGGGCCGGAGCGGAGCCCGGACCGAACCCCCGGGCAGGCCCAGGGCGTTGAGGAGGGCCTTCGAGGTGACCGTGCCGGGCAGTCCCGCCGACATCATCAACTCGATGAGGGGCGTGGCGCGTTGCTGGAGGCGGGCGGACACGGGGGTGTCGCCCGCCTCGAACGCGTCCAGGATCGCCCGGAGTCGGGCCGGTACGACGTTGGCGACGGTGCTCACATACCCCGCCGCGCCCACCGCGTACAACGCCAGAATGTGTTCGTCGCAGCCCGCGTAGTACGCCAAGTCGGTCCGGTCCAGCACCTTTTGGGTGCCGAGGAAGTCGTAGGAGCAGTCCTTGACCGCCACGATCCGGGGGTGCTCGGCGAGCCGGATCATGGTCTCCGGTTCGATACGGGTACCGGTGCGGCCCGGGATGTCGTAGAGCACGAGGGGAAGCCCCGAGGTGTCGGCGACCTCGCGGAAGTGGGCCTTCAGGGCGTCCTGCGGGGGCCTGCTGTAGTACGGCGAGACCACCAACACCCCGTCCGCGCCCGCCTTTTCTGCCTGCAGGGCGAGTTCCACGGTGTGCCGGGTGTCGAAGGTGCCCACACCCGAGACGAGGGGTACGCCGTCGCCGACGGCCTCACGGACGGCCGTGACGAGCACCGCCTTCTCCGCGTCCGTCGTGGTCGGCGACTCACCGGTCGTCCCGGACAGCACGAGCCCGTCGCACCCCTCCGACACCAGCCGTACGGCGAGGAGTTGGGCCCCGTCGAGGTCGAGCGCACCCGACTCGGTGAAGGGAGTGACCATCGCGCAGAGAGCACGGCCGAAAGGGGGCGGGGCGGGGGACGGGCGGGCGGTCGTGGCATTCGTCATGGGAGTAGTCTCGGCAGAGCGACAGTGAAGCTCCACTTAAATTTCCTACAGGGTATTGATAAGAGATGCTGCGGAATTATTGAAGTGGGCAGCCCCGACGAGACCCAGCCCAAGGCCCTATGTCCAATTGGCCCCTTCATGGGTCACCATGGCCAGGAAGGTCACAGGCGTGGGAAGTTCATCCACCCCCTGGTCACGGGAGGCGTCATGAAGCTCGGCAAGGCACTGGCCACCGGAGTCGCCGAGGAACGGCCGCAGATCCAGCACGAGGAACTCGAACTCCCCGAGAGCATCGCGGAGTTCACGGAGGAGAAGGCGCCCGAAGAGGTCCCGGCCGCCCGATGAGGCTGCGGCTCCCCGAGGAACGCCCGACGGAGCCGCCGACCGGATTCAAGATCGCCCACCCGGTGCTGTCCCAGGACGGCACCCGGGCCGGGTTCACCGGTGTGTCACTGGGCGGCGCGCTGCCGTACGGAGTCGTGGCCGACGCGTCCTGCGTCTACGGCCGACGGCACCGGGCACCCGCGCGCCGCTGCGACTGCGGCTTCCACTGCGTGCACGAACGGACGGCGGCGGAGGCCCTGTTGTGCACCGCCGAGCACCGCGAGGCGGTCCTCCTCGACATCACCGTCCTCGGCGCCTACATCCGCTTCGAACGCGGCTTCCGCTACGCCCGCCAGCGCGTCCGCACCGCCACCGTCGGCCCCTGCGCCTGCGGCGCCCGGGCCGTCGCGCTCGCCGACGCGGGCTGGGGCAGGCCGGGTTGGCGAGCCCTCGCCGCCGCCTGCGCGGGGTGCGTGCGTGGTCGTACGTCCGTCTCACTCGCGGCGTTCGCGCGGCTGGCCGGGGACGGACTGCGGGTGGTGGCGGGCGGCGGATCGGCGGCGACCGTCGGCCTCGGACCGGCGGCAGCCGTCGACCCCGGGCAGCCCGGGCCGCCCGAGGGACTCGGCGTGCCCGAACTCGTCGCGGAGGCAGCCCTGTTGCAGGCCCGGCTCGACTGGTTCCAGAGTCGGCTGGCGCGGCTGGAAGGGGGCACGGCACAGCAGTAGCCCGGCCCTTGACCTCAACATCGGTCGAGGTTGAAGGCTGGTCGGTGTACCCACCCCGAACCGATCAGCGGAGGCCCGCATGACCCGTCGTACCGACTCGCACCCCGACCTCTCCGACGCCCGCGTCGGCGCCCCCTTCTTCAGCACCTGGCGCGTCGGCACCCCGCTGCGCCAACGGCAGGCCGTCGAGGCGGTCGCCGTCGCCTGGGAGCGCCGGCCGTGGCCCGCCGACGACCTCCTCGGCTATCACCTCTACACCGGGCACGACGCCTCCACCCTGCTGCACTACTCGCAGTGGGCGAGCGAGCAGGCCTACGAGGCCTTCGTCAGGACCCGCCACCAGGAGCGCGTCGACGAGATCGACACCGCCGTACCGGGCATCGAGCGGCTCGGCCCCGGCCGCTACCGGCACTACCGCAGCCGCGGCCCGGCGCACCGGGGCGAACCCGGCGGCCGGGTGCCGGGGTGCGTCGTGATCGTCGACATCGAGTTCGAGGGACCCGACCCCGACCGCCAACGGGCCTGGGTGGACGCCGTGTTGGAGGCGCTGGAGAACGAGCCCGCGCCGCACCCCGGCGGTATCGCCGCCCACTTCCACCTCTCCACCGACGGCACCCGCGTCCTCAACTACGCCGAGTGGGACAGCGCCCAGTCCCACATCGAGGCCCTCGCGGCCCCCGGTGACGGCATCGGCTCCGCCACCGCATTCTGGCAACGCGTCCAGACCTGGCCCGGACTGAAGAGCACGACGGTCAGCCGCTACGACCACGCGCTCGGGCTGGTCCCCGGCCGATGACAGAGGTGGCGCCGGTTACGTGGCCTTCCGGAGCCCGGCCTCGGCGACGCGCCGCTGATACTCGGCCTCGGCCTGCGCGTCCAAGAAACTCACGCGCTGCCACCGGGCCCGGTCGTAGCCGTCGCTCTCGCGCCAGAACTCGACGATGCCGCAGAGCTGGTTCCAGTACTCCCTGATCATGGTGAGCCGCTGTTTCTTCGTGGCGAGCCGCTCGCTCTCGGTCGGCACCGGGGCGGGAGCGGGCGGTCCGGCCGGGGAGGTGCGGACACGCCCTGTCATCGGGCCACGGATCTCCGCCTCGATGACCAGCACGAGGCCGGACACGGCCTCGGCGAGAGCCGCTGCCGTGCGGTGCTCCTCCGTCGCGCCGCCGTGGGCACGCTGGAGCGATTCGAGACGCGGCACCAGAAAGTCGTAGACCGCCCAGACGTCGTCCATCGTGACGTCCACGGCGTGGTGCGGTCCGTGCTCCGGACCGGTACTCATCAGTGGGTTCCCCCTGGTCGATGTGCGCCGCATCCCACGCTGAGCGCGACGCGTCCATCATGACCGGGTCCCACCGACAATCCCACTCCCCTGGACAAAAAAAATGTTCGGTGGGACGGTGGACGCATGCTGGATGTCACCGTGATCGAGGACCCCGAGGCCGCAGCCGTCTCGCTGGACCCCATAAGGGCCAGGCTGCTCGCCGAGCTGGGGGCGGGACCCGCGTCCGCCGCCATGCTCGCCGGCAAGGTCGGACTGCCCCGGCAGAAGGTGAACTACCACCTCAAGGCGCTGGAGCGGCACGGCCTGGTCGAGCTGGCGGGGGAGCGGCGCAAGGGCAATGTCACCGAGCGGCTGATGCGCGCGACCGCCGCGTCGTACGTCATCTCGCCGCTCGCGCTCGCCGCCGTGCAGCCGGACCCGGACCGGTTCCGCGACCAGCTCTCCGCGCGCTGGCTGCTGGCGCTCGGCGCCCGGCTGGTGCGGGACGTCGGTTCGCTGATCACCGGCGCGGCCAAGGCCCACCAGCGGCTCGCGACCTACGCGCTGGACGGCGAGGTGCGCTTCGCGTCCGCCGCCGACCGGGCCGCGTTCATCCAGGAACTGGCCGCCGGGGTGAGCGCCCTCATCCGCAAGTACGACGCGGGTGAGGCGGAGGAGGGCCGCGACCACCGGATCGTGGTCGCCGTCCACCCCACGGTCAAGAAGCCGTCCACCCCAGAACTGGATCAACAAAGCCAGTAGAACCAGTAGTACTCAGGAGCCAGCCATGTCCAAGGAATTCGAGATCGTCTACGAGTTTGAGGTCGACGCCACTCCGGAGCAGGTGTGGGACGCCATCACGTCCGGCACCGGCGGCTGGCTGTGGCCGATGGAGTTCGACGGCGAGAAGCGCGTCGGACCCTTCGGGTCGACCCTCACCAACTTCGACCCGCCGCACCGGCTCACCGCGCTCAGCGAGGACGTCGGCTTCCCGACCCAGAGCCTCAACCAGATCGACGAGACCATCGAGCCGCGCGACGACGGCCGGCGTGCCTGGGTGCGGTACGTGCACAGCGGGATCTTCACCGACGACTGGGACAACCAGTACGACGGCGCGAGCAAGCACAACGCGTTCTACATGCACACGCTGCGGGAGTACGTCACCCATTTCGCGGGCCGGCCGGTCGCGTTCGCGACGCTCAACGGGCCCGAGGCCTCAACCGCCGCCGATGCCTTCGGAGTTGTCGGCCGGGCGCTCGGCCTCGCGGACGACATCGAGCAAGGGGCACGGATCCAGGCCCGCGGGCCCGAGGGTCAACTCCTGGACGCCGTACTGGACTTCCGCGACCCGTACTTCATCGGACTGCGCACCGACAGCGCGCTGATCCGCTTCTTCGGGCGCAACCACTGGGGCGCCCCGGTCGGCATCAGTGTCCACGACTTCGCACCGGACGCCGACGCCAAGACGAACGAACTCGCCTGGCAGAGCTGGCTGGACGGGGCCTTCGCCTGACCTGGTGCAAGCCGGCGAGGCCCCGTCCATCCCCCCGTGAGCCCCCCGTGGCCCACCCGTAGGTGCTACGGCTGGAAGCGCAGCACCTGCGGGTCGTGGTCGCTGATCTGGTCGTTGAACTCCGAGTTGATGTGGACGCTGTCGTACTCGAAGCAGTCCTTGCGGATCGACGGGCTGATCAGGATCTGGTCCAGGACCTGCTCGTTGCCCTGGTAGTCGTACGTGTAACGCTCGTTCTTCGGCAGGGACTTGATCGCCGAGTACAGCTCGCCGTCACCTTCGAGGATCTTCGCGGTGTCGGAGAACTCGAAGTCGTTCATGTCGCCGAGCGTGATCACGTCCGCGTTCTTCTGCGCGGCCAGGATCTCGTTGACGAAGGCGTTGACCGCCGTCGCCTGCGCGTGCCGCTGGGTCTCCGAGCTGCGGGTGACCGGCTGGTACTGCGCGGTCAGCGGCTGGTCGCCGCCCTTCGAGATCAGGTGGTTGGCGATCACGAAGACCGTCTTGCCCTTGAACACGAACTCGCCCGCGAGCGGCTTGCGGCTCGCGGTCCAGGCCGCGTTGGCCGGGTCGATCCGGCCCGGCGACACGGTGAGTTGGGCCTTGCCGTGCACCTTGGTGACACCGACCGCGGTCGTCGAGTCGCCGCCCGCGCGGTCGGTGAAGGAGACCCGCTGCGGGTTGAACAGGAAGACCTGGCGGATGTTGCCGCCGGGCTCGCCGCCGTCCTGGTCGTTGACCGGGTTGATCGAGCGCCAGTCGTACTTCGGGCCGCCCGCCGCGACGATCGCGTCGATCAGCTTGTTGACCGTGACGCTCGCGTCGACCGTGCCGTCGTCCGTCGCGCCGTTGTTGTCCTGGATCTCCTCCAGGGACACGATGTCGGGGGACTGGAGGTTGTTCACGATCGCGGCGGCGTGCGCGGCGAAGGAGCCGTCCGACGGGTCGAGGTTCTCGACGTTGTACGTCGCGACCGCGAGCTGGTTCTTCGACTGCTTCTCCGTCGTCTCGCGCTTCAGGCCGCCGCTCTTCACGGTGCCGATCTCGTTCGCGACGAGGGTGTAGCCGCCGTACTGGTTGAAGTCCAGCGGGCCGGCCGTGGTGCCGGTGAGCTTGTCGCCGACGTTGACGACCGGGAAGTCCGCCGTCGCGCCCAGGGACTGGATCTGGAGGCGCCCGCCGTTCTGCGAGTCGTAGGACCCGTAGACCGTGCCACCGCGCGGGGTGGCGTTCTGGTGCGGCTTCACCGTGACCCACAGCTCCGCGTACGGGTCGGTCGCGGTGACCACGCGCGCGTCGGAGACCTGGACGTTCATGCCCTCAAGGGACTCGTAGTAGTCCAGGGCGTACTTCTTGGGCTGGAGCGGCAGCGCGTTGATCGAGTTGCTCGCGGCGGTGTCACCGGCCTGCGTGTACGCGCTCGGCACCGACTTGGAGTCGATCACGACCGGGGCCGGTACGGCGTTGCCGCTGGAGACGACGGTGACCGTCGGCTTGGTGATCTCGGTCAGCGCCTGGTTGCCCGTGGCGGCGCCGCCCGGCACGTACTCGGAGACCGTGCCGGAGACGGTGACCGAGTCGCCGACGGCGACCTTCGGGGTCGAGCTGGTGAAGACGAACACGCCTTCACTGGTGGCCGGGTTGTCGTCCGGGGTCGCGTCCTGGAACCAGAAACCCTTGGACGAGCCGTACGTGCGTACGCCCGTGACGATGCCCGGTACGTCCGCGACCTTCTGGCCGGCGTACGGCGACACCCGGGTCGTGCCCTGGATGTCGTGGATGCGGACGCCGTCGGCGTGCGCGGGCGAGGTGAGAACGATCGTGGACGCCACGGAACAGGCGGCGGCGACGGTGAGCGCGGCGAGACGCGCGGAGGACTTGCTCGGCAACGGGATCCCTCCGGGGACATGCATGAGCCGGGACGAGGGTGGATGAAGCTGTGCAGCGGCGGTGGGAGCCGCGACCGGTGGGGCGGTAGCGACGCGCGTAGAAGATACCCGGATCAGGTGTCCATGACATTTCTACGCGCGTCAATCTCATTGCGGGGCCGCTCAGTTGTCAAGGTTTCAGCCATGTATGCCTGGTGGCCGGGACATGAACCGGGCGGCATGGGTCGAAATCCGTCTAGGCTGAGCGGCTGAGTCGTGTGTCGTGTACGGCCGTCGTACGGCCTTCGAGGCGCCCTAGGAGAACCCACCGATGTCAGACAGCTCCCCCCTGCCGCCGGTGCGGCTGCACTCCGAAGCGGAGCTGGCGCGTGACGCGCTGTCCACACCCCTGCTCGCCCGCGCGGCCCGGCTCGCCCGCTGGGCAGGCCCCGACACCCGCATCGACGCCGGTGGCAGCCTCGTCGACGAGCAACTGCCCGCCGCCGCCGAACTCCTCGGGCTGACCGGCGACGACGCGGCGGCCGACGCCAGCGAGGCCTGGCGGGTCGCGGTCGACACCGGGCTCGTCGAGATCGTCGACGAGGACGAGGGCACCGTCGCGGCCGGCGAGGAGCTTGCGCTGCTCACCGCCGGCTCGCCGCACGACGTCCTCGCGGTGTGGCTGGGCGCCCTCGACACCGTCCTCGCGGACGCGAGCGTGCCCGATCTGGACGGTCTTGTCGACGCCGTCGGCGAGGGCGGCGAGGTCGATTTCTCGTCACTCGACTGGGACCCCGAGGCGGAGGCCGAGTTCCTCGACGGCGTCCTCGGCAACCTCTACCTCCTCACCGTCAACGAGGAGGGCCCCGGCGACGGCCCCGTCCCGCTGCCCGCGCTGGCCGCCTCGATGATCGTGCCCAGCGACATGGGAGAACCCACCAACGACGTACTGGAACAGGTCTCCGACGCGATGATGCGCCTCGACGACCAGTTCCGGCTGCTCGCACCGGTCGGGATCGTCGAGTACCAGCCCGTGGACGAGGCCCTGATGGCCGACTTCGACGAAGCGGTCGACGGAACCCCGCCCTCCGTCGACGAGACCGACGTCACCCGCTACGGCATGGTGCGGCTCACCCCGCTCGGCCTCTACGGCCTGCGCGCCCGCCTCCAGGAGGCCGGCTTCGTCGCGCCCGCCGTCGGAGACCTCGCCGACAAGGGCGCGGACGCGCTCCTCGACGGTACGTCCACCTTCCCGCAGAAAGCCGCGCGGGCCGAGACCGAACAGTGGCTGGCCGGCCGCCAACCCCTCGCCGCCGCACGGGAGTTGCTGGCGGCGGCCCGCGGCGCCGACACCGGCGCACCGCTGCGCAGGCTCCTCTGCCAGCAGGCCCTCTCCCTCGTCGGCCCGGAGGCCGAACCCGCCCTGCGCGAGGTGCTCGACGACCCCGAACTCGGCGGCCTCGCCCGGGTCTGGCTCAGCGAACGCGGCGCGAGCGACGTCCCCGCGCCCTCCGAGGACCTGGTCTTCTGGCTGACCGTCGACACGGTCGCCGCGCAACTGGCCGCCGAGGGCAACTCCGAGGAATTGCAGGCCCTGGTCGAAGGCCTGGCCCAGCAGCACAACGGCTTCTTCGCGGCGGCCTGGCGGGTCGACCACCCGGCGACCGCGGACGTCCTGGAGGCGATGGGCCGACTCCACCCCGACAAGCGGATCGCGAAGGAAGCACGCAAGGCGGCCTTCAAGGCCCGCTCCCAGCAAGGGAATTGAGCGAGTGCGGCACGGGGACTTTTGAGTCCCATGGGTGAGAACATACGGATTCATGGAAGAGGGCCCGGAGAAGTCGGCCGGTGTTCAACTCCTGTTCAGACGTGGGCGGGACGGTGGCGCCGACCCGAGGTCCGCCACCCTCCACGGCACACCCACCGTCACAGGAGACACACCATGTCGCTCACCCGCAGAGACTTCGCCGCGAAATCCGCGATCACCGGTGCCGGGGTCGCCCTGGCGGGCAGCGTCGGCGCCCTCGCGACCGCCCCCAACGCCCTCGCCGCCACCGACACCGAGACCGCGGCCGAGGAGTCGGCGACCGGCTACGGCCATGTCGGCGTCGGCTACGGCCCGCTGGTCGCCGACCCGGACGGCCTCCTCGCCCTCCCCGCCGGCTTCAAATACCGCGTCATCACCTACAGCGGCAAAACCAAACTGGAGTCGGGCGAGTTCACCCCCTCCAACCACGACGGCACGTCCACCTTCGACGGCCCGCGCGGCGCCACCCTCCTCGTCAACAACCACGAACTGGCCGGCCCCCGCGCCAACTGGCCCCACCCCGTCCCGCTCACCGAGGGCCTCGTCTACGACCCCGCCGCGGCCGGCGGCTGCACGGTCGTCGAGGTCCGCCGCGACCACGTCGCCGAGTGGGTCGGCATCGCCGGCACCGCCACCAACTGCGCGGGCGGCAACACCCCTTGGGACACCTGGCTCACCTGCGAGGAGACCGAGGACAAGACCGGCACCAACGGCTTCACCAAGGACCACGGCTACGTCTTCGAGGTCGACCCGGCGGACCGCCGCGCCAACCGAAACCCCAAGCCGATCAAGGCACTCGGCCGCTACGCCCACGAGGCGGTGGTGGTCGACCCCAAGCGCGGCCACCTGTACCTGACCGAGGACGCGGCCAACCCCAACGGCCTCCTCTACCGCTGGACCCCGCCCGAGCACTTCCACCACGGCCGCGGCAAGCTCCGCACCCTCGCCGACGACGCGGGCGTCCTCGAAGCCTTCAAGTGCTTCGACTCCGGCGGCAAGTTCGTCGACGACCTCTCCCGCGCCACGAAGATCGGCACGGTCTACGGCGTCGACTGGGTGACCGTCCCCGACCGCGACGCGAAGTCGGTGTCGGTCCGCAAGCAGTTCGCGGCCGGCGAGGTCACCCGCGCCCGCAAGCTGGAGGGCATGTGGTGGGGTGACGGCGGCACGTACATCGTCTCCTCGTTCGCCCGCACGGAGAGCCCCGTCCAGCACGACGGCGCCGTCTGGTTCTACGACCCCAAGCGCCGCACCCTCACCCTCAAGGTCCTCCTCGGCGTCAACCCCGACCCGTCCGTGGACGGCGCGTTCGACGGCCCCGACAACATCACCGTCTCCCCCTACGGCGGCCTCGTCATCGCCGAGGACGGCGAGGGCATCCAGCACCTCTTCGGCGCGACCGAGAGCGGCCGCACCTACCCGATCGCCCGCAACGAACTCAACATCGGCACCGAAGAGAAGCCGGAATACAGCGAGTTCACGGGCGTGACCTTCTCACCCGACGGCAGGACCCTGTACGCGAACATCCAGACGCCGGGGATCATGCTGGCCATTACGGGGCCTTGGAAGCGACAGAAGAAGTAGTTAATTCGTTCGCCCGACTCGCAGCCGCCTCCTAGAGTGAAGAACGTCCAGGTGCGAAGGCAGGACCTACTTCCACTCATAATGGGGCGGCCGCGGGTTCGAGTCCCGCCACCGGTACAACGCGCCGGTGTAGCTCAGGGGTTAGAGCACCTACGTCGGTTCCGCCGGCCTTGAACTCTGGACACCACAACTTCATGCACCTCCCGGTGCGCGGGCCGCGGCTACTTCTTCCAAAGAATCCCATGCCGCCGCCGATTTGATCTCGGGAGGCGCGGCATTTGGTGGGTGCCCGGTGCGCAGGCAGCGGATACTTCGGGAACTGGTGGGGGTGAATCCCTCATGCGGGTTCGAATCCCGTCATCGACTCAGGGTCGATGTGGCGGAACGGAAGACGCGCCAGTTTATAAGCACCGCAGTCGACTTCGACCTCGGGCGCTCTCTCTTTGCCGCTCCTCCCTCCGGAACACCAATGAATTCGGGGGGAATTCATCATGTCGCGATTCAACAACAAGTCGGCGAAGGCGCAGCCCACGTCGCGAGTGACCTCGACGGGGCGTGTACTCCGTACCTACCAGGGCGGCCGAGGCCGTGAGCGGGACGCGCGCTCCGAGCTTTTCCTGCTCGCCGTCGCCCACTTCGTTTCCCAGCAGACCTTTTACGAGTCCGGCGCCGACCGCGACGACCGCTTCGTGACCCTTGTGCGCGAGCTCGCCGTCACCGACCCGGCCTGGACGGCGGGCCTCCTCGGCTGGCTGCGTGGCGAGGGCAACCTCCGTACGGCCTCCGTCGTGGGCGCCGCCGAGTACGTAAAGGCCCGCCTCGACGCCGGCGCCACCGACGGCCCCTCGAACCGCCAGGTCGTCGACTCCGTGCTCCGGCGCCCGGACGAGCCCGGCGAGCTGCTCGCGTACTGGACCGCGCGGTACGGCCGTAGCATCCCGAAGCCCGTCAAGCGAGGCGTGGCCGACGCCGTACGACGCCTCTACAACGGCAAGTCGCTGCTGAAGTACGACACCGCGTCCAAGGGATACCGCTTCGGCGACATCCTCAACCTGGTGCACGCGGCGCCAAACCCGGACAAGGTGTGGCAGGGCGAGCTGTTCCAGTACGCCCTGGACCGGCGGCACCACCCGGACACCGCCGTACCGCCCGCGTCGAACCAAGTCCTCACCGCACACCGCGAGTTGATGGCACTGCCGGTCGAGCGGCGGCGCGCGGTCGTCACGTCGGCCGACGGCGCCGAGCGGCTCGCGGCGGCCGGGATGACCTGGGAGGCGCTGGCCGGCTGGCTCCAGGGCCCGATGGACAAGGCGGCCTGGGAGGCCGTGATTCCGTCCATGGGGTCGATGGCGCTCGTCCGGAATCTGCGGAATTTCGACGAGGCCGGGGTCTCCGACGAGGTCGCGGCCCGGGTCGCGGCGAAGATCAGTGACCCGGCGGAGGTCGCGCGCTCGCGGCAGTTCCCCTTCCGGTACCTCGCCGCGTACCAGCACGCGCCCTCGCTGCGCTGGGCGTACCCCCTGGAGCGGGCGCTCGGCCACTCGCTGGCCAACGTGCCCGCGCTGCCGGGCCGCACGCTGGTGCTCGTGGACCGCTCGGGTTCGATGTTCTACTCGCGGCTGTCCGACCGCTCCGAGCTCAACCGGGCCGACGCGGCGGCGATCTTCGGTACGGCGCTCGCGCTGCGGGCGGCGGACGCGGACCTCGTCGAGTTCGGTACCACGAGCAGGCGTCTGGACTTCGGCGCGGGCGAGTCGGTGCTCAAGGTCCTGGGCCGCTTCGGCGACCTGGGCGGCACCGACACCACCTCGGCGGTCCGCTCGCACTACCGGGGCCAGGACCGGGTGCTGATCATCACCGACGAGCAGTACGCGTACAGCCGGCACGGCGACCCGACCGAGCAGATCCCGGCCCACGTGCCGGTCTACACCTGGAACCTCGCCGGGTACCGGGCAGGCCACGGCCCGTCCGGCACCGCCAACCGGCACACCTTCGGCGGCCTCTCGGACGCGGCCTTCCGGATGGTTCCGCTGCTGGAGGCCGCCCGGGACGCGGACTGGCCCTGGGCCGCCTGAGGCGAGACCTGTGGCCCGCACCCACGCACGGGTGCGGGCCACACCCTTGTCCGACGGGAGATTGACATCTAACATTTCAATTCATGAATGCCCTACGGCCCGTCCCGCGCACTCTCCTCCGAGACCGCGCCTACGAAGCGATCCGCGACGCCATCGTGGCCGGTGAGATCGAACCCGGCGCGGTGGTGCGGGACGCCGAGCTGGCCGAGCGGCTCGGGCTGTCGCGGGCGCCGGTGCGGGAGGCGTTCTCGCGGCTGGTGGAGGAGGGGCTGCTGGAGAGCAAGCCGCAGAGCTACACCCGGGTGACTCCGGTCGTGGCCGCCGAGGTGCGGGACGCCGCCGCCGTGGTCGGGGCCATGCACGAGTTGGTGACCCGGGTCGCCGTACCCCTCTTGCGGGACGCGGACGTTGACGTGATGCGCGCGGCCAACGCCCGGTTCGCCGCCGCCGTGGCCGCCGGTGACGTGGACGCGGCCCTGCGCGCCGACGACGAACTCCACGATGTACCGGTGCGGGTGAGCGGCAATCGCGCCGCCGCCGCCACCGTCGCCCGTTACACCCCGCTCATCCGCCGACTGGAGCGACGACGCTTCGGCGAGGGCGGCTCGTGCCGCTCGGCCGGACTGCACGAGCGGCTGATCGAGGCCTGCGCCGAAGGTGACACGGACGGTGCGGTCCGCGTCACGGCCGACATCTGGCACACCCTCGCGGACCTGGCCGACACCGACTGACCCTGGAGATCCCATGTCCCTTTCCTCGTACGACCGTTACCCCTTCCTCTTCGGCCCCTCGCCCGTCCACCCGCTGGAGCGCCTCACCGCACACCTCGGCGGTGCCGCCCTGTGGGCCAAGCGGGAGGACTGCAACTCCGGTGTGGCGTACGGCGGGAACAAGACCCGCAAGCTGGAGTACCTGGTCGCGGACGCCCTCGCGAAGGGCTGCGACACCCTCGTGTCGATCGGCGGTGTGCAGTCCAACCACACCCGTCAGGTCGCCGCCTGTGCCGCCCGCGCCGGGCTCAAGTGCGTGCTGATCCAGGAGAGTTGGGTGGAGTGGCCCGACTCCGTCTACGACAAGGTCGGCAACATCCTGATCAGCCGGCTCGCCGGAGCGGACATACGCCTGGTGAAGGCCGGGTTCGGCATCGGCTTCAAGGAGAGCTGGGAGCAGGCGCTGCGCGAGGTCGAGGAGAGCGGCGGCAAGCCGTACGCCATCCCGGCCGGCGCCTCCGACCACCCGCTCGGTGGTCTGGGCTTCGCCAACTGGGCCTACGAAGTCGCCGATCAGGAGCGGGAGTTGGGCGTCTTCTTCGACACCGTGGTGGTGTGCTCGGTGACCGGCTCCACCCAGGCCGGCATGGTCGCCGGGTTCCGGGCGATCGAGGAGGCGGGCGGGCGTGAGCGCCGCGTCCTCGGCATCGACGCGTCGGCCAAGCCCGCCGAGACCCGCGAGCAGGTGGCCCGCATCGCGCACGGCACCGGCCAACTGATCGGGGTCAAGCGGGAGTTGACCGTCGACGACGTCGAACTGGACGACCGCTACCACGCCGGCATCTACGGCATCCCGGACGAGACCACCCTGGAGGCGATGCGCCTCGCCGCCCGTACCGAGGGGATGGTCACCGACCCTGTGTACGAGGGCAAGTCGATGGCCGGAATGATCGATCTCGTCGCGCGCGGCGAGATCGGCCGGGACTCCACCGTGCTCTACGCCCACCTCGGCGGACAGCCCGCGCTGAACGCGTACAGCGCGCTGTTCTAGGCCGTCCTGGCCGTTTCCGCGGGCTTTCTGCCGGTGATCACGAACGCCGACACCAGCAGCGCGGTCAGGGCGATAAGCGCGGCGACGGCGAACGCGCGGGCCGAGCCGTGGACGAGGATGTCGGACGGCGAACCGGTGGTGTGCCGGGTCGCCGTGCCGTAGACGGTGACCAGGATGGAGAGTCCGAGGGTGCCGCCGAGCCACTGGAGGGTCTGCAGGAGGCCCGACGCGGCGCCCGCCTCGCGCGGCTCGATGCCCGCGAGGATCGTCGCGTTGAGCGGCATGAAGCTGAGGCCGACGCCCACGCCCATCAGGACGAGCGGACCGAGCAGACCGGTCAAGTAGCCGTCGTCGGGGCCGAGTTGCGAGAGCCAGCCCGCCGAGGTGGCGAGCAGGGCCATGCCGGTGAGCAGGACCGGTTTCGCGCCGAGACGGGCGAGCAGGCGCGGTACGAAACGCACGACCGCGAACAGCGCCAGGGTCAGCGGCAGGAAGGCGAAGCCCGCGCGCAACGGGCTGTAGTCCAGCACCCGTTGGCTGATCAGGGTGAGGAAGTAGAACGCGCCGAACATGCCCGCCGGCAGCAGCAGGACGCCCGCGTAGCCGCCCGCCCGGTTGCGGCTCGCGAACAGGTGCAGCGGCATGATCGGCTGCTCGGCGCGGGACTCGACCAGGGTGAAGCCGATCAGCAGGGCCACTGCCGCGCCGAAGCCCGACTGCGCCTGGAGGTCGCCCCAGCCGTCCGAGGAGACCCGGATGAACGCGTACACCAGCGAGGTCATCCCGGCGGTGCCGGTCAGTGCGCCCGCCGCGTCGAACCGGCCCGCGTGGCGCGGGGTTTCGCCCACGAAGCGGGGGAGCGCCAGGGCCACCGCGGCGCCGATCGGCACGTTGATCAGCAGTGACCAGCGCCAGGACGCCCAGGAGGTGAGCATGCCGCCGATGACCAGGCCGATCGAGGCGCCGATACCGGCCATGGACGTGTAGATGCCGAGCGCGTGGTGACGGCGCGGTCCTTCGGGGAAGTTGGTGGTGATCAGGGCGAGGGTGTTGGGTGCGATGAGCGCGGCGCCCAGGCCCTGGAGCGCGCGGGCCGCGAGCAGCCACGCGCTGTCGGTGGCCAGTCCGCCGAGCAGGGAGGACGAGGCGAAGAGCAGCACGCCGATCGTGAGTGTCCGGCGGCGGCCGACGATGTCGCCGACCCGGCTGCCCAGCAGGAGCAGCCCGCCGAAGGCGAGGGTGTAGGCGTTGAGGACCCAGGACAGGCCGGTGGGGCTGAAGTCGAGGTCCTTCTGGATGTCGGGCAGGGCGACGTTGACGACGGTGGAGTCGACGCCGACCATCAGGTAGGCGGTCACGACGACGAAGAGGACGGTGCCGAGCCTGGCGGGCGCGGGTGGTGCGGGGAGAGGATCGGTGGTGGTGGACGGTGCGGACGGGGTGGACATGGAGTTCTCCCGGTCTGGCGTCCCCGGCTGAGAGGCGTGCGGGCAGCGCGGACTGCCCGCAAAGATAAGCGGGGACTGTCTCCGTTTAGTACTCGGTAAGATACGGAGAGAGTCCCCGGTTCGCAAGGAGTATCTGGATGACTCAGGTCAGGCCCATGCGCGCGGACGCCCGGCGCAACTACGAGCGCCTGCTGAAGGTGGCGGCCGAGGCGTTCGCCGAGCACGGGGAGAACGCGTCGCTCGACGACATCGCCAAGCGCGCCGGCGTCGGGTCCGGCACGCTCTACCGGCACTTCCCGACCCGGCAGGAGCTGCTGGAGGCGGCCTACGTCGACCGGATCGAGGCGCTCGCGACCCGGGCGGACGAGATCGCGAAGGAACTCCCGCCCGGCGAGGCGCTGGTCGAGTGGCTGTACTGGGTCGGCCTCGGCATGATTCAAGTGCGCGGCATGAAGGCGCTGTTGGGGTCGGCCGTCACCGATGGCAGCCAGGCCGCGCTCACGGCATGCGCCGGCTCCATGAAGGGCGCGGCGCAGCGGCTGGTCGAGGCGGCGCAGCGGGAGGGCACCCTGCGCCAGGACGTCGAGCCGATCGAGATCCTGCGGCTGGCCCACGGAGTGTCCACGGCCTCCGAACTGGCGGACGGCCAGGGGAAGTTCATCCGCCGCTATCTGTCCCTGCTGACGGACGGCCTGCGGCCCGCCGCCCAGGGGGAATGAACGCCGGGCGCCCCTCGATCAGGGGCGCCCGCAGCGGTCGTAGGACTGTGTCCCTGGTGGTTACAGTGCTTGCGCCGCCGGCTTCACCATGCCGCGCACCGTGCGGGACTTCACGAAGTCGCCCATCGCGGTCATGTCCCATTCGCCGGAGAACTGCTTGACGAGCTTGGCCATCATGACGCCGGTCTGGGCCTCGGCGTTGGTGAGGTCGAAGCGGACCAGTTCCTCGCCGGTCGCGGCGTCGATGAGGCGGCAGTAGGCCTTGGCGACCTCGGTGAACTTCTGGCCGGAGAAGGAGTTGACCGTGAAGACCAGGCCGGTGACCTCCTGGGGGATGCGGCCGAGGTCGACCACGATCACCTCGTCGTCACCGCCGCCCTCGCCCGTGAGGTTGTCACCGGAGTGCTTGATCGCGCCGTTCAGGATTGACAGCTTGCCGAAGTAGCAGCTGTCGACGTGGTTGCGCTGCGGGCCGTAGGCGATGACCGAGGCGTCGAGGTCGATGTCCTTGCCGCGGAACGCGGGCTCCCAGCCGAGACCCATCTTGACCTGGGAGAGGAGTGCGCGACCACCCTTGACCAGGGACACCGTCTGGTTCTTCTGGAGGCTGACGCGGCCCTTGTCGAGGTTGATCTTCCCGGCGCCGAGCGGGGGCGCGGCGGGCGGGGCCGGGGGAGCGGCGGGCACCGGAGGCGCCACCGGGGCCTGCGTCACGGGGGCCGGCGGAGCCACCGGAGCGGGCGCCGGAGCCGGTTCCTCCACCGAGACGCCGAAGTCCGTGGCGATGCCCGCCAGGCCGTTGGCGTAGCCCTGGCCGACCGCGCGGGCCTTCCAGACGCCGTTGCGGAGATAGATCTCCACGACCACGAGTGCCGTCTCGGCGCCGAGCTGCGGGGGCGTGAACGTGGCCAGCACCGAGTCGTCGGCCGCGTTGCGGATCGTCGCCGTGGGCTCGATGCCCTGGAAGGTCTGCCCCGCGGCGTCGGGACTCGCCGTGACGACGATCTTCTCGATCCCGGGCGGCACCGCGGCCGTGTCGACGGTGATCGCGTCCGGGGACGTACCGCCGCCGGAGCGGTACGTCACACCCGGGCCGTTCGGCTGGTTGTAGAAGATGAAGTCGTCGTCCGAGCGCACCTTGCCGTCGCCGGTGAGCAGCAGGCTCGACACGTCGAGCCGCACGGGGGCGGCGACATCGACCGCCACCCGGGTGACCGGAAGAGGGATGTTCGAGCCTGGGGTCATAGCTGTCATGACTCGTGAACGACCGAGACCATTTTGCCGTTCCCTTACCAAGTGGCCAATTGGCCAAGCTTTGGAAGTGCCGGCCCGAATCCCGCCGATTCCCTAGGGAATCACCACGATCTTCCGTCCCACCCCCGCCGCGAACTGCTCCAGCGCCTCCGGATACCGCTCCAGCTCGATCCGGTCGCTGATGAAGATCCCGGGGTCGAGGACCCCGTTCGCGAACAGCTCCGCCGCGCGCTCGAAGCTGTGCAGCACCGCCATGGAGCCGGTGATGGTGATCTCCTGGTTGTAGATGCGGTACGGGTCGATCGACACCCGGGTGGCGTAGTCGGCCACCCCGAACTGCAGGAACGTGCCCGCCTTCGCCACCCGGTCCAGGCCGTCCTGGATCGCCGCCGCGTTGCCGGTCGCGTCGATCACGAGGTCCCAGCCCTGCGGCCTCTCCAGCTCCTCCGCGTTCGCCGCCGACCCGGAGACACCGAGCGTGCGGGCCGTCTCCAGGCGGGTCGGGTTCAGGTCCACGATGTCGACGCTGGCCGCGCCGGTCCGCTTGGCCAGCTCCAGCATCATCAGGCCCATGGTCCCGGAGCCGTAGATCAGGACGTGCGCGCCGAGGCGGGACTGGAGGACGTCGTAGCCGCGCACCGCGCAGGAGAGCGGTTCGATCAGGGCCGCGTCCTCGGTGCGCACGTGCTCGGGCAGTTTCACGCAGTTCGCCACGGGCGCCAGCGCGTACTGGGCCGCGCCGCCGGCGGTCGTGACGCCGATCGCAGCCCAGCGTTCGCAGAGGTTGTTGTGGCCGTTGCGACACTGCCGGCACTCGAAGCAGTACAGCGAGGGGTCCACGGCCACCTGGTCGCCGACCGAGACCTCGGTGACCTGGGTGCCGACCGCGACGATCTCGCCGGCGAACTCGTGGCCCGGCACGATCGGCAGCTTGGGCGCGAACTCGCCCTGGAGGATGTGGAGATCGGTGCCGCAGAGGCCGCACGCGGCGACCTCGACGACGACCTCGCGGGGGCCTGGCGTCGGGTCCGGGACCTCGGTGACGACGGCGCGGCCCACGGACTCGATGACGGCGGCCTTCATTTGACGGCTCCCAGGGAGAGGCCCTGGACCAGCTTGTCCTGGGCGGCGAACCCCGCGGCGAGCACCGGCAGGGAGATGACGAGCGACGCGGCGCACACCTTCGCCAGGAACAGGCCCTGGCTGGTGATGAAGCCGGTCAGGAACACGGGCGCGGTCTCGGCGACGACACCCGTGAGGACCCGGGCGAACAGCAGCTCGTTCCAGCTGAAGATGAAGCAGATGAGGGCTGTCGCCGCGATACCGGGGAGGGCGATCGGGGCCACCACGCGCGCGAGGATGGTCGGCAGCCGGGCGCCGTCGATCTGTGCCGCCTCGATGACGGCGACCGGGACCTCGGCGAGGAAGGACTGCATCATCCACACCGCGATCGGCAGGTTCATCGAGGTGTAGAGGATGACCAGGAGCCAGATGTTGTCCAGCATCCCGGCGTTCTTCGCGAACAGGTAGATCGGCAGCAGGCCCGCGACCACCGGGAGCATCTTCGTGGACAGGAAGAAGAACAGGACGTCGGTCCACTTCTTCACCGGGCGGATCGACAGCGCGTAGGCCGCCGGGAACGCCAGCAGCAGCACGAAGAGCGTCGAAGCCACGGACGCGACAAGGGAGTTGACCAGCGCGGGCCAGGGGCTCGCGCCGCCGCCCGTGCCGAAGAACTCCCGGTAGCCGTCCAGGGTGAGGGCGGCCCCGAAGGACGGCGGATTGGTCGCCGCGTCGGTCTCCGAGTGGAAGGACGTCAGCGCCATCCAGGCGATGGGCAGGAAGAACACGATGCCCAGGAGCCAGGCCACCAGGCCGAGCCCCGAGCCTTTGCGGCGGGCACGCGCGCGTACGGCGATGCTGCTCATGCTGCTCATGCGCGGGACGCCTCCTCACGGAACAGGGACGACACGACCCGCAGGGCGAAGGTCGCGATGATGATCGAGCCGATGACGACCAGGACGCCGGCCGCCGAGGCGAGGCCGTTCTCGTGGGCCTGGTAGAAGCTCTGGTAGACGGTGTAGGGCAGGTTGGCGGTGCCCAGGCCGCCGGACGTGATGGTGAAGACCGCGTCGAAGTTCTGGACGATGTAGATCGAGCCCAGCAGGGCGCCGAGTTCGAGATAGCGGCGCAGATGCGGCAGCGTCAGATAGCGGAAGACCTGCCAGTCGCTCGCGCCGTCCACCTTCGCGGCCTCGATCTGCTGGTGGTCGCGGCTCTGCAGCCCGGCCAGCAGGATCAGCATCATGAACGGCGTCCACTGCCACACGAGTGATGCCTCTACGGCGAGCAGCGGGGTGTTGGAGATCCAGTCCGGCTGCGGGCCGCCCACATAGTGCAACAGGCCGTTGAGCAGGCCGTATTCGGGGTTGTAGAGCACATGCTTCCAGAGCAGGGCCGCGGCCACCGGCACCACCAGGAACGGGGCGATCAGCAGGGTGCGGACGAAGCCCCGGCCGCGGAACTTGCGGTCCAGGAGCAGTGCGAGCAGCAGGCCGATGACCAGGCTGGCCAGCACCACGGCGACGGTGAGCAGGACGGTCGTCCACACCGAGTGGCGCAGGTCGGCGTCGCTGAGGACCTGCTGGTAGTTGTCGAATCCGGTGAAGTGCCGGGCCTTCGGATAGAGCGCGTTCCAGTCGAAGAACGAGATCACCAGCGTGGCCACGAACGGGAGTTGGGTCACGACGATCATGAAGACCAGGGCGGGGAGCAGCGGGGCACGGGTGGCCCAGGTGCGCAGCCTGTCCGAGGGCGGGCGCGCGGTGCGGGTCGGAGCGGCGGCCAGAGGGGCCGTTGTCGTGGCGGTCATCGTCCCTCGTACTCCTTGGAGATCTTCTCGGCCAGCTTCTGGGACTTCTTCAGGGCCGAGTCGACGGACTGGCGCCCGGCGATGGCCGAACTGATCTCCTGGGAGACCTTCGTGCCGAGGTCGGTGAACTCGGGGATGTCGACGAACTGGATGCCGGGCGCGGGTCGCGGCTGCACACCGGGGTCGTTGGGCTTGGCGCCCTCGATGGCCTCCTTCGTCTGCTCCTGGAAGGCGGCGGCCTCCTTCACGTACTCGGGGTTCGTGTACGTCGAGGCGCGCTTCCCGGCCGGCACGTTGGCCCAGCCGTCCGTCTCGCCGACCAGCTGCTCGTACTCCTTGCTGGACGCCCAGGACACGAACTTCCAGGCCTTGTCGGAGTTGTGGGACGCCTTCTGGATGCCCCAGGCCCACGTGTAGAGCCAGCCCGAGGAGTCGGTCTTCTCGACCGGGGCGGGGACGTAGCCGATCTTGCCCTTCACCGGGGAGCCCTTGGCCTCCAGCGAGCCCGCCGCCGAGGTGGCGTCGTACCACATGGCGACCTTGCTCTGGGTGATGTTGTTGAGGCACTCGGCGAACCCGGACTGGGGCGCGCCGGACTCGCCGTGCTTGCGGACGAGGTCGACATAGAACTTCGTCGCCTGCTCGAACGCGGGGGAGTCGAGCTGTGCCTTCCAGTCCTTGGTGAACCAGGTGCCGCCGAAGGTGTTCACGACGGTGGTCAGGGGCGCCATCAGCTCGCCCCAGCCGGGCAGTCCGCGCAGACAGATGCCCTTCATGCCGGACTGGGCGCCGTCGACCTTGGCGGCTATGTCGGCCACCTGGGTCCAGGTCGGGTGCGCGGGCATCGTGATGCCCTTCGCGGCGAGCACGTCCTTGCGGTACATCAGGAAGGACGACTCTCCGTAGAACGGCTGCCCGTAGAGCTTGCCGTCGTCCGCGGTCAGGGACTCCCGCATCGGCTTGAGGATGTCCTGCTCGTCGTAGGCGGTGTCCTTGGCGACGTAGGAGTCCATCTCGTGCAGCCAGCCGTTGCGGGCGTAGATCGGGATCTCGTAGTTGGAGAGGGTCGCGACGTCGTACTGGCCGGCCTGGTTGGCGAAGTCCTGGCTGATCTTGTCGCGGACGTCGTTCTCGGGCAGCACCGTGAAGTTGACCTTGATGCCGGTCTCCTTCGTGAAGTGCGGGGCCAGTTTCTGGAGTTCGACCATCTGGGGGTTGTTGACCATCAGGACGTTGATCGAGTTGCCGCCTGATCCGGCGCCGCCCGCTCCGACCCAGCAGCCGGAGAGCAGCGGGGCGAGCAGCGTCCCTACGGCGGCCAGGGCGAGCTTGGCTCGCGGCGGCCGTCGTCGGCTCTGGGTTCGCATGGATCGCTCCTGCACATGTGGGGAGAAAGGGGAGAAAAAGGGTGCGCGCGGGAATGGCACACCCCTGGGGGGTGAGTTGGGATTTCAAACGGTGCGTCGGGCTTTCGAACGATGCGAGTGCTAGACGCGGATGACCTGTGGCCCCAGCAGTGAGTAGCGGTGGGCTTCGGCCGACGGGAGCAGCGTGCTCGTGACGATCGTCTCCAGGGCGCCGATCTCGGCGAACCTGCAGAAGCTGACCGCACCGAACTTGGTGTGCACACCGGCGAACACGGTGCGCCGGGCGGCGCGGATGGCCTGTGCCTTGACCTCGCTGACGGCGGGATCGGGCGTGGTCAGGCCGTGTTCGCGGGAGATGCCGTTGGCGCCGATGAAGGCGAGGTCGAGGACGAAGCCGGCGAGCATCTTCGTCGTCCAGTGGTCCACGGTGGCGAGGGTGCCGTGCCGGACCCGGCCGCCGAGCAGCAGTACCGAGGTGTTCTCGGACTCGGCGAGCACGCCCGCGACCGGCAGGGACGCGGTGACCACGGTCAGCGGCCGGTCCCTGGGCAGCGCCTCGGCGATGAGCTGGGGGGTGAAGCCCTCGTCGACGAAGACCGTCTCGGCGTCCCCGAGCAGCTCGGCCGCGGCGACCGCGATCCGGCGCTTCTCCGGGACATGGCTGGTGGCGCGGAAGGCGAGCGTCGTCTCGAAACCGGCGCTCTCCACGGGGTAGGCCCCGCCATGGGTCCTGCGGACCAGCCCGTGGTCCTCCAGGGCGCGCAGATCGCGCCGTACGGTCTCCTTGGCCACGCCCAGCTCGGCGGCGAGCGCGGTGACGTCGACCGAGCCGGTGCGGCGTGCGGCGCGCACGATCTCGCGCTGACGTTCTTCCGCCGAACTCGTCCCCATGGCCGACACCGCCTTCCCGCTCACCTGGAGTACTGCCCGTTCGGGCCCGGTGGGACCCTTGGGGGAAGTTCTACAGCGGGTGCGCGGCACTGACCAGGCCTGTTGCACGCCCGATGCTGCCCGTATGCGACCGTTTACCGCGCGCCGTGCCCGTCGCGGACCTGCGCCGCTGTACTCCGGGGCGTGAGATCGGGCAGCGTCCGTGCCCGAACACGCCGGGGGGGGGGGGGGGGGGGGGGGGGGGCCCCCCCCCCCCCCGGGGGGTTTTTATTATAAAAGGAGTAATATAAAAAAAGACAACAAACGGGGGGGGTATAGAAAGATGGGCCC